>JBCQWG010000007.1:0-71506 GCA_047172325.1 Rikenellaceae bacterium | reverse complement strand
GGTGCGCAGCAATATGCGACGCTTCAATCCATCGTGCAGACAGCCAAAAAATGCAATCAAGATCCGCTCGTGGCTTTACTCGCTGTTGCTGGACTGTAGGGGCTGAGTAGTTACATAAATTCGCATAACATTTTAATCTCTTTAATTTTTTAAATGCCTGAAGGCATTTAAACCCAATCCGAGGTTAGCCTCTGATGGATAATAATTTATTTTTTGTTTATTCAAACTTTTTTAATATCTTTGTGTTGACTTACATATTCAGCAAAGGTGGGGAAACCTGCCTCTTAGCAAGGCGGGCATTTTTATGCTCTCGCCTCAC
Source organism: Rikenellaceae bacterium (assembly GCA_047172325.1). Classification (GTDB taxonomy): domain Bacteria; phylum Bacteroidota; class Bacteroidia; order Bacteroidales; family Rikenellaceae; genus Alistipes. The sequence continues at coordinate 71,187 of JBCQWG010000007.1, read as the reverse complement.
TATATTCGCACGGGTGGTTTCGCTTCCGTGTGGAATATTAATGTATCCACTGCCTTTGCTGGTGTAAGTCAACGGGTCGGCGAAATCACCTTTCTTTTTCGCTACCGTGATTGTTTAACCATTTAAAACTAAGGTAATGGAAAAGAGAGTACGATTCAACACAGTGACAAAATTTCAACTCAGTGATGAGGAGTTAAAGCACCTCTACACATTAATGGCGCTCATACACTTCCCCTATGATTGTGATCCTGAGTACAAAGACTACAACCTTGTCAGGCGTCTCTGCAATGACTTTAATCGCTTTAATATGGAGATGACAAAGAGGTGTGAAAGTGATCCTAACAATCTAGTTTTAAGCCAAATTCGCAATTTTATACAACGCCACTACGGATATCTAAAGAGAGTAAGTCGAGATCTACAAGAGCCAACTTCGCTGATGGGATGATGACATAGATGTATTACAAAGCCCCATCCCACCAGCGCAACACAAAATCAAAAACGATAGTTTTTGGATCCAAGCTAAGCTTGGTGCCGCGCGGCATGAGCGCGATGGGAGACTTTTCATGCGTTCACCCCATAACTTTACCTCATTTGATAAGCGGTAATAAAATATTATCACTATCTTTGTCAAAAATAATCTATTATAAATAATATTATGGGATTTTTTGATCTTTTCAAGAAGAAGAGTAGCGAGCCTACGCCACCGGAGGTAGTGGCTCATGACGATAGCGAGGTGGCGGCAGCGGCACCCGAAGCGGCACCTGAAGCAAAGCAGGGAGAGCTTAATGCGGGTTTGGAGCGCACGAAGAGTGGTATCTTCTCGAAGCTCAGTCGAGCAATTGCGGGGCGCACGACGGTTGATGATGAGGTGCTGGATGATCTGGAGGAGGTTCTTATCACCTCGGATGTGGGTGTTGACACCACGGTGAAGATCATTCGCAATATTGAGCAGCGTGTAGCTAAGGATAAATATCTAGGTACTAATGAGTTGCGTGGTATTCTTCGCAGTGAGATCGCTAAGCTCCTAGAGGAGGCTTCGAGCAAGAAGCAGGATTTTGGCATTGAGGTTAAGGAGAACACACCATATGTAATGATGGTTGTGGGTGTCAATGGTGTGGGTAAGACCACGACGATAGGTAAGTTAGCGGCTAAGCTCACGGCAGCTGGTCGCAAAGTATATATAGGTGCTGCCGACACATTCCGCGCGGCTGCCATTGAGCAGTTGGGGGTATGGGCAGATCGAGCAGGTGCCACGATGGTGCGTCAGGATATGGGCTCCGACCCCGCTTCGGTAGCCTACGACACCCTTAAGTCGGCTGTAGCCAATGGTGCGGATGTGGTCTTGATCGACACGGCGGGACGTCTCCACAATAAAGTTGGTTTGATGAATGAGCTCACCAAGATCCGTAACGTCATGGCGAAGGTTATTCCCGACGCTCCACATGAGGTGATGTTGGTGCTCGATGGCTCAACGGGTCAGAATGCCTTTGAGCAGGCTAAGCACTTCACGCAAGCAACGCAGGTTACATCACTCACCGTGACCAAGTTAGATGGCACAGCTAAGGGGGGTGTGGTGATTGGCATAAGTGACCAGTTCAGCATCCCAGTTCGCTATATCGGCATTGGAGAGGGCATCGACCAGCTACGTATGTTCGATAGTAATGAGTTTGTAAACGCACTCTTTGGCGATGAGAAAAATTAATTTTATTACCCTCGGATGCTCCAAGAATGTAGTAGACTCGGAGCACCTTATGGCGCAGGCGGCGGCGGCGGGCTACGACGTGGAGTTCGATAGCGACACGCTCGATGCGGAGGTTGTCATAATCAACACCTGCGGATTTATTGGTGATGCCAAGGAGGAGTCCATAAATATGATCTTACAAGCCTCCGAAGCTAAGGAGGAGGGTCTCATCGAGGAGCTCTTCGTTGTAGGGTGCCTCTCGGAGCGCTATGCAGATGAGCTGCGTGAGGAGATTCCAGAGGTGGACCACTACTTCGGAGTGAAGGATTGGAAGGCAGTGATAGAGCGCCTTGGAGGAGTTCACCGCAAGGAGCTTGAGACAACTCGCATTATAACCACCCCTGAGCACTACGCCTTTCTCAAGATCTCGGAGGGGTGCGACTGGAAGTGTGGCTACTGCGCTATACCTCTTATCCGCGGTCGTCACATCTCAGTGCCGATGGAGGAGCTCTTGGAGGAGGCCAACACCTTGGCTCAAAAGAGAGTGCGCGAGATCGTTGTAATTGCCCAAGATACAACATATTATGGCGTGGACCTCTACGGGCGTCGTCGCCTTGGCGAGCTCCTTGCAGAGCTCTGTAAGATAGAGGGCATTGAGTGGATACGTCTCCACTACGCCTACCCCACAGGCTTCCCCGATGATGTGATCGAGGTTATGGCGCGAGAGAGCAAGATATGCAACTATCTGGATATCCCCTTTCAGCATATCTCCAACAACATGCTACAATCAATGAAGCGTCGCCACACAAAGGAGGATGCCTACAAACTTGTCGAGAAGCTACGTGCAGCGATCCCCGACCTCGTGCTGCGCACAACAATGCTCGTGGGGTACCCCGGTGAGAGCGAAGAGGACTTCGAGGAGCTTCTTCAATTTGTGCGCGACGTGCGCTTCGAGCGCCTTGGGGTCTTCCCCTACTCCCCAGAGGAGGGTACCTACTCCGCGGAGCAGCTTCAAGATGATGTGCCAAGCGAGATCAAGGAGCAACGCGTGGAGCGTATAATGATGTTACAAAACCAAATATCATTCGAGAATAATGAACGCCGCATAGGTCAGCACCTGCGAGTAATTGTCGACTCCCTGCAAGGTGACTACTATGTAGCCCGCTCCGAGTACGACTCGGCAGATGTCGACTGCGAGATCCTTATCCCCTGCCACAATGTAGAGCTGCAAGAGGGCGATTTCTACACCGTTAAGATCACCGCAGCTGAGGAGTATGACCTCTATGCTGAGTTGGCGTAGTCTGTTTTGTTGGGTCGCGGGTGGGATGAAAAGCAACCGCACAAAAAAGTTTCTTATGCCTCCGGCGGGCGTGGATAGCACCCACGCGGGTGCATATTACCTCTTGCGGATTGGGCTTATAACTAGCGCTATGAAATTAAAGGCATTTAAACCCAATCCGAGGAACCTCGCTGATGGGATGATGACAACCGCAGGTTGACATAGAAATAACATTTAATTTGTATAATTAAAAAATAATCTCTATCTTTGAATTGTTGATTACAACTTTAGCGAAATGGCAGACAAGAGTATCATAAGGGAGTTAGAGGCGCAAGTGGGTGTTTTAGTGGCATATCACAAGCGTCTTAGCGAGATTAATCGTGAGCTTGAGTTGGTCCGTGACAAGCTTTTGGTGGAGCGTAGGGCGCTTCAGGAGAGGGTTGCGGAGCTTTCGTCGGAGCTTTCGTCGCTCCGTTTGAGTGAGGCGCTAAGTGGTAATGGCGAAGATAAGGATAAGGCACGGGCACGCGTGAACCAACTAATGCGGGAGGTTGATCGCTGTATAGCTCTGCTAAATGCAGTTGATAAGGAGTAATACTCTTAACCAATAAAGGAACCTATGGGCAAGCAGGCAATAAATCTCGTTTTGGCGGGTGGCAATTACGCCTTCACTATTGATAGTGAGGCGGAAGAGGTCTACCGTTTAGCTGAGCGCGAAGTGAATCGCCTCACTGCGGAGTTCCAGCAACACAATATTAAGGAGTTTTCGGTCAAGGATTATTTGGCGATGGCGGCTCTGAAGTTGGCTATAGTCAACATAAACTCCAAGCGTGAGGGTTCTCTACTTCAGGAGGATATCGACGCATTGAGTTCAATTAAGGAGCAGATAGATAGCTACCTTAATGAGATCAAGGAGAAAAAATAGATTTTACAATCAAGAGATACCTTTAGGGCACTCTTATACGTTCTTTATATAGGCAATCTACCCGCATAGATTCCTCAAGCTTTGCGATTCTGAACATTTAACAAATTGGAGTCAAGCTCATTTCCTCAAAATCAGGCCTTAACCCTTCGGGGTGCATCCTTTAGGGTGCCATTGGAAGATTGCGATTTAAGGCAGCTCCACTTATGACTTATCAGCAGATTCGTCAAACAATGAAGAGGGGTCTTTGCGGGCTTTTTTTTAATAATTTTTTTTAACACAACAATAAACAAACAAATGGTAACCACAGTTATAACGTCGCTTATCGCGGTAGTTGTTGCGGTCGTAGTCTATGCAGTTGTGAGCAACAAGGTGGCGAAAAATGGCGCTAACCACAAGGCTCAAGTGATTATAGACAAGGCAACGGCAGATGCAGAGATAATCAAGAAGGAGCGAATGCTCCAAGCAAAAGAGAAGTTCATTCAGCTTAAAAGCGAGCATGATAGGGCTGTCAACAAACGCAACCAAGAGGTGGCGCAAGCAGAGAACCGCGCGAAGCAGATCGAGCAGAATCTTCAAAATCAGCAGCGCGAGATTGATAAGAAGATCAAGGAGACAACATCTCTCCGTGAGCAGCTTACAACGAAGGTAGAGGCGCTAGAGGGCAAAAAAGAGGAGGTTGATAAGATCATAAGCGAGCAAAATGTTCGCCTTGAGCAGATCTCTGGACTCAGCTCAGAGGAGGCTAAGAGTCAACTTATCGAAAATATGAAGGCTGAAGCTAAGAGCGAGGCCGCAGCATATATCAACGAGACAGTAGAGGAGGCTAAGCTCAACGCTGCACGCGAGGCTAAGAGGATTGTCGTTGCGTCGATTCAGCGCGTAGCAACGGAGACAGCAATCGAGAACTCTGTTACAGTATTCAACATTGATAGTGATGAGGTTAAGGGTCGCATCATCGGCCGTGAGGGTCGTAATATTCGTGCTTTGGAGGCTGCTACAGGCGTTGAGATCATCGTTGATGACACCCCAGAGGCGATCATCATCAGTGGCTTCGATCCTGTTCGCCGCGAGATTGCTCGATTGGCTCTTCACCAGCTCGTTACCGATGGCCGCATCCACCCTGCCCGCATTGAGGAGGTCGTAGGAAAGGTTCAGAAGCAGATCGAGGAGGAGATCATCGAAGTAGGTAAGCGCACCGCAATTGACCTTGGTATACATGGACTCCACCCTGAGATCATCCGCCTTGTTGGAAAGATGAAATACCGCTCTTCATATGGTCAAAACCTATTGCAACATGCTCGCGAGACAGCTAACCTCGCAGGAATCATGGCATCGGAGCTTGGTCTAAACCCCAAAATCGCTCGTCGCGCAGGTCTACTTCACGATATAGGTAAGGTGCCCGACAATGAGCCGGAGCTACCTCACGCAATTATCGGTATGAAGCTTGCCGAAAAGTGCAAGGAGAAGCCAGATGTATGTAACGCCATTGGTGCCCACCACGATGAGGTGGAGATGACATCACTCATCTCGCCAATCATCCAAGTGTGTGACGCAATCTCTGGAGCCCGCCTCGGTGCTCGTCGCGAGGTTGTCGACAGCTACATCAAGCGAATCAAGAATATGGAGGATATCGCACAATCATACCCCGGAGTGCTTAAGACATATGCCATCCAAGCAGGTCGCGAGCTACGCGTAATAGTTGGTGCAGAGAAGCTTACAGATCAACAAACAGAGGAGCTATCACAAGATATCGCCAAGAAGATCCAAGACGAGATGACATATCCCGGTCAAGTGAAGATCACCGTAATTCGCGAAATTCGTTCCGTGGCATTTGCTAAGTAGCGAGGTAACCTCGGATTGGGTTTAAATGCCTTTAGATATTAAAAAAATAAATAGCTTGAAAAAATTATGCGAATTTATTCGTGATGATTTTTTTGAGCTATTTAATTTCATAGCGAAGCTATAAGCCAAACCCGCAAATAAGTAATATGCACCCGCGGGGGTGCTTTTCCCCGCCCGCCGGAGGCATGAGAAAGTATACTTTAAGTGCATATTTAAGGCTAATAATTATTATTTTAGGAAAATAACTCGTATATTTGTAATATATATATATATTATACGTTTATGCAAATTCCGATTATAGAACCCGTAGCGCGTGAGTTGCTTCTTGCAGAGTTAACAGCGGAGCGCAAGGTGAGAGATACCAACAAGGCTAACAATGAGATTTATATCTTCTCGGCAGCCGAGTGCCCTGCGCTTATGCAGGAGATAGGTCGTCTTCGCGAGGAGTCATTCCGTGAGGCGGGGGGCGGCACAGGTGAGCCGGTAGATATTGATGAGGCTGACACCGCTCAGAACGGATATATTCAACTCATTGTTTGGGATAAGGATGAGCAGGAGATAGTAGGAGGATATCGCTTTATTGTGTGTGAGGGTTCTTATCCTCAGCACCTATCCACGGAGCACTATTTCAATTTCTCAGATAAGTTCCGCACCGGTTATCTCCCTCGCACCATTGAGCTAGGTCGCTCCTTTGTGCAGTGCAAATATCAGCCACGCCGCAATAGAAAGGGTATTTATGCCTTAGATAATTTGTGGGATGGTCTCGGCGCCTTGATTATCTTCTCTCCCCAGAGTCAATATTTCTTTGGTAAGATAACCATGTATACTACATTCAATGTTCAGGCACGCGATACGATCCTCTCATTCTTTAGATCCTACTTCCCAGATAAAGAGTCACTCATGGTGGCAAAAGATCCTCTGACAGTGGTCCTTGATGCGGAGAGCTTCGAGAAGCTCTATACTGGTTCTATCTATGAGGAGGATTATAAGATAATGACTCAAACTGTGCGAGAGCTAGGCGAAAACATCCCTCCGCTCTTCAACGCCTATATGAGTCTCTCACCGAGCATGAAGACCTTCGATACATTCCTCAATACCGATTTTGGAGAGGTCGAGGAGACGGGAATATTGATTAATATGCGCGACATATATCCAGAGAAACTAGAGCGCTACACGCAGTGGGAGGAGCTAGAGCACAATGGCGAGCAGATCATAGCAAGATGGTCTGAGCGACTAAAGAAGTTGAAAGAGTAAAATAGAGATCAATAATGGCCACTTTAGACCAAACAATTGCCGAGATCATAGCAGTGCTTCGATCTGGCGGTGTCATACTATACCCAACCGACACGGTGTGGGGCATAGGGTGTGACGCAACAAATGCTGAGGCTGTAGCAAAGATATATGCACTCAAAGAGAGCGAGGATAAGAGATCAATGCTGGTCCTATGCAATAATGCTAATATGGTTGTGCGCTACGTCAATCGTGCTCCCGGCATCGCATTTGATGTTATGGAGATGAGCGAGAAGCCACTCACAGCAATCCTCCCCGGAGCGGTGGGGCTTGCCCCAAACCTCATCCCCGACGAGAAGACATTGGGTGTGAGAATCCCACAGCATGAATTTTGCCAGCAGCTACTATTCAAATTCGGACGCCCCATCGTCTCAACCTCCGCAAATCTCTCAGGGGAGCCAACCCCTGCTCGCTTCAACGAGATCTGCCGCGAGATAGTGGAGGGCGTCGACTATGTGGTGCACCCCCGCTTCGAGGGAAAGCCCACACGTCGCCCATCTTCAATAATCGCATTCGGAGAGGATAGTTCAATTAAAGTTATTCGAGAGTAGAAAAGGTGTTTTAAATGCCTGAAGGCATCTAAACCCAATCCGAGGTAACCTCGCTGATGGGATGTCATCCCATCAGCGCAACACAAAGGTCAAAAACGATAGTTTTTGGATCCAAGCTAAGCTTGGTGCCGCGCGGCATGAGCGCGATGGGAAGCTGGTTGGACCTACCCAACATATACAAGTGAGTGGTTAAGAAGAGTTGTTGCAACACCCTCAATATGGTTGTCGTGTGGTTTGATGGAGCCTGTGAAGGTGTTATTGCCTATTTCATGGATGCGAATATCGTCGAGCAGAGATAGCTCTTTGCAGTTAGCATATTTATATAGAGTCTCCTTTGCGCTCCAGAGGAGTGGTTGGAGGTGCTCTTTGTCACTATCCTCTCTGAGGAGAGCTTCGGAGGGTGTTATGTAGCGTGGGGCGACCTTTGAGAAGTCGCGGTCTAGTGCCTCGATATCTATGGAGCAGGGTCTGTGTGAGATGATTATGGCAGCGAGGGAGGCGCTGTGAGATACACCAAGGTGGAGCTCGGATCCTATCTGAGGTGCTCCCGCCTCGTTGTAAGTTATTGATATGATGTGTGGTGCGAGATGCTTACGCACCATTCTGCGCCATGTGAGCTGCTCTCGTTGTCGCTTGTGGCAACTTTGGGCGATTGCTGCGAGATCCTCTTGGGGGGCTTCAGTCAGCAACTCCTCTAATGCTCCGATCTTGTCAATGAGGACGACTCCGCCTGAGGGGAGTGATATTGTGAGTGGGAGCAGGTTATTCATTGTTGAGGATGGTGACTTTCACTTTGTCTATGCGACGACCGCTCTCGCCACCCATTGAGTGCACCATGAAGTCGAGCCCATGTGCTGTGATCTTATCGCCCTGCTTGGGTATATTTCGTTTCACCTCAAGGATGAGCCCTGCGAGGGTCTCGGCGCCTCCTTGAATATCAGAGAGGCTATCCTCCTTCAGTTCGAGGATGCGTTCGAAATCTCCGATATGTGTCTTTCCCTCAAAGAGATATGTGTTTGCATCAATGCGCGTGTAGTAGCGCTCGTCGGCATCGCTCTCATCGGAGATCTCACCTACGATCTCCTCTACGATATCTTCGAGGGAGACTAATCCGAGGGTTGAGCCATATTCATCCACCACAATTGCCACATGCACCTTGCTTGATTGGAACTCCTCTAGAAGGTCGTTAATCATCTTGTGCTCAGGCACGAAGTAGGCTTTTCGGATAAGCTTCTGCCACTCGAACTCCTCCTCACGTATGTGCGAGAGTAGATCCTTGACGTAGAGCACTCCGCGGATCTCGTCGAGGGAGTTTTCATAGACGGGGATACGGGAGAAGCCCGATTCAACTATCGTCTCCTTGATACTGGTGTAGCTATCGTTGATATTTACTGCTGTGATATCTACGCGAGAGTGCATTATCTCCTCCACTTCGGTGTTAATGAAGTTGAGGATCCCCGATAGCATCACTCTCTCCTCCTTTGTGGTGCTATTGGTGAGGTCTACAGCGTCCGCTAGCTCATCGAATGAGATCTCATTTTGACGTGCAGCATGGTTCGAGATGGATGTCCCGGCCTTCATCAGGATGATGGAGAGAGGGTAGAAGAGGGTACGGAATATAAGAATTATGCGCGATGCAACCTTCGAGAAGCCTAGCGGATTCATCTGCGCCATAACCTTGGGCGCGATCTCTCCGAAGAGCAGCAGCACGAAGGTTACAGCCACCGTCTTTACAACGAAGTCGAGGCGTCCGAGTGAGAATACCGTATCTATGATATTCGAGGTTACAATTACTATGCAGATATTAACTAAGTTGTTGACTACCAACAAGGTTGCAAGAAGTAGATCGACATTGCTGAGCAGCAGTAGAGTGGTCGCAGCGGCAGAGCTATTCTCACCTTTAAGCCTCTTTATATCGTTGTGGTTGAGCGAAAAGAATGCCGTTTCAGCGCCCGATACAGTAGCTGATATTAGTAGCAGCAGAAGTGCCACTACGCAGAGTAGAGTTATGGATGAGGGTGAAAAGGCGTTTAGGGTTATCTCTTCGAAAATATTCACAAAATAGTTATTTTATTTAAACAATAGAGAGTCATCATCCGCGCTACGCTGTTCGCTACTCTCCTTTAGAACCTCCTTTTTGCCATTCTGGGCCACTACAATAAGCTCCACCTTGCGCGTTTTATATGCAGGCTGCTTCGCTAGCTGGTCAATATTACCATAGCGCGACTTGCGACTACCAAGCACAACTTGCTTTGGAAGCTGCTGTGGCGGTGCAGGAGCAGGTGTTGCCGCGGCGGGTGTTGGCGCAGGCGCAAGAACTGGCGTAGGAGCAGGTGCTGCCGAGGGAGTTGCTTGTGGCATAATCTCTTCAATTGGCTTGGGCACTTTTGGCTCTAGGCGGTTATCGTTGAAGCCTGTTGCCACCACTACTAGCTCTAGCTTTTCACCCAAATTAGCTTTGGTGCTGGTACCCCATATGATATTGGCTGTATGGCGCTTGCCATCCTCATCCTCAACGGTGGCGTGGGATTGGATAAATGTAAGTATCGTATCTAACTCACTTACAGCAAGGCCATTGGGCACTCCTGTAACGAAATTCACCAAGATGTTCTTTGCTCCCGAAATAAGGTTTTGATCCAGAAGAGGAGATGTCAACGACTGTTTTGCAACAATCTCCGCGCGGTTCTCGCCCTCGGCCGAAGCAACACTCATATGGGCAGTGCCGCTACCGGTCATCACGCGACGCACATCGGCAAAGTCGACATTGACCAAATCGCTCTTCACGGTGATGATCTCGGCAATACCTTTAGCCGCTGAACATAAAATGTCGTCAGCCTTGCTAAAGGCCTCAAACAGAGATAGATTCTTAAATTGGCTGATTATATTATCGTTGTTTATGATAAGCAGTGAATCTACATGGTCGCGTAGCTTCTTGATACCCTCTACCGCCTGCGAGAAGCGGTCGTTACCCTCAACTGAGAGGGGCGAAGTGACGATAGCTACGGTGAGTATGCCCTCCTCCTTGGCCATCTTCGCAATAACGGGAGAGGCTCCAGTACCTGTGCCACCACCCATTCCCGCGGTTATAAACAGCATCTTGGTGTTGGAGGCTTTCAGGCGGCTCTTGATCGCTTCGAGGCTCTCGATTGCTGCCAAGCGACCCACCTCTGGGTTGCTACCAGCACCGAGACCATCGCTACCGAGTTTAATTTTATTCTCGATAGGGCTCTTATCGAGCGATTGTTGATCGGTGTTACACACCATAAACTCAACTCCCTCGATTCCTAACTCATACATATGTCGAACGGCATTGCCTCCGGCTCCGCCAACTCCTGCAACCATTATTATGGACTCCGCACCTCTATCGACACTTAGAGCACCCATTATATCTTCATTCATATCTCAAATTTTTATACCTCTTCGTCGTCCTCTCCAACATCGAAGTGTGTGTTAACATTGTTGACAAGAGAGCTAAACAACTTAAGTATTCTTCTCTTCTTGGGCTTCTCAGCCTCTTCAACTCTCTTCTTGGGGGGAGCTGTCTCGCTCTTCACCTCTGGCGCCACCTCTGGCTCTGCCACAACATTTTGCTGCACTGTATTGATTGGGCGTGGCACAACAACCTTTGGGGGGAGTGGGGGCTGTACTTGTGGGGTCTCCTCCTTGACAACCTCTTTTACAACCTCCTCTGGCACCTCCTTGACAACTTCCACCTTGATCTCTTTAGGCTTCTCCTTGATGACAGGTGGCGGTGGTGGAGTCATCTTAGACTCATCTATATTAACCTTGCAGGGGCCATATTTAAGACCATGAAGAAGCAATCCCACTATCGTAGAGTCGGCCGAAGAAGAGATCCTAGTGCGCGTTTGGGGAGAGATAACCTCCTCTGCCTCAGCTACACGAACCTCCATTCCAGTCACCTCGCGGAAGAGCTCATCGAGGAAGCGCAGCTGTGCGGAACCACCCGTGAGGACAATGCCATATGGCACCTTATCGGCAAATCCAGAGTCGGCAATCTCCTTGCTGACAAGCTCCGCTATGTCGCGCGCACGTGCCTCGATTACCGCCGCTAAGTTATATATCGCAATCTCGCGTTGATCGTGTTTCGAGCGCCCCTTGATAATAACGGTGAAGTCTTGCGGTGCATGCTTCGAGAGGGCACAGCCATACTTCAATTTGAGGGGTTCGATATATCGTTCTGGAATAGTTAGAGTGCGAATATCATTATTGAACGACTTCGCACCCATCGGAATAGTTGAGATATAACGCAAGATGTTACGATGATATATCGCAATGTCGGTTAGCTCACCACCGATGTCAACCACAACTACACCCTCCTCCATCTCGTCGGGTGAGAGTACAGCATCTCCCACCACCATAGCGTTGGAGAAGGTACGTCGCGGAATGATGTTGAGACGTCGTAGAGCCATGTCGAGACGTCCTAGTGGCACATTGTCCGAGGAGATAAAGTTAAATGTGGAGCTCAGGGGGCTACCGAAGACACCTACAGGATCCTCCACCTCGGTGGTGTCGTTGATGACATATCGCTGAGGAATACGCTCCATGATGATGCGCTCCTCGGAGACAAGCACATTACTCATGCGCTCGTAGAGAGCCTCCACAACCTGCTTTGTAACTCCATTTTTATGGTCTGGAACGAATACATGATCGGTGTGACTTGTGCAATATATAAACTCACCTGAGATACCAGCATAAACCTCTTTCGCCTCAATTCCAGTAGTGTCACAGAGTTCATCAAGCGCCTTTCTAATGGTGTTAACAGCTTGATCTATATTCATTATTTGACCCATGCTAACACCCTCAGATGGCCTCGTAAGGATGTGGTCGATGTTAATCCTTCCACCCTCGGCAGCTGAACCAACACCCACTACAATATTCGAATCACCTAAATCTATTGCAACTATATATTCTCTATCCACTTTTGTCCACTTATATTACTTACATACAATTTGTCCCTTGTACTCGACGTTGATAACCTTATATTTCTGCCATCCTTCGCGTGGTAACACCTCCTTATAGAAGGTTTTTATCTGGCTGAGCTTCTCTTCGACCTCCTCTATGAGACCAAAAACAATGGTATGCTCACCACTACGCGGAATTAGCTCAAGCCTTAGATCACTATTTGTTGACTCAGTTGCAACAATTTGAACAATCTCGGAGCTCCAGAACTTATCATTTTCGACTACATTTACAAAGGTAATGAGATTTATGAAATCTTGATACTTTTTTTCTAACTTTTTTTGCTTGTCAATAAAAACTTTTTGCTTCGATGTCTCCTTTTCGATTGCAAGGTCTGTCTCGTGCAGCGCTCGTGTGATCTCCGCACGCTCCTTGGCGTTACGCTCGCGGAGCTCCTCCACCCTCTCATCGAAGACTTTTCGTCTCTCCCCAAAGCGACGATTGGTGTAGCGTGAGTTCACTGCGCGAAGCTGCTCGCGGAGCTTCATTCGTTGCGCATATAGAGGATATATATTCTTCACCTCTGAGCGTTTTATCTCCGCCGCTAGCTCCTCATAGCCAGCGAGAAAAACATCCTCTATATTGCCTGTGAAACCAGCTCTAAAGAGTGGCGAATAGCTTCCCGTAACCACCTGCGTATATTGCGAGGATGAGGGAGGGGCCGCAAACACCTCTCCTTGGGAGGTGATATAGGAGTTGAAGCCGTCGAGCATGATGCGAAGAGTGGGGCGTAGTTGCGAAATTTCGATATGTAGCTGCCCATTATATGTAGTGAAGCATTTCACCTGCTTGACAAATCCATTGTCGGCAATATATTGCTCTAAGTCGGTGAGCCTTAGCGAGTCAATAGGTTGATCGAGAGTAGGTATTTTACTCTCCTTGATCCACTTCTCAACCATCGAGCGGGTAACCAAATTGGCCACTGCGCTGCTATCCACAATCTTGATCTTGACTTGATCTACACGCTGAACTGTGCGCTGGGTACGCACTGCGAAGGTGGCAAATATAATATATGCCACAACGCCCAACCAGAGTAGGGTGTAGAGAGTATATTTTAACCACCTCTTCATAATCTTCTTTAAGCTTTTTTACTCAACTCAGCTGCAAGTGCCTCGCAGCAACAATCAATATTTCCCGCCCCAAACGTTATTACAACATCGCTCTCTAGAGCTGCCACATGAGCTACTAACTCTTCGCGCGCGACAATCTCACACCTCGTGGTGATATGTTGCGCGATCATCTGCGCATCAACCCCCTCAATGGGCAATTCGCGTGCCGGATATATTGGCAGCAGAATCACAGAGTCGGCAGCGGAGAGCGCCTCGGCAAATCCCAAATATAGATCTTTCGTGCGCGAGTAGAGGTGAGGTTGGAATATAGCTAACACCTTGCGGTTGGGGAGCATAGCTCTGACGGAGCTTAGTGCCGCCTCAATCTCGCGAGGGTGGTGAGCGTAGTCATCCATATAGACCTGCTTAGGGGTGTTTATATAGAACTCAAAGCGACGCTTCACGCCACTAAAGGAGCTTAATGCGGCACGAATCTGTTCGCAGTCTAGCTCCCTGCCCTCGGCATGTGCAGCGCACCAGAGCGTAGCGACTGCCGCAACGCTATTTTCGAGGTTGACCCACCCCGGAATACCAAGTACACACCCCTCTATAGTGATGCTAGGGGTGACTATATCGTAACGATAGAGAGCCCCTCCAATAAGTTCAATATTGCGAGCATAGAAGTCAGAAGGGGTATCGAAGCTATATCTGTAAACCTCTATCCCTTTGTTGTTTATCTCGATATCGACGCCCTGCTTAAGGATCAATGAGCCACCCTCCTTGATAAGAGATACGAATTGTGAGAAGGCCTGTTTCAAGTTCTCATGAGTACCATATATATCGAGGTGGTCGGCATCAGCGGAGGTGATGACAGCCACATCTGGCGTCAGGCGTAGGAACGAACGGTCGAACTCATCCGCCTCAACGGTTAGGCGCTCACCCTCACCCAAAACAAGGTTGGAATCATAGTTCTTTGAGATTCCTCCCAAGATAGCTGACCCCTGCCCCTCAGCGGTGGTATTGAGCCACGCGATAAGTGTCGAAGTGGAGGTCTTTCCATGGGTGCCAGCAACTGCCATAACATATCTCCCTTCAGAGAGCACACCTAGCATCTCGGAGCGCTTAAGGAGCTCGAAGCCATTCTCCAAAAAGTAGTTATATTCGCTGTGGTCGCTAGGGATCGCGGGGGTGTAGATAACTATAGTCTGCTCCGGCAGAAGAAAGTGAGGCGCTACAGCCTCAATGGAATCTATATAATGAATATCAACACCCTCAGCCTCAAGACGCTCCGTGAGGGGAGTGCATGTGCGGTCGTAACCGCCTACGCGGTGCCCTTGGTGCATAAAGAGACGAGCCAAGGCACTCATGCCAATGCCTCCAACACCTAAGAAATATATATTTTTCTTCTCCATTACTCGATCAATTTTACTGCAATTTTAACAATATCCTCAGCCGCATTTGGCGTCGCTAACTCTTTCACTCGCCTCTCGATCTCCGCGAGCTCTTCGCCTCTTTCGATAAGCTCTATTGCGCGCTCCATGCAGTGACCTATAGCCTCACTATCACGCACCATCACCGCAGCACCCTTATCGCAAAGAGCCTTTGCATTGCATGTTTGGTGATCTTCGGCCACATTGGGTGAGGGGACAAAGAGTGTCGCCTTACCTAGGAGGCAGAGCTCTGAAACGGTGCATGCCCCACTGCGGCTAACAACCACTGTCGCAACCTCGTAGGCGTAATCCATGCGCTCGATAAATGCACCCTGCCATATCCCCTCCATATTGTGAGCCTCGGCGAAGCGCTGCATCTCGCGCTCATAATATTTTCCTGTTTGCCATATAACCTGTACGTTGCGACCGTTGGGATTATCTTCGATCCATCGCTTCATCACCTCATTTAGGGTGCGTGTGCCAAGAGAGCCACCTACGATAAGCACCACGGGGCCTCCATCTTTGAGTCCGAAGTAGTCGAGAGCCTGCGCCCGATCCACCTGCGTATCACCGAAGCTGCCGCGTAGAGGGTTTCCAGTGAGGGTTATAGGTGTTGTGGGGAAGAAGCGCTCCATGCCACTATATGCCACGCAGATATGTTTTGCTTTCTTTGCGAGAATCTTATTTGTAAGGCCAGCAAATGAATTTTGCTCTTGTATCATTGTGGGAATACCCAACTTCTGAGCTGCCCACAGCACTGGAGCCGAGGCGTAGCCACCGAACCCAATTACGAGATCTGCATTAAACTCCTTTATCACGCGCTTAGCTTTGCTGATGCTCTTCATCAGTTTGAAGGGTACCTCAATATTGTGCCAGTCGAAGCGCCGTTGGAGCCCAGCGATGGGGAGCCCTACGATCTTATATCCTAGAGCGGGGATCTTCTGCATCTCCATGCGTCCTTCGGCCCCCACAAAGAGGATCTCGACATCTGCGCCATAATGCGCCATAAGAGCCTCTGCCACAGCTACGGCAGGGTAGATGTGGCCACCTGTGCCACCGCCCGATACTATAATCTTTTTCATCTTTGCAATCTCTAAATTCTCTATCGCATCTTTAACGTGGCGATAGTTAACGCTGACAAAAGTATCGAGATGATAAAGAAACGCATCATGATCTTAGTCTCGAAATAACCTTTTTTCTGGTAGTGGTGATGCAGGGGCGCCATAAGGAAGAGTCGCTGCCCAACACCTGTTTTGCGACGTGAATATTTGAAGTAAGCCACTTGCACCATCACCGAGAGTGATTCAAGTAGGAAAATACCACACAAGAGAGGTAGTAGAAGCTCCTTGCGGATGCATATTGCAAATACTGCGATGATGCCACCCACAGCGAGCGAACCCGTATCCCCCATAAATATTTGAGCTGGGTAGCTATTATACCAGAGGAATCCAATAAGTGCTCCAAAGAGTGCCGCTGCGAAGACCACCAGCTCACCACTATATGGTATATACATGATATTGAGGTAGTCGGCATATACGATATTACCCGAAAGATATGCCAAGACTCCGAGCACCGCCGCAATTGGGATAGATACCCCCGTCATCAACCCATCGAGACCATCGGTGAGGTTGGCTCCATTGGAGACTGCCGTAACCACAAAGATAGAGACTACCACATAGATAACAAGCGTAAGTAGGTCGCTATTACCTCCCAAGCGGCGATAATCCAAGACATTATCCTTGATAAAGGGAATGGTCGTGCTAGAGGATTTATGCTCCTCGCCATTGAGCGATACACGCCACTGTGTTACGGTCTGCTCCTCACCATTTGGATCCATGTAGGTGGTCTCAATTGGGCTCTTTACCGTGTCGCGCACTACGATATCGCTTGAGTACCACATAGTAAGTCCTACGATCAAACCGAGGCTCACCTGTCCAATGATCTTAAAGTAGCCGTGCAAACCCTCCTTGTCGCCTCTAAATACTTTTATGTAGTCATCCAAGAATCCTAACAGCCCTAGCCACAGCGTAGAGCCAATAAGTAGCTGAACATAGATATTGTCTAGACGCCCAAAGAGCAGCGTGGGGATAAGTATCGCCAAGAGGATAATCACTCCTCCCATAGTTGGGGTGCCACTCTTCGCTAGCTGCCCCTCTAGCCCAAGGTCACGCACCTCATCGCCAATTTGGAGACGTTGCAACATGCGGATGATCCTCTTACCAACTGTGATAATGATGATTAGCGCTGTGACGATTGCCGCAAGTGAGCGAAATGATATATATTGAAACATTCCCGCACCGGGGATATCAACTCCCGCCTCTGTTAAGTATTTGAATAGATGGTAAAACATTGTTCTATATTTTTATTTTTCGTTTTTAGATATCTCGTGCACCACCTCATGGTCGTCGAAGTGAAGCTTTCTGTCTCCTATAATTTGATACTTTTCGTGTCCCTTTCCAGCGATGAGCACCACATCGCCACGCTGTGCGAAGAGCAGTGCTGTGCGAATTGCCTCACGTCGATCCACAATGGAGATGTAGCGTGCCGTGCGGTCGGTGACCCCCTCGACCATCTCACTGAGGATCACTTGAGGATCCTCCGAGCGAGGGTTGTCGGAGGTGAATATCGAGAGTGACGCATGCGAAGTGGCGATCTGCGCCATCTTGGGGCGCTTCTCCCGGTCGCGCTCTCCGCCACAGCCACACACGACGATGAGTTGTTGCTCTGGAGCTATAATCTCCTCGATTGTCGAGATGACGCTCTCCAGCGCATCGGGGGTGTGTGCATAGTCAATTATTGCGGTGGCACCATTAGGCAGTGGCATCGTCTCGAAGCGTCCACAAACCGCCTGAAGGGAGCTTAAGGCAACTAAACACTCCCTCTTATCGACCCCCAGAAGTCGCGCTACGGAGTAGATCGCAAGCATGTTGTATGCGTTGAAGCGCCCTGTGGAGCCTACCCATATCTCCTCCCCATCTAATCGCAGGAGCATTGCATTGAGATGCATCTCCACGATCTTGCAGCGGTAGGAGGCCATCGAGCGTAGGGAGTATGTATAGCGACTTGCGCGGCAATTTTGAAGCATCACCTCTCCATTGCGATCGTCGATATTGGTAATGGCGAAGGCCTGCTTTGGAAGGGTGTCGAAGAGTCTCTTCTTAGCCTTTATATATTCGGCAAAGGTGTGGTGGTAGTCGAGGTGGTCGTGTGTGATATTGCTGAAGAGAGCCCCCGTGAAGCTGAGCCCAGAGATCCTATTCTGCACAATGGCATGTGAGGAGACCTCCATAAAACAATATTCGCAACCACAATCCACCATTTGACGCAACATTGATTGAAGCCTTACGGCATCGGGTGTGGTGTGTGTCGACTCTATTCGCTGCTCGTCGATGCAGTAGACAACCGTTGAGATAAGTCCTACGCGATATCCGAGCGTGCGGAAGAGGTCGTAGAGAAGTGTCGCAGTGGTGGTCTTGCCATTGGTTCCGGTGATCCCCATCAGCTTAAGCTCGCGGCTTGGATTGTCGTAGAGCTCCGCTGCGGCAACGCCTAATGCAAGGTGGCTATCCTCAACGAGGATATAACTCACAAAGGGTGCTAAAGATTCTGGCAGCTGCTCGCAGACCACACCCCTTGCACCTCGTTCAATGGCACTATCTATATAGGCATGACCATCACTCAGAGTGCCTCGCAGAGCAAAGAAACAGCTCTGGTCACCCACCGCGCGTGAGTCATACTCCAAGTTGCCGATAGCAATATCACCGCTGCCGACCCACCTTTTGACATCTATATTTTTAAAAATCTCTGTTAACCTCTTCATCTTCGAACTAATTAAGCCTAATGCTAACTACAGCGCCATTCGATATCTTCGACCCCGCCTTAATACTCTGGCTTCTCACACTTCCCTTGCCACTAAAGGAGACACGGAGCCCTCGGCTCTCCAAAATAAAGAGAGCATCTTTTAGCCCTAGCCCCACAACATTGGGCATTGTGGTGGTGCTATATTCGATATCTTCGATCTCCACTCGCGCCATGCTGTCGATCTTCACTTGACCCCACTTGCTATCACCATTGTGGCGTGCCGTGCGTGGAGAGAGTTGATATGTGAGCTCCTCAATCTGCTTCACTTCGCCCCCCTTAACCTTAATGGGGTATTGCTCGCCACCACCTCGACCAATCTTGTCGTACCACTCCTCCTCGGAGTTGTAGAGATGTTGCACGATCTTCTGCTGAGCGCGGCCAACCAATCCCGCTCCATATATCGTGTAGCTATTTCCTAGACGGGTGTAGATAGATGTGAGAATAGTATATTTTGGATTGTCGGCAGGCATATATGTAACCATGCTACCCATGTAGTAACCATCGGAGTATTTGATACTTCCCTGCGCCACCTTCGCTGTGCCGGTCTTGGCACCAACCTTAAAATCCTTGAAGTTACCCATATACCACTCTGCGGTACCCTCCGCTGCAACCTCCTCAAGGTAGCTGCGAGCGATATTGAGAGTCTTGTCGGAGCATATTTTGGGGTTGAGCACATCGCGCTCACTTAGATCTATCCTTCTTCCATCGCGCTCCACCTCCTTTATGAGCTTGGGTGCCACCATGCAGCCATTGTTCGCCACAGCGTTGTAGAGGGTGAGGGTGTGCAGTGGTGTGAGCTCGATGGCATAGCCATAGCCAAGATATGCAATAGTGTTATTCGGAGTCCAGTTTTTATCTCCCGGCGCGCGGAAGCTTGGTGCAATGGCGCCAAACTCCTCTAGCCCCACCGTGCGATCGAGATGCAGCGAGCGGAGGAAATCTACAAATCGCTCTGGGTTATCGTTGTAGTGGTCGTGCACCGCTCTAGCGTAGTAGCCATTGAGTGATTGCACGGTTGCTGTGCGTAGATCCACCTCGGAGTATCCTGCATGAGAGTCTTGCGCGCGAGCTGTACCTACGCTAAGGAGCTTTCCATCTCCGGAGTCGTATGTTTTGTCGGGTGACATGCCAGCCTCCTCCAAGAGTGCGAGAAGAGAGGCGAGTTTGAATGTCGAACCCGGTTCAAGACGCGTGCGAATAGCATAGTTGAAATCTTCGACGTAGCGCCCCTTGCCACTGCGTCCGAGGTTGGCCATCGCTAGGATGTGACCTGTCTTCACCTCCATCACCATCGAGGTGCCCCATATCGCATTGTGGCGTATAAGCTCCTCTTCGAGGGAGCGCGACACCACATCTTGGATATTTACATCAAGGGTTGTTACCACATCTCCACCATCTCGCGGCTCGATGTTATCCTCCTCTATCACCTGCCCATAGAATCCGCGTGCGATGCGCTGACGCAAGATCTTACCGGGATGTGCCGCAAGCTCTTCGCTGTAGGCCGCCTCAATACCATAGTCGGTACCTTTATCCTTGAGGAGCTTGCCAATAGCGTTGCGCGCTAATTCGCCATGAGGATAGACCCTCGTATCGGTGCGAGTGAGATTATATGTAACACCCATATTGTAATTTAGTATGGGCCATCTCTTAAGCGTCTGCCACTCGGTGAAATCTACCTCGCGTGGAAGTAGCGCTATGGGTTTATGGTCACGAATGGTGTCGTAGAGCTTCACCGTTTCGAACTCATCGTCACGTAACTTATCTAAAAGACGCAGCCACCACCCCTCGGAGCGAGCCACCAATGTATCTTTGATATATTTAAGTTGATACCCCTTCTGGCGACCATCGAGCATCATGCGGCGATATTGAGCTGCCGACTTATCTTTGAAATAGAGCGAAAGAAGCTTCGAGAGGGAGTCACTCTGTGAGAGGAACTTCTCGTGTGAGTCGAACCCCTCACTGCCATAATCCATCTGCACCTGATAGCTATAGGTCGATACCGCAAGTAGATCTCCATTGCGATCCATAATTGAGCCGCGATGTGCCGGCACCTCCTGCCAGCTGAAGATCCTGTCATGAAGCCTCTTTGAGTGGACTTTGACCTCCGCAGAGAAGTATTGAATGAAGATCATACGCACGAAGACCAAGACCACGATTATAATCGTGGTCAAGAAGATATTCTTGGCGCGTTTTAACATCAGCCCCTTTGCAATATTCTTAGCCATGGTGTGTTACCTCTCTATAATTGTTTTTGACTCTTGAACGTCGTATAGCGGGATGTTGCGTCGCTGCAACTCCTTGACTATTGCCGAATGTGAGGTCTTGTTGAACCTTACACTCTGATACTCCAGCGCCCTCTCGCGTAGCAGCTGCACGCTACTCTCTCGCTGTGTATATCTCTCGCTAATGTGAAATGTGTAGAAGATCGAGACAACACTCAAAAAGAGAGTTGCCGCAACCACTAGAAGATAGCGATAGGTGCCTGTTATCCCCTCTAAGATAAGCCAATTGCCAGATATAAACTGCCAAAATATATTCTTCTCGCGCGCCTTGCGCTTGGCCTCCTGTCGCTCCTCTTCTTCACGCTCTTCACGCTCCTCCTCGCTCTCCTCCTCACTTGGGGGAAGCTCTTCGCGCTCGACGTGAACCACCTCACTCTCGATTCTCTCCGAGGGTGTAGCTATAGGCTCCCTATATTCGTATGGATTGAACTCTCTACTCATAACCACCTTTTAACTAAAGTTTGATTGCCACTCGCATCTTAGCGCTGCGTGAACGAGGGTTGCGCTCGATCTCTTTGGGTGACGGCACGATGGCCTTGCGTGAGACAACCTCGAAAGGGGTCTGGGCATGTCCGTAGAAATCTTTCTCTACCTTCCCCTCAAAATTTCCACTGCGCATAAAGTTCTTAACCAACCTATCTTCGAGCGAATGGTAGGAGATAACCACCAATCTGCCACCCGGCTTAAGTACCTTTAGGCTCTGTTCGAGAGCCATTTTGAGCGCCTCCATCTCCCCATTGACCTCTATGCGAAGCCCCTGAAAGAGCTTTGTGAGGAACTTTGATTCATCCTTCTTGGGGGTGCATGGAGCCACCGCCGCCACAAGCTCATCTGTGGTGGTGATTGGAGCCACCGCACGAGCACGCTCCAAGCAGTTGGCAATCTTAAAGGGTGTGGGCAACTCCCCCCAATCTCTGAATATGCGGATCAACTCCTCATTGGAGTAGCGATTAACAATGTCGGCTGCCGTGATCTTACCACGTTGATTCATCCTCATATCAAGAGGTGCCGAACCCCTAAAGGAGAAACCACGCTCCACAGCATCGAAGTGATGTGACGAAACACCCAAGTCCGCGAGGATAGCATCCAAGGAGTCAACCCCGCGCAGGCGAAGTGCACCCCGCAGGAAGCGGAAGTTACTCTCCACATAGTTGAAGTGGGGTGAGTCGGGCACGTTAGATAGCGTATCTCGATCTTGGTCAAATGAATATAGCGCTCCCTCACCCTTCAAGAAAGAGAGGATATGGCGCGTATGTCCACCTCCACCAAAGGTGAGATCTGCATACTTCCCTTCAGGTGTTATATTCATTAGCTCAACCGACTCTTCGAGAAGAACGGGGATGTGATAGTCGCTTGTGTATTGGGTCATCGAAAATAATATTTGGGGGTAAAGTTAGCGAATTTGTTCGAAAAAAGCTATATTTGCAGAATATTATTTTTAAAGTATGCCACAGATAGATGTTAAAGCGCTCGTCGCTTCGAAAGCGCCCAAGGCGACCAAATTTATACCGGGATTTGTTTTTAACTTCCTCAAAAAGATTTTGCATCAAGATGATATCAACGATATCCTCCGATGCGGCTGGGACCTCACCCCGCAGTCCTTTGTGCAATATGTTTTCAAGCGCTGGAATATCTCCTACACACTGGAGGGCGTAGAGAAGTTAGACCCCTCTCAGCGCTACATATTCGCCTCGAACCACCCCTTTGGTGGTATGGATGGCATGATGATCGCCGATTGCCTCATAGAGCACTTTGGTGATGCTCGCGTCGTGGTGAATGACCTTCTAATGTATCTCGACCCCCTAAAACCCATCTGGATACCTGTAAATACCATGGGTGCACAAAACCCCCTCTACGTAAAACTCTTTGAGGAGGGCTTCGCCTCAGACATGCCAATATTAATGTTTCCGGCAGGCATCTGCTCCCGCGTGGTGGATGGCAATATAGTTGACCTTCAGTGGAAAAACACCTTTGTGCGACGTGCACACGCCACAAATCGCACAATCGTCCCACTCCACGTCGAGGGATCTCTACATAAGTGGTTCTATCGCATCTACCGCCTACGCAAAGCCTTGCGCATCAAAGCAAATATAGAGATGCTGCTGCTCGTCGATGGCATGTATCATCAACATGGCAAACACTTCCGCATGTCGGTAGGCGACCCCATAACCCCAAAAGAGCTGAGCGAGCATGGCTCCATCAAAGAGCAAGTGGAGTATGTGCGCACAAAATGTTATAGCCTAAGGTGAAAAATAGCTGAGATGCTCTCCCATCGCGCTCATGCCGCGCGGCACCAAGCTTAGCTTGGATCCAAAAACTATCGTTTTTGACTTTTGTTGCACTGATGTGATGGGGCTTTGCCCTACGATATATGTATAACATCAAGCTTTTGCAAATGAATTTGCAACGCTCAACATTATACATATATCTATGCCTACCTGCGGTTGTCATCATCCCATCAGCGAGGTTGGCTCTTGTAGATCTCGACTTACTCTCTTTAGATATCCGTAGAGACGTTGTATAAAGATGCGAATTTGGCTTAAAACTAGATTGTTAGGATCATTCTCACACCTCTTTGTCATCTCCATATTAAAGCGATTAAAGTCGTTGCAAAGACGCCTAACAAGGTTGTAATCTTTGTACTCAGGATCACAGTCATAGGGGAAGAGTATGAGCGCCATTAATGTGTAGAGGTGCTTTAACTCCTCATCACTGAGTTGAAATTTTGTCACTGTGTTGAATCGTACTCTCTTTTCCATTACCTTAGTTTTTAAATGGTTAAACAATCACGGTAGCGAAAAAAGAAAGGTGATTTCGCCGACCCGTTGTTCAACACCAGCAAAGGCTGTGGATACATTAATATTCCACACGGAAGCGAAACCACCCGTGCGGATATAGTGAGGCGAGAGCATAAAAATGCCCGCCTTGCTAAGAGGCAGGTTTCCCCACCTTTGCTGAATATGTTGAACAGTACAAAGATATTAAAAAAGTTTGAAGAAACAAAAAATAAATTATTATCCATCAGCGAGGTTAACCTCGGATTGGGTTTAAATGCCCGAAGGCATTTAAAAAATTAAAGAGATCAAAAATGTTATGCGAATTTATTCGTGATAACATTTTTGATCTCTTTAATTTCATAGCGCTAGTTATAAGCCCAATCCGCAAGAGAAGAGTAGCTCCGCAGGGAGCACCCTGCCCGCCGGAGGCAGTTGTAAAGTGGTTGTTACTGAGCAACAATACCCAGCTCAGATTTAACTGCGGCAGTGATGTCGATTACGGTTGCCTCGTCGTAGTAAGCCAATGAAGCTACTGCTAGGTCGTAAACTACTGTGTAGCTACCTGCTTGAGAGACTTTCTTAACTGCATCTTGCGCCTTTGTTATGATTGGCTGAAGAAGCTCGTTTTGCTTTGCTTGCATCTCTTGCATTGCGCTCTGCTCGAACTCTTGCATGCGAGTTTGAAGATCTTGAATATCCTTCTCCTTGAGGCTGCGAACAGCGTCAGTAGCAGTAGCGGATGTATTCTGGTAATCAACGAACTTATTATTGAGCTCTACTTGCATTGTTTCGAGGTTGCCCACTAGATCTTTGCGGAACTCCTCTAACTTTGTTTGCATCTCTGTTGTTTCAGGCATTGACATTACAATCTCTTGCATGTTGATACGGCCCATTTTTTGTGCAAATATAGATGTTGTGCATAGTGTAAGCGCAACAACCATAAACACTCTCATTACTTTTTTCATACGGGTTAATTAATATTTAAAGTTTGTTATTTCAAAATTGTTATTATCGCATCGGTGCGGTTAACCTGCTCTGAGTAGTAGAGCACTGTCGCATTTGATGCTAGGTCGATGACCATATCGAAGCCATTAGCCTTGGCGTAGCTTTCGATCGCCTCAAAGACCTTTTTCTGGATGGGTGAGATGAGCTCAAGGCGACGCTTCATAAGGGATCCATCTGTTGAGAAGATCGACTCTTGATACTCGTTTGCCTCCTCCTCTTTCTTCAATATCTCACTCTCGCGCGCGGTGCGCTCGGCTGTTGTGAGGGAGTTGCGTTGCGCCATATATGTTGTGTAGAGTGTCTCCACGGCCTCAAACTGCGCGTCGACATTCTTCTGATATCCCTCTGCAAGACTCTCCAATTCGCTTAGAGCACTATTATAATCAGGCATCGACTTGAAGATCTGCTCTGAGTCAACGACCATATAGTTTTGTGCTGCTAGGGCCGACAATGATGCTATAATTGCTATCGTTAATACTAGTAATTTTTTCATAATTGCACTTTTTAATTCGTTATACAGATGTAAAGATAATAATTTTGTTTCAATTATTTTGCCATTTATGCAAAAATATCACAATAATTATCTCTCTGTAACATCACGCATTAGAATTGTTGACCCAATACGAAGTGGAACTGTCCTCCACTCTTCTCGGTCTCACCCACAGCTGAGTCAAATCCATAACCCCAATCTATACCCAACATTCCGACAACAGAGAGGTTAAGACGAATACCAACTCCGGCAGAGCGTTTGATGTTGAAAGGAGCAAAATTTTGCCAAGAGCTATATCCGCTACCTCCCTCAAGGAATCCTAGAACGAAGATCTGAGATGCAGGCTGAAGGATGATAGGGTAGCGTAGCTCAACTGTATATTTGTTGTAACCTAGTGAGTAGCTTGAATCGGGGTCGAGGGCTCCATCCTCATATCCACGAAGACCAATCACGTCGATACCATACATGCTGTAGCCCGACATACCGTCACCACCCACCTCGAAGCGTTGGAATGGAGAGACCTTGTTGGCATCGTAGTATCCCAAATATCCCATGTCGGCACTCGCCATAAGTACGAGCTTGTCGTTAGAGTCGAGCGTTTGATACCAGTCAGCATTCATCTCCCAACGGTGGTACTCGATCCAGCGGTAGCGATCTTGATCTGACATGTTGTCATCCGAGTAATCTTTTCCATCAAGGAGTGAGTAGGGAGGAGTGAGCTCCACAGAAGCAGAGAAGTTAGAACCTCTACGTGGGTAGATCTGTTGATCCACAGAGTTGCGGCTCAATACAAAACGTGTAGAGAACATATTTGCAGCACCATCCGACATTACGAATGTTGTACCCCAGTTCATAAGGCTGTAGCGCTCATAGCTAAGCTCTCCATAGAGTGAGAAGTATGGGTCGGGCCAAGAGAGGCGCTTACCCAATCCTGCGGAGATACCTGTTGTGCGGAAATATGCAGTTGGAGTCTGGTATGAGTAGTATGCATCGTTCTGATCTGAGTAGTAGAATGTAAGCGAGAATGAGTTTGGCTTACGTCCACCGAGCCATGGATCATAGAAGCTAAGTGATGCCGCTTTGTAGTATGTACCATTGGTCTGCGCTGAGAGTGAGATAGTTTGGTTACGTCCCATAGGATAGGGGCGCCACGACTCCTTCTTGAAGAAGTTCTCAGTAGAGATATTGTTAAGTGAGATACCAGCAGAGCCGACAAAGGTTCCAGAGCCCCAACCACCGGCAATATTCAGCTGGTTGCTAGATTGCTCCTCCAGAATAAAGCCAATATTTACCTCTGAGTTAGAGACAGGGCGGATATCTGGGATGATGTTCTCAGGGTTGAACTGACCCATAGCATTGAGCAGCTGGATGGTACGCATAAGGAGTGAGCGGTTATATAGCTCTCCCGGATGTGTGTAGATCTCGCGACGTACCACCTCATCGTCAACCGTAAGGTTTCCTGCAATAGATACATTATTAATGGTAAATGGACGGCCCTCGAAGATCTTCACCTCGATATCAATTGAGTCTGGCCCCACGATGGTCTCGGCAGGCTCCACAACCGACATAAGGTAACCCTCATTTTGGTAGAGCGTCGAGATAGACATCTCTTCGGGATTAGCCTCCATGCCAATACCTAGGCGCTTTTGCATAGATTTGCGGTCGTAGGTGTCACCCGGCAATACTCCAAACATTGCAGAGAGCTGCTCGGTAGGGTATAGCGAGTTACCAACCCATGAGACATTACGAATATAGTATTTATTACCCTCCGACACCTTTAGGCGGATTCCGATACGCTTCTCGTTGATGTCGTAGATGGTGTCGCTCACCACCGTCGCATTGCGATAACCCTGCGAGTTATAGAAGTCGATCAAAAGATCTTTATCATTTTCAAACTCCTCCTCTTTGAGCTTGGTGCTATTGAAGATGTTCCAGCTCTTCTGGTGAGTCTTTTTGAATGTGCGTCGAAGTCGCTTATCTTCGAATGCCTCATTGCCCTCAAAGACAATCTCACCAATCTTAACACGCTCCTTGGTGTCGACCTCGAATGTGACATTAACCATTGATTCACGCACCTTGTCATTCTCCACCAAGACATCAACCTCGGTGTTGAGGAAACCCTTCTCTGCGAAGTAATCTTTGATAAGGTTTATATTCTTGTCGATAACATAGTCCGAAAGCTCCGTGTTACGACGCAACTTCAACTCTTCGGTAAGATCTTTCTGCTTGGCATTGGAGATACCGGTAAAGTTCCAGCTAAGCACGCGTGGGCGCTCCTTAAGCATGATGTCGATATCAACCCTGTCACCATCAATGGTTGCTCCCATCTGCACATCTGCATAGAGACGCTGATTCCAAAGGCTCTGGATAGCTGCCGAGATAGAGTTGCTTGGAAGAGTGATTGAATCACCCTCGATAAGACCTATCGAGGAGCGCAAGACATTAGGGTCGATTGTCTCAACGCCATGAACGTTAACCTTGTTTATTAGATAACGCTGAGGTGTTGCCGTGTTGTCCATCACTGGAACATTGTTGTATAGCGACACTGAGTCGGTTGCCTCAAGCTTCTGTTCTTCATTCTTTTGAGCAAAACCTTGCACTGCAAATCCGACAGCGATTGTTACCAAAAATACTTTAATAAGATTCATCTATATTTTGTTTTTTCATTATTTAACTAAGCCAAAACGTCTATCTCGCGCTGCATACACCTCCAAAGCCTTTGCATACTCCTCACGCGTGAAGTCGGGCCAGAGGACCTCTGGGAAGTAGTACTCAGCATATGATGCTTGCCACAGCAGAAAGTTACTTATGCGACACTCGCCACTGGTGCGAACAACCATGTCGGGGTCGGGGATACCTGCCGTATCGAGTGATGAGCTAATGAGCTCCTCGCTAATATCCTCCTCTTGAATCTCGCCACTCTTCACCCTCGAAGCAATGGAGCTCACCGCACGACGAATCTCATCACGCGAAGAGTAGTTAAGCGCCAAGGTCATCTGCAAGCGATCGCCACCTGCCGTTGCGCTCTCAATTGAGTTGAACGACTCGCGAAGCTTGGGTGAGAAGCGGCTCTTATCCCCAATTATCTTCACTTTAACTCGCTCTTCAACAAGTCCGGGGGTCTCCATCTCGATACATTTGCAGAAAAGTTCCATTAGTGCATCTACCTCCTCGGTAGGTCTGCCCCAATTCTCTGTCGAAAAGGCATAGAGTGTTACATACTTAACACCAAAATCGGCCGATTCTCGAATAACCATACGAACCGACTCAACACCCTGAATATGACCCTCAAAGCGCTCTTTACCTTGCATCTTAGCCCATCGCCCATTGCCATCCATAATGAAGGCTACATGTGTGGGAACTCTCTTATTTTCACTCATAAGGTGCAAACTTACATAAAAAAAACGAAATAATGCTTATAATTAGGTGTAAAAATATGGTGCGGGGCTACTCCTTTTTGTTTTCTCGAAGATCCACTCCCCACATCATCTTGTTTCTTAACGTTTGATAAAACGATATATTGTTTGATGTGGCCAATAAAAACTCAACCTCCGAGAGAGTTATTTTAATCTCAGCCTGCGCCCCAATGGGGTAAGTGCGATTATCGAGCGAGATGGCGGCATCTCCCTGACGGCAAAAAATATGCATCGAGATAGTAGAAGAGTTAGGCACCACCAGTGGACGCATCGAGAGGTTGTGCGGAGCTAAAGGAGAGATGATGAAACAGGCACAATTGGGATCCACAATTGGGCCACCTGCGCTGAGCGAATAG
This sequence comes from Rikenellaceae bacterium, assembly GCA_047172325.1. Classification (GTDB taxonomy): domain Bacteria; phylum Bacteroidota; class Bacteroidia; order Bacteroidales; family Rikenellaceae; genus Alistipes. Next base: position 41,973 of record JBCQWG010000007.1, on the reverse strand, counting down.
GCGGTGGAACCTGTTGGCGTTGAGACAACTACACCATCGCCATAATATGTTGCAACGGGATGCGAGTCGACTTTAGTCTCCACCGAGATCATGGTTGCACCGAGCCTCTGCACGGAGAGCTCGTTTGCAGCATAGTGGTGCACAGATGGCTCGAAGAGATCTCCCTCAATTGAGAGCATCTTGCGGCGTTCGATAACGAGTGTGCCCTCTGCAATTTCGCTAAAAATTGTCTCTATATCTGCTCCCGTGCCACTGGCCAAAAATCCTAGGCGGCCGGAGTTTATACCAACCACCGCCACACTTTGACCCGAAAGACGATGCAACCCATCGAGGATTGTGCCATCGCCACCATAGCAGACCATTACGGAATTTTGGGGCATCTCACCCACGGAGTCTCCATAAATTTGGGAGTGGTTAATTTTAACTCCAATGAGAGACTCTACTATTGGTGCAAACTCCTGATTTACACAATAATGCAAATTATACTTCTCTATCGCAGCAAAAATTCGCTCGATCTCATTGGTTTTATGTTCTACTCTGGAGCGAGAAAAAAGGGCAATTTTCATCAAGTTTCATATTTTTTGAGTAACTTTACAACGCAAATATAGTAATAAAATATGACTAAATTAAGTGTTAACATAAATAAGATAGCATTAGTGCGCAACTCACGCGGAGGTAATATGCCCAACGTTGAGCTCGCAGCACTCGACATTGAGCGCTTTGGTGGTGATGGAATTACGATTCATCCCCGCCCCGATGCTCGTCACATTCGTTACTCAGATGCCTTTGAGCTGAAAGCCTCAATCGCAACGGAGCTCAATATCGAGGGTAACCCCACCGATGATTTCATGGCGATGGTCTGCGAGGTGCGTCCCGCTCAGGTCACCTTGGTGCCGGATGCTCCCGACGCGCTCACCTCCTCTGCGGGGTGGAATACTCTCGCTCACCGCGAGCGTCTCACTGAGATCTGCGCAAGAGCTAAGGCAGCTGGCGTGAGAGCCTCCATCTTTGTCGATCCAGATCCCGAAATGGTGCGTGGAGCAGCTGCCTGTGGCGCTGATCGCGTAGAGCTCTACACGGAGGCTTATGCTGCGGGATATGCCGCCGACAGAGAGTCCTCGATAGCTCCCTATGTGGCTGCCGCTGCCGCTGCCGCTGAGTGTGGATTGGGGCTCAATGCGGGTCACGACCTAAGTTTGGAGAATCTTGAATATTTCGTCGAGAGAATACCCAATGTGGATGAGGTCTCCATTGGTCACGCGCTGATTTGTGATGCATTATACTATGGCCTAGAGAATACCGTAGCTCTCTACCAGCGACAGCTAAAAAGAACAAAGTAATGAAGATAGATAGCAAACACCCCCTTTCAAAACCTATATTCGGACGCATATCACGTATCGTTGACTCGATGAACCTTGAGGCATATGTGGTGGGGGGATTTGTGCGCGACTACTACCTGCATCGCCCCTCAAACGATATTGATATTGTGGTGGTCGGTAGTGGCGTTGAGGTTGCTGAAGCGTTGGCCGCGGAGCTCAAAACAAATGTCTCGATCTTTCGTCGCTTTGGCACAGCGATGCTCCATGCAGATGGAGTGGAGGTGGAGTTTGTAGGGGCTCGCAAGGAGTCCTATACGCCCGACTCACGTAAGCCATATGTTGAGGAGGGTACAATCGACGACGATCAACGTCGTCGCGACTTCACCATAAACGCTATGGCATGGTCACTTCGAAGTGAGAATTTCGGTGAGTTGGTAGATCCCTTTGATGGTATGTACGACATGGAAGATTGCATCATTCGAACGCCATGTGACCCCGATATAACATTCTCGGATGACCCCCTTCGCATGATGCGCGGAGTGAGGTTCGCAACACAGTTGGGTTTCGACATAGATGAAGAGACGTTCGAGGCAATCGAAAGAAATGCGCACCGCATTGAGATCATCTCGCAGGAGCGTATACTGGTAGAGCTCAATAAGATACTCTTGTCACCACGCCCCTCAATTGGCTTTGAGCTATTGATGCAGTGTGGACTTCTTAAGTTGATCTTCCCTGAGATTGCAGCACTTGCTGGTGTCGACAAGGTGGGTAAACATGCCCACAAAGATAATTTCAAACACACCATGGCGGTGCTCGACAATGTTGCTCAGAGTTCCTCGGATCTCTACTTGCGCTGGGCAGCCCTGCTGCACGATGTAGCCAAGCCACGCACCAAGGCCTACGATCCGAAAATTGGGTGGACCTTCCATGGTCATGAGACTCTGGGATCTAAGATGGTCCCCAAGATCTTCCGTCGCTTGACACTCCCTCTGGGGGAGCCTATGAAATTTGTGCAGAAGCTTGTCTTCTTGCACCTTCGACCCATCATCCTCTCGGAGGATGCCGTGACTGACTCCGCTGTGCGACGACTACTCTTCGAGGCGGGCGACGACGTGGAGGCTCTAATGACCCTCTGCCGTGCCGACATCACATCGGGGATCGAATCCAAGGTGAAGAGGTATCTAGCCAACTTCGAGCTTGTCGAGCGCAAGATGAAAGATCTGGAGGAGCGCGACAGAGTGCGTAACTTCCAGCCTCCAATCGGTGGAGATCTAATCATGGAGACATATAACGTGGCGCCATGTGCCGCTATAGGAGAGATAAAAGAGGTTATTAAAAATGCTATCCTCGATGGGAAGATCCCCAATCAATATGATGCTGCATATGCTCTTATGGAGCAGCTAGCAGCGGAGCGAGGATTTATTAAAGCGGAAAAGTAGATTATGGAGTCAATAAGAGAATTATATAAAATTGGTAAGGGTCCCTCAAGTAGCCACACGATGGGCCCCAAGAGAGCTGCCGAGCAGTTTTTGGAGCGCAACGCTGTTGCAACATCATTTCGAGTGACCCTCTATGGATCGCTCGCGGCAACCGGCAAAGGGCATATGACAAATGTAGCAATCCTCGATGTATTGAAGCCTGTGGCACCCACGGAGATTGTGTGGTGTCCCGACATTGTGCTTCCCTTTCATCCCAATGGAATGAAGTTCGAAGCGATGGAGGGAGATGCTCTGCGCGAGGAGTGGACAGTTTTTAGTGTCGGTGGAGGCACTATCGCCTCGTCAGCCGAAGAGGTGAGCAGCCACAATATATACCCTCTTCATACAATGGCTGAGATCATCGATTGGTGTGACCATGAGGGTGCAACCTTCTGGGAGTATGTCGAGCTATACGAAGGAAAAGAGATCTGGGACTTCCTCCGCACAATATGGGAGGCCATGAAGCAATCTATAGATAATGGCTTGGAGACCGAAGGGGTGCTCCCCGGAGGCCTTGGCGTGCGTCGAAAGGCTGTTAGCTACTACATTAAGTCGAAGGGCTACAATGGCACCCTCAACTCTCGCGGAAAGCTCTATGCCTATGCCCTAGCTGTCTCGGAGGAGAATGCAGCAGGTGGCGATATCGTCACAGCGCCTACATGTGGCTCCTGCGGGGTGCTACCAGCTGTGCTCTACTACCTATATGTAAATAAGGAGTTCCGCGAGCGACGTATCCTTCAGGCACTTGCCACAGCCGCTCTCTTTGGAAATATAGCCAAGTCGAATGCCTCGATATCGGGCGCAGAGGTGGGGTGCCAAGGAGAGGTGGGTGTAGCCTGCGCCATGGCAGCGGCAGCCTCATGTCAGCTCTTTGGAGGCACCCTCTCACAGATTGAGTATGCCGCAGAGATGGCTCTAGAGCACCACCTTGGATTGACGTGCGACCCCGTTTGTGGATTGGTGCAGGTGCCGTGCATTGAGCGAAATGCAGTTGCCGCAGCGCGAGCCTTCGACTCGAATATATATGCGACATACTCCGATGGTAAACATATGGTGAGCTACGATAGAGTGGTAGAGGTGATGAAGGTAACGGGTCAAGATATACCAAGCCTCTATCGCGAAACCTCGACAGGAGGCTTAGCTAAAGATGGCGATATTCGTAAGAAGAGATTCTAAGTATAAATACTAATTTTTACTATATAACATAATAAAAAAGAGTTTCAAAACTTTAATGTTATACATATTTTTATAACTTTGTATGTTCGAGTGGGTGATCCCAAGGAACATTACGAGAATTTTAATAAATTATATAACACAAATTAAATAATGGTAGATATTTTTGAACGCCTCGAAAAGAACGTGGGTGGTCCTATTGGACAATACATGAATGCTGCTCATGGCTACTTCGCTTTTCCTAAGTTGGAGGGTGAGTTGGGACCTCACATGATGTTCCGTGGTCAGATGATGCTTAACTGGTCTCTTAACAACTATCTTGGTCTTGCTAACCACCCAGAGGTGCGTGAGGCTGATGCAAAGGGTGCCGCAGAGTTTGGAATGGCTGCGCCAATGGGTGCACGTATGATGAGTGGTCAAACTAAATATCATGAGCAACTAGAGTGTCAACTAGCTGAGTTCGTTGGTAAAGAGGATTCATTCCTCCTTAACTTCGGATACCAAGGTATGGTCTCTATTATCGACTGCCTGCTTACAGCACGCGACGTAGTTGTATACGATGCTGAGGCTCACGCATGTATCATTGATGGTTTGCGCATGCATAAAGGTAAGCGCTTTGTATATGGTCACAACGACCTCGATTCACTTAAACTACAACTAAAGCACGCTTCGGAGCTCGCTGAGGAGCAACGTGGTGGCGTTCTAGTTATCACAGAGGGTGTCTTCGGAATGAAGGGAGATCTCGGCTTCCTTGATAAGATCGTTGCACTTAAGGATGAGTTCAACTTCCGCCTTCTTGTAGATGACGCACACGGATTTGGTACTATGGGTGCTACAGGTCGCGGTACCGCTGAGCACTTTGGTGTAACCGACAAGGTGGATGTCCTCTTCAATACTTTCGCTAAGTCTATGGCTGGCATCGGCGCATTTGTGGCTGGTCCTAAGTGGCTTATCAACTTCTTCCGTTATAACATGCGCTCACAGCTCTACGCAAAGTCGCTACCTATGCCTATGGTTATCGGTGCCCTTAAGCGCCTAGAGCTTATCAAGGCTCATCCAGAGTACCTAGCAAAATTGTGGGAGGTGACCAACGCTCTACAGAGTGGATTGAAGGAGAATGGCTTCGAGATCGGAGTAACTCAATCTCCAGTAACCCCAGTCTACATGAAGGGTGGTGTGAACGAGGCTACCAACTTGATCGTTGACCTCCGCGAGAACCACAACCTCTTCTGCTCGATTGTAGTTTACCCGGTTATACCAAAGGGTGAGATCATCCTCCGCGTGATCCCAACAGCGGTTCACACCATCGAGGATGTTAACTACACTCTTGAAGCATTTAAGACAGTTCGTCAAAAGTTGGCCGATGGCGTCTATGCAGCGATGCCTATTCCAGTCAAGGGCGAAGGAATCTAAAGATAACTTTTCAACATATGGTTGCCTTCATCTATTGAGGGCAACCTTTTTTTATTATTTAATACAAACTCACCACCATGCGACACCTAATCGACCCAACAGACCTATCCGTAGAGGAGACTCTACAGATAATCCAAACAGCTGAAGATATCATCGCTGACCGCACAAAGTACAGCACCGTATGCCACGGCAAGAAGCTAGCTACACTCTTCTATGAGCCCAGCACACGCACTCGACTGAGCTTCAATGCTGCCATGTTGGAGTTAGGTGGAACCGTCCTCGGTTTCGACGATGCTGCATCCTCCTCCGTATCTAAGGGTGAGACCGTTGCCGACACCACTCGCGTACTAGAGTGCTTTGCCGACATCATCGCAATGCGCCATCACAAGGAGGGTGCCCCCCTCGTAGCATCTCAATATGTGAAGATCCCTGTGATAAATGCGGGCGATGGTAGCCACTCACATCCCACTCAGACCCTAACCGATCTGCTTACAATAAAACGTGAACTTGGACGCCTTGAGGGGCTCACCGTAGGTTTCTGTGGCGATCTCAAATATGGACGCACCGTGCACTCGCTAATAAAGGCTCTCGCACGATTCACCGCAATCAAGGTTGTTCTGATCGCTCCCAACGAGCTTAAGCTCCCCGGATATGTCTACAAGGAGGTCGCAGGATCACCCATCGAGTTTGTCGAGATCTCAACACTCGAAGAGGCTATGCCCCAGCTAGATGTCTTATACATGACGCGCGTGCAGGGCGAGCGCTTTGCCGACAAAGCAGAGTATGAACGCCTCAAAGATAGCTTCATCCTCTCCCCAGAGAAACTCATAGAGGCTAAAGAGAACATGGTAATACTGCACCCACTACCCCGCGTCAATGAGATCACCCGCGAAGTGGATTCCGACCCACGCGCAGCATACTTCCGCCAAGTGGAGAATGGTAAGTTTGTACGCATGGCACTGATATATAGCCTGCTGAAATGGAACGAAGGAGTCACACCTGCCACCACCCCACACTACGATCAAGCCTTCGAGATAGGTACCCACATCTGCACAAACCCAGCCTGCATAAGCTCAACAGAAGATGTCGACAGACTCTCTAAGAGAGCTGCCGATGGCGTTGTTCACTGCGCTTATTGCGATAAATAGTATTTCTGCTTGCGTATTTGGCTTATAGCTACCCAATCCAAGCTAAGCTTGGTGCCGCGCGGCATGAGCGCAGTAAGAGAGCTGTAAACTACCTCTTTCGGAAGTTCTTGGGGGCAAAGAAGTAGCTCTTTTGGGCTCTTTTAGCCTCTTGGCTTTTAGCTACATAGACCTCTTCGCCGCTGTAGGGGTCGATACCTGTGTAGAACATTACCGAAGAGAGTGTCATGGGGGTTGGGGTAAGGTCTTGGACCTGCTCCAAGGTGAAGTTAAGACGTCCCAGCACTTTGCGTGAGAGCTCTTTCATATCGCGTTCGGTGCAGCCGGGATGTGACGATATGAAGTATGGTATAAGCTGATAGGGGAGTCCCTCACGGCGGCAGATCTGTTTAAAGCTATCGTTTAAAGCTTCGAACTGCTCGAAGGAGGGTTTCCGCATTATCTTTAATACTTTTGGCTCGGTGTGCTCCGGGGCAACCTTCAGGCGACCAGATGTATGGTGGCGAAGCACCGCCTCCAGATAGGGGGAGTTGTCGAAGAGGTCGTAGCGGATGCCACTACCAATAAAGGCCCTCTTCACGCCTTTCACTGCTCTGATCTTGTCGTAGAGCTTCAAGAGGGGGCGATGGTCATTGTTGAGATTGGGGCAGATCTTGGGGTGGAGACATGAGGCGCGTCGACACTTGTCACAGAGGTTCGTGTCGCGACCTCCCATGCCATACATATTTGCTGAGGGGCCTCCAATATCGGAGAGGTAACCCTTGAAGTCAGGCATTGAGGTGACCCGCTCCACTTCACTCAGGATGGAACGCTCCGAGCGCGATGCAATAAACTTACCTTGGTGCGCTGAGATCGTACAGAAGGAGCAGCCTCCGAAGCAGCCACGATGCAGATTCACAGAGTGCTTAATCATCTCCCACGCTGGGATATCGCCTTTACCCCTATATTTGGGGTGTGGTGCACGCTCATATGGAAGATCGAAGGAGTGGTCGACCTGCTTCGTGGTGAGTGTCGCAAGAGGTGGATTCACAACGACATAACGTTCTCCAACCCTCTCTACAAGTGTTGTGTCGCTACATCGAAGGTTGCTCTGCGTCTCGATTACCTTAAAGTTATCTGCAAAACTACGTTTACTACGACAACACTCCTCATAGGAGGAGAGCATAATAGTTTTCTCTTTGTTGAGTTGCTCCACATAGTTCCTGTCGGCAACGAAGGCTACTTGCGGGATTTTGCGCAATAGCTTCGCATTATAGCCATTGCTAAGGGCCTTGGCTACACGCTCCACCACGCCCTCACCCATGCCATACATAAGTAGGTCGGCACCGCTCTCACATAGGATCGATGGAAGTAGCTTATTGCTCCAATAGTCGTAGTGGGTTAAGCGTCGCAAGGAGGCCTCAATGCCACCCAATATCACAGGTGTATGAGGGAAGAGCTCCTTGAGGATCTTAGCATATGTCGTCGCGGCATAGTCGGGACGGAAGCCCGCCTTATTGCCGGGTGTGTAGGCGTCGTTGCTGCGTAGGCGAATATTCGCCGTATAGTGGTTCACCATGGAGTCCATGGATCCTGCCGAGACACCAAAGAAGAGACGCGGCTGACCTAGCTTCTTGAAGTCGCGTAGATCATCCCGCCAATTAGGTTGAGGGACTATAGCAACCCTATAGCCCTCAGCCTCAAGCAGTCTACCAACTACAGCTGCCCCAAATGATGGATGATCTATATAGGCATCACCCGTGAATAGGATCACATCTAAGTAATCCCAGCCCAAGGCCTTAACCTCTTTTGCTGTTGTTGGAAGAAACATGAATTAAATTTGTAGTTACTCTTTTTCGCTATTAATCTTGATCTGAAGCTCCACAGAGGCCTCATGGATACTTTGAAGAACCTCCTTCACGAACTCTGGTTCGAGGCCCAAGGCCGCTGCCTGAGCACCGCGCTTTTCGAGGATCTCGTCGTAGCGCTCCGCTTGAAGGATTGGCATGTCGTGCTCCTTCTTGAAGATACCAATGCTGCGAGAGAGCTTCATACGCTTTGCAAGGAGCTCTAGAAGAGAGCCATCAAGCTCATCAATCTCACGACGTAGGTCGCTAAGGTCTTGTGTGGAGACACTCTTATCGCGGATCACGATGCGGCTAAGCACATCACCAAGGTCGCATGGCTTAAGCTGCTGTGCAGCATCGCTCCACGCCTCATCGGGGTTGCAGTGAGACTCGATCATAACGCCGCTGAAACCTAGATCCATCGCCTGTTGTGTGATGGGCTCAACCATAGAGCGCTTTCCTCCCATGTGGCTAGGGTCGCAGATGATTGGCATATCTGGATATTGGCGGTGTAGCTCGATTGGAATAGACCAAATTGGCTGATTGCGATAGATGCTATCACCATAGCTGGAGAAACCGCGGTGGATGGCGCCAAGGCGAGTGATACCTGCATTGCGCAGACGTTGCATCGCACCCATCCATAGATCGAGGTCGGGACTAACGGGGTTCTTCACAAGAACCGGAATATCGACACCCTTAAGTGCATCTGCAATATCCTGCATCGCAAAGGGGTTAGCCGAGGTGCGAGCACCAATCCACAACATATCCATCTTCGCGTCGAGCGCCTGACGAACGTGCTCTGGTGTAGCCACCTCAACCGAGATCAACATGCCTGTCTCGCGACGAACACGCTGCATCCACTCTAAGCCCTCTTTGCCAACACCCTCAAATCCACCGGGCTTGGTGCGAGGCTTCCATACGCCTGCTCGAAAGATCTTTACACCAAGCTTGTGTAGCTCGTGTGCGGTGGTTAGAAGTTGCTCTTCAGTCTCAGCGCTACATGGACCGGAGATGATGATAGGGCGTTGAAGCTCTACATTGGGGATGAAATTGGGATTTAGATTTCTCATGATCGTTCAGTTTTTTATTTTAATTTGATTAAATATCTATATCTGTGGTGTTGGCGCCTCAATATATTCACCTAACACCTTAAAATCAGTTATCAAAGGACGTACCGCATCAAGTGCTTGGCGATAGCGTTTTATATTGTCAAAAGTGAGATCGACGTAGAATAGATACTCCCACTCGCAACCAATGATAGGCAAAGATTGAATCTTGGTGAGATTAACGTCGTAGAAAGAGAGAATTGTTAAAATCTTGGAGAGCGAGCCCGTGGAGTGGGCAAGCGAAAATTGGATTGAGGCTTTATTGATCTTGTCAATCTGTGTGTAACTCTCGATGGCCTCTTCGTCGCAGAGAATAAGAAAACGGGTGAAGTTGTGGTGGTTGGTCTCGATACCTCGCTCAATGACCTCTAACCCATAGAGCTCGGCAGCCCATGCGCCACATATCGCGGCATGCCCCTTAAGTTGTTGCTCGGAGATTATCTTAGCCGACTCTGCCGTGTCATCGCTCTCAACAGCCTTGATGGAGGGGTGTTTGGAGAGCCACTCGCCACACTGCATAAGGGCAATAGGGTGAGAGTGCACCTCCTTGATATCCTCAATGCTCTCTCCGGGAAGCACCGCAACCACATGTGAGACTCGAATCTTCTGCTCTCCTACAATCCTTAGAGAGCTATCACTCAACAGATTGTGGTTCTGAAGCAACGATCCCGCAATAGTATTCTCAATGGCAGCAATACCCAATAGCGATCTATCCGCGGCCATTGTCTCGAAGAGCTTCCCAAATGTAGCACAGGGAATCACTCCGATCTCCTCACCCTCGAAATATTTACGTGCTGCAACCTCGTGGTAGCACCCTTCGACACCTTGAATTGTAATTTTTTTCATTATCTACGACTCCTCATTTTCAAAAAAAATCCCGCTCTAAATCTAGAACGGGATTTTTATATACTCTTAAACACTTACGCACATATACTCTCCCATCCTCTCTTTGTAAAAAAGAAGCTAAAATAAAAGAAGTAAAATCGTGCACTAAGTGAATGTCTCATTTTCATTTTGTTATGTTGTTGATTGCAAAAGTAATTAAAAAAATTTATTATGCAAACTTTTTTTTGATTTTTTAGGGTTGCTGCATGAAAAAAAGTCTCTCATCGCGCTCATGCCGCGCGGCACCAAGCTTAGCTTGGATTCAAAAACTATCGTTTTTGACCTTTTATTGCACTGATGGGATGGGGCTTTGCCCTACGATAGATGTATAACATTGAGCTTATGCAAATTCATTTGCAACGCTCAACATTATACATCTATCTATGTCAACCTACGGTTGCCATCATCCCATCAGCGAGGTTAACCTCGGATTTCATAGCGCTAGCTATAAGCCCAATCCGCAAGAGAAGAATAGCTCCGCAGGGAGCACCCTGCCCGCCGGAGGCATAAGAAACTATATTTCTGTGCGACTGCCCTATGTTTATTGCAAATTAAGAGTTGTATTTGCGATAAGCCTCCCCCATTAGGTGGTCAAACTCCTCTGTTTGAATCACTGAGTAGCCTGCGGCTGGGGTTAGGGTGATCTCTCCGAAATAGACTTTTCCGTCAACTTCGTATAGGTCGACTCTTGCGAAGGGGAGTCCTGTAGAGAGGGTTTTACAGATTTCGAGCATCTCGTCGAGGCGTGTGGGTTTGGGGACTAACCCTATCTCTTTATTCCCTTTTGTGATAAGGTGATAGTGTTCCACCCACTCCGTATCGTATATTGCCATCTTGTAGGAGTGAGCCTTTTGAGATCTGTTTGATGCAACAAAGGCGTATGTAACATGCCCATTGAAGCAATACCACTTATAATCAATAAGGGAGTCTGCTTGCAATTTATCTTCAGATGGTGCTAATAGCAATTTTTCGGCAATGATTCGAGGCTTGATCTTAAGGTAGTGAGGTTCGACAGATCTAAATCCAAATCTATTATGTAGCCACGATCCAAGTTTATCTCTGGTTGTAGCGATGTTGAGTTTCGATTTGTCTCTTACTAGCATAAACTTTGCGCAACCATTAGTCGGTTTAAGGATAAAGCTTTGAGGCAGAGTGTCGAAGTCAATCTCTTTGGCGCTTTCCCATACTCCAAACTGCTCCACTAAAATGCTCTCTAGCCCCTTTGCCTTGACATATTCTCTGACAGCATGTTTGTCAGCTAGCGTTGGCCATAATGAGGTGTCGCCTTTGATCTTGTTGTAGTTAAGGATCTCATTTAGGCTCTGCGGGTTCTCCCAGTTAAGAGGTCGTCCCACCTTCTTTAGGAATCGCTTTTTAGCCAATTTTATTAGATAGGCATCACCATAGAGTAGAATATTAACTCTGTAGCAGAGGCTACGAGATGAAGTTAATAAAAACTTAAATCCATAATTAATTCTATTTATCGCTCTTTTCATTGATTTTTATGCTTTTCTAGAGTGAACAAAAATAGTCTATTTTTTTAATATTTGCAAGTTAAATTTGGGGCATTGACTCAAATGTTGTACTTTTGTCGTTTAACGAAATGATTACTATTTTTAATATGGGGCGAAAGATTCTTGCGGTGGCACTCTCAGTGGTGTTCCTCTCTGTTGGTTGGCTTAGTGTCAGTGGGTTACCTCTTCTTGTGGCGCTTGTTCCGCTGTTGTGGATTAGTGGCGAGGTGGAGGATTCGCGTGCGGGGTGGTGGAGCATGTTCCGCTATGCGCTACTCACCTTTGTGCTGTGGAATATAGCTACCGTGTGGTGGATCTGGAATGCTACTCCGGTGGGTCCAATTGCCGCTACTATAGTCTCTTCGACACTCTCCATGATCGCCTTTATGGGTTTTCACACCCTCTCGAAGAGAGCCTCTAAGATGTTGTCGTATACGCTTTTGGTCTCGTTGTGGATTGCTCTTGAGTATTGGTATACTCAAAGTAGCCTCTCGTGGCCATGGCTTCTACTAGGTAATGGTTTTTCGGCAGATATCTGGGCTATTCAGTGGTATGAGTATACGGGGCTCTTTGGGGGCTCACTGTGGGTGTTACTCACAAATATCTTGATCTATGAGGCGTGGCAGGGTCGCAAAAGAGCAACGATGGTGGCCTCGGCAGCGGTAGCGTTGATCCCTCTTTTGATCTCTGTGGTGATCTATATTAGCTATAAAGAGCCCTCTGCGGGGTCTATTGAGGTCACTGTAGTTCAGCCCAATATCCACTTTGGACGCCCTGTGCATCCCGATGACGATGAGCAGCGTGAGAATATCCTACAGCTAATCTCTCAGGGGCCATCTACAACGGACTTTGTAGTTCTTCCGGAGTGCTCGATACCCGATTTGGTTAATGTGAATGCTATCGACCGTTCCACTTTTGTGGGGAAGCTACGCGGAGTAATGAAGCAGCACTATGAGCATGCAGCACTCGTCTCAGGTCTCTCTACATTGAAGTATTACACTTCAGGGAGTCAGACGCAGACGGCACGAAAGCGTGGTGATAACTACTACGACATCTTCAACTCGGCACTCTACCTGCCTCAGCACTCTGAGGCTAAGCTTCATCACAAAGCAAAATTGGTGGTCGGCACCGAGAGTATCCCCTTTGTGTGGCTGCTCAAGCGCTTTGATGCTCTTATAATAGATCTTGGAGGCAGCCTTGGGCAATTGGGACGTGGTGTGCAGCGAGTAGTCTTTGATGATCCTAGCGCAAAGGTGGGTGCCGCCATCTGCTATGAGGCGCTCTATGGAGCCTACTATGGTGAGTTTGTGCGCAATGGTGCCGAGGCGATGTTCGTGATCTCTAACGACTGCTGGTGGGATAATACACCGGGCTATCGTCATCTCTTCTCCATGTCGGCCATACGTGCTGTGGAGCATCGCAGAGCTATTGCCCGCAGTGCAAATACAGGTATCTCAGGCTTTATCTCCTCCAGAGGCGATAAATTAGAGTCGCTGGGATGGGATGAGCGCGGGGTGCTTACCGATGACGTGGCTCTCAACACTAAGATAACGATCTACACTCGATATGGGGATTATATAGCGCGAGTAGCAATATTTGTCGCAATCCTCTCACTACTTAATTATATGGTCTACCGCGTGCGTCGCCGTAGCCATCTTGTCTAGAAAGAAACCAAATTAATAGATGAATTATTCACAAACATTAGAGTATCTATTCACCTCTATGCCCTCCTTTCAAGAGGTTGGGAGTGACGCATATAAGCCGGGCTTAGAGCGCATCACAGAGTTTTGCAAGGAGCTGGGTAACCCTCAGCGCAACTTCTATACAATACATGTAGCAGGAACAAATGGTAAGGGTTCTCTCTCTCATATCTTAGCATCGGTGCTACGTGAAGCGGGATATTGCGTGGGGCTATATACCTCGCCTCACCTTGAGGATTTCCGCGAGAGAGTTCGCATAGATGGCGTGAAGATCCCCAAGCAGCGAGTAATAAACTTCGTTTCACGCAATCGCGCACGCATGGAGCAGTTGCAGCTCTCTTTCTTCGAGATGACCACGGCACTAGCCTTCGACTATTTCGCGCACAACAACGTTGAGATTGCTATCATCGAAACGGGGCTTGGCGGAAGGCTCGATGCAACCAATATTATTGTGCCTATCTTAAGTGTTATCACAAATATTGGTCTAGAGCACCAATCATACTTGGGTGATACCATCGAGAAGATTGCCGCAGAGAAGGGTGGCATCATCAAGAAGAGTATCCCCGTAGTTGTGGGTGAGCGTGATGATCGCTATAATTCGATCTTCACCTCGCGTGCACACGAATTAAACTCTCCCATCATCTTTGCGCAGGAGCGTTTCAGCTGCTTGCAGCAAAGTGCAACTGCGGATGGGCAGCGGATAACCATTGAGCGGCACCTAGATAGGTATATCTTCCAGCTCGATATAGATTTGGCCGGCTCCTACCAACGCGAAAACCTCATCACAGCCATCGCTGCGGCAGACTACCTACACCGCCATACACCCCTCTCAATTAGTCGTCGCGCCTTTGTCGAGGGGGTGGCACATACTGCCGCTACAACCTCCCTTAAGGGTCGTTGGCAGAAGATCGCAGAGGCTCCCTTGACAATCTGCGACACGGGGCACAATTCGCATAGCCTTAAGCTAGTAGCTCAGCAGATTAAACAAAGCAACTTCGAGAAGCTATATTGCATCTTGGGCTTCGCCTCCGATAAGGATGTCGACACCATCCTCGATCACTTCCCCGCGGAGGGTTACTACCTTCTCACTCGTCCCCACAGCCAGAGAGCTCTCCCCACCTCACAGCTCCTAGAGTGCGCCACAGCTCATGGCCTACGTGGAGAGGCTGTCGAAAGCGTCGAGCAGGCTCTGCAACGCGCTAGAGAGATGGCCTCAGAGAGTGATATGATCTTCATAGGTGGAAGCAACTTTGTTGTGGCGGAGATCAAAGAGCTTTTCACAAAATAAAAACTAATTTTCTTTAATGTATAAATTTTCAAAGTATAAAAAAGAGTATCAAGCTAACTTGACACTAGCTCTTCCCGTCATGATGAGCCAACTAGGGCAGGTCATAGTTCAATTGGCCGATAACATCATGGTAGGTCAATATGGTGGCGACGACCCTCTGCCCCTAGCTGCAACCTCATTTGGAGGTTCTGTATTTTTTCTAATCTATATCGCCTGCATGGGTCTCACCTTTGGTCTAACTCCAATAATTGGTGAGCTCTTTGTGCAGGGTAGAATGAAGGAGGCCTCTAAATATCTAGGTAACAGCCTTGTGGTATTCCCTATCATTGGAGCCTTGGCGATGTTATTTCAATTTGCGATCATTCCACTACTAAGCTACATGGGACAACCCGAAGAGGTCGTGGCAATGGCCATTCCCTACTATAAGTCGCTGGTGTGGAGCATGGTGCCTGTGATGATCTTCTTCGTATTCAAGCAGTTCCTCGAAGGACTCGGCAACACGCGCACAACGATGTATATCGTAATATTCTGCAATGCTATCAACATCATGCTCAACTACGCCCTGATAAATGGCGCATGGGGAGCCCCAGAGATGGGAGCATTAGGAGCGGGTGTGGCAACACTCATCTCGCGAGTGTTGCAAGCGGTGATAATATTCACCTTCTTCCTCTCTGTGAAACGGTTTAGATCCTATTTCGAAGGGTTTAAGTTCAAAGAGCTAGAGCGCAAGGAGTCCGTGCAGCTAATTAAAATTGGACTGCCAATCTCCTCACAGGTCTTCTTCGAGTGCTCCGCCTTTGTCATCTCTTCGATCATCATGGGGCATTTCGGCTCAACGATCATTGGAGCGAATCAGATCGGCACATCCCTTATGAACTGCGCCTTTATGATCGTCCTCTCGATAAGCTCCGCCACAACAATCAGAATATCACACTGCTATGGCCTGCGCGATAGAGCACAGATGAAGATAGCCTCAAATGCCGCATACCACCTCGCACTACTCTGGAACAGCCTCACGGCAGCAATATTCATAATCTTTCAAACGGTGCTACCTCAGCTCTTCACAACAAATAGCGAGATGATCGAGATGGCCTCAACACTACTGATCTTCATTGCCCTCTTCCAAGTATCCGACGGCCTTCAATGCATCGGTATAGGTATCATGCGAGGGATGCAAGATGTGAAGATCATCCTCCCCATATCCGTTTTTGCATACTGGGTGCTAAATATCCCCGTAGGATGCCTCTGCGCATTCACCCTCAATATGGGCCCGCAAGGATTATACGTAGGATTCTTCGTAGGTCTAACCACCGCCGCAATACTGCTATATCGCCGCGTGCGTCGTGCGATTGCTTAAAAAAAGAGATCAAGGAGTTTCCCTTGATCTCTTTTTTTAAGTATTTTGCAAACGCCTATTTGAAGTAGCGATTGTATAGTCCTTGGAAGCCTGCGCCGTGGCGAGCCTCATCTTTAGCCATTTCGTGAACTGTGTCGTGAACTGCATCTAGGTTTTGCTCCTTAGCCATGCGAGCTAGACGCATCTTATCTTCGCATGCGCCACTCTCTGCATTCATACGCTTGTGGAGGTTGGTCTTAGTGTCCCAAACAACATCTCCTAGAAGCTCTGCGAACTTCGATGCGTGCTCTGCCTCCTCCCAAGCGTAACGCTTGAAAGCCTCTGCGATTTCAGGATATCCCTCGCGATCTGCTTGACGAGCCATAGCTAGGTATTGACCTACCTCTGAGCACTCTCCGCTGAAGTGTGCGTTAAGACCCTCCATTAGCTCTGCACTTGCGCCTGCTGCATCGCCCAACTTGTGCTCTGTAACGAATACTAGGGGTGCATCCTCTGCTTGCTCTACTACCTCTACAAAAAACTCTGCTCCTTTTTTACATAGTGGACACGCTTGAGGTGCCTCGTTTCCTTCGTGAATGTGACCGCATACGGTACAACGCCATTTCTTTGCCATAATTATAAATTTTTAATTGTTTGTGTTTTATCTATATTGTAATGCAAAGGTATCAACTATTTTCTTATAATCCTAATAAAAACCATTGTCTTTTCTTATGGTGCGATAGGCCTCAATTATAGTAGTTTAAAATAACGTGAGGTAGAGAATAGCTCCACTTCAAACTCGTTGAAAATGTTAATGTTGTGTGGTGGGGCTATTCTCGACCACACGTTAAGTGTTGTTTAAAAACAACACTGAGTATTTAAAATCTCCCCCAAACCCCCTCTTTGTAAAGAGTGGGCTTAGTCGCAATTTTATAAATTGCTCCAAAATAGGAAGTTCTGAGTTCGAATAATTTTCGAACTCACGTTAAAATAGAAAACTTCCTTTGCACGATAGTTGCAGACCAAAGTTAAAACAAATTTTCTAAAAAAACGAACTATGGAGATAAAAAAAAGTTCAACTGGGTTTAAACTCAGCGTAATGACGCTTGCCATAATGAATATTACGGCAGTGGTGAGCCTTCGTGGATTGGCATCGGAGGCGGTATATGGCCTCTCTTCGGCCTTCTACTATCTTTTTGCGGCAATTGTATTTCTGATCCCGACGGCACTCGTCGCAGCGGAGTTAGCAGCGATGTTTTCCGATAAGCAGGGAGGAGTCTTCCGCTGGGTGGGGGAGGCCTTTGGAGCTCGCACAGGCTTCCTTGCGATATGGCTTCAATGGATACAATCTACAATATGGTACCCCACGGTGCTCACATTTGGTGCCGTCTCCATCGCTTTCATAGGCAAGGATCAAAGTAGCGATATGGCGCTAGCTTCAGATAAGATATTCACTCTTTGTGTGGTTCTTGCGATATATTGGACCGCTACACTAATCGCCCTAAAGGGTCTTAGCTGGGTTGGTAAGATCAGCAAGTGGGGCGGTATGGTAGGTACGATCATTCCAGCGGCTCTACTCCTAGTCATGGGTTGCGTCTATCTCTCTACGGGTGGTCACAACAACCTCGACCTCACTCAGAGCTTTATCCCGGACCTTTCGAAGCTCAATAATATAGTCCTCGCAAGTAGCATCTTCCTCTTTTATGCCGGAATGGAGATGATGGGTATTCATGTGATGGATGTCGAGAACCCCTCGCGCAACTATCCTAAAGCGATCATAGTAGGCTCTTTGATAACGGTTCTTATATTTATTCTAGGCACTTTCGCGCTAGGTGTTGTGATCCCTGCCGATAAGATCAACCTCACTCAATCACTGCTCATTGGTATAGATAAGTACTTGGCATATTTCCACCTCTCGTGGATCTCACCTATCTTCGCCATAGCTCTTATGTTTGGTGTATTGGCGGGCGTGCTAACATGGGTTGCGGGCCCCTCTAAGGGTATCTTCGCAGTGGGAAAAGCGGGATACCTCCCTCCATTCTTCCAAAAGGCAAATAAGGCGGGCGTGCAACGCAACATCCTATTGGTGCAGGGAGCGCTCGTAACACTCCTCTCGCTGCTCTTCGTGGTTATGCCCTCGGTGCAATCGTTCTACCAGATACTCTCACAGCTCACCGTGCTCCTATATTTAATAATGTATATGCTTATGTTTGCAGCAGCCATCACCCTGCGCTACAAGCTTCGCGATACGCCTCGACCCTTTAAACTAGGTCGTGGAAATGCTCTAATGTGGCTGCTAGGGTTGATGGGATTTTGTGGTTCGCTGCTAGCATTTGTATTGAGCTTCATCCCCCCAAGCCAAATATCAACAGGCAGCAACACCGTATGGTTCGCCGTGTTAATAGTGGGCTGCGTTATAATGGTAGGTGCCCCATTTTTAATATACACTATGCGTAAACCAGAGTGGAAGAGCAAAGATCAAAGCGACCACTTCGCACCGTTTCACTTCGAGGAGAAACAGAATTAGTTAACTTGGATTGGTAGGGCATAAGCAAGTGGTGTAAACTCTATTTTAATCCGTTCCACTCTTCTCGCGGGCACTCCACGCCGGCCATTGCTACCACTCTTCGAGAGAGGGTCATGCAGAGCTCTTCGATGGTTGATTCGCCATTGTAGAATGAGGGGGAGGCCGGCATCACTATGGCTCCTGCTTGAGAGAGCTTTGTCATATTTTCGAGGTGGATAAGCGAGAGGGGGGTCTCACGAACTAGCAGCACGAGTTTGCGACGCTCTTTGAGCATCACGTCGGCCGCTCTACATATAAGCGAGTCGGAGATGCCCGATGCGATCCGCCCAACGGTGCCAACACTCGTAGGGGCGATAATCATCGCCTCGTAGCGTGCTGAGCCACTTGCAACTGCGGCAAACATATCGTCGTTGGAGTACTCTTTGATCTTCTCGCCATTAGGCAATGTGCACCCCTCATATGTTGTGACGGAATCTGCCACGCGGCTGCGGATAAGGGCAACTTCGCTCACCTCATCGCTGGAGAGCAACAGGGAGAGGATCTGACGTGTGTAGATGGCGCCACTTGCTGCGGTTTGTGCTAATATAATCTTCATGATATTACTCGATAACTTTACATTTTAATCCAAGCTCTCGGATTTTATCTAGGGTGCGAGGAAGCGCATAGCTAAGGTTGCGGAAAGCCTTCTCGCTATCGTGAAAAACTACCACTGCGCCCGGCTCCAAGTACTTGGTGACGTTCAGAAGGCAGGTGTGAGGCGAGAGGTTACGGTTGTAATCCCTAGAGAGCACATTCCACATGATGAGTTTGTAGCGCTGACTTATCATACGCACCTGCGAGGGTGTGATCTGCGCATAGGGGGGTCTAAAGAGCTCGCTATGAATTAGATCATTGGCGAAGTCGACATCCTCCACATAGCGCTCCAAGGACATATTCCACCCCTTTTGGTGTGAGTAGGTGTGGTTGCCTACTCTATGGCCGCGCTCAATGATACGCTCGAAGAGATCGGGATACATCTCTACATTCTTTCCCAGCACAAAAAAAGTAGCTTTGGCATTGTACTTGTCGAGGGTGGATAAGATCCATTCGGTAACACCCGGCGTCGGGCCATCATCAAAGGTTAGGAAAACCCCATTTTGATCCTCTAGCTCCCATATAAGGTTGGGCATAAGGCGACGAAGAAATTTTGGTGCAGTGAATCTCATAGAGTTATTAAGTGGTTAAAAACGTACAAATTTAAAAAAATATGGATAAAATTTACTACCTTTGTGAATATAAATCAAAAATAGGACAAATTATGAACTTATTTAGACAACTAACAGCACTCTTACTACTTACCATTACTTTCACCTCATGTGATGCTCTTCACACCGCTGCAACTAGCAAGTCGACAGCTCAGGGCTCTCCCTATGAGGTTGTTGTAATTTGTAATCAACCGGAGTGGCAGTCTCAGTTGGGTGATACTTTGCGTACAGTGTTGTCTGGATATATTCCTTATCTAAATCAAGAAGAGTCCTATTTCGATGTGGTGAGGGTAACCAACCAAAGTTATACTGGCCTTATAGCGAAGCATCGTAATATCTTGGAGGTCAACGTGAGCCCTGCCATCGTTAAGCCCTCCATCGTTGTGCGCTACGATGTTACGGCAGCTCCTCAGATCATAATGACGCTTCAGGCGCCCTCCATTGAGTCGGCTACAGAGTATGTTTCTGAGAATCGAGAGAGCCTTATCAAAGGTTTCCACATCGCGGAGCGTGATCGCGCAGTAGAGTATGCGCAGAAGTATAGCGTTCAACATATCGACAAGACAATACTCGAAAAATTCGGTGTCACAATGAAGATCCCGCAGGGGTTCACCATTCGTCAAGATAGTGAAGATATGTTGTGGCTATCATATGAGTATCCCATCGCCAGTCAAGGTATATTGATCTATAGCTACCCCGCAGAGCTAGGCATGAGCTCCCTCTCGGAGGAGAATCTCGTTGAGGCTCGCGATAAGTTTGCATCACGTGTCCCCGGACCCTCCGATGGCTCCTATATGGCAACATACACGGAGGCGCCTCAGATCTATCGCACAATACGCATTGATGGTCGTCTCTGGATCGAGATGCGTGGCCTATGGGATGTTGTAAATGATTTTATGGGTGGCCCCTATGTGAGCTACTCCACAATAGATGAGCAGAGTAACACCGTATTTACAATCGACTGCTACGTCTACTCACCTAAATATGGCAAGCGCAACTATCTACATACGCTTGAGCATCTAGTCTACAACGTAGAGTTCTAACAGATCCACGTTGCCCTCTTCCAGAGGTATTCGAAAGGCCCCTGCTTATGGCTCTTTAGCCATAGGCGGCATGCTGTATATTGCATCACGAAGAGAAGAACTCCTACAAGGAAACTATATGTTATGCCGAGCTTGTCGTATAGTCCAAGTCCCCAGTTGTAATATATAAAGGCTCCCACGAGGCTCTGTGTAAGGTAGTTTGTGAGACTCATGCGACCATATGGTATCAGCTCAGAGAGCCACTTACGCACCCTCTCGCAGTTGTAAAAGGCTATGACAATAGCAGATACAAGCACCATCGTAAAGGCGAAGTTCGAAAGAGAGGTCACGACCAACTTAAGGGATTTCATAGTGGACTGATTTGCAATATAGGTGGATGTCATCATCCCCGAAAGGCCATATAGAGGGAAGAATAGAAGTAGAGCTGAGGCCACTGCACGATACCAAAAGGAGATCTTCTCACGCAAGAAGAGTTGACGACGACCTATCAGCATACCAAATATAAAGAGCGCTGCCGACTGGAAGAATCGTGCATTATCCCAAGCCCAAGCGAGGCTCGCAAGTTGCCCCTCCCAGAGATTCACCGCTGTCATCTGCAAGAAATTACCATTGGCGTGCATCTCATTGGCGGCACCCCACAGCGCTCGTGTCTCTATGGCGGGAAGCACAAAAGTAGCGTCAAAAACAGAGATCAAGGCGTAGATAATATGGAGCGGCTGCAATAATAGTATAGTGCCTAATATAAGCAACTTACGATCGCTCAGACGACATGTAAGCGGCATTATAAAGCCCACGATAGAGTAGAGCACAAGCACCTCTCCGGTGAAGAATATAGCGTTGATATTACCTATCACAAAGAGCAGTAGCAGGCGCCAACAGAACCTCAACCTGAAATCCTTACCCCGCTTCATTTGGTTATTATCTTGAATGTAGAAGCTAAAGCCAAAGAGCAACGCAAAGATCGCATAGGCCTTCCCTCCAAAGGTGAAGAACATGCCATTCCATATCGCCTTATCTGTAAAGTTGAGAAGTGCCCCCTGCCCCTCAGTGCTAGGAAATGAGTAGAAGTTAAAGTGCTCAATCGAGTGAAGCAGGATAATGCCCAATACGGCAACTCCACGCAGTACATCCGCCACATCTATGCGAGCAGAATTTTTTAAGTTTGTATTCATATATAGGTTTAGTTGGTTGTTATGAAGTTTAAGAGGTCAGGGAATTACCGCAAATAAATTTGCATAATTCCCTAACCTCTTAATTTGATGAAAGAGCTGTAATATAACTACAGGCGAGCCTTGATTGCTTTGGTCTGCTCCTCATAGCCGGGTTTTTCGAGTAGGGCAAACATATTGCCTTTGTATGCCTCGACGCCGGGTTGGTCAAATGGGTTTACTCCAAGCAGGTAGCCACTGATTCCGCAGGCGCGCTCGAAGAGGTAGATAAGTTGACCGATGTAGTATTCGTTGATCTCTGGGATTACGATACGCACGTTGGGTACTCCACCATCTACGTGGGCTAGGGTTACGCCAAGCTCCGCCATGTGGTTTACCTCAGTTAGGCTCTTGCCAGAGAGGAAGTTCAATCCGTCGAGGTTGTCTGCATCTGCTTCGATTGTGAGTCTCTGTTGTGGGTTCTCCACAGAGATGACAGTCTCGAAGAGGTTGCGCTCACCCTCTTGGATGTATTGACCCATTGAGTGAAGATCTGCTGTGAGGGTGACGCTTGCGGGGAATAGGCCCTTGCCATCTTTTCCTTCGCTCTCGCCGTATAGTTGCTTCCACCACTCAGCAAAGTATTGAAGCTTAGGCTCGTATGAAGCGAGGATCTCTATCTTCTTACCATTGTCGTAGAGAGATGAACGTGTTGCAGCGTAGATTGCAGCGAGGTTCTCCTCGAAAGGTACGTCAACGCCTGTTGCACGCTCCATATCTTGAGCGCCACGCACAAGCTCTGCGATATTTACACCACCCGCAGCGAGTGGGAGGAGCCCTACAGGGGTAAGTACTGAGAAGCGACCACCAACATCATCAGGAATAACGAATGTTGGATACCCCTCGTTTGTTGCCAATGTCTTAAGTGCGCCGCGTGATTTATCTGTCACAGCTACGATGCGCTCGGCAGCCTTAGCCTTGCCGTAGCGCTTCTCGATCTCAGCTTTGATGATGCGGAAAGCGATTGCGGGCTCAGTTGTGGTACCCGATTTAGATACTACGATTGCTGCGATAGAGTACTCTTTGAGGGCTGCAAGAAGCTCGCAGGTGTAATCCTCAGAGATGTTTTGACCTGCGAAGAGGATGATTGGCTCCTCCTGCTTCTTGTGAAGAAGCTTAAATGAGTCGCTCATAGCTTCGATAACAGCTTTGGCACCTAGGTAAGAGCCTCCAATACCGATACATACGATGACCTCAGCTTTAGCCTTGAGCTTAGCTGCTTGAGCATTGAACTCTGCGATTTGCTCTTCGGAGATAGATGATGGAAGCTCCACCCAACCTAGGAAGTCGCTACCAGCTCCACTCTTCTCTTTAAGGAGGCCATTAGCAGCCTCTGCACTCTTTTTAATCTCGTCGGTGAGCATCACACTGCTCTTCGACACATCTAATTTAATCATATTTATCTATTTATAATTATATAAGTTCACGTGAAAGTTGCTTCATGGCTTTACGCGCTCTGACGCCTTTATATAGGATGTCGTAGACCATTGATGCAATTGGCATATTTATATTGTTTTTAGCATTGACATGGCGGATGCAATCGGCAGCGAAGTAACCCTCACTCACCATGGTCATCTCATTGAGGGCGCTCTTTATGGTGAAGCCCTTACCCATAAGCAATCCTAGGCGACGATTACGACTATAGGCGGAGTAGCACGTTACAAGCAGGTCCCCAAGATATGCCGACTCACGCGTATCTCGCGATGTGGGATAGCATCCTTTAAGGAAGTTATTCATCTCGCGAGCGGAGTTTGCAATGAGCACCGCAAGGAAGTTGTCCCCATATCCCAGTCCGATAGCAATTCCTACCGCGATAGCATAAATATTTTTAAGCACTGAGGCATACTCCACGCCATAGAGATCTGTCGAATAGTTTATATTAATATATTTGCACTCCACCTTGGAACCAATCTCGTGTGCTAGCTCAATATCGGGACAGACTACTGTGAGGTATGAGAGGTGGTTTAGTGCAACCTCCTCGGCGTGGCAGGGTCCTGTTATGATGCCTATCTGTGAGAAGGGGATATCATATTTTTTGTTGAGGAACTCAACCACGGTGAGGAAATCTCCGGGGATGATACCCTTGATTGCCGAGACCACAAGTTTATCGAGTAGGCTCACCGTAAGTGGGGTGAGTACATCTTTTAGGTAGGCCGATGGGGTAGCTAAGATAATGATGTCGTGCGCTGCGATAATCTCATTGATATCACTTGAGATATGAAGTTTGGAGCTATCGAACTCCACGTCGCGCAGATATTTGGGGTTGCACCCTTCCGTGAGAATCCCTTCAGCCACCTCCTCATTGCGGATATGCCAACCCACTTTTTGCCCCTTTTCGCAAAGTAGCTTTACTATTGCTGTGGCCCAGCTGCCGTAGCCTATTACGGCACATGTTGCATTATTCGGAATATTTAGTTTCATCGATGATCTTCTCTGTTTTACAATTACAAAAGTAAATAAAAAAAATAAAGAAAAAAATTTAATTATCTCCTATCTTTTTGTTAAATTTGCAGACGATAGTTGTTATGGCTGCGTGAATGGCAGTTGCGATGACGTAAGTAATTGATAATCAAATAAAACATATAGAATGGGACTATTTGCACTAACTCAAGAGTTGGCAATAGATTTAGGTACAGCAAATACGCTTATCATCTACAATGGTAAAGTTGTAGTGGATGAGCCTTCGATTGTAGCTCTCGACGTTCACTCAGGTAAGTTGATGGCCATCGGTCATCGTGCTCGCCAGATGTTCGAGAAGACCAATCCGAATATTAAGACAATCCGCCCCTTGAAGGATGGTGTGATTGCCGATTTTAACGCCACTGAGCTTATGCTCAAAGGGCTCATCAAGAAGGTAAAGATGTCGGGGTCGCTCTTTGCGCCATCTCTGCGTATGGTTATCTGCATACCATCGGGTTCGACCAATGTCGAGATCCGTGCCGTGCGTGACTCGGCAGTGCATGCAGGTGCTCGCGAGGTCTTTATGATCTTCGAGCCAATGGCAGCAGCGTTGGGTGCAGGCCTCGATGTGGAGGCTCCCGAAGGAAGCATGGTTATCGACATCGGTGGTGGTACCTCGGAGATCGCTTGTATCTCGCTTGGAGGTATCGTAAGCTCGGAGTCGATCAATGTTGCGGGAGATGTGTTCACGTCCGACATTCAGAACTATGTGCGTCAGCAACATAACATCCGTATTGGTGAGCGCACAGCGGAGGCTATCAAGTGCTCTATTGGAGCAGCTCTCACGGAGCTTGACGACGCGCCAGAGGATTTTGTGGTTACAGGTCCTAATATGCTAACTGCACTTCCTCAAACCGTGAAGCTTAACTACTCGGAGATTGCCTACTGTCTAGAAAAATCTTTGGTGAAGCTCGATGCTGCCCTTATGAAGGTGTTGGAGTCAACTCCGCCAGAGCTCTACTCGGATATTGTGCGTAATGGTATCTACTTGGCAGGTGGTGGTGCCTTGATTCGTGGTTTGGATCGTCGCCTCTACGAGAAGACAGGTATCCAGTTCCATATTGCGGAGGATCCACTGCGTGCTATTGCGCGAGGTACAGGTGTGGCGCTTAAAAATATAGACCACTTCTCTTTCTTGATGCGTTAATTTTTAGGAGAGAGTAAAACATATTTATAGCAACTGCGCCTCCTCTTCCAGTGATGGGAGTAGTTGAGACGCAGTTGTTTTCTACTTTAGATCTCAGTTATAGTGTTTCGTTTATTAGAATTTATCCGCTCGACCTATGTAGTTATCCTCTTCATCATTGCGGAGGTTATAGCTATAAGCAACTATGCGAGTTCGAGCAGTTATACGAGAGCTAAAATATTCGTTGCAACAAACAATGTGGTGGGAGGTGTCAATGGAGTTTTTCACAATACGCGTCACCTCTTTGATCTCCCTGCGGAGAATAGAGAGCTCTCTCGGCGCATTGCAGAGTTGGAGATGGAGATGGATCGTTATGCTGAGATGCAGCAAGAGGAGCTCCCCGCGGATCAGATCTACTTTGAGGATCCAGACTACAGCTATATCGTAGGTAGAGTTGTTTCGAACTCCATAAATAAGCGAGATAACTATATTGTCATTGATAAGGGTGTCGACGATGGCGTCTATGAGAAGATGGCTGTGATTACTCCATCGGGTAAGATGTTGGGATATGTTGAGGCCTGCACAGGACGCTATAGTGCTGCACTATCTCTGTTGAGCAACTCCTTTACCACTAGCGCAAAGCTTAAAGGGGGCGCTAACTTTGGCTCGATCAGCTGGTCGGGAGAGTCTCGCTATCAGGTCTCTATGAGTGAGTTGTCGAAATATGAGCCAATCAATGTTGGTGACACGGTGGTGTCAACGGGCTTCTCTAAGATCTTTCCGGGAGGGGTGACAATAGGTCGCGTCGCCTCCTTTGAGCTCAATGAGATGCTTACAGCCTACAATGTGGAGGTCGATATCGAGGCTGAGATGACAGCGATAGATCATGTGCTGCTTGTAGGAAGCCGTGAGAGCGGCGAGATTGAGGAGCTCCTTGAATCTGTTGAAGGCGATTATTAACCAAAAGGATTAACTTTTATAGATGTTTCGTTCAGTACCATATATAGTACTCTTTGTAGTTGCAGTCTTGTCGCAGGTCTTTATCTTCGATAATCTCTTAGTTGGTGTCTCTGTGGCTCCAATGGTCTATATCATCGTCATAGCACTCTTGCCCCTTGAGTTGAAGCGAATTACGCTGCTTGGTGCAGGTGTGCTCCTAGGTGTGGTGATGGATGCTGTGATGGGCACAGGAGGCCTAAACTCCATTGCGACGATCTTCGTTGCATATATGCGTCCACCAATCGTTCGACTTCTTATCGGTCAGGAGCGTGCCATCGAACGTGGAGTCCCCTCCGAGATTACATTCGGCGCTGGTAGCTTCCTACGCTATCTAGTGGTCTTTATCGCTATTCACCACCTTGTATTCTTCCTCTTTGAGGCGCTATCGCTCCACTTTGTCCTCTTCACGACTATTCGATTCCTGTTAAGCACATTGGTGTCGATACTCTTCGTGTGGCTTATCTCACACTTTATATCTATTAATAATTTTCTTAAGTAATGAGTCGCACCCAAGCAGAACATATTAGAATGAGGGTGCTACAGGCGATAGTTATCCTGATCTTCTCGATAATCCTCATTCGGTTATTTAACCTCCAAGTACTCTCGTCACGCTACCAAGGTTTGGCCGCGGGCAATGTGCTTCGTCGAGAGGTGCTATACCCTCCCCGTGGAGAGGTCTACGACCGTAATGGCGAATATCTTGTGCAGAGTAGAGAGTGCTACGATCTGATGGTGATCTACCGAGAGATAGATCGCTTGAAGCTCGATTCGGTGCGTCTCTGCGAGATCACGGGGCTCTCCCCGGCCAAGCTCACACGAGCGCTCAACGATGCACGCGTCATGCCACGCGCCCCACGTCTTGTGACTAACTATATCTCCTCCGAGGAGAAGCTTCTCTTCGATGAGGCCTCCTTCGCAGGATTCTATACCGTCTATCGCACCGTGCGTCAATATCCTCGTAGCATTGGTGGTAATCTACTTGGATATGTAAGCGAGGTGAGCCAATCAATTATTGATAGCCGCCCAGAGTATCGAGCAGGTGGATATATCGGCATGTATGGCGTGGAGTCCGCTTTCGAGGAGCAGCTGCGTGGCATAAAGGGAGTTAAGGTGACTAAGGTTGATAGCCATGGAGCGCTCAAGGGTAGCTACATGGATGGAATATATGATACGCTCCCTCAGCAGGGTCAATACCTTGTCTCAACAATCGATGCACGCCTCCAGCGCTTTGGCGAGGAGCTCCTTGAGGGTAAGGTCGGTGCTGCGGTGGCTATAGAGCCCTCCACGGGTGAGATCCTGATGATGGTCTCATCACCCTCCTATGATCCCGATAACTTGGTGGGTCGCGATCGAGGAAATAACTATATGGACCTTCTGCGCGATCCAAGGCGCCCGCTCTACAATCGAGCAGTGACGGCCCGCTATCCTCCCGGCTCCACCTTTAAGTTGGTGCAGGGGTTGATAGGTTTGCAGGAGGGAGTGCTGACACCTTCACAGACGTATAGCTGTTATGGTGGTTTCCACTATGGAAATCGTGTCTTGGGATGTCACGCTCATAGCGCGGTGACCGATCTGCGTAATGCCGTGGCGTGGTCGTGTAACACCTATTTCTGTAATGTCTATCGTAATATCTTGGATAATCCAGCGTATGGCGATGTGAAAGTTGGCTTCGATAAGTGGCGTGATTATGTGCTTAGCTTTGGATTTGGTCGTAAGCTGGGCTCCGACTTCCTTAATGAGGGTGGTGGATATGTCCCCGATGTGGCATTCTACGACAAGCGCTATCGCGGTTCGTGGAACTCCCTCACGGTAATCTCCCTCTCCATTGGGCAGGGCGAGTTGGGTTGCACCCCTCTCCAAATGGCTAATATGGCAGCTATCTTGGCCAATCGTGGTCACTACTATATCCCACATATTGTAAAGGAGATAGAGGGCGTCGACTCGCTCAATAGTCGCTTCTATGAGCCTCAATATACGATGGTGGATCCAGCTCACTTTGAACCTATTGTGGATGGCATGTGGTCTAGTGTGAACCTTGGTTCGGATGGCTGGTACAACAATGCCTATGTCGCAGGGCTAGATATTTGTGGTAAGACGGGTACTGCGGAGAACCCCCACGGCCGAGATCACTCGACATTCTTAAGCTTTGCGCCACGCGACAACCCGAAGATTGCGATCTCCGTATATATCGAGAATGGCGGTTTCGGTGCAACAATAGCGCGCCCTATAGCCTCGCTCATTGAGGAGTATTACCTAACCGACACCATCTCTCGCCCGGCAATATTGAAGCAGGTGAAAGATATGAAGATAAATTATCCTAGTTATGACAAATAGCAATAGAACATCCTCCCTCTTTGTGGGTGTCGACCGCATAGCCGTTATCCTCTACCTGCTGCTGCTCGTGGCGGGGGTGTTGAGTGTCGTCTCCTCCTCTTATGATGAGAGCTCGAATAACTTCTTTGCCTTCTCGCACTTCTATATAAAGCAGGCTATATGGGGTTTTGTGGCAATTATAGCTGCTACCTTTGTGCTGCTTATAGATGCGAGCGTATTTCATAAATATGCATATCCACTCTATGGCTTTGGTATATTGCTTCTGCTGCTCACCTTCATCCCCGGTGTGGGAAAGGAGGTGAATGGCGCTCGTGCATGGCTGGGCGTGGGCTCCTTCACGATGCAGCCCGTAGAGATTGTGAAGATCACAGCGGCTCTAGCCATGGCACGCGTGATGTGCGACTACTCCTTCTCGATAAATCGTAGGGATGATATGATGAAGGTTGCCGCAATCTTGCTGCTGCCCCTAATGATTATCGTGTTGCAAAATGATACCGGTTCGGGCATCGTCCTAGGTTCGTTCATCTTTGTGCTCTACCGTGAGGGGCTCAACAAATGGCTGATAATACCGATACTACTTATTGTATTGCTCTTTATCATCTCCTTTCTTCTCTCGCCACTAATGCTCCTCATGCTCTCTGTATTGGTGCTTACCCTCTGCGACATGATGATAAATCGCACATGGCAGGTCAATATAATATATCTGGCTGTGGTGACGCTCGCCACAATTCTCCTAACACTTGTAACGGGGCTTCTCGCAGAGCGACAACTCTCACTCTTCGACTCCCTACTATGGGTCGTGGGGCTCTCGCTGCCCATTATCGTCATATATGCCTTTCGTCGTCAACTTACCAACACCATAATTATGGTTGGTATGTTCCTCCTTACGATGATCTTCCTACCTACAACAGAGTATATCTTCAACTCAATACTTAAGGATCACCAACAAAAGCGTATCCTCACCTTCTTGGGACTTGTCGACGACCCCCTAGGGACGGGCTACAACGTGAATCAATCTAAGATTGCGATAGGCTCCGGAGGCTTCGCCGGGAAGGGATTTCTCCAAGGTACACAGATTAGATATGGGTTTGTGCCGGAGCGTCACACAGACTTTATATTCTGCTCCCTAGGTGAGGAGTGGGGCTTCGTCGGCACCTCCATCGTGATGCTACTCTTCGCGGGACTTATCCTACGCCTAATACATATGGGTGAGCGACAGGAGGAGGCCTTCGCACGCGTATATTGCTATGCTGTGGCCTCAATACTTCTATTTCACGTTCTGGTAAATGTGGGCATGACAATTGGCCTAATGCCGGTGATGGGCATCCCCCTGCCCTTAATGAGCTATGGAGGATCCTCTCTGGTTGCCTTCACACTGCTGATCTTCATCGCGATACGTCTCGACAGCTTCTCCCACCGCGACCAATCATTAGGATTCTAAAAAAACATAAATATGAGTGAAGTAAGATTAGATAAATATCTATGGGCTGTACGCATCTTCAAGACAAGAAGCGATGCGGCAGATGCTGTACGCAATAATAAAGTACTTGTGAACGACTCCTTCTGCAAACCCTCACGCGAAGTTAAGGTGGGAGACCAGATAACAGTAAAAAAGCTCCCCGTCACATATCGCTACAAGGTGCTCGATCTCATCTCAAGCCGCCAAGGAGCAAAAAACGTAGAGCCATACTGCATCAATATAACCCCCCAAGAGGAGCTAGATAAACTAAACACCCCCCGCCAAACAATCTTCGTCGTTCGCGACCGCGGCACAGGCCGCCCCACAAAGAAAGAACGCCGCGAGATAGATGGCCTCATGGATGAACTCGAATCTGTCTATCCTGAGATTTAGGCATTTAAATGTATGGGGATATTGTTTCTCACTGCCTCCGGCGGGCGTGGATAGCACCCACGCGGGTGCATATTACTTGTTGCGTATTGGGCTTATAGCTAGCGCTACCCAATCCGAGGTTAACTCGCTGATGGGATGATGACAACCGTAGGTTGGCATAGATTTAGGCGTTATATTTGTACTTACGATAATATTTAACTTAACAAAAGTAGATATTATGGAATCAATTATCAATTCGATGCTTCCTGACTTTAGGGTTCAGGCCTATTTGGGAGGAGAGTTTAAAACAATCTCTACGGAGGATGTTAAGGGGAAGTGGGCTATTTTCTTCTTTTATCCTGCCGATTTCACATTTGTTTGTCCAACGGAGTTGGTGGATATGGCCGATAAGTATGAGGAGTTTCGGGCGATAGGTGTCGAGATCTATTCGGTGAGTTGCGATTCTCACTTTGTGCATAAGGCTTGGGCCGACACCTCGGAGAGTATTGCAAAGATCAACTATCCGATGTTATCCGATCCAACGGGTCTGTTGGCGCGAGCCTTTGGTGTGATGATAGAGGAGGATGGAATGGCCTATCGAGGCACCTTTGTAGTTAATCCGGAGGGGTTGGTGAAGCTTGCCGAGATTCAAGATAACTCAATTGGGCGTAATGCCGACGAGCTCCTACGCAAGGTCAAGGCGGCTCAGTTTGTAGCCTCGCACGATGGTGAGGTGTGCCCCGCGAAGTGGAGTGAGGGTGCCGAGACGCTTAAGCCAAGTATTGATCTAGTTGGTAAAATCTAGGTATCATGTTAGATAGTGTATTAAAGGGGGTGGTGAGTGGTGTGAGCTTTCGTGCGGTTCCCACGGGGCATGAGTTTAACTCTCTGCTGTTGGCAATTTTGAATCTTGATGGAAGGGGCAAGAACCTCCCCGATGAATTTACGCAGCAGCGTGTGCGATCGTTTCGTGGGGAGATTAACCTTACTACATATATGTCGCTCACCTCTATTTAAAGATGTAGTCGACGTAAATAAAAATGGCGAGATTGAGGTGGATCGCAATGGCCGTAGCTCGCAGGGGGGGATCTACGCTGCGGGTGATGTCACCGATGGAGGCTACAAACAGATAATAATATCAATGGGCGAGGGTGCTAAGGCAGCACTAGCGGCTTTCGATGATCGAATACGAGGCGTTTAGAGTGGGTTATATGCTACGCAACTTCAGGTACTCTTGAAGTAGAGGTTTATAGCTCTCACCAATGGGGATTCTCTCCTCTCCGAATATAATGCGGCTACGCTCGATAACCTTGATTTTATCTTTGCGGACGGTGAATGAGCGGTGCACTCGTATGAATTGATCTGCGGGGAGGATCTCCTCGACACGCTTCATGTTCATAAGCGAGATGATGGGCTTTGACTCTCCCTCAATAAAGAACTTGACGTAATCCTTAAGCCCCTCTATGTATAAGATGTTGCTTAGCTCAATGCGAATTAACTTGTACTCTGATTTGACGTATATTGAATCTACTCTCTGCTCCTCTTCGAGAGGGGTGGAGAGTGATATTTTTTCGGCCTGCCCCTTTAGGTTGAACCACTCGACAGCCTTCTTTGTGGCAACTAAGAAGTCGGCATAGGAGATTGGCTTTAGGAGGTAGTCGAGGGCATTTACGCGATAGCCATCGAGGGCATATTGGTTGAATGCTGTAGTGAAGATAATTCTGGTGTGTGGCTCGACCATGCGGCTGAACTCTAGCCCGGTGAGCGTCGGCATCTGTATGTCGAGAAGTAGGAGATCTGCCGAGGAGAGCTCCGTGCTGCCGATCGCCTCTACAGCAGTCGAGAATGTGGCGATATGCTCCAAGAAGGGGCTCTTTGCGATGTACCCCTCAAGAAGCATTGCTGCTAATGGCTCATCGTCTATAACAATCGTCTTCAACCTCATTTTATTGCTGCTTTAATGTGAGTTTACTAATATATACATCCTTGTCGCTGCTAACCTCCCATGAGTGAGACGAGGGATATAGCAGCTCTAGGCGGCGACGCACCTGCTCCAAGCCTATGCCATGGCCGCTCTTATCTTGCTCAGCTTTGGCGAAGTTGCTATTCTTTGTGAGGAGTGTAACCTCTCCATTTGTTGTGTTATCCTCGAAGTGGATCTCGATGAAGCCCTCACCTGCGGCACTCACGCTATGTTTGAAAGCATTCTCAATGAGTGAAATGAAGATGAGAGGTGCGATCTGCGTTGTGCAATTCTCCGAGATGTTGAATTGTGAGCAGATGCTCACTTTGCGTGGTAGGCGTATGCTCATCAGCTCGATATAGGTCTTGATGAACTCCACCTCTGCTTTGAGGGAGACTCTCTCGTTGAGGTTGTCGTAGAGGATATATCGAAGCAGGTTGCTCAGCTCCTTGATTGTCTTTTGTGCCTTTTCGGTGTCGATGGCCGTTAGTGCGTAGATGTTGTTGAGGGTGTTGAGTAGGAAGTGGGGGTTGATCTGGCTGCGGAGGTTATCTAGCTCCGCTTTGACCCTTGCGCTCTCTGCTTCGCGGAGTGCCTCTTCGCTCTTTTGGAGTCGTTCAGCTAGGTGCATAGCGGTGACAAGGCCAATCATCAAGATGTAGTTGATAAGGTCGCGCAGCAGGTACATATATCCTCCATGAGGTCGTGGCGGCATGTCGTCGGGCTTGAAGGAGTCTAGCAGGCCAAAGTTATTGACATAATATGAGTAGCACAGCAGCGCGGCAACGAGTGCAAGGTTCGCTAGAAAGAAGCTACGACGATTCTCGCAGAATAGATATCGAGGGATGAAAAAGAGGTAGTTGAGGAGATATATCACAATAAAAGTGATAATATTGATTGAGAGCTGAGCAATGGCGAACGAGTCGAGACTATTTCCACTAGAGCCAAACCCCCAAAAGAGAGTTGTGCATAGAATCACACCCCAGCAGATGAGCTGGAGTGTGACGATGCGGTGTTTTTTATTTAAGAAATTAAATTTCATTATCACAAAGATAATATTTTATTCGTAACGAATAGCATCAATTGGGTTAAGTGCAGCCGCTTTTTTTGCGGGATACCACCCGAAGAATACTCCAGTGACGCTACATACAGCAAACGAGAGTAGTATTGTCCAGCTCTCCACCTGCACAGGCCATGAGGCAAAGTAGTTGACACCCCATGCTGCGACGCACCCCAGTATCACACCTATGATGCCTCCCGCAACGCTAATGATGATCGCCTCGATAAGGAATTGAGCAAGGATATCTATGCCGCGACCTCCTACCGACATACGTAGGCCAATCTCCTTGGTGCGCTCGGTGACCGAAACATACATGATGTTCATGATTCCGATACCACCCACAATCAGCGAGATGGCAGCGACGCACGCAAGCAGAGTTGTCATAAGTCCACTTGTGGAGTTGAGCATCGTTGCAAGCTCCTGCTGCGAGCGGATCGAGAAGTCGTCGGCAGCGTAGTCGAGGAGTTTGTGGTTGGAGCGAAGTATTGCGGTGATCTCATCTATAACATCTTCAGTGTCATCTTCATTGACGGCACTAGCATAGATCTGACTGAGGTAGGTGACAGCTAAAATGCGCTTCATCACGGAGGTGTAGGGAGCTAGCACAATTGCATCTTGGTCCATACCCATGGTGTTGTAGCCCTTCTCCTCAAGTACACCTATGATTCTCATTGGGATAGTCTTGAAGCGGATTACTTTACCTACTGGATCCTCTCCATCGGGAAAGAGATTCTCTTGGATGGTTTTACCTATCACACATACCTTGGCTGAGGTGCGTATATCCATGTCGGTAAACATTGTGCCGCTCTCTATCTTTAGTTGTCGAATGGTGAGGTAGTCACCAGTGACACCCGTAATTGAGGAGGGGTAGTTGCTGCCAGCATAGATAAATTGACCCGATGCCGAGACCACGGGGCTCACCGCAGCTAAGATATCACTGTGCGAGAGGATCGACTCGTAGTCATCTAGCTTGAGGGTCTGCATCGAAGAGGCGTTTTGTGTCACTCCTCCGCGGCTATCCTCTCCCGGTTGAATCATAATCATATTTGAACCCATCTCCGAGATCTGGGCGTTGATGCTAGCTTTGGAGCCTTGACCAATGGCAAGCATGGTGATGACCGAACCGACACCTATGATGATACCTAGCATTGTGAGGAAGGCGCGCATCTTGTTGTTGCCTAGCGCCTTGATAGCTATTGATGTTAAATTTGTAATTCTCATATTTTCGCTTTTTTTTAATCCTCAACAGCTGGCAAAGCTGCTAGAGCTTCGCTAGCACTGCTAACATTGTGGTTAATGGTATCGCTCTTGATTTGACCATCGCGCAACATGATATTGCGCGAAGAGAACTCGGCCATCTCAGGGTTGTGGGTTACGAAGATAATGGTGCTGCCCTCAGCATGAAGCTTCTGCATAAGCACTAAAATTTCGAAAGAGGTTCGTGTGTCGAGATTTCCTGTAGCCTCGTCAGCTAGGATTACCGCAGGGCGATTCACAAGGGCACGTGCGATTGCTACGCGTTGCATCTGTCCTCCACTCATCTGGTTACTCTTGTGGTAGAGTCGATCTCCTAGCCCCACGGCCTTAAGCGCCTCGATAGCTCTGCTCTGTCGCTCTGCTGCCGATACACCGGGAGTGTATAGCAGTGGTAGCTCTACGTTGGCCACAGCGGTGGTCTTTGCCAATAGATTATAGTTCTGGAAGATGAAGCCGATCTTCTGGTTTCGTAAGCCTGCACTCTGATTCTTACTCATTCCCGCAACGGATATTCCATCGAGGAAGAAATCCCCCTCTGTAGGCATATCGAGACACCCCAGAATATTTAGCAGCGTACTCTTGCCGCTACCCGAAGTTCCCATTATTGTAACAAACTCACCCTCCTTGATTGAAAATGAGACACCCCGAAGGGCTTTTACCGTCTCATCTCCAACTTGGAAGTATCGTTTGACGTTGTTTAGCTCTATTACACTCTTGCTCATAACAACCTCCTATCTACCGCCGGGGCGTTGTGGTAAGAATGGACTGGACTCGCCTGATGATGGTGGCGCTCCGGCAGGCATTGCTATGGATGTATCCATGCCTGTAATCACCTCTGAGTTGATCTCAACCTCGCCAATGATCTCTGTGAGGATGCCATTGCTCACACCCACTGTAACCATGTGTGGCTCTGGGCGATCACCATTTAACACCCATACAACAGAGCCCTCTAGTGCGGGGCGACCTGCTCCACCTTCGCTTGGACTCTCCTCTGGCATTGGAGGGGTGAATGAGAGTGCTGCGGCCGAAATCACCTTGTCGCAAGTGATGTCAAGAACAAATATCTCGACACTTGCCGTAAGGCCCGGTTTAAGTTTGAGATCAGGGTTTGCAGCGGAGATAACCACCTCGTAGGTTGTTACATTACTCTCGACGATAGCCTCTTGGCGCACTTGAGTTACTGTTCCCTCGAAGGTGTCGAGAGGAAAGGCATCCACCGTGAAGATTGCTCTTTGACCCTCTGT
Source organism: Rikenellaceae bacterium (assembly GCA_047172325.1). Taxonomy (GTDB): domain Bacteria; phylum Bacteroidota; class Bacteroidia; order Bacteroidales; family Rikenellaceae; genus Alistipes. The sequence goes on along the minus strand of JBCQWG010000007.1, from coordinate 5,494 downwards.
GACATTGCCTATATCTGCTTCGTCGACATCGACTATAACTCGCATATCCTTAAGGTCTGCCGCAACGGTGAAGAGCGTTGGTGTGCTGAAGCTTGATGCTACGGTCTGTCCCTCCTCCACGCTACGTGACAACACGACACCATCTATAGGAGAGTAGATGGTAGCATAACCAAGATTTATCTCAGAGCGCTCCAAGGTATTCTTGGCAACCTCAAGGTTGTTTCTAGCTGACTCGTAGTCATATAGAGCTATGTCGTAGTCGCTGTCTGCTATAAGACCCTTCTTGAAGAGAGCCTCAACGCGCTTGAAGTTGGACTCTTCGTAATCAAATTTGCTCTGCGCTATGGCAACATTATTCTTATTGCTGTTGCGATCGAGTAGAAGAGTACTCTTGTCGAGCTCGGCTACGATCTGTCCCTTTGTGACAACACTATTATAATCTACGTAGAGAGTGGTTAAGATACCAGATACCTGAGTACCTATATCGACCTGTGTAACGGGCTCGATAGTTCCTGTTGCAGTGACACTCTGCACGATGCTCTGTTGAGAGACTGTTGTGGTGTACCACTTGATGTCGCTTGGTTTTGCATTTTTTGGCAAGAAGAGGATTGCCACGCCTGCCAATGCTGCTGCGACGATGGCGCAAACTATAATTTTCTTTTTCATCATATCTATTATTATAATTTAATTACATCTGTTTTGTAGTAGTTGAGAAGAGCCTTGTTGAGTATAAGTTGATACTTATTTATGAGGTGCTCTTGCAAAGTTTGATTATAGTTATCTTGCTCTGTGAGTAGCTCAATGGTACTTTTCAGCCCCACCTCATATTGCTCCTGTGTTAGCTCCATGCTTTTGAGTGTCGATTGTATCATATACTCCGATACGGAGAACATCGCCTGCGCATTCGACGCATTGTTGCGAAGCGTCTCAATTGTTAGGTAGAGACTCTTTTCGCTCTCGGTGAGCGAGAGAGAGGCTCTCTTAATGCTGTTCTCGGCTATCGCCACACTGCTTCGATTCTTATAACCACTGAATATAGGTATCGACAGGTTTAGACCAGCAGATGTAGAGAAGTTATTGCGCATCTGACTGCTGAAGTCGTAGCTGCTCGAACTGCTATGATTTATTCCGGTGCCCGCAGTGAGGCTCAACTTGGGTAGATATCCCGACTTGGCAATGGTGTGATCCAACTCAGCAGACTCAATATATAGCTGCGAGGATTGAATCTCAGGACGCGTGTCAAGTGCAATGTCGTAGACCTCCGCCACAGTAGGTATTGGAGCCATTAGGATGTCGGTAGATAGCGGTAGCTCCTTCACCGAGAAGTCTACATCGTAGGAGATCTCTAGGAGCTGCTTAAGGCTGATATAGAGGTTGCTGAGTTGCGTCTGTGCTACCACAACGCTATATTTGCTCGATGCTGTGGCACTCTGTAGCTGCGCAAAATCTGCCTCGTTGATGCTGCCTACCTCTAAGAAGGCTTTGCCACGCTCCTCACTCTTCTCACTTAGCTCAAGGGAGCTCTTAGCAACTTCGATCTGCTCGATTGCATATAGTATCTCTACATAGACCTCCGTTACAGCCACCTCAAGGGTGTTGCTCAACTCGTCCATCTCTAGAAGAGCTATATCCTCACCCAAGATGCTCTTTTGCAGTTGTGCACGGTTACTTCCTCCGCTATAGAGCGTCATGGAGAGGTCCACACCATATGAACCACTATAGGTGGCACCACTCAAACCTTGACTCACCGATCCGGAGATCGTAGGTAGGAACGCACCCTTGGAGCTAAGCTGCTCCGAGGCGTTGTCGTCGATTGCAAGTTGCGCCTTTTGCAGCGTGATGCTATTCTCCTTGGCATACTCTAAGCACTCTTCAAGCGACATCGATATCGCCCCCGAACCGCTCTGAGCATAACCCCCTAATGCAAGAGTGCAACCAAGCAACAATGCTGCAACCCTCAATAATTTTAATTTTGTCATATTAGTTCCATGTTTTATTCACATAAGCAAAAGTATATATACCTTCTTATGTAGACAAAAAAAATAGACAAACTGCCTAATTGTATCGAAGAAAAGCCCTTTTTGTTGTTAAAATAAGTCAAAAGTTGTTGAAACAATCTTTATTTACTACTTTTGGGGTTGATTTTCATATTGTTCTATTGAAATTTTTAATTCTAAAAATAAATAACAGGTATGGTAAAGAGATTTTGTATGGCACTTTTGCTCCTTGCGGGGGCTGCACAGGGTGTGAGTGCCGCTCAGGAGGAGACTAAATTATTGCGTTTTCCAGCCACCAATGAAGAGGATATTGTCTTCTCATATGCTGGAGACCTCTACAAGGTATCCGCGGATGGTGGTGATGCGGTGCGTTTAACCTCGCACGTCGGTTATGAGATGTTTCCACGTTTCTCTCCCGATGGGAAGAGTATCGCTTTTACGGCGGAGTATGATGGTAACACGGAGGTCTACACAATTCCCGCGCAGGGAGGTGAGCCTTTGCGGTTGACCTATACGCCAACCAATTCGCGTGATGATATTGGTGACCGCATGGGTCCCAACAATATTGTTATGGGGTGGTCGCCCGATGGTCAAAACATCATCTATCGTAATCGCATTGGTGATGGCTTCGTTGGTAAGTTATATACTGTCGATAAGGAGGGGGGACTCTCTAAGGAGGTGCAATTGCCGGAGGGAGGCTTCTGTAGCTACTCTCCCGATGGGGAGCTTCTAGCCTATAATCGTGTTATGCGTGAGTTCCGCACATGGAAGTATTATCGTGGAGGCATGGCCGATGATGTGTGGATCTATGATGAGCAGGGTGGCACGGTTGAGAATATCACGGAGAATGAGGCTCAAGATATTATCCCAATGTGGATTGGTGATGAGATCTACTTCCTATCGGATCGCGATCGCACCATGAATATCTTTGTGTATAATCGAACCACGAAGCAGACGGAGAAGGTGACCTCCTTCACTGACTATGATGTTAAGTTCCCTAGTAGCAATGGTCGCACCATTGTCTTTGAGCAGGGTGGTTCCATCTTTAAGATGGATGCCGATACGAAGAGTGCAGAGAAGGTTGTTATCTCGGTGAAGTCTGATAACATCTACTCGCGACCAGTTTATAAGGATGGTGCAAGTTACATCACTGCAACCTCTCTTTCGAAGGATGGCGAGAGCATTGCTCTAACCTCTCGTGGCGAGGTCTTCAACGTGCCTGTGGGAAAGGGCGCTGTGAAGGGCGTTACGCGCACCCCCGGAGCAAATGATCGTTCGGCTCAATTTAGTCCCGATGGAAAATATATCGCCTATATCTCTGATATTACGGGCGAAACGGAGCTCTATCTTCAATCTGTTGAGGATGGCACCACGGAGCAGCTTACGAAGAAGAACGATACATATATTCGTAGCTTCTCGTGGAATCCTAATGGTGAGAGCATCATCTACACGGATCGCAAAAACCGCATGAACCTCTTGACGGTAGCCTCAAAGAGAGTTAAAACACTCTTCACTGATCCTACGGGTGAGTTCCGTGGGGTGTCGTTCTCGCATGATGGTGAGTGGATAGCTTACACACGTCAAGCGGAGAATACATTCAGCGTGATCTATGTCTATTCGTTGAGCCAAGGTAAGGAGTATGCGATTACCGATAAGTGGTATAGCTCCTCTTCACCGGTCTTTAGCACTGATGGAAAATATCTTGTATTCACCTCGGCGCGCGACTTTAACCCTATATATAGCCAAACGGAGTGGAATCACGCCTATACAAATATGGATTGTCTCTATATGGCTCTACTTGATAAGGATACCCCCTCTCCATTCCTCTATGAGACTCCCCAAGAGCAGAAGGAGTCTGAAGCATCTGAGGGTGGTGTAGTGATAGATGCGGATGGCATCCTTGATCGCATCGTGAAGCTTCCTATTGAGGCGGGTCGCTATAGTGGTCTCTACTCGGATGGGAAGCGAGTATATTATAACTCGCGTAAGGGTGTAACAGCCTTCGACCTCAAAGAGCAGAAGGAGAGTGTTGTGGCAGAGGGCGCTTCGATGAGTGTTGTGGCAAATAGCAAGAAGGCACTCTTCAGAAAGGGTCGCTCGCTATACGTTGCCGACATCCCTACGCATCCTGCAAAGCTGGAGAAGAGTGTTGATCTTTCGAATGTTCAGATTGCTGTAAGCTATAAGGAGGAGTGGGCGCAGATCTTCGATGAGGCGTGGCGCGCATTTAGAGATGGCTTCTATGTTGAAAATATGCATGGCGTGGATTGGCCTGCAATGAGAGAGAAGTATGCTGCATTGCTTCCATATGTCACCACACGTCTAGATCTAAACTACATCATCGGAGAGATGATCGGCGAGCTCTGCTGTGGCCACTGCTATGTGAATCCGGGCGAGACGGAGCGTGCCGAGAAGATCTCGATGGGTCTCCTAGGTGCCGAGATATCGCGCGACAAGAGCGGTTACTTCCGCCTTGAGAAGATCCTAAAGGGTGTTTCATGGGATAAGAGCCACCGTTCACCACTCACCGAGGCAGGTCTCAATGTGGAGCAGGGTGATTACATTATCGCCATAGATGGTGTGCAGACAAGTAGCGTAAAGGATATGTATCAACTTCTTGTCGGCAAGGCTGATGTGCCCACAGAGCTAACTATCAATAGCACACCTAGTGCCAGTGGCGCGCGCACCATTACAATTCTACCTATCGAGAATGAATATCCTCTCTACCATAACGAATGGGTGCAGAAGAATATCGAAATGGTCGACAAGGCATCTAATGGAAAAATTGGTTACATCTATGTGCCCGACATGGGTGTAGGAGGCCTTATAGAGTTCACCCGCTACTTCTACCCACAACTCGATAAAGAGGGTCTTATCATCGACGACCGTGAGAATGGTGGTGGAAATGTCTCTCCAATGCTTATCGAGCGTTTGAGCCGCGAGGCATATAGCCTAACGATGCGAAGAGGCTCCTCAGTTGTTAGCACCATCCCAGAGGCTACCCACACCGGTCCCAAGGTGTGTCTTATCAATAAGTACTCAGCATCGGATGGCGACCTCTTCCCATGGCGCTTCAAGGCTGAGGGGTTAGGTAAACTCATTGGTACCCGCACATGGGGCGGTATCGTCGGCATAAGTGGCCCAATTCCATATATGGATGGCACAGATATCCGCGTTCCATTCTTCACAAACTACGACCCCGTAACAGGTGACTGGATTGTCGAGAACCATGGTGTAGATCCAGATATCCTCATTGATAACGACCCAATCAAAGAGTGGAAAGGCGAAGATGAACAGCTGAACCGCGCTATAGAGGAGGTGATGCTGCAACTTAAGGATCGTAAAGAGTTCCCCGCAATCCCTGCACCTCGCGTTTGGAATAGGTAAAAATCTTAATATGCCTCCGGCGGGCAGGGTGCTCCCATGGGTGGTCGGAAGAATTTAATCAATATTAACACATTGATTATCAACATATTAATTTGCATAATTCAGTTATT
>JBCQWG010000006.1:0-78749 GCA_047172325.1 Rikenellaceae bacterium | reverse complement strand
CCGATAAGCTTCCTTCAGATTCCACCTCACGATGGACACCCTTGCTATTGGCTAGACACTTCCCACTATTAGGGCGTGTTCGGGACTTACACCCTTTAGATTATACCCATGCTGGGCGTACCTACACAGATGGGAGCACCTACATGCTCCCATCTTTTTTATAACTTGATATCATATATTTGAATAATGCCCTTCAACCGGTTATCATCATCTGTCACTAGAAGTGAATTGACCTTATGTTTGGTCATTAACTTTTCGGCTGCAATGAGTTTCTCTTCGGCTGCAATTCTAATTGGATTTCTCGTTGCGATATCTGCTGCCGAGATCGAGAAGAACTCAGCCTCTCGGCTCTCCATAGCGCGACGAATATCACCATCTGTTATTACTCCTAATACATGTCGCTGCTCATCACAGATGACCAATTGACCTAGACCTCCTTTGCTCATAAGGTGGATCATATCCTTTGCTGAACAATCTAAAGAGGCTGTAGGGAGGTCATGGCTACGCATAGCATTACCAACGGTCATAAGCAGACGACGACCAAGGCTACCACCCGGATGCAGGCGTGCAAAATCCAAACTTGTAAAGGCACGTAACTTCATTAACGCAACAGCTAATGCATCACCCATAACCAATTGTGCAGTGGTTGACGACGTAGGTGCAAGATTAAGGATACAAGCCTCATGATCTACAGCTATACTTAAATGAATATCTGAATTTTTAGCTAGAGTAGAGTTCACATTTCCTGTAATTGAGATAAGCAGATTCCCATTAGATTGTATAAATGGCACGATCTTCAACACCTCATCACTCTCACCTGAGTATGAGGCAGCAATGATGATATCCTCTTTTGAGATCATTCCTAGATCGCCATGAAAAGCCTCTGCAGGGTGAAGAAAGAAGCTTGGTGTACCTGTTGAGGCGAGGGTCGCTGCAATCTTCTTGCTGATAAGACCCGACTTGCCCATACCTGTGAATATCACCTTGCCGCGCGAAGCAAGAATTGCCTCAACAGCTTTTTCAAATTGCTCATCTATATTCTGCTCCAACGCAATTAGAGACTCTATCTCGGTTCTAATTGTTGTACGCGCTAAATTTAAAATCTCATTGTTCATCTCTTCTATTATTTAAGCAGCTTCTCAATAAGAGGTTGCAAGTCATCCAATTGCAACATATTGGCTGCGTCACTCATACCTCGATCTGGATCTGGATGCACCTCAAAGAAGTATCCATTAGCACCAAATGCCTTTGCTGCCATTGCCATTGATGGAACAAATTCGCGATTGCCACCAGTCTTACCACCAGCTGCACCGGGACGTTGCACGGAGTGTGTACAATCCATTATAACAGTTGGCGCAATCTTCAACATATCTGGGATATTACGGAAATCGACAACTAGATTATTATATCCAAAGCTATTGCCGCGCTCCGTGAGCCACACCTCAGCTGCACCCGACTCCATAGCCTTTTGATATGGATAGATCATATCTTCACCAGAAAGAAATTGAGCCTTCTTAATATTTACAATCTTGCCACTCTTTGCCGCAGCTATCAACAAATCTGTCTGTCGACAAAGAAACGCAGGTATTTGTAACACATCGACCACTTCGCCCGCAGCCTCCGCTTGATACGACTCATGAATATCGGTAATTATCTTAAGCCCCCAACGCTCTTTCACATCGGAGAGCATCTGCAAACCACGCGTCAAACCCACACCTCGATATGAGTTAAGTGATGTGCGATTAGCTTTATCGAAAGAGGCTTTAAAGATTATATCGACACCTAATTCCCTATTTATATCTACCAACTTTGCTGCAACGACATCGAGCAGCTCCGCCGATTCTATAACACATGGCCCTGCAATAAGTTTCATATTCTATTCTTTTATTGTTTTAAGGTACTCCTCCGCTGCAAGTAGATCTGAGGGTGTATCTATTCCTATTGTCTCTATATTGGTCACTCCAACACCAATTTTGAAACCATTCTCTAACCATCTTAGCTGCTCAAGTGACTCAGCAATCTCAAGTGGCGATTGTTCAAGTGAGGTCACCTCACTTAAAGCTGCAACACGAAACCCATACATCCCTATATGCTTATAGAAAGTGTGTGACATTAACCACTGCTCACGCTCCACGCCACGAAGGTATGGAATAATAGAACGAGAGAAGTAGAGCGCTCTAAAAGAGTTATCCACGACAACTTTTGGCGAGTTCGGATTCTCCAACTTCTCAATGGGGTCATCCGCTGCAAAAGGTTTTACGAGGGTTGCAATATCTATTTGAGGCTGCTCAAAGCAACCAAGAAGCGATACTATCTGCTCAGAGGCAATAAATGGCTCATCACCCTGAACATTAATTATAACATCTGCCCTCACACCACACTTCAAATAGGCCTCATAGCATCTATCTGTTCCACTTTTATGATCCACCGATGTCATTATAGCTTGCCCCCCGAAACTCTTCACACACTCTTCAATGCGCTCATCGTCAGTTGCAACAAACACATCGCTCACAACCTCACTCACCTTGCGGTATACACGCTCTATAACTGTCAAACCGCCCAACTGCGCTAGAGGCTTTGCCGGGAAGCGTGTAGAGGCATATCGGGCTGGGATAATTGCTACAACTCTCATCTCTAATTAAGTGCTAAGTTTAAAACATCCTCATTGGTTGTTACATAGTGGAATGTAAGCCCCTTAAGGTAATCTTCCTTGATCTCTGATATATCCTTACGATTATCCTCACAGAGTATAATAGTCTCTATTCCAGCTCTCTTTGCTGCCAAAATCTTCTCTTTAATACCTCCAACTGGTGTCACACGACCTCGAAGCGTAGTCTCTCCGGTCATTGCAATACGGCTCTTAACTATGCGAGAGGTATATGTAGATACAATTGATGTAATCATAGTGATACCTGCCGAAGGACCATCCTTTGGTATTGCACCCTCTGGAACATGAATATTAAGATCTGTCGTCTCAAAGATGGCAGGATCAATACCTAGCATCTGGTGATGTGCCATAACCCACTCATGCGCAATTGTGGCTGACTCCTTCATAACCTGACCAAGATTTCCGGTCATATTAAGACGCCCTTTACCGGGGGTAAGTAACGATTCGATATATAGGATATCACCTCCAACCTCAGTCCAAGCCAAACCCGTTACAACACCCTTAACACCTTCAATGTTATATTGCTCACGGCTAAATTTAGCAACACCTAAGATCTCGCGTAGATCCTCCAGCGAGACCTCAGCTCTATACGTCTCTTCAAAAGCGATATTCTTAGCACGAGTGCGTGCCAATTTTGCTAGCTGCTTATCAAGAGCTCTAACACCCGACTCGCGAGTGTAATCTGCAATAATCTTCTCTACAACCTCACGCGAAAGAGTCAAGTTGTCAAGATCAATACCATGAGCCTTGCACTGCTTGGGAAGAAGGTGATTTAATGCTATCTCTATCTTCTCTTCTAGAATATATCCAGCAATATTTATCATCTCCATACGATCACGCAAAGCGGGACTAATATTCGAGATGTTATTTGCAGTTGCAATAAAGAGCACCTTCGAAAGGTCATACTCCTTATCTAGATAGTTATCATGGAAAGTGGTATTCTGCTCAGGGTCAAGCACCTCTAACAATGCACTCGAAGGGTCACCATGATTACTTACCGTGATCTTATCAACCTCATCAAGGATAATAACAGGATTCGACGAATGACAACGTTTGATGGTCTGGATAATACGTCCCGGCATCGCTCCAATATATGTACGACGATGACCACGTATCTCAGACTCATCATGCACACCACCCAAAGCAATACGGCCAAACTTGCGTCCAAGAGCCTCAGCCACAGACTTTCCAAGAGATGTTTTTCCAACTCCCGGAGCTCCATAGAGGCAGATGATAGGAGATTTCAAATCCCCTTTAAGCTTCAACACTGCAAGATGCTCCAAGATACGCTCTTTGACCTCTTCCAGACCAAAGTGATCTGCATCGAGCTGTCCTCGAACTGCTGCAAGGTCGAATTTATCTGTAGTGGTCTTGTTCCATGGTAGATCCAACATCAACTGCAAGTAATTCATCTGAACAGAGTACTCTGCGACACCCGGATTGAGGCGCTCCAACTTGGATAGCTCCTTTGCAAAGTGCTCGCCAATCTCCTCGCTCCACTCCATCTTCTCGGAGGCCTCCTGCAAACGTTCTATATCACCTTCAGTGCCATCACCTAACTCATCTTGGATTGTGCGCAGCTGCTGTTGAAGATAGTAATCACGTTGCTGGCGATCTATCTCCATCTTAACTTTATTCTGTATATCGGCCTTTAGCTCAGCATATTGTTGCTCTCGAATCAAGATCTCAAGAAGCTTGCGCGTGCGAGCCAAGAGCCCCGGTGCCTCCAGTAGAGATTGACGATCAGCATCCGAAAATTCAATATTGGTGCAGATAAAATTAACTATACCGCGCTTAGAGTCAATATTCTTAATAGCAAAGGCAGCCTCCTTGGGCATAGCATTTGACATATTAATGATATCCAAAGCTATATCACGCACGGAGTCAACTAAAGCATCAATCTCAATGCTCTCACCCTCAATTGATGTATCACGTAGAACCTTAACTGTCGCTGTGAAGTAGGGCTCCGTAGAGAGATAACGCTCCACTTCGATCTTCTCCAAGCCATTAAGAATAACACTTAGTGAGCCATTACCCATATCAAGGATCTTGATAATGCGTGCGGCTGTACCCACCCTATACATGTCGGCAGGGATTGGATCATCCACACTTCCATCACGCTGGAGCACAGCTCCCAATATTCCATTTACTGCGTTGACCTCTCGCACCAACTGTATACTCTTCTCACGTCCAACAGTAATTGATGTGATGGAACCGGGGAACAACACCGAACTACGCAACGTAAGGATAGGAATAGATTCAGGAATAGCTACCTCTTGACACCCTTCATCATCATTGGTGATAATGGGAATAACTTTATGTTTACCATCAAAGAGATCTGGCAATGCATTTAAATCGTCGATCTCAATAGGGTCTATTTTAGTTTTCTTACTCATATTATATGCAAGTTTACGTACAACTTCTTTATTGTTTAATTAGCCAGATAGGTGGAAAACGATATCATCGCCCTCCACCTACTTAGGAAATTATTATTATCCTCTTAAATTTTACTGCTCAAAATCAGCCTCTATTAAGCCTACTCATCCTCCGCCTCGATATAAATTTGGAATAACAAAGAGGTATATGGTAGAATCTCAGTAGAGATGCTTGTCGAGGTGTCAGAGCTATCATAATCATAATCATAATAGTAACTACTATCGTAATAATTATAGTTGTAATAACTGCTACTATAGTAACTACTATAATAACTGTTATAGTAATTATAATAGTTATAGTAGTCGTAGTATGAAGAGGATGTCGTTGTTGTATCACCATTAACTCCCTCAGATCCATAAGCATAGGTCGAAGTCATTACAACGGCACTCCACTGACCATATCTCATATATGGAATCGAGTAGAACCAACCTGAAATATAGCTGCTCTCATCCTCCTCTACATCATATGTAATAGCTGAACCAGTTGAATCAACTGAGCCATAGATAATCTCTTTGACTTCATCTATATTCGTATCGACGATGAAACCATCAAGAAGGCGACAAATATACCATACTGTAGCAGTTCCCTCATCACCAACCAACTCACCATCACTATCATAGTCCTCTATAAAGCGCTCCTCAAGAGCCTCACTGATCTCCTTATCCAACGCTGCCATACCATTAACGTAAGGTGAAGTTGGAACTGTAGAGGTGTATGGATTGATATAATTAAATGATACACCCTTTAGATTTAGCTCATAATTCTTATTTAAATATAAGAATCCGAGGTTACTTGTGGCATTAGTCCAAGCATTGGGATCATCGTCCTCCTCCTCCTCCTCCTCCTCTTCGTCGTCATCGTCGTCATCGTCATCTTCATCTTCGTCGTCATCATAAATGTTATATGAGTCTGGATTCACCGTAAGACCACCATTGGTCATAGCAAATGCATCTACTAACATCTGATCGTACTCCAATGGATTAATAATCATATTTACGACCTTTATCTTGCAGATAAATGGAAGAGTACTAAGTGTATATTGACCCTCATAACCACCTGTTCCGGTTGTACCCGTGCTGCTAGCGATTGAAGATGGTGAATAGAGCGTAAACTCAGCGCCATTATACAACAATACATCGGTCTGATCTCCAATAGTCAACTCATTGGTAAATGCCAACTGTGTACACTCCAAAAGAACATCCTCATTGTCAGCATCCGAAAGGCGGTAATAAGGTGTATAGTGGGTATATTCAGTGAAAGTACCCTGTTGCCAAGCAACGACATCATTGCGTGTTAGACAAACATTTCCATAGAGATCATAACCTGTAAGATCATACTGGATCCAACATATGGTATCGCTAAGAGCCCTGCTCGAAGTATCTCCAACTGTGACTATATCAATATAATACCCTCCATCCTCTTGATAATTTGGCAATAGATCAGGATGATATTTAGCCATCCATGCATCGAATATCTCCTGCTCTACCTCAGTATAGTCAATCGAAGTATACTCTGTACACGACAATGTAAGAAGAGTGATTGCCATCGCAAAGAGGCCAAAAAGTTTAGTTGCTCTATGTTTCATCTTTATTTAATTTTCAATACTATCAATGGTACAGAAGAAAGCTACAGGTGACTCCAAGTTAGTTACACCAACCCAATTTGAGCCATAAGCCATGTTGTATGTTAAGTAGATCTCCACACTATCTCCCTCTCTGCATCCCAATAACGATAATTCAATTCCTTTTAGTATGTCACCTTGACCCAAAACTATGCGTTTTGGCGAAAAGTCCCAATATTCAACATTTAAACCCGCCTCTGAGAGCGCACTCTCGTAAAGAGGATCATTCGTATAATATAAATCACTATCATCCGGAGTGGAATAACCACTAAAGTCATAACACCAAAATGTAAGTAGCAGCTCATCTCCATTGACAACCTCACGTCGCTCTTGACGCTCCTGCGAATAGTAATCCACGATGTAACGATATGCTGTCGAGCCCGCTGTTGTGTAGAACTCTGGATCATCCTCCAACGACTCTGCGAGATCACTCTGCGAGATAAGCGTAGGTGAATGAGACGTCGTTAGAAAAGAGACAATATCCTCCTGCTGCTCCTCGACAAGATCTAAATCCTCATCACTACATGACGAGGCAAAAATCATAACTGCCAAGAGTAATATATTTCTAATTTTTATCATATACATCGTACAAAGGTAAGAAAAAGTTAGCAATTGCAAAATAGCCGACACTCTTTTATTTACCTAACAACATATAAAAAAAGATGTGCAAACTATAATCGTTTGAGAGCTAAACGTATAAGATTCTCCACACTAACATCTGGCGACTCCTTAAGTATCGCCTTAATGCTCTTATCGGAGGCCGCTTTAGGGAATCCAAGCATCGTTAGAGCCTCAAGAGCCTCAAGAGCAACCTCACTGTTGAGTGATACAACTTGCGGAAGAGCACTCTCCCCATCATCTCCCAATGCACCAACCTTACCGGTAAGCTCCACGATGATCTTCTGTGCAGTTTTCAGGCCAAGACCCTTAACACTCTTAAGAAGCACTGCATTTTCTGTTGAAATAATACTCTGAATCTCGCGTGGGCTATAGGTCGAAAGCACCATGCGTGCAGTATTGCCACCCACCCCAGAGACGCTTATCAATAGCCTAAAGAGCTCCCTCTCTTGCTTGGTTGCAAACCCATAAAGAATCTGGGCATCTTCCCTAACAATATAGTGAATAAAGAGCTTCGCATGCTCAGCATGCTCAATTGCCGAATAGGTTTCCAATGATATATTTATCAAATAACCAACACCTACCACATCAACGACTACATACGTAGGCGCAAGCTCTGCTACCTGACCTGAGATATATTCATACATAATTTTTAAATCAAAAAAGTTTTACTGTTACAAAAGTAAATAAATTTTTCTATCTTTGTGGCACAAGTAGAAATTTAACATTAAAAAACAATATGAAGAATCTATTTATTTTTGCCGTTGCAGCGACTATTTCATTGACAGCATGCAACACCAACACAACTAGCACTCCTGCTACTACTCCATCTCAAGAGAGCACAGTAGCTGCATCAGGACAAATTGCTTTTGTAATGAGCGAAAAGGTACTTGCAGAGAGCGAGATCTATCAAACAGAGGGCGTTGCTCTTCGTGCAAAGAGTGAGAAGGCACAGGCATCATGGAGTAAGACAGAGCAAGGATTTCAGTATGAGGTAAGTCAACTTCAAGAGAAGTACCAAAAAGGCCTTATCACAAGTGCAAATGCTCAAAAGCAACAAGAGTCAATCGAAGCTCGCATCAAAACATACCAAACAAATACTCAAAAGGAGGCTCAACTACTCGAAGAGGAGAATGCAGTATTCTCTAACCGCCTTCAAGATCTTTTCCGTCGCGCTGTAAAGCAACTCAATGAGGATAAAAAATACCAAATGATCTTGGATGCTTCATCAATTATAGATGCAGACACAACTCTTGATGTATCTAATCAAGTTCTAGAGATTGTAAATCAGCTATATGCAGCTGAGTCAAAATAGAGCACGTAGTAAAATATAGTAATCGTTATGTGGTTTGTACCATTCTCCCTAAGGGATTTAATAGACATCCTTTTGGTTGCAATGATTATGTTTTGGATATATCGCGCCACGAAAGGTACAAATGCGCCATATATCCTAACAGGAATCATAGCAATATATATGCTCTGGGTTGTGGTCAAAACACTCAATATGGAGCTTCTCTCCTCTATACTTGGTCAGATCATCTCTGTTGGTGTCATTGCTCTTATCATAGTCTTCCAGCCAGAAATTAGGCGCTTCCTTCAAATGATTGGCATGCGCCGAAAGCGGTTGGGATTTATCTCGCATATATTCTCTTCGCACAATATTGGATCAACATCTTTTATTGACCCAATAGTTGAGGCTTGTGCTGACATGGCTAAGACAAAGACAGGTGTTTTAATTGTAATTGGTCAGCAGAGTGACTTACGACTTATCACAGATGGAGGTATCGCACTAGATGCTAAGATCTCTACGCAGCTCTTAAAGAATATTTTCTTTAAAAACTCACCTCTCCACGATGGTGCTGCCGTATTGCAAGGAGATCGTATCGTAGCCGCCAAGTGCATATTGCCAGTAACACAAAGCAACGTGCCACAATCATACGGCACACGACACCTTGCGGCAATTGGCATTAGCGAGATATCAGATGCCGTGGTCATTGTAGTCTCCGAGGAGACCGGGCAGATATCAATAGCTCAAGCGGGCCATCTCTATCGCAATATTGAGGTTATACAACTATCACAAGTACTTCAAAGGTTCCTAGCAACAAATAATTATCATGAACCCTCAGAGGTCGCAGAGTAAAAAAGCAAGCAATTATCTTCCAAAGATAGTTGTTTTTTTTATCTTTGTAGAATCATACAAACTAAACCAAAAACTACATGAAAACTAAAAGAGTATATAAGCAAGTAGACCCCAACAAAGCAGAGAAGCATATAGAGATCCAATTTATCCCATACTTCAGCTGGAACAACCGTGGCATAATAGATATGTCGGTATGGATGCCAATGAGCTACTAACGATATAATAATGAATAACAGAGGTCCGCTGTACTGCATTATGAGTACAACGGACCTGTAACTTTTCATCTTGCTGACATATAGTCTTATAAAATCTCCTTGATTCCTTTAGAGTCAATTAATATTCCTGTAAATGAAGATTTATTATCTATCTTAGAAATTATAGATTTACAGTAAGTGAAATATTTTTTTAATTCTTGTAATGAAGTGGTTACCTCTCTTGGGTAACATATAGCAATGTATATAATTCTCTTATCTAAATTAAGAGCTATTCGAGAAACAAATTTCTTTGTTACTTGATCTGACCGAGTTGCATCAATCTCAATAATAACACAGCAGTTATCAATTTCGCAATATATATCTGCTTTATCTCCACAATTTACATTCATCTGATACTCCATACAAAAATTATCACTAATTGTTTTTAGAGAGTTAAGAATGTTCTTTTGAAGTTTAGTTATATTATCTATTTTTCCTTTTACTTTCGTATTTCTTAATGGTGTGAAATCTACAACCCTTACTTTAGCTATTATATCACTTAATAGGGTATTATATTTATCTATACAAGATGTATATCTAGATAATATAGATCTTGCATTTTCAGAGATCATTTGATTGCTACTTAGAGACAGTAATTCAAGAACATCTTTTTCTAATGACTCTTTAAAGATTCTCTTACCTGTTGAGGATATACTCTTCTTTGAGTTATCACTCCAATCTTCGGAAGAAAAGAGTTGAATAATCTCTTGATTTGATCTGTTCTGATAATTTTCAGCAAATAAATCGAAGTACTTAAGAAAATTTGAAGCACCAACAGTATTTATCAGTCTTAATAGATAGCTGTCTACCATAGTGATAAAAGATTTAAAGTTATATAAATATAAGCATTCAACTTATTACATGAAAATATAGAGTGTGATTGACTAATAATATGGGTCCAGCTAATTAATAGCCAGACCCATATTTTCATTAAACTTTTAATTAAGAGATCACATCATAACACTTAAAAGAACTCTCCGCGAAGATCCTTAATGTTAGCCATCTCTTGAATAGCGTTGAAGATATATTGCGATGTGCGATCCTCTACTACTGCTTGAGCGCGTGCACGCTCCATCTCAGCAGTTTGATTCTCTGTTGTGACTGCTGGGTCTACAGATACTACGTAGATTGCTGCATTACCCTTGATAGGAGCTGAGACGCCTGTTGCACCGCTAAGTGTGATTGCACCTACAACCTTTGGCTCGACACCTAAACCAACGATATATGGAGTTGTGAAACTTACATCCTCAAATGTTTGAACATCCGAGTCAGCAACCGCTGCAATTTGCTCTAATGAAGAGCCTGCAAGGGTAGAAGCTACCTTATCAAATTTCTTATCGCGAAGCAATATTGATCTAATAGATGTACTTACATTTGCAAGAGGTAGATACTCGTTGTCATCAACGGCTGTAAGCATTGCTACGACATAACCATTATCAGTCTTAAAGACCTCTGAAAGGTCTCCCTGCTTAGCGCCATATGCCCAACGTGCAATCTCACGAGAATCTGTGATAGCACGCACTGAACGATCGCCATTAGTGATTGTTGCTGATCGCACAACTACATCTTGCTCATCAGCCGAAGCATTAAACTTCTCGACAGAACCTGCCGCAGCCATTGAGAACATACCTGCACTGCTATGAAGCGCTCCAATAGTAGCCTGAGATGGCTCCACTGGGAACTCAACAGTAGCAACTTGGTAGTGTGCAACGGGGCGATCTGCGCGATAAACCTCGACTAGTTGAATCATATCTCCTGACGTAATCTTAACGATATCGCCCTTCTTAGCTGGAGCCAAAGCTGTTACAAACTCATCTGTGAATGACGAGAAAGGTATTACACCAACCTCACCACCAGCTTGAGCTGTTTGAGCATACATTGAGTACATTTGTGCAGCCTGTGCAAAATCATCACCACCCTTAAGAGTAGTAAGAAGGCTATCGGCCAAAGCATTTTGATCGTAGCTAAGAACGATGTGACGAACACCTATTGAATCTGGAACAAGTATCGAAGAGACAGCTCTTGACATTGTCCAAACATTGTTGCTATTTACTGGGCCATACATCTCACCCGCAGCAATAGCCTTTGACTGATCCTCACCAAGCTGAGCTACAGACATATAGTTATTAGAGATCGAGCCATTAACATTACCACGAATATATTGTTTGATGTCGTCGGCAGCCTCAAACTCCTTACCCACACTCAACGCTTTATTCTCAATATCAATGATATCTTGCTCCGTTGGATCGAACTCGAATGTAACATAACTAATTGAGCGATTTGGAGACTTCTTGAACATCGCTTTATTCTGCTCATAATACTTCTTGATCTCTGCGTCAGAGATTGAAACGAGTGAATCTGGAATAGATGAGTATGGTTTGCTAACCCACTGACCTGAATAGCTATTATTCGCTGAAGCTACACCTTGAGCAACCTCCAACTTATTTGCATATGCACCCGCTCTAGCCAATGCTGAAAGCTTAACTATAGCACGCTCCTCACGAGCTTGGTCGTTAAGTTGAGCCCATGCTGCCTCCGCCTCTGGATTCATAGAAGCCTGCGACAAAAAGTTAGCGATGTAAGCTGAATTATATTGACCAGTTGTAGGATCGGTGAAAGCCGAAGAGAATGTTTGAGTAGTGATCTCACCATTGATAACAGCCATGCGCTCAGCCTCACTTAGAGAGAATCCTAACTGCTCTAGACCCGGCTGGATCAACTTCTTGGAGATCATCGACTGCCATGCAGCATTCGCCAATGTTGCAGCCTCCTGCTCAGTTGATTCTGTCATGCCTGACTGAGATCTTACTCTCTGATACTCTGCATAGTACTCAGCGTACAACACATCTTCTGAATTAATTTCACCCACCTTTGGGTCGTTATTAGAGAAGCCCATATCACTCTTCAAGGAGAAGATAAAAGCCAAAAGTGCAAAAGCAATAATTGCCGAAAGCACATAACCAAATTTGGTTCGTAGCGTGTTTAAACTTGCCATATATTTATTAAAATTGTTATTTCTATTATAAATTGACTTCAAAGATAATAAAATAGTTTTAAGTACAACTAATAATTGCATTAAAAATATTCACAAATCTATATTTTTGCCTTAAAACTATTTCCCAGCGGCTATTTTCATCTTCACAAGCTCTATTCGCGTGTGGGTTGTTCTCAATATTTTAAACTCAAAGGGACCTATCATAACGCTCTCGCCCGGCACGGGAATACCTTTATGAGTGTAAATGATATAACCGGCAAGAGTATCATAATCCTCACTCTCTTCAAGAGCCAGATCATAGTGCTCATTGAGGTATTTCACCTCAAGGCGCCCAGCAAAGAGGTATTCATCGTCAGAGAGTTGGCGTTCGATCATCTCTGGCTCATCGTGTTCATCCTCGATCTCGCCAAAGATCTGCTCCAAGACATCCTCCAATGATATTACACCTGCCGTACCTCCAAACTCATCAATGACAACTGCTATATTACGCTTATCCTTAGTCAAGGTTTGCAACAATAGATTCAATGGCATTGACTCAGGAACACAATTTACACTCTTCACAATTGAAGAGAGCTCCTCCGGCTCACTAAATAGTGATTTTGAATTAACATATCCAATGATATTATCAATGCTACCACGCCATACAAAGATACGCGAGTACTTACTCTGCGTAAAACGCTCTGTCAGATCTTCAATCGTGGTTGTCTCAACATCTACAGCCTCAATATCCACCCTCTGCGTCATACAGTCACGCACTCGCAGATCGGCAAAATCTAAAGCATTCTGGAATAGTTTAATCTCATTCTCCGTCTCACTCTGCGCCTCTGGAGTAGATGCATCGAGCAAGCTAGCTAGATCGGAACGATCAAAAGTTACAACCGTACTCTCGTTATCTACCTTGCGACCAATTAGACGAAGTAGCAAGAAGGATAAAAAGGTAGTGAACTTAGCTATAGGATATAAGAGTATATAGAAGAGATAGATAGGTACAGCAAAGATTCTAAAGTAGAAGTTTGGATTGTGCTTGAATATTGATTTTGGGAGAAACTCACTAATGAAGATTATCAACAATGTTGAGAGGAGTGTCTCAAGCAACACTGAACCATCTTGAGCAATTGACTCCCAACCAAACCTAAAGGCTAGATGTCGAACCAATGTCGACATAAAGAGGGAGTAGATTACAAGAGCAATATTATTACCCACCAAGATCGTAGTGATATATTGACCGGGGTTGTTCGAGAAGACCTCCACCAAGTAGTCGAAAACACGACTCTGCTTGCGCTCAATCTCCAACTTCAACCTATTCTTGCTAACAAAAGCTATCTCCATTCCTGAAAAGAATGCAGAGAGCAATAACATAGATAAAATTACAACAATTACATTTAACATATCTTATGCGATTAATTATTGACGATCAAATCTAGCTACCCGCCCAAGAGTATCACCATCATCCGACAATCTCTTCATAGGTGTTGGCTTAACATCCTCTGTGCCATGCATTAATGGGATAGCTGCTTTTATCTCAGGTTCAGGTTCGCTCTCTCGCAGCTCGGAAGAGGCTACGGCTGTTGAATCAACGGGCGTAGGAGATGTATCTACCTTCATACGTCCCTTCATCTTTCTAAAGCTCCACTTCTCCATCTTCTCGTCAGACTCAAAACCCTCTCCATTATAGGTGTCGCCCGAAGAGGTGTCTACAATCTTTGTATCCACATTAGAGTAGATACGCTCCGTTGCTGAGTTCCAGAAGAGCTGCTGCGTATAGAGCTCTTTTCCATCTGACTTAATCACAACAACATCTCCCTTCGCCTCCCATAGCTTAAGGTTGGGATAGTATATCGCATAGTTTGAACGAAGGGTTGCGTCAACACTCGATAGTGAGTCAGCAAGATATGTGACAATTGTAACACCCTTTCTAAACTCACGATATGGCTCCCTTGCCAAGGTGTACCCCTCCACAAGTGGGGTAAAGAAGCGATAAGAGGCTCTTCCATTCTCCGAAACTACAACATAGAGGCTATCACTGGATTCACTCATCAGAGTCTCCAAGGAGACTGGAGCCGAACTCACAACATGCTCTTGACATGATAACAGCGAGATAGCACTTCCCAAAACGAGAAGTGCTACCAAGCAATTATTTATAATTATTTTGCGCATTAACGCATATCAATTATCTATATCTTACTGTTGTTGTAACGCCTGAAGCTGCACCATAACTTACACGGTATGAAGAGCCCTCATTAACCTCATTGAAGAAACACTCCTCTTGAGTTGGGAAGACGCTACGATAGCTTGCTGCCATCGCCTTAGCTGGCTCAACATATGCAGACTCATCTGCTGTAAAGTTAGCTATAGCTTGGTTCATAACATCATATGCTGCCCAGTAAACTGCCAAACATGCGAAGTCACCACATGAACCAATTGAACGAGCATAGCATTGTGCCTTAACGAAGAGAGCTACACCATTATCAGAGAGTGTTCCATCGTCAGTTGAGATAGACTCATTAGCTGACTTAAGAGCTGCTGAATAATCCTCTGCTGCGAATTGAACAAGAGAGATACGAGCTAGAAGTGCTTCGCGTGACTCTACATCCTCCTCTACCGCAAGTGCCTCGAAAAGATATTTTGATGCCTTCTCATAATCTCCCTCATTTTGGAAGATTGAAGCCAACGCCATTGCTGCATTTGCTGTAGGACGAACAGCGTAGAGCTGCTCTGCTGTAGCTGTATAGAAAGGAGTATTACACTTAGCACGATCCATTAAAGATACCGCCTTGGTTAAAAGATCAACATCCTCTGGTGCTGCTGCCAACTTCTCAGAGAAGAGAGCCTCCAAGTTCTCGCAACTTGCAGCGCCACTAAGACCAAAGGCACCATCAAATTTCTCCTTATACTCTGCTCCCTCTGCTCCTAAAGCCTCAAAATATGGAGTTAGGCGATCATACTCTGCAAGTACCTCATCTGCCATAACCTCATCCATTTGATAATCATCACAAAGATTTTGGAAGTAGATACAGACTAAATCTGGCTTTGTCTCTTGGCCACCAGACTCGATTGCTGCCTTAAACACCTCACGAAGACCCTCACGATCTTTTGGCTTATAGGTAACATACATACGAGCTTTGCTATCAAGGATCACAGGAGCACCTGCCGTTGCATGATCTGCAAAGTGCTCTAAACGAAGATCGTGTAGAAGCAATACTGAGTCAATGAACATATTCTTCTCTGAGAGGCTACGTGCACGATTAACCTTATTACGATAAAGAAGGATTCCACGTGCATAAATAGTATGTGATGCCTTTGGAGCATCATTTATCAACAAGTTAAGATACTTTGCTGCTGAATCATAATCCTTGTTGTCGATAGCCTCCTTAAGGAAGCTACTATTCAACATGTTAGCTTGGCGAGCCTCAGCGGTCTCACCCCATGGAGCCCATTGAGGGTCATTGTAATCAATCTGCGCCTCTGCACTAAACGAAAGTGCAGCCAAGGCCATAACTAAAAATAGTCTAATTTTCTTCATAGTGTTTTATGTTTGTAGTTTTTTTTCAAATTTATTAATCAAACTTAGGTCGTTGGAACCAATAATCCTGACCAAACAAAGTAAATCCTAAACCAATTTTAAAATAATCTTGACGAATAAGACCAACCGATGTTGCATTCTCTAACACGATATCATTCGAACCTCTCGAACCATACTCTAAGCTAAGATCAATCTTCGAAATACTTCCCATCTTAAGAGGGAAAGCCGCACCAGCCGTAATTGCATATTGCTTGATGGTCTCTCCATCGAAGCTCTGTTGATAACCACCATAACGCAAACCTCCTCGATATGAAACTCGTCTGAAGTAGTTGCGAACATCATTGCGGTTAGGTGTCCACTGCATACCAGCCTTTATCGTCTGAAAATCATTGTACGCAACAACCATGCCTGAAGAGGTCACCTCAGTGCTACTGCTATTCTTCGAATACCAATCCTCATACGTATAATCAAGAGCCAATATCCACGCTGCATTCTGATATGATGCACCTACGGCAACCTTATTTGGCAAATATAGTGGTAACTTCTCGCTAAGAGAACTTGCAACAATATATACAAGTGAGCTACTACCAATAACGGTATGGTTATAAGTTGGATTCAAATTTCCACCAAGGTCATATGTTGCACCCAACACTAAATTCTCTTTCGAGCTATTTATGATAGACCACTGCATACCCACTTGCGCCTTCACGCTAGAGACTACATAGCTACTCTCTCCAAGGGTAGAATAATATGTTCCATTACCCGTTACAACATATGGGATCATTGTAAAGGAGCGTGCAAGAGTTCCCCAATAATACTTAGCCGCGATACCAATCGAGAAATCCTTGAAAGGCTCCCAACCCACACCAAGACTCACTTGGGTAATATCACCACCACCTTCATAAGTGTAACTTAAAAGACCAACATCTGTAAGATAATCCAATGTAGAGATCTCATATCCTGAGCTGCTATAAGGTGTCACACTAAATCCAACGCCCAACTTTTCGGCCACCGGGATTTGAAGCGCTATATCACGGAAGTTAGCTGCGGCATATGAATTATAGACATTGCTTCCATCAACCGTTTGGCAGTTAAAATAGTTAGATGCCTCCATACCATAACTAAACAAAACACTCTTACTCATTGTTATGCTGTAAGAGGCAGGGTTCAATAAATTTATCTCTGCCGAAGAGCGCAAAGCGGTACCTGCTCCACCCATAGATCGAGTAAGGAGCGTTCCTTGGGTAGACATCTCACCTAGACCATACATTGAGTATGGAGAGAAGGTATTAATACTGCCATAACTCTGCGCAAAAATTGCAGATGGAATCATCATGAGAGCTGCAACAGCTGCCAAAAGAATATTTTTAAATCTATTCATTGTAATTTAAAATTGTGTCTAAGCCCCTAAAAAGTATATCACGGCCTGCAAATATCGTATTTTTAATTCGTTTATCAAAAAAAATTGAGTCTCCACCCGAAAAAATTACTAAAAAATTACATTTTTTTTCATTTCTTTCTCGAATATAGCCCTCAATCTCATACGCAATACCATTTACAACTCCGCCCATAATTGCATCTTGAGTGGTCGTAGCAACCCCCTCAACATACCCTTCAGCAGAGCAAAGTGGCAACCTTGCGGTATAATCATGAAGCGCCCTAAATCGTGTCGATAGACCCGGCGAGATGAAACCACCCTCGAAGACTCCATCGCTCGAAATAAAATCAATGGTGATAGCCGTTCCAAAGTCAACCACCATAAGATCAGTTTCACCCCCATAAACACTATAAGCACCAACGGCAGCAGCCAAACGATCTCTACCTAACATTTGACGATCGTACTTCACTTGAAGAGGCGTTGAAACATCTCCATTAAGCAAGATACAATCTCCAACAATATCTCTTACATAAGCTGCACTAACTTCACCACAACCACGCGTAGAACAGAGTATTGAGCGCCTCAAGCTATATTTGGCCACAAGCTCCTGAAGAGGTAAATCACCCAACTCCTCACCACTATAGCTATCCACCACGACAGAGTTGTCGACCACCGCAGCTTTAGCTAATGTATTGCCTATATCAATAACTAAATTCATTAAAATAGATGTTTAGGTTACAAGGAGAGGAGCAACTTATAAGCCTCTTCTATATCTTTCACTCCTCTAACGGTTATTGCTAAACGGTTATTGTTTTGACGCAAAACAAATTTTTCAGGATGTGATGTTGCAGTTTTAAGTATCGACATAAAGATCTCACTTTTGTAGTATGAAGAGTTCTGATCTCCAACAAAATGAACTATCATAAGACCATTTTTCACCTTGACGCGCTCCATACCCAAGCGAATAGCCTCTCGACGTAAACGAACCACATTGAGAAGCTCCTCCGTAGCACGTGGCATTCTACCGAAACGATCAACCAAACGACGCGAAAATGCCGCTAACTCCTCCTCATTGCGCAGCGAGTCGAGCTCCCTATAGAGTTTAAGCTTCTCGGCAGGCGAGCCAATATAATCATCTGGCAAAGAGGCTGGAACCTCAACATCAATGTGAGAATCCTCTATATAATTAAGTTGCTCGACAACCTCCTGCTCCTTGGGTGATAGCCCTGCTACATCGAGTCCCTCTTGACGAAGTTCTGAGATAGCCTCCTGCATTATTCGCTGATATGTCTCAAAGCCAATATTGGCTATAAATCCACTCTGCTCCGCACCAAGAAGATTGCCCGCACCTCGAATATCCAGATCCTGCATGGCTATATTGAAGCCTGAACCTAGATCCGAAAACTCCTCAATGGCACGCATCCTATGACGAGCATCACTTGTGAGTAGCTCCTCTGGAGGTGATAGTAGATAGCAATATGCTTTGCGATCACTACGCCCCACTCTACCGCGCAACTGATGCAATGCCGATAGTCCAAAGCGATGTGCATTATTGATAATGATGGTATTTGCATTTGGCACATCTATACCATTCTCAACAATTGTCGTAGCTAACAACACATCATACTCCCCATAGATAAAATCCATCACGACAGTCTCCAACTCCTTTGGTGGCATCTGACCATGGCCAACTGCTACTCGCACCTTGGGCAACAACCTACCGATCATTGCCTTTAGAGAGAATATATCATCTACCCTATTATGAACAAAGTAGACCTGTCCACCTCTCGACACCTCTGAGGTAATTGCCTCTACGATAATATCTTCTGAGAAGAGGTGTGACTCTGTAACGATTGGTTGTCGATTCGGTGGCGGGGTCGAAATAACCGATAAATCACGCGATCCCATAAGTGAAAATTGCAATGTGCGCGGAATAGGGGTTGCCGTTAGGGTCAAGGTATCCACGCTCACACTTATCTGTGTTAGCTTCTCCTTTGCAGCAACTCCAAACTTCTGCTCCTCGTCGATAATCAACAGACCTAAATCGCGGAAATGAACACCCTTACCCAATATCTTATGAGTTCCAATGAGTATATCTATCTTACCCTCGGCTAGATCCGCCAAAATCAAATTCACCTCTCGCGTACTCTTAGTGCGATTCAGATACTCAATACGAATAGGGAAGTCGCGCAGGCGTGAAGAGAACGAGCGGAAATGTTGCATCGCAAGGATTGTCGTTGGCACCAATACTGCCACCTGTTTACCATCTGTCGCCGCCTTGAATGCAGCACGTATAGCCACCTCGGTCTTTCCAAAGCCCACATCGCCACACACCAAACGATCCATTGGCTCATTTGACTCCATGTCGCGCTTTACAGCCTCCGATGCACTATTCTGATCCGGCGTATCCTCATACATAAACGACGCCTCCAACTCCTGCTGAAGATATCCATCCGCAGAGAAGGCAAATCCCTTACTCGCTTTTCGTTTTGCATAAAGCGCAATAAGCTCTCGCGAGATATCCTTAACTGCTTTCTTGGTGGTATTCTTAAGTTTCTGCCATGCTCCACCACCCAACTTATATATCTTTGGCGGCTCTGCATCGCCACTCTTATATCGCGAAATACAGTGCAACGAATGAACATTAACAAAGAGGAGGTCTTGATCCTTGTAGATAAGTTTAATAACCTCTTTCATTGTGCCATTAACCTCAATCTTTACCAGACCGCCAAACTTAGCTACACCATGGTCATAGTGAACTACGTAATCACCTAATTTAAGCTCATTTAACTCAGCTATGGTCATCTGCTCATCACGCTTGATCTCATCCTTGATCTTATAACGCTGATAACGTCCAAAGAGCTGATGATCTGTGAAGAGCCTTAATTTAAGATCGCGATCAACAAATCCACTATGCAGGGCTAGCGGCACCGACTCCACGTCGAGCCCTTTATATCCTGTTTGATAAAATATATTTTGCAGGCGTTCGATCTGTGCTCGATTTTTAGAAGCTATATATGTGGTATATCCATGCTCTGCACTCGACACAATATCTGAGGCTAGCATCTCAAAATTCTTGTTATACTCCGCCTGTGGCTGTGTTGAGAACTCAACAGAGGCATCTGCAACCCTCTCCGAAAGAGTGTCGCGCAGCACAATCATCTTACTTGAGGCCATATCTCCAAGCAGGCGACTACGGCTAGAGACCTTCATATCTATCTGCGATGGCTCCTCCATATCACCAAGCAACTTATGGCGAATATCATTTACCCTCTTCAAGACATAAGATGGATCATAAAACCAATATGTAACCTTTCCTGCAAACTCAGCAAAACTCACTCGTCGCTCATCTGTAGACTCTCTTTGATTGAAGTTAGGGAGGATATCTACCCGCTCCACCTTATCGTAGGAGAGCTGATTAGAGATGTTGAAACGTCGAATAGAGTCTACCTCGTCATCAAAGAGATCAATGCGAAATGGACGCGACTCACTAAATGAGAAGAGGTCAAAGATACCTCCTCGCGTAGAGTATTGCCCCGGTTCATATACGAAATTAACCCTCTCAAAGCCCATTGCTTCAACCGCTTCAACCAAGAAATCAATAGAGAGACGATCACCCACACTCACTGAAACCTGCTCTTGAAGCATCACAGAGGTGTCAACAACACTCTCTGCCAACGCCTCCGGATAGGTGCATACGAGAGTGAAAGGAGCACTCTCGCCATTCGAGCGCAAGCGATTTAGGGTTGATGTGCGCTGCACTATCCCATTCGCATCCTCCTTCCCATAGAGAATGGAGCGTTTATAGGATGTTGGCAAAAAGAAGATAGACTCCTCCCCTAAGAGCGCATAAAAGTCATTAAGAAGGTATGCAGCCGTGTCACGATCCTCCGCAACAAAGATATGGGTGCCTCCCAATGAAGAGATCATAGCAGAGGCATATGAAGAGAGAGCACCACTAACCAACTCTTTGAGATGGATAGTAGTGCTATTCTGATAAGCTCTTTTGAGCTCAGCCACCCCTCGCGAGGTGGCGAATTGTTGAAAAATATTCTCTTTAAGTTCCATCAAAAATAAAACTTATTTCTTTATTAGTCGTTTTCCGCTCTTATCATAGTAACCTACATCGAGGATACCCATGCTTTGATCCGTTGTAACTTTAATTGCACATTTATACTTCCATGCCCAGCGACGTCGCAAAGAGAATATACCTTTGCTCAAATATGCTGCCACGTAGTTACTAACGCGCAAGTTAATATATTTTGTCTTTCTATCTATCACCAAAAATGAGATTTGGTTCTCAATGGTTTTATCAAGCAAAATTGTTGGTTGCACCTTACCAGTTCCTTGACAAGTTGGGCAAACATCCTCAGTATTCTCAATAGGCACAGGGCGCACACGCTGACGTGTGATCTGCATCAATCCAAACTTCGTGATAGGTAGCACCGTATGTTTTGCCTTGTCGGTTGACATTAGCTTAACCATCTCGTCATAAAGCAACTGACGGTTAGGAGCCTTATGCAGATCTATAAAGTCAACAATCACAATTCCTCCCATATCACGAAGACGCAACTGACGTGCCACCTCAGCGGCAGCAGCCAAGTTAACATCGAGCGCCGTCTGCTCTTGGTTATCCTCCGCTTTTGTGCGATTGCCAGAGTTTACATCAATCACATTCATCGCCTCGGTATGCTCAATGATAAGATATGCACCACGGCGCAACGATACATACTTCGCGAAGAGAGATTTGATCTGCTTCGAGATATCGAAATTATCAAAGATTGGCACACTGCCTCGATATAGCTTCACGATCTTCTCCTGCTCCGGTTGGATCATTCGAATATAGTTGCGAATATTAGAGTACATCGCCTCATCATCTACCACAATCTGCGAGAATGAGCCATTCAGCGTATCTCGAATAATAGCATTCGCACGACCGAGCTCACCCATAATAAGCGCAGGTGAGGAGTTCTTACGAACATTTTGAAGTATCTCGCGCCACTTTTGAAGTAGCTGCTCTATATCTTGCTCTATATCTTCATCCTTTGCTGAGACCGCTGCGGTACGAATAATAACACCGAAATTCTTGGGAAGAATTGATGATGCGATACGACGCAAACGTTTTTTATCCTCAGTTGAACGAATCTTTTGCGAAAGAAAAACTTTATTTGTGAAGGGAACCAAAACCACATTACGTCCCGCAAGGGAGATCTCTGAGGTGAGTCTAGGACCCTTTGTTGAAATTGCCTCCTTGGTGATTTGAACCATCACCAGTTGACCCGGCTTAATATATGATGCTATCTTACCATTACGCTCAAGCGAATCATTAATCTTAAGAGACTCTACTTTTACACCCTTCTTCGTTGGTTGGTGGCTCGATACAACTTTATCGAGACTCTCGAAGTGGTTTCCTAAGTCAAGGTAGTGAAGAAACGCATCACGCTCATGACCTATATTGACAAATGCGGCATTCAAGCCCGGCATTATCTTACGCACCGTACCTAAGTAGATATCGCCCACAGCGAATCCAGTCTGGCTCTGCTCCTTATTGAGCTCAACCAAAACCTTATCTTCGCAAAGTGCTATTGATATCTCCGACGGGGTTACGTTTATTACTAACTCTCGATTCATAAAATCGAAATATATTTTTAAGTTGTGCTATATACCCAAAACATTACACAAATAGGGTTCCCTGCACTATAAACCTGTTTATTAACGTATTAAAGCTAAAGAGTAGACTCTTTAGCTTTAATACTTCGTTGACATTATAAGTTGTCTCCCAGAAAGGTCACTATTTCTTCTTGTGACGATTCTTGCGCAATTGTTTTTTACGCTTGTGGGTAGCCATCTTATGCCTTTTTCTCTTCTTACCGCTTGGCATAATCTTAATTTTTAATTGTTCGTATTAGTTACTTAAGTTTCTCTGCAAAGCTCTTAGCTGGCTTGAACGCAGGAATATTATGTTCAGGAATAGTGATTGTGGTATTCTTTGAAATATTACGCGCAACCTTCTGAGCACGCTTCTTAACTATAAAGCTACCAAATCCACGTAGGTAAACATTGTTGTTCGCAGCCATAGAGTCTTTTACTGTCTCCATAAACGCCTCAACGATTGTCTGTACTTGCAACTTCTCGACACCTGTTGTTTTAGCGATTTCGCTAACGATATCTGCCTTTGTCATATTAATTTTTATTTATTATTTGTTAATTACCCTATCTTTGGGTCTGCAAATATACGGTTTATTTTGTTATATCACAATAAACTATAACTTTTTTTCTCTTTTTTTTGATCGACATATAGAAAAACCTATGTGCCACAAACTCAACATACAACAACAAGGCCAAATATTCTTCTACTTAAGGTACTTATCGAGCCACCCGAAGAACTCACGATTCCACACCAATGAGTTCTGAGGCTTAAAGACTTGATGCCCCTCATCCGAGAACTCAACAAGGCGCGAATCCAATCCCTGTGAGCGTGCTGCGGTGAAGGCTTGGAGCGACTGCGTATATGGGATTCTAAAATCGTACTCTCCTGTTATAATCATAATTGGAGTATCCCACGCTGCAACCAACTTATGTGGTGAGTTCTCATACGAGCGTACAGCTGTTGGATTCTCAGCGTCCCAATAAGAGCCACCATAATCATTATTAAGGAAGAATAGCTCCTCGGTCTCTCCATACATGGAGTCAAAATTAAAGATACCACAGTGAGAAATAAATGTCTTGAAACGTCCTTGATGCACCCCCGCCAAATAGTATACCGAGTAACCACCATAAGAGGCACCAACACAACCTAAACGATCAGCATCGACCCATGACTCCTGCGCCACATCATCAATTGCAGCAAGATAATCCTCGATATTTTGACCCGAATAGTCCCCCGAAATCTGATCGAGCCACTCTTGACCGAATGAAGGTAATCCACGACGATTAGGTGCAACAACAACATACCCTTGGGCCGCCATCACTTGGAAGTTCCAACGATAGCTCCAGAATTGAGAGACTACGCTTTGAGGTCCACCCTGACAATAGAGCAGAGTTGGATACTTCTTGTTAGGATCAAAGTTAGGAGGTAGAATAACCCATGTGAGCATCTCCTTACCATCGGTAGTTTTAACCCATCTCTTTTGAACCTCTCCCATTGCAATATTATCGTAAACCTCCTTATTGACATTCGAGAATTGAGCCATCTCACCAGTACCTAAGTTGATCGAGTAGAGCTCGGTGGCTTGCGAAATTTTAGTAACCTCAGCTATAGCAACATTATTCTCTATAGAGATAGCATTAATATCGTGGTCTCCTCGCGTGATTACACCCACTACCCCATTAAGATTCACCTTGCACAATTGGTGAGTAGCCTCAATTGGAGCAAGGAAATAGAGCTCATCCTCTCCATCCCACACGACATTGTATGCATTATAGTCAAATGATTGCGTAAGATCACTCATCGACTTTGTAGCAAAGTTATAGACAAAGAGACGACCCTTATCCGACTCATTACCCGCTCTACGCTGCGAGATAAAGGCCAAAGAGGAGTCATTAGGTGACCACACCGGATATTTATCATATCCTACAAAAGCTCCTCTATCTGAAGATTTACAGATATTCTCAGTGCGTGCACTTGCAACATCATAGATAAATATATCTGAATCCGTCGACACAGCATACTCCGCACCAACCAATGGCTTACATACATAAGCTAACTTATCACCTGCATTACTCCAAGCAATCTCCCCCATATCAAAATAGGGCGCCAAGGGAGCATCCCACGCAGCGTTATCACCAATGATATCCACACCCTCAGATGCCGCACCCTTACTATTGATATCTGAGACAAATATATGTAGGTACTCACCCTCATCCCAATAGTTCCAGTGGCGCACCATGAGATCATCATAGATACGAGCATTCGATTTGGGCATATCTTTATAGTAGTCGGATGATTTACGATCCTCCACCTTTACACTCTGCACATAGAACATCTTATCACCACGTGGCGACACACCAAAGCCCTCAACATCTCTCTCAAAGTTTGTAACACGGCATATATCTCCGCCCGCAGTCGACATCGACCACACCTGACTGGAACCACCTCTATTCGACAAGAAGTAGATCTTTGAGCCATCTGCACTCCACTGCGCCGAATGATTATTTGAATCATGCGAGGTGAGCTGCACAGATCTCTTAGTTGCTACATCCTCAAGGTAGATCGCCGTAACACCACGATTCTCCTCCATACTATAATAGGAGATCGTATAGAGCAAGCTATCACCCTTAGCATTAAGCGAGGAGGAGCCTACGCGTCCCATCTTCCACATCACCTCTGGGGTTAATATGCCCGCCTTCTTCTCCTCACGCGTGAGGGCATTATCAATCTTTAGTGGCTCCACACCACCTTTGCAACTAACTGCAACTGCTGCTATCGCCATCATAAATATTACGATTTTTTTCATAATTGCCAATTATTTTTTATATTTGTATTCAACCATTAATTAAAGTAAGATGAAACAGACAATATTTTTTACAGATAAATATATAACATTCTCTTCTTCACCCCTTGAGAACTACGATTTAACCATCGACTCGCGCGCCGACACCATCGCAGAGATTTCGAGAGCGAAGGTAGTCTATTTTTTCGATAAATACAACTCTATACTCTTTTTATGCAACACCCCAGAGGTAGCCTATACAAATTTCTGTCGCGAATTTCGCTCGATAAAAGCTGCCGGAGGTGTCGTTCGTAACAGCAAGAGTGAAAGCCTTATGATCTTCCGCAACGATCGATGGGATCTACCCAAAGGCCACTTGGAGCGTGGAGAGGAGCTATCTCAATGCGCTGTGCGCGAAGTAGAGGAGGAGACCGGTGTAGGCATGATCCAAATTATCAACAAGATCACAGAGACCCAACACGCCTACATTCTCCACGAAGAGTGGGCAATAAAGACCACCCATTGGTATGCCATGAGAGGCGAAAGCGACTCTCTAAAGCCCCAAACCGAAGAGGGCATCGCCAGAGTCGAATGGTGCAGCCCTGAGCAGGTTAAAGAGAACCTCACAACGACCTACCCCACCATAAGAGCTGTTTTTGAATCTCTATAAATTGCATATCACAACTTAGGCTAACACTGCTAAGTTGTGATTTTTTTGCAACGCTGTTACACTTTGCATATCTCAAACGTATAACAGACAAAGAGACAAACTTAGATAATGACAAACAAAGAGTTCAACATATATATAAACACTATTCATGGCCGGATGATGCGCTTCGCCAAGAGCATTCTTCACAACGAGGCTGATGCCGAGGATGTTGTCTCGCAAGTTAGCGAGCGGCTATGGCGAGAGAGGGAGCGGCTCGACAGAGACTCCAACACCACCTCCTTTGCGATGAGATCTATTCGCAATGGGTGTTACGACCACACTCGCTTTCGGCAGCGGCGGCACCACACTCAACCCGACGGTTCGATGGAGGATAGGGGACAAAGTGACGAAAGGTGCGATACAATAGAGCTGGTTCGCTTCGCAATAAAACAGCTACCCGAACGGCAACGAGAGGTCATACACCTCAAAGATATTGAGGGTTACTCCACACGCGAGATGGCGACAATATTAGAGCTAGAGGAGACCAATATACGTATGATACTCAGCAGAGCACGACGCACATTAAAAGAGATTATTATTAAAAACATGCAGTAATGGACAATAGAGATAATATAATAGAGAGGCTAGCGCAAGCATATTGGCAGGCCTCACTGACCCCCGAACAGGAGCACGAATTGCGCGAGTTATTAGCCTGCACACCAGAGCTAAACGACGAGCTAAAGGCCCTCAAGATAATGCTAGAGGGATTTGAATCTCTCGCTCTAGAGGATCAAGAGGCACCACAAATTGTAGAGAGGCGAGAACCACGCTCAGCAAAAATCATAAAGTTGATCTCCACATTTACGGCAGCTGCCGCTATGATCGCCATAGGCGTTGTCACACTCTTTAACAACTCAGCTACTACCACTCCAGAGGCGGAGATATATTGCTACATCAATGGTGAGCCCATCACAGATTTTGAGATTGCTATGGAGCAAACAAAATATCTAGAACCCATCTCCGAGTTATCTGCAACTATAAATATCATTGAAACTATAATATTAAATTAAAGTTATGAAAAAAATTATTATCACACTCATCATCATTGTTGCCTCTTCCATCAAGCTATCAGCACAAGAGACAAATATTAAACAAGATACAATCGCAACATTCAAAGTTGAGGATAACGACGATGTGATCCTTAGCAGCAAGGAGGATGGTCTCTCGATCAATATTGCAGGATATGAGATTGCACTAGGCAGCAAAGAGATGTGTGAGGAGGAGAGTGAAAAGAGAGTACGCACAATCACTCTTACACAATCTGGTATTCGATTCAACGAGGAAGAGGTCGAGGAGGATGGCTTCACCGTAAAAAAATCTAGACCTCAGAAAATGGGAAAACTGAGCATCGCTTCAGATCCCAAGTTAGGTTTTATCTCTCTCACCTCGCCCTCCTACTCTGCCTACGATAGCTCGAATAGTGGATTCCTCGACCTAAAGGGTGGTAAATCTATCTACTTTGGTCTTCACCTGCTTGAGCTAAAACAATATCTCAATAGCAAAAGAAGCATAGCCCTCAAAACGGGATTCGACATAATGTGTTACAACTTTACCTTTGCCGATGATATCACTCTAGAGTACCAAAATAACATTATTACACCCATAGCACTAGATGGCAACTACAAAAAGAGCAAGCTCTCAACAACTTATATAGCAATACCTCTTACACTATCATTCAATATTGCCGACAAATTCAGCCTCCAACCCAGTCTCTATGCCGGTGTACTTGTCAACTCACACACTAAATATAAACGACCAAAGGTGAAAAGCGACTACCTAAGAGGTGTGAACCAAGCTATCGCAGGCACCTCCCTTAGTGTGAACTTAAAATGGATTAGTGTATATTGCGACTACAACTTCACGGAGCTCTTCAGCGAGGGACGTGGCCCTGCAACACAGGCATTCTCAATTGGCATCCAACTTTAAAAAGAATTAAGTATGAAACGGATATTATTAACAATCAGCTTTTCCCTGATCGCACTATGCTCCATAGCTCAAGAGAGGAGTGATTTTGACTCCAACAAAGAGACAATAAGCCACTTCTTCAAGAGATATAGCGACATGAAATATATAACCACCATTGAGATTGGCCCAGCAATGACCAAAGCAATGGCTGTAAAGCTATTCGAAGCGGGAGATGACGAAAATGCAAAGATCCTTCGATCAATCAACTCAATCAACATCTTAGTCGAAACAAGCGAAGGCAAGAGCCATATCAAAGAGGCGATGTTTAACCTACCCAAAGAGTGCTCCGCATATGAGTTGATAACATCTACCGAGAAGAACGATGAGATAAGCCACTTCTATTTTGCAGAGCATCCCAACGGTGAAAGTTGCGAATTTCTAATGCTTATGCGCAAATTCGACAAACGAGTAGTACTCTACATCACTGGAGACTTCTCAATAACAGATATCTCCGCACTATCGAATTTGGGTCAGGGGATAGGTGGCAAGTAATGATTAATGATTAATGATTAATGACATAATGATGGGTGACGTACCTTTCGCGTCACCCATCATTTATAGCTAATATAATTTACTTATTGTTCCTCTGTACTGCACTGCATTATACCATGGATTTTTTAGTGTCAATGTTGCACCTCCATAACGCGATGAGATCTCAAGGATAAAGGTATATGTGGAGCCCGTAAAGAGCGAAGTATCGAAGGTAACACGCCATCCATCATCTGTCTGCTCGGTGGTGTAGTTCTGCACCGACGAGAGTGTATAATTAAGAATAACACTGTGATATGGAGGCACATACCCCTTGATGTATGGCAGGAACACATCTATTGTTCCATCCCAATAGCCGACATTAAAATTTGGATTCGACAAGATCTTGCTCGACCCCGCGGGCTGCTGCTGCATCGTCTGAGGGTTAAACTGAAACGTCCGCGAGAGAACAATTGAATCAATACTCTTCTCGAAGGCTGCTTGCTTCTCTGCGCGGCGCTTCTCACGCACCTCTCTCTTTTCCTGTTTCGCTGTAAGTTTGTTGTCGCCTTGACCAGTCACTACCAAAGCCAAAGCGCACAACGCGATGATAGAACAGAATAGTAATCTCTTTTTCATAAGTTAAATTTGCATAAAGTTTGTACTATTTCATTGCAAATGTTTTGCCAATCTGCTAATTAATATCTACCTTTGCTTATATTGCCACTAGCAGATAAACAAAAAAAGCAGAGTTATGATAAATCCATCTCGACCATACACATTTGACAGAGTAATGCGCATAATATTTACCGCGGTTGCTATCGTTGGTGTTTTCTACGTTCTAAACCTACTCAAAAGCGCTCTTCTACCATTCGTCGTAGCGTGGTTAATAGCATACCTACTTAACCCTTTAGTGCTTTTTTTTCAAAACAAAGTACGTATACGCAGTCGCATACTAGCCATCATAACAACCCTCGTTATAATCGGTGTAGTTATCACGGTGCTTGGAGCAGCTCTTTTGCCATCAATCGTCAGCGAGGTTAACAAAACAGTAGAGGTAATTCAAGATCTATCACAATCATCCACAAAAGGCCCTATCGTGGAGCGTGCATGGTACCGTTCACTCATCGAAAAAATAAATTTTGAGGAGATAAGCAAGTTACTAAACCCCGAAGAGTGGCAAAAACTTATGAGTGAAGGGTTAACTCAAATATGGTCAATACTATCAGGCTCAATAAATCAGATATTGAGCATCGTGGGATGGTTCATTGTGCTTCTCTACCTTGTCTTTATTCTTCTCGACTATGAGAAAATCATCGCGGGATTCAAAAGCCTTATCCCTCAACAATACCGCGAGATAACTCTCTCAATATTGGGCGACGTGGAGGATGGCATGAACCGTTATTTCCGCGGGCAATCTCTCATTGCGCTGATCGTTGGAATACTCTTCAGCATAGGCTTTGTCATCATTGGGCTCCCGCTAGCAATTCCGCTAGGTTTATTTATTGGAGTGCTGAATCTAGTTCCCTACCTCCAAATAGTTGGACTACTTCCAACCATCCTCCTATGCCTTCTCGACGCACACTATGGAGATCAAAGCTTCTGGACAATATTCGGTCTCTCCATGATCGTATTCGCCGTGGTACAATCCATCCAAGATATCTATATCACACCTAAAATCATGGGAAAAGTAACGGGCCTCAACCCCGCTGTCATCCTACTATCGCTCTCCATCTGGGGCTCTCTTCTAGGGATGATGGGTATGATTATAGCACTTCCTCTAACCTCGCTACTTCTCGCCTACTACCAAAAATATATTCTTGGAGAGGAGGAAGAGTAAAAAAAAGAGGTAAACAGACTTGAACCTGTTTACCTCCACTTTAAGTTTGGGTTTAACTCTTATTTGCAGCTATCTACAATGCTTTTACAAGCATCGAAATAGATGCCGACATCTACTGAGTAAGCAAAGTAGCTTACGCCCAAATCACGCCAGAAGTTAACACGTTCTGCTGATTCAACGAATGTACCTACTTTAACACCCTTTGCAGCAGCCATATCAACGGCTTTCTTCATCTGCTCAACAACGATTGGGTTGGTTACATCTCCGGGGACACCACATGATTGTGATAGGTCATAAGGACCTAGGAAGATTACGTCAAGTCCCTTAACCTCTAAGATTTCAGCTAAGTTATTAACGCCCTCCATACCCTCGATATGAACGATAACCATAGTGTTGGCATTCGAACCTGCAAAGTGAGCTGCTTTATCAATATTTGTGTACTCAGCAGCGCGAGTGTAGCGACACACTCCGCGAGTTCCCTCTGGGAAGAACTTGCAAGCGCTCACAACCGACTCAGCTGCCTCACGGCTATTAACTTGAGGAACTTCTACTCCATGAGCACCTAAATCAAGCGCGCGCAAGATATTCTCGTGCGAAGCATCAGTTGTACGAATAATAGGACTCATGCCGTGAAGCTCTGCCGCACGAATAAGGTCCAAAGCACTCTCAAAACTGATTGGGCCGTGCTCCATGTCAAGTATACAAAAATCGAAACCTGCGAGGGCAGCCTGCTCGATTAGACAAGCATCTGTCATCTTGACAAAGGGTCCCATTACGGATTTACCCTCTGCCAATTTGTTTTTCATGAAATAATTCTTCATTGTCTATTTTTTATTTAGTCTACGTGGTTAAGTTCGATAGGAATACCCTCCTCCTCGATAAATGCTACAGTCATACCCGGAGCTGGGTTGAATGGACCATAAAGCACCTTTGCACCAACTACTGCCTCCTCCACTGATGGTACAGAGTAAGCAATATGAGCTGTTGTCTTTACCAATTCTGGGAATGGACACTCATCGGTGAAGCGCAAAAACTCAATTTTATTTGGGCTTGCAGCGACATCTGTGTGATACAAGAAAAGATCTGCATTGTATAGCTCACCTGACTCAATCTTTGAGACGGGGATTCCTACGTGATCGAATGTTCTCATAAGTTTAATTTTTATTAGTTAGTTAAAGGTTAAAGGTTATTGTGCAATTGAAATGCGCTTAGTGTAGAGGTAATCCTCCAACGCAAGATGCGAGCAGTCGTGACCTAGTCCACTATCCTTCATACCACCGTGAGGGAGGTTGATTGCATAACGAACACCATTTACTTGAACCTCTCCACACTCGATGAACTTAGAGTACTTTTGAACTCTCTGCAAGTCGTTTGTGAATAGGTAAGAAGCCAAACCTACATCTGGAACATTTACCATTGGATCGAGATCAGACTCATCATTAAACTTAATGATAGAGGCAACAGGTCCAAAGATCTCCTCTTTGAAGATACGCATATCTGGAGTGACATTCTCCAAGATTGTTGGATTAAGGTAGCTACTACCCTCTGGCATGCCCTCTGGGATTCCACCTAGGCTCTTCTTAGCACCCATATCAACAGCATCTTGAACAAGCTTCATGATGTGCTCACGCGCAGCAAGATTAACCACAGGGCCCATATTGATGCCTTGATCCTTACCAAAACCTACCTTCAAAGCCTTTGTGCGAGCTGTGAAGCCCTCCATAAACTTATCGTAGATAGAGGCTTGAACAAAGATACGGTTAGGAGTAACGCACACTTGACCACTATTGTTAAACTTAAGACCAACCATAGTGTTGAGAGCCTTCTCCATATCACAATCCTCAAAGATAAGAGCAGGAGCATTACCACCCAACTCCAAACCGAGCTTCTTGATAGAGGTTGCAGATTGTGCAACTAGCTTAAGACCTGTTTGGCTCGAACCAATCATTGTCAATACGCGAGGAATAGTACTTACCGAGAGTGGAATGCTTGTCTCACCACTGCGACCAGTAAGGATTGTTACAACACCTGCTGGAAGACCAATAGACTCACAGATCTCACCAAAGATATAAGCAGAAACTGGAGTGTCGATAGATGGGCGAATAATTACAGAGCAACCCGCAGCCAATGCTGGAGCAACCTTATAAGCAACATTCAAAATAGGGAAGTTCCATGCTAGAATCGCCACAGCAACTCCACGTGGCTCATGTACCAACAAGTGAGTATGAGTACCAGCGATATCTGGCAACATTTGAGAGCGATAACGCAACATCTCATTTGGATAGTAATCGAGAGCATCAATAAGCATATCAATATCCTCATCTGCCGACTCCCAAGTCTTACCCAACTCATACATTACTGCATAATGAATCTCATCTTTACGCGCAATAACCGCATCGCGAAGCTTATAGATCCACTCGTTACGCTCAGCGAGTGTCAATTTTGACCAATACTCAAAACCCTTTTGAGCTGACTCCAATGCACGCTCGCTATCCTCCTTAGTGGCTGTAGCTAACGTTGCAATAACTTCACCTGTACCGGGACAGATGATATCACTCTGACTACCATTCGACGAGTCGCATAGCTTACCGTCGATGTACATTTTTTTATGACCGAAATTCATAGCACTTAATTTTTATTGTTGTATCCTATCTCTATAATCATCCTCGTAAGCAGGAATAGCCTCTTGCTCCCATGCCCACAACTCTTTCTTCATCTTCTCGAAGAGCTTAGGCTCTACGTTTTGAAGATCTGTAGTCTCACCAATATCTGTACGTAGGTTATACATCTGGTATTTACCTGTATACCACTTGATGATCTTCCAATCGCCACACATCAAAGCTGCATATTGATCATGGTAGCTACGCCAGAAATAGATATTACGATCCTTGATTGTCTTGCCTTGAAGCAATGGAAGGATGCTCACACCTTGAATCTGCTTATCCTTACACTTCTTACCTGTTGCGATCTCAAGGAATGTAGGATAGAAGTCAAGTGCCGATACTGGAGTTGTACATACGCTATTAGCCTCAGTAACACCGGGATAGTGGATTAGAAGTGGAACGCGGATACCACCCTCAGCCAAAGTATCATCAATTAACTTACAGCCACGCAATGGGTAGTTGTTAAACATACCTCCTTGATCTGAGAAGAAGACAATGATAGTATTATCAGCAATTCCCTTCTCTTCGATAGCCTTACGGATCTCACCTACAGACATATCTACAACTGCAACCTGAGCTGCATAGTTAGCGTCAATACGGCTCATACCCTCACTCATATACTTCTCTACAAGATCACGACGACCCTCATTTGGAGTGTGCACATTGTAGTAAGAGAGTAACATATGGAATGGCTTATCACCATCATACTCAGAGATCATATCAACAGCTTTATCAGTTAGATAGTCTGACATAAGCTCATCTTTAGCTGCATCCTTAGTGGTATCAGAGTCACTGCCTGTTGCATAGTTGAAGAATGGTGCATAGTATGTAGAGACATTACCATAGTCCGATAGACCATACCACTGATCGAATCCTTGGTGCTCTGGCCAGAACTCTGGACCTCCTACGTGCCACTTACCAACAAACATATTGTAGTAACCAGCCTCCTTCAAACGCTCAGCATATGTGATCTCCTCAACTGGCAACCAGTTGCGCGAGGGCATATTGATTGGATCATCTGGCCACATATTATACTCACGACCCGAACCTGCATCTTTGTTCTCGATGTGGCGAACAACACCTGTTCTTGGAGTCTGCTTACCGGTAAGTAGACCTGCTCTACTTGCACTTGAAGCTGGCTGAGCTACGTATGCACGCTCGAAGTCCATACTCTCACTCTTCAATTGATCGATATTTGGAGTATCAAACTTAGGGCTACGGAATCCTACATCAGTCCAACCAAGGTCATCTACAAAGAGCATTACGATATTCATCTTCTCAGCCTTTGGAGCTGCCAAAGCAGGAGAGACACTACCACCTACTACAGCCAAGCCTAGTAGGGTTTTATCTATTGCATTAAATTTCATATTACCTATATTATTGCATTAAAACTCCATTCAGCACTCTCCATCAATATGACCGAGAGCGCTGAAGAAGCAAGATATTAATAATTTACTAAGTGAATTACCACTTAGCAGGAACGAATACTGTCATCTCAGACTCGCCACGGTTAGACCAAGCGTAGTAAGGGATAAACTTAAGTTTGATATCACGGAACTCTGTAGCAGCAGGTGCATAAAGGTTAGTCTTATCGAACTTAGAAGTACGAACTACACCATCAGCTGTGATTGTCTTAACACCACCCAAAAGATTCTCCTCGAACTTAACGTCGAACTTAGTATCCATAGGAAGCATGATGTTATCCATTGAAACACCCTTTGGAAGATCCTTACCCTCTACACAATATGTAAGTGGACCGTAAGAGATTGCAACTTGGTTACGAACCTCCTCAACCATTGGATTAGCCTCGTTGATGATTGGCTTCATAGGCAATACCAACTCAACTTGGTCACCTTGATTCCATGTGCGAGCAACAGTTGCGAATACGCCTGTACCAGAGATAGCCATATCTACACCATTAACCTTAAGAGTTGCACCCTCAGCCCACTCAGGAATACGAAGCTTCAAAGAGAACTCGTTTTTCTTATCTCCCTCATAAGTGAAGTTTACAGTCTCAGACCATGGGTAAGAAGATACTTGAGTGAATTTAACATTTTTGCCATTAAGCTCAGTGTCGATTGTGTTGCTACCATAAAGAGTTACAAGGATTGCATCATCTTGCTTTGCATAAGCATACTCCTTGCTCTCAGCCAAGAAACGAACAACACTTGTTGGACAACATACACAAGTACACTCCTCAGTCCAACGTTGGTGGAAGTCAAGAGAAAGGATGTTGTGGTCTGCACCATACCAACGCAATACGTTAGTGTAGTAGTAGCTCTTACCGTCAAGTTGCATTGCAGAGAGGTTGTTGTAGAAAGCCTTCTCCATTACGTCGATGTACTTAGTCTCTCCTGTAAGCATGAATAGTCTCCAGCTGTAGTAAGCACCATAGTAAGTAGCACAAGTCTCGTTGTAAGCAGTTGCGTTCTGAAGGTGGTATGGCTTACCAAATGCCTCATGAACACACTCTGTAGCGTTGCGAGGAGTCTCAGAACCACCACGGTGAACGTTACCAATACCACC
The DNA here is from genome assembly GCA_047172325.1 of Rikenellaceae bacterium. Lineage (GTDB taxonomy): Bacteria > Bacteroidota > Bacteroidia > Bacteroidales > Rikenellaceae > Alistipes. The sequence continues at coordinate 42,513 of JBCQWG010000006.1, read as the reverse complement.
TGTGAAAGAGGCTTTACGAGTGTAGATGTCATCCCAGATATACTTAAGAGCTTGGATCAACTCCTCATCGTTTGTCTCAGCAGCATAGTCAGCAGCACCAATGTAAAGAACTGGTCCCAATACAGCGTGACCTACGGCACGAGTCTCCTCACGAAGCTTAGTGTCATTTTGGTTCTGTGTCTTACCCTTGTTGTGACCACGACCTGTGATAAAGCGGTTAGCTAGATCAAGGTAACGAGGCTCACCAGTAGAACGATATAGCTCCATAACACCCATAACTTGAGTTGGGTTGAAGTCGATATCAGATAGAGCAGGAGTCATAACTGCAAAATATTGATCTAGGTAGTCACCAACGCGAATAGCAGCATCCAAAAGTGTACGCTCGCCTGTTACACGATAGTGAGTACAAGCCAAAGTGAGCAAGTGACCCATGTTGTATGTCTCATGGTTACCTACAGCCTTGAAACGAACGTCATTCTTGAAAGGCTTGTTCCAAGCACGCTCAGAACCTGTGATACCATAACCAATTTGAGTGTGAGTTGTAGAGTAACCATCATCAGCGATAGAGCGAGCAATAAGAGACGCCTTCTCGTTGATAGACTTAAGTAGCTCTGGATCTTTTGTTACAGAGTAAACAGCAACTTGTGCCTCTAACCACTTGTAGTAGTCACCATCTTGCCAGTAAGTACCCTTGAAGCCATCACCCATCTCCATTTCACCAGCCAACTTGCGGAAGTTGTCCTCAGAGAATCCCATGAAGTATTTGTACTGTGCTGGTACAAGATTTGGCATAACCATATCAAAGCGCTCTCTCCAGAAACCGCCCTCACTCCACGCAACATCACCGATGTCGATACCGTGAGCTTTAACATAAGCGTTCTCAGTCGCTCCTACATAAGCGTCGCTTTGCGCATAACCTACAACCGAAGTTGCCGACAATAGAAGTGCCGTAGCAATAATCTTTTTCATAAAAGTTTAATAATATTAAGTTAGTTTGTTTGTTTTTAATCTTTATACTGCGAAATATTTCAATTTATCCTCATCTACCTCTACACCTAGTCCATAGCCTGTTGGAACATCAATGAAACCATCCTTCGCTGCAAATGGCTTAGTGGTAAGCTCCTCACGGATACGATTTGGGCTACGATCAAACTCCAATAGTGGTTGTTTATCGAAGATGCGACCCGGAGAGTAGTTAAGGTTTGCTGCAATGTGAAGGTTAGCTGAGATAATGATACCTGTACCCCAGTTGTGTGGAGTCATCTCAACGTGATACGTAGAGGCGATAGTAGAAATGCGTTTTGCCTCTGTGATACCACCTGTAGTACCTGTCTCAGGTTGGATAAAGTCTACGCAACGATTCTCCAAAAGAGTCTTGAAACCATCACAACGGAACTCGCACTCACCAGCCGCAAGTGGAATTGTAGTGCGTTGACGCAACTCACGATAACCAGCGTAATCATCCGGAGAGATTGGCTCCTCAAACCACATGATATCGAATGGCTCAAGCTTGTGTGCTAGCTCGATTGCCTCACGCACGTTGTATGCATGGTTAGAGTCAACACCCAACTTCACATTATCTCCAATTGCGCTACGAATAGCTGCAACATTCTTGATATCACGCTCAATTCCCAAGCCTACCTTCATCTTTACAGCTGAATAGCCTGCATTGGCATAGCCCTGAGCCTCTTCGAAGAGCAATCTCTCCATATTGCCCTCACCCTCCATAGCATCGGTGAAGTAGAGACCTGTAGCATATACTTGAACCTTCTCACGGAAACGGCCACCCAAAAGAGTAGATACTGGTTGCTTAAGGATCTTTCCTTTGAGGTCCCAAAGAGCAACATCAATAGCACTTATCGCCGACATCAAGATTCCCTTACGAGCATAATCAATCGAACGACGGAACATATCAGCCCAGATGATATCGCTATCAAGAGGAGAGCGTCCAAGCACAATTGGCTTAAGGAAATCTATTCCTGCCTTGATAATGTTAGCAGGGCCATAGCCCTCACCCCAGCCTACAATACCACTCTCAGTGGTGATCTTAACAACACAGATTAGGCGCGAAGCATAATCAAATTGCGAGAAGTAGAATCTTTCATCGAGTGTATCCGACAAAAGAAAAGTTTCAATATTTACAATCTTCATTTTAGTAGATATAATTAGCAAATTGCAGGCAAGCTATCCTTGAATGTGAGGATCAAACATGCCACGATAAGAACTACTGCTGCACATGTCATGATAGAGAAAGATCTCTTTGTACCTTTCCACTCACCACTGACATAACCCCAGATATTACCAAACACTAGCGATAGAGCTAGCATAACTGGCCATGTGATAACATTACCCATCTCACCGATAGAAGATGCAACGATACCGCTCAATCCTAGTGGCAAGAACCAAAGAAGACCTGTGATCTTAGCCCAAACGATAGATTTCACTTTAGGGCTATCAAGATTTGAGAAGTCACTCCATGTGTTATTCTTACATAGCAAGTAGATTGCATATCCCAAGTTCATCAACAAACCACCAAATACAACAATTGCACGTGGAGGAATAGCTGCCGCTGCATCACTCATACCCATAGACTTAGCGTTTGCAAGAACTGGTGTTGCAGCCTCAAAACCGATATTAAGAAGTGATGAAAGAACACCCGAAAGAGTAACCAAGATCATACCCTTTACCAATAGGCTCTTATCGCCACTATTGCCACTCTCTGAGCTTTGACCCTGCTCCTTATCGCGCAAGATTCCAGAATAAGCCGACATACCCACACCAATAAGCATGATTGCTACACCTATTATAACATATGGGAACGATGGTTGAGAGGTTGCTCCCTCAATTGAGAAGAGAGGAATAATAGCTCCCAAGCCTCCTGCAAGACCCATAACAACACCATTTGTGATAGATACACCAACGTAGTTTACACTAACTCCAAACAAGATTCCTCCGATTCCCCAAAGGAAACCTAGCAAAATTGCAGAGAACAGAGTACCGCCATCTGTAGTGAAGATAGCATCAAAGAAAGAGCCCGATGAGATAATACCCCAGATGATAGGGATAACGAGCATCGCTACAAGTGAATAGATAAACCAGAATGCCTCCCAAGATAGTGGCTTTTGATTCTTCATTCCCATTCCAAAACTTCCTTGTGCAAAACCTGCCAAGAGAAGTAGAATAATTCCAGTTAAAGTCATAATTTTATTAGTTTTTTTGGTTAAATTTGTGCATCAGTTGGTAAAAATGACGTATGTTGTCTGACAAATATAAACATATTTTTTGATATTCAAACTATTTTGACTACATTTGTTGAAAATAAATTTTTATAAAAACTAAAATTACAAAAAAACTACATAAAAAACTAATCTATGAACAACCTAAAACTCTTTTCAATTACGCTTCTAGCGGCACTCTCGGCCATATTTACAGCTAAAGGTGATGAGCAACTCTTCAATAAAGGATGGCAATTCCATCTCAACGAAAGCGACAACCCAACATGGGTAGATGTTAGCCTTCCACACACCGCCAACATCGAACCACTCCTTGTAAACGATCAATGGCAAGGGTTATGTTTCTACCGCAAAGAGTTCGACATTGAGGAGTATTCAAGCGACAAAAATTACTATTTTGAGTTCGAGGGTGCAATGAACCACATCACCATATATATAAATGGTATCGAAGTTAAGCAGGCTCAAGGTGGTTACCTACCTGTTGTCATTGATGCTACAGCAAACCTTAAGGCAAGCGGCAACATTATGGAGATCACACTCGACAATCGTGACAATGCCGTAACTGGTCCAAAGCCACTAAGCATTCTCGATTTTAATATGTATGGTGGATTATATCGCAATGCGAAGCTTATCACAAAGAATAAGAGCCATATTTCACACCCAATACTCGCAGACCGCACAGCATCGGGTGGTCTCTTTATCTCGACTCCAGTTGTAGACAAACAACTCTCAGAGGTAAAGATCCAAACACACGTCATCAATCAAACTGACGAAAGCCGCTCTCTTAAAGTTAACTACCAGATATTCGACAACGAAGGATTGGTAGCAGAGGGTCAAAGCAGTGCGCAGAAGATGGCCTCATATGGTAATGGTGAGTTTGTCGAATTTGTAAATATTGAGAATCCAAAACTATGGTCTCCATCTGAGCCTAATCTATACCGCGCTGTAGTTGAGCTATACGATGGTGCAACACTTCTCGACAAGGAGGAGTCTACCTTCGGTATTCGCAAATTCGAGTTCCGCGACAACCAGCTATATATAAATGGTATCAAAACATATCTTCGTGGTGTGAATCGTCACCAAGAGTACCCTCACATTGGATATGCTCTCTCCGACAACGCACAATACCGCGATGCAGAGAAGATCAAAGCAGCAGGCTTCGACTACATTCGTCTCTCACACTATCCTCAATCACCCGCCTTTATGGAGGCTTGCGACTCTTTAGGTTTGGTGGTAGCAGATGCAATCTTGGGATGGCAATATTACAATGAGAATGATCTATTCAAGAGTCATGCATATCAGTCTGCACGCGACTTAGTTCGCCGTGACCGTAACCACCCTTGCGTTATGACATGGGAGGTTTCACTCAACGAAACCAAGATGCCTATCTCATTTATGGCAGAGCTGCACAAAATCGTTCATGAGGAGTATCCCGGCGACAATGTATTTACATGTGGCTGGATGTCGGACGTATACGATATCTATTTCCAAGCACGTCAACACCGCATTGGTCACCCTCAAGATATGACATTCGAAAAGCCATATATGGTATCTGAGTATGGCGATTGGGAGTACTACTCAAACAATGCAGGACTCAACCAACATCAACACTCTCGCGAAAAGCGTATCGAGTTATCTAGCCGTCAGCTACGTAGCGCTGGAGAACAAGGATTACTTCAACAAGCATACAACCTTCAAGAGTCTCACAACGACAATATGAATATCCCCGCAACGGGCGATAGCTACTGGGTAATGTTTGACTACAACCGTGGTTACCACGACGATATCGAATCCTCTGGCATTATGGATCTCTTCCGCATCCCTAAATTTGCTTACTACTTCTATGCAAGCCAAAGTGATAGAGAGCCTGTATTGAAGATCGCCTCATATTGGGATGAGAACTCAACAACCGACGTGACGGTATTTAGCAACTGTGACGAGGTTAAATTATATCTCAACAACAAACTAGTAGCGTCACAAGGTCCCGACCAAAACGAAATTAGCAAGAACCTAAACCACCCTCCATTCACATTTGAAGTGGGTAAATTCAAGGCTGGAAAGCTACGCGCAGATGGTTACACGAATGGCAAGAAGGTGATGAGCACAACCATCGAGACACCAAAGAGCCCAACGAAGCTAGTATGCTGGATAGATCCTAGCGCGCGCCCCGCTGAGGCTGGATGCAACGACCTAGTATTCTGCTATATCGCAGCTGTAGATAAGAATGGTACTATCTACCCATATTTCGATGAGCATATCGAGCTAGAGCTTGACGACAAAGTTAAACTTATCAATCCTGACGGAGTTACAGCAGAGGCTGGAGTAGCAACCGCTCTTCTCCAAATTGGCGAAGAGGGTGGCCAAAGCACACTCACAGCAAAGTCCGGAAAGATGACCACTCAATTTACATTCGATATTAAATAACAAACTTATCAATATGAAAAAGACCAATCTAACACTCAATCGTAGCATGGTAGCTTCGGCTGCTATCCCCACACTGCTTATGGCTGGTTCATGTGCTCAGGGAGCAGGTGACACACAAGCAAAACGCCCAAACGTCATCGTGATATTAGCCGACGACATGGGTTATGGTGACATGAGCGCATATGGCGCAACAGCTGTCAGCACACCTAACCTCGATGCATTAGCCAATGGTGGCGTGATGTTCACTAATGGCTATGCGACATCAGCGACATCTACCCCAAGTCGTTATGCTCTCTTCACAGGTTCATACCCTTGGAAGAACAAAGATGCTAAGATACTTCCGGGAGATGCGCCCCTTCTCATTGGTGTAGATCAATTCACAATGCCTAAGATGATGCAGGCGGCAGGCTACAAGACTGCGGCAATCGGAAAATGGCACCTCGGTATGGGTATGGGCAATGTCAACTGGAATGAGACCGTAACACCCGGAGCAAACCAAATCGGCTTCGACTACTCGTGTCTTATCGCTGCAACAAACGACCGCGTACCAACTGTATTTGTTGAGAATGGAGATGTTGTAGGCCTAGAGAAAGATGATCCAATCTCTATCAGCTATACAGAAAATTTCGAGGGAGAGCCAACAGCACTTACCAACCCAGAGATGTTAAAGATGAAGTGGGGACATGGCCACAACAACTCAATTGTCAATGGCATCCCACGTATCGGATATATGAAAGGTGGCGAGAATGCAAAATGGGTTGACGAAGATATGGCAGATTACTTCGTAGGAAAAGTTGCCGACTTCATCGACCAAAGCAAAGATGAACCCTTCTTCCTATACTATGGACTTCACCAACCACACGTACCTCGCACCCCACATCAACGCTTCGTAGGTTCAACAACAATGGGTCCTCGCGGTGACGCTATCGTCGAGGCAGACTGGTGCGTTGGAGAACTTATTAAGAAGTTGGAGAAAGAGGGTCTTTTGGAGAATACACTCATCGTCTTCAGTAGCGATAATGGCCCTGTGCTAAACGACGGATATGTAGATGGCGCATGGGAGCTCCTAGGAGACCACAAGCCAGCAGGTGATCTCCGTGGTGGTAAATATAGCCTCTTCGACGGTGGTACACGCGTTCCTTTCTTCGTATATTGGAAGGGTCAGATCACACCTATGCGCTCCGACGCTCTTGTCTCTCAACTTGACTTGGTAGCATCCGTAGCTAACCTCATCGACACAGAGATCCCCGCAGGATTAGACTCTGAGGATCACCTCGATGCATTCATGGGTAAGAGCAATGTAGCTCGCTCAAAATATGTTGTCGAAGCAAACGGCCGCCTAGCATACCGCAATGGCAACTACGCGCTAATCCCTCCATACAAAGGAAAGAAGACCAACGAAACAGGTAATGAGATTGGTATTGTCGAGGAGTTCTCTCTATACGACCTCGCACAAGACCCAACTCAACACACCGAACTCTCTGCAACAGAACCAGAACTAATGGCTAAACTCAAAGCTGAGTTCCTTGAGCTAACCAAAGGGTACTACAACCCTCAAACAGCTGAGATAGAGTTGAAGTAGGACTTAAGACAGCATGAGAATATAGTTTCTCACTGCGCTCATGCCGCGCGGCACCAAGCTCAGCTTGGATCCAAAAACTATCGTTTTTGACCCTTGTGTTGCGCTGATGGGATGGGGCTTTGCCCTACGATAGATGTATTGCAAAGATCTTATGCAAATGAATTTGCAACACTCTCTGCAATACATCTATCTATGTCAACCTACGGTTGCCATCATCCCATCAACGAGGTTAACCTCGAATTGGGTTTAAATGCCTTCGGGCATTTAAAAAATTAAAGAGATCAAAAATGTTATGCGAATTTATTCGTGATAACATTTTTGATCTCTTTAATTTCATAGCGCCAGCTATAAGCCCAATCCGCAACAAGAAGAATAGCTCCGCAGGGAGCACCCTGCCCGCCGGAGGCAATGAGAGAGTTGTTTTCGTGCGTGTGCCCTATTCAACAGTACTAATAATTTGCTCGATGAGTTGGTCTGATTGACGGCATGAGAGGTAGTAACGATCGTCATATATATCTAAAATCTCCACCATATTTTGTCTCTCGGTGGCATATAGTCGCACGATATCAAATGTAGTTAGATCTAAGTAATATCCAAAGTGGCCAAGGAATCCGGGGCTAGCGAAGATGGGGATTGTCCATCGTATTTCACTTGGCTCAACTTTGCGAACATATACTATCTCTGTGATTGGGATCTCAACGATCTCTAACACGCAAGCGATAGTTAATGTCTGCTCATCGACGATTATTCTACGGGGCATCGAGATGACTATAAGTGCGATGATTGCCACAACAACTGAGATGAACCATGCAGAGAAGTAACCACCCACATACATTAACCAAATAAGCACACTTGCAGCTAACAACAATACAAAATATAATAGTGTCGTTATAAGCGTCCTCTTATTGCTATGATATTTATAAACTACTCGATTCATCTAGACTCTCTAAAATCAACTGCGCATATAATAGATCCTCATTTGTTGTGATCTTGATGTTCCTCTTCTCTCCCGCGCACAACTCCACCCTTTCACCCATTGCCTCAACAACAGATGCATCATCTGTCATTGTTGGCTGATATGGCTGACGATAGGCACGACGCAACATAGCAGCATCGAATATCTGCGGAGTCTGCACCGCTCTGAGCGTAGAGCGGTCAAGAGCTTTTGACCCTTGTTCATCGATACAGCGCACAGAATCACTTATTGCAACGACAGGAATTGCAGCTCCAAAATCGCGCGCCGTAGCAAGAGAGCGTGAAATCAACTCTATGCTACATAGGGGTCGCACCCCATCGTGCACTGCAATCACATCTATCTGCTCACCTAGAGCCTCTATGCCTGCCTTTACAGAGTAGAAGCGTTCACTTCCGCCCTCAACAACTGTATGCTTTGCCACCTCAAAGCGAGAAGATAGATTCTGCCAATAGTCAATATGATCCTTGGGTAAGACCACAACAATCTGACTAGGATCTGCCCCCTGCGCCAATGCATTGATCGAATGGGCCAAGATTGGAGCTTGCCCTAAGATGCGAAATTGCTTTGGGATATCACCACCCATTCTCACACCCTTGCCACCTGCGACAATTACTACACCCACTTTGGGTTCTATTCTACATTCCATATCAATTTTGTTCCAAATCCAAGCGTATTATCTGTATATTTCATCATATGTGGCTCAATGGCCCATAGTGTCAAATCGGAGAGTGCCGTGTAGGGGAATCGCTTTATGTAGCAGCTAGCATCATCTGCATCTGCTCTGAGCACCTTTCCTGTAATCTGGAGCCCCTGAATGCGGCCCACTAACTTTGTCTCCCACACTACCGAAGCTGCAACAATATTGTTCGCCAGCATCTCACCTCCGTGACGCGTCGAGATATCCGAAGTGAAGATGAGACGATTTCGCTTGGTGTCATATGCATAAAATGCATTTGCACAATATGGAGTATTATCGACAGCTGTAGCTAAGGTCAACACATGATGTCTCTTGATAAATTTTACTGTTCTCTGATCCATACGCCACTACTTTGAAGCATTCAACTCCGTCACTGAGACCACAACAGTATCGAGCTTCGTGAGAACATCTTCTGGATCTATAGTCCCCTCCAGCTCTGCCATGATTTTTGCCTTAACAGCTTCGAAAGCAGCTCTATTCTCCTCTTTGATTGGCTCTTGTGGCTCTTGCGGAATCTTAAGAGGGTTGATTGGAGTACTACCCTTCCAGACTCTATAATCGAGATGAGGTCCTGTGGCATCACCTGTAGCTCCTACATACCCTATCAACTGCCCCTGCTTCACACGTGTTCCATTTGCGATACCAGAAGCATAACCTTTAAGATGAAGATATCCAGTGGTCATATTATTGGGATGCTTAATCTTGAGGGTGTTACCTCCTCCTCCGCTCCAGCCCTTGAATGTCACCACGCCATCGGCAACAGAGTGCACCGGAGTACCTGATGGAGCAGCATAGTCGACACCTGTATGAGGTCGATAGACTTTATGTATAGGATGCAGACGAGAGTAACTAAATCCCGAACTTATTCGCGAATATTTAAGTGGTGCCTTCAACATCTGCTTACGCAAGCTCGCACCATCTGCCTCCCAATATTGCAGCGTATTATCTTGAACAAATGGAATTGCATAATAGGTCTGCTCACCATGTCCAAACTTAGCGCCCCAAATGCGACTGATACCAACAGAGATGGTATCCTCCACAAACTTCTCATCATATATTACCGTGAAGTGGTCCCCCTTCTGAATTGCAAAAAAGTCCACAGTCCACTGGTAGATATCCTCAATCTCTGAGGCTAACGCGTAAGGGAGATTTGCCTCCATGATTGCGCCCCACATTGAACTCTCTATCACAGCACTCTTCATATTGCGCTTCACGGTCGTCTGCTTTACACCTTTATAGGCATATATTGAATCTGTCGCCAAAGCAAATACAACGTAGTTGATGTTATCCTCCTCGTAGACTAAATAGTCTAGCTTCGTACCCAAAGAGTCCTGTTTTACAAATGCTGTATAGCGATTACCACCCTTAATCTTGTTGAGAGGGAAGATCTCCTTGGAGGCTCTATCCAACTTGTCTATCTGATAAGCTGAGACGCCATACCCATTAAGTATTTTACCCATTGTCTCGCCCGACTTTATCTCCGAGTGAGAGAGCTGATATCCATCCGAGAGAATGCCAAAAGCTCTATTCTCCACGACTACCTCTATCTCCTTCTCCCCATCTACCTTTTGCTCTTTGGTTGCGCAACTCGCCAAAAGCAGCATTGCGGTGAGCGCCAAGAATGTTATATGTTTTATCATTGTTCTTAATCGAAAAAATGTAATTTACATGCAAAAGTAATAAAAAGTGTTAGAATTAACTAATATAACACCTCTTTTTTATGAACATCTTGTTGTAATTGTATAATCTTTTTTGATTGTCTTATTTTATTTTGTATCTTTGACCTTGGAAAGTAACAGAAACTTATAGATGTTAAGATAGTACGTATGCCAAAATCATTGATGAAAGCCTTTGTGGCCTCTCTCTATAAAGCTGCAATTCAATTGCGGCATGCGCTCTATGATCGTGGTTTACTCAAGATTCACAAATTTGACATCCCTATAATCTGCATTGGCAATGTCACTGTCGGCGGCACGGGTAAAACCCCTATGACGGAGCTCATACTCTCACACTTCTTGTCGAGTCATAATGTTGCGATACTCTCAAGAGGGTATGGCCGCAGAACTAAAGGGTACCTCGAAGTGTGCGACACATCTCACTATCGTGATGTTGGAGATGAGCCACTACAGATAAAGCTCAAATTCCCAGAGGCGGTCGTCGTCGTATGCGAAAAGCGTGTCGATGGCATCAAAAGAATCCAGCAGGAGCATCCAGAGGTTAATCTCATTATTATGGATGATGGCTTCCAGCATCGTAGCGTTGAGGCAAAAGTTAATATCATAACCATAGATGCCACACGCCCGGTAAAGGATGATAAGATGTTACCCGCAGGCTCCCTACGAGATGTTCCAGAGGCTCTCGGCCGTGCCCACTATTTCATTGTCTCTAAGTGTCCCTACACTATGACACCTATCGACAAGCGACTAATGCGCAAAACATTAATTAATTTCGCCTACCAGAAGTTATTCTTCACACGCTATACTAATTATCGCCCCGAACCCCTATTTCCACAAGATGCTACGGAGGAGATCTCCAATCAGCATAAAGTTATAGCAGTTTCAGGCCTAGGTAATGCACTACCCTTTATTGAGTCAATAGACAATAACTTCAACCTTGTAGACCAGATTACATATAATGACCACCACGTATATCGCATGCGCGACCTCAAAGAGATGTCAGCACTGCTTGACCAACACCCCGACTCTGTTATTATCACCACCGAGAAGGATGCCGTTAAGCTCTGCGTCCCCAACAAAATCCCATTAGAGCTACGTAAGCGTTTATATTATATACCTATTCAGATCAATTTTATTGATCTACCAGTTACAAACTTCCTAAAACACCTAGAAGAAGATGTTAGAGCAAATTAAACAGACCGCAGCATTCCTCGCTGAGAAATGCGAAAATTTTGAGCCCGAAGTGGGCATCGTTCTTGGCACTGGCCTTGGAGACTTTGTTAATTCGATTGATGTAAAATATTCTATCGAATATAGCGACATCCCCAACTTCCCCGTGTCGACAGTTCAAGGACACAAGGGTCGTATGATCTTTGGTCTTGTTGGCTCCCGCCGCGTGGTAGCTATGCAGGGACGCTTCCACTTCTATGAGGGTTATCCTATGAGCCAAGTTACATTCCCTATTCGCGTTATGAAATTTTTAGGAGTTAAAAACCTATTTGTGTCAAATGCATCGGGAGGTATCAACACCTCATTCCGCGTTGGTGACCTTATGATTATCACCGACCATATCAACCTCATGCCCAACCCCCTCATCGGAGCAAACATCGAAGAGCTTGGACCTCGCTTCCCAGATATGCACGACTGCTACGATCCTCAGCTCATAGCCAAGGCTACATCCATCGCTGAGAAGCATAACATAAAGCTACAATATGGTGTCTACGTAGGCGGCACAGGACCCACCTTCGAGACGCAAGCCGAATACAAATACTTTAAAGCTATTGGTGGCGACACTGCCGGCATGTCAACCGTGCCTGAAGTAATTGTTGCGCGACATATGTCTATCCCTGTGTTCGGAGTATCTGTAATTACCAATTGTGGATTAAGCGATGAGATTGGAGATCACGAAGATGTACAGCGCCAAGGAGCTAAAGCAGCCGTAAGGATGACTACAATTTTCGAAGAACTCATTAAAAGCTTATAGCGGTGATTAATAAAGTAATCTTAGTTGGTAACGTAGGAATCGACCCAGAGATAAGGACAATTGAGAGTGGTGCTAAAGTTGCTCGCGTTCGTCTGGCAACCTCCGAACGTATTTTCAATCGTCAAGCCAACGAAAGCAGAGAGCACACCGAATGGCACACTGTAATTATGTGGCGCGGATTGGCCGATGTTGTCGACAAATATGTTCGCAAAGGATCTCAAATATATATTGAGGGTAACCTTCGCACTCGTGACTGGATGGATAAGGAGAATGTCAAACACACCACCACTGAGGTTGTAGCATATGAGATAAAACTATTGGGCCGAAGAGCAGAGGGCTCCAGCGCTCAAACAGCAGCACCAGAGAGCTCTGCCGTGACACCACCAAAGAGCATTGAGACCCCTGCGGAAGATCCAGATGACTTACCATTTTAGTAGAATAAAGCGAGAGTTCGACACTGAACTCTCGCTTTTTATATCACTCCTTGCTACGCCAGAAACCTCTTTTCTTACGCTCCTTTATCTTCTCGCGTTCACCCTTTCCGCGCTCCTTGTATTTGGCTCCGTGCTTACCTATTTTAAGCTTTTCGGTCTCTTTGTCACAATCAAAATCTATCTCCTGACCGGGCATCTCCACCAATAGGCAATAGATATAATCATCTGCAATATCTCTATCACACCTCTCTGAACCTCGACCGCCACCTGTCGCTACTTGAACATCTACGGGTATCTGCTCCTCAATAAGGGTTCTATTCTCGACAACTTTCCATGAATTATACTTAATCTGGATCTCCACACATCTCATATCTGGAAGGATATTATTCTTAATGTAATCCCATGAGGAGGTGTGAGCCTTGAGTTTCGATTCAATTTCGCTTTGCGACATATCACTCTCTATGGCCGCTAGAATATCACTCTTATTTGGAACGGAGGATGACATCAAAGCACTTTTCGTATCAATCCACATATATGGTCTACTTGTCACTGTTCGCTCATAACCACTCATATTACACTCTGTATCTAAAAAGGTAGAGAAGTCTTTCGCTCTTTCGGCTGCCAATCTTTTATTGAGCGCTGCGGGTCCATCGGGCGATGCATAACCTACAATATCAAAATTTGTTATTCTCTTTAATGAATCACTCTGCACCGATTCAATAAAGCTGCGTAGACCAGCAATCTCTGACGAATTATTACTATAAGTCGATATCAATTTAGTAATATTGATCTTATAATGCACTACAAACTCATTATTGGTTGGAGTAGACTCCATCACCAAAAGTCTATCTACGCTGTAATTACCGTCGATATACGACGAAAGTTCTATGATCTCTGATGGATCCTGTGTTTGACTTATGCCACCTGTGTTCTGTGCTAAAACAGAGGTAAATAGGCCAAGAGTCAAAATAATTGAAGTAAATACTTTATTCACGCCTCTAAGTTTTAATGTTTATACTGTAGAGGCAAACGCAAGAAACGTACCAATCTACATTATCTTCGACGCCCTTGGTGACTACGGCCCTTCATGGATGTATGTCCCCCTCTTTGCTTCTGAGGGTGGTTACCTCGGCTGCCGACACCCTTTTGAGGTGCTCTGCGCGGTGTGCTCACCCTCTTACCTGCACCCGCTCCCTCGGATGCCGACTGTTGGCCATCAGACTCTTTTAGACTCGCGAAGAGTGTTGTAAGTTCGCGTGGCTCTAATTCGCGCCACTGGCCTGTAGATAAAGATGCAAGCTTTATATTCATTATACGCACTCGCTTGAGGCGTGTCACCTCATAACCGAGTGACTCACACATGCGACGTATCTGTCTATTGAGACCTTGTGTGAGGGTGATTCTAAACTTCTTTGCCCCCTCCTGCTCTACTTTGCATCGCTTTGTTATGGTACCTAAGATCTTTATACCAGAACTCATACGCTCCACAAAGCTATTATCTAGGGGCTTATCAACCCACACCTCATACTCCTTCTCGTGATTATTACCAGCTCGCAGGATCTTATTTACGATATCTCCATCATTTGTCAGTAGGAGCAGACCCTCCGAATCCTTATCAAGACGCCCGATATGAAATATGCGAGAGGGGTAATTCACGAAATCAACCACATTGCTCTTATCGCCTCGATCGGTCGTGCTGGTGACACCGACGGGCTTATTGAGAGCAAGATATACATATGAACTAGCATCACTCTCAATAAGGTTTCCATTAACCTTCACTTGATCGCGATCTGCAACTCGATCACCTAACGAGGCTACGACACCATTTATGGTAACCTTTCCAGACTCGATGAATCTATCTGCCTCCCTTCGAGAGCAGTAACCTGAGTCGCTTATGAATTTATTTAATCTCGTCTCCAACTTGATTATCTTTATTGAGGAATGAATATATAAGTTATTGTACCGCTGTGGAGCTGTGGAGCATCTTGAACCATATTAAATCGTGACGCCTTAGCCGCCTTGATAGCTGCCTCCTGCATGCAACGATCGCCTCCGCGTCGCACCTCCGCCTTGAGCACCCTACCATCGCGATCTAATTGCGCATTTATAACAACCTCTCCTCCACCTTGACATTGATAAGCGGGTATTATAAGCTCTTGCGCATGACGCACAGGATTTGCAAAAGAGTAGGATACAGTGACATTACCCTTACGTTTAATGTCGCGACGCTCGGAGGCCTCCTCTTGATCCTGCTTGCGTCCCTGTTCTCGCTGCTCCTCAATCTGATTGATTGCCTCTTGGTAGGCTCTTCTATTAGCTTCGATCTCCTCTTGAGCCCTTGCCGCCTCGTTATTAAGCGCCTCCGCGTCTGTACCTCTATCATCCACAACATGTTTGTCGAGAGAGTTCTCGTTGGAGGCCTTATTGCTTACCGACTCCCAATTGAACTCCTCCTTGGCTTGAACCTGCTCTTCGAGCTCATCGCGGATCTCTTCGAGTGTTGCCACATCGCTCAGATCAATATAAAAACCTTGCGTATGCTGCTCTGCGCCGACAAATATTTTAGAACTAACAAAGATAATTGCAAAGAGAAGGTAGGCAATAACCATTGAGCAGAGCCCCACTCGATGGTCGTATGCCCACTCACCCATATCACTCTTCTGATCGGTGAATGGCAACTTCAACTTGGGCTTTTTTATCTCTCTTTTACTATCTTGAGTTGTCATCTTGTTTTGATGTAGTGTTAATTATCGAGCAAAAATAGTGTTTTTTAATTAGATTTTCATATCTTTGTGCGTAAAATAAACAACTTAGTGTGTTATGAGTTCAAAACAACAAACGCTTAAAGGCTCTATCTCATTTGCAGGTAAAGGTTTGCATACCGGTGCAATAGTTGAGATGAATGTTCACCCTGCTGAAGCAGATTGTGGAATTATTTTTCGTCGTGTAGATATCGAAGGTGCTCCAGAGATCCCTGCACTTTGCGACTACGTGGTGGACACATCGCGCGGCACAACAATTGAGAAGGGAGGCAATCGAGTCTCTACCATCGAACATATATTATCTGCTTTGTGGACGCTAGGTGTCGATAACGCTTTTGTCGACATCAATGGTCCAGAGACACCAATCATGGATGGCTCCTCACGTGAGTATGCCGCAGCCATCAACGAAGTAGGTTTGGTGGAGCAAGATGCTGAACGTAAATTCTATCAAGTGACCGAGAAGATGGTATATACCATCCCTGAGAAAGGTGTTGCTATTATCATCTACCCAGATGATGAGTTCTCAGTCTCTGTTCATGTGGATTACAACTCTAAGGTTATTGGAAATCAATACGCCACATTTATACCGGGCGACAACTACGCCTCTAAGATTGCACCTTGTCGCACGTTCGTATTCTTGCACGATCTAGAGCCCCTCTTCAAGATGAATTTGATTAAGGGCGGAGACCTCGACAATGCAATTGTCGTTGTGGAAAATGAGGTTAGCGATGAGCAACTAGATCACCTAAAGCGCCTCTTCAACCGTCAAGACATCAAGATAACAGGAGGCTATGTAAACAACCTAGAGCTAAGATTCAACAACGAGCTCGCTCGACACAAGCTCCTAGATCTCCTTGGAGATTTTGCCCTTCTTGGACGCAGAATCAAAGGCCGCGTGTGGGCTACTCGCCCCGGTCACTTTGCCAACACTGAGTTTATGATGCAGACAAAGCGCACAATCCGCAAGATTGGAGAGCGCCCACGCTTTAGCTACGATGTTCGCAAGAGCCCAGTTCTCGACATTAATCAAATTCGTTCGCTTCTACCTCACCGTCCTCCATTCTTGCTCGTTGATCGCATCTTCTATATGGATGAGAACTCAATTGCAGGTATCAAGAATGTAACGATGAATGAGCCCTTCTTCGTGGGTCACTTCCCCGAAGAGCCAGTTATGCCCGGTGTACTTATTGTCGAGGCTATGGCACAATGTAGTGGACTATTAGTGTTAGCGGGTGTTGATGATCCAAAGTTGTACTCTACATATTTCATGAAGATCGACAACGTTAAATTTAAAAGAAAAGTTGTCCCCGGCGACACACTTCAATTCGAGCTCCAGTTCCTAGAGCCTGTTCGTCGAGGTGTTGCAGTAGTTGAGGGTAAAGCCTTTGTAGGTGACACATTAGCGTGTGAGGCTACAATGATGGCACAGATAGTTAAAAATAAAATATAAAAGATATGATTAGCGAAAGAGCTTACGTGCATCCCGATGCAAAGATTGGCAACAATGTCACAGTTGAGCCATTTGCATATATCGCAGGGGATGTAGTAATTGGTGATGATTGCTGGATTGGTCCGGGTGCGGTTATTCATGATGGTGCCCGCATTGGTAAGGGTTGCAAGATCCACACAGCAGCATCTGTTTCATGCCTACCACAAGACCTTAAGTTTGCTGGCGAGAAGACTCTAACTATTATTGGAGATTATAACGATATTCGCGAATGTGTCACCATTAGTCGCGGAACAGCCTCTCGTGGAGAGACAGTTATCGGCGACCACAACCTGCTAATGGCATACGTCCACATCGCTCACGATGATGTAGTTGGTAGCCACTGCGTATTTGCTAACCGCGTATCGCTAGCGGGAGAGGTTGAAGTTGGCGACTGGGCTGTTATTGGCGGTCACGTTGCAGTGCATCAATGGGTGAAGCTTGGAGCTCATGTAATGATTCAAGGTGGAGCACTCATCTCTCAAGATGTGCCACCATTCATCATTGTTCGTGGTGACGACGTTCGATATGCAGGCATCAATAAAATTGGCCTTTCGCGTCGCGGGTTCTCAGCCGAGCAGATCTCTATTATTCACGACAGCTGCCGTATCTTGTTCCAAAGTGGATTGAACTATATGAATGGTTGCGACGAAGTAGAGAAGCAGATCGAGCAAAGTGTAGATCGTGACCACCTATTGGAGTTTATTCGCAGCTCAAAACGAGGTATTATCAAGCCTTTTGACGCTAAATAACTTTTTTTATTAGATCATTTGCTATAAAACAAAAAAATATTTGTATATTTGCAGTGTCGAAATACAAAGTAGACGAATGAAGGTATAAGGGGACGAGGTAGTCCCCTTATTTTGTAGGTTATAGAGCTCTGAATATTATAATTATTATTTATGATTGACACAAAGAAAATAGTAGAATCGGCTGAATCAAAGCTACTTGATACAGATATGTTTGTTGTGCACTGCACATGTTCTCCATCGAACGAGGTAGATCTATATATTGACAGTGATACGAAAGTCTCAATTGACACCTGTATCGCACTTAGTCGTGCCATTGAAGCAGAATTTGATCGCGATGTAGAGGACTTCTCGCTAACTGTTGCCTCAGCTGGAATTGGTTCAGAGCTTAAGCTACTTAGGCAATATCGCAAACTCATAGGCTCCTCGGTTGAGGTTCTACTGTTGAGCGGTATTAAAATTATAGCCAAACTCACAGCGGTAGATGATGAGCAGATCACCTTAAGCTACGAAGAGAAGCAGATCTTCGAAACTTCGTCAGGCAAAAAGAAGAAACAGATGGTAGAGGTCGAGAGAGTTGTACCATTCAACGAGATCAAATCTACCAAAGAGTATCTCGATTTTAAGTAAAAAAATTAAATAATAAAAAATAATATACAAATGGACAATCTTAATCTAATCAGTAATTTCGCTGAATTTAAAGAGCTCAAAAACATTGACAAAAGTACAATGATTGGTGTGTTAGAGGATGTTTTCCGCCACGCACTCCAAAAGCAGTATGAAGTTGACGAGAATTTTGACGTTATCATCAACCCCGAACGAGGAGATCTAGAGATCTGGCGCAACCGTGAAGTTGTCGAGGATGGCGCCGTGGAGAACCCTAATGTACAGATCTCTGTGAGCGATGTTAAGGCTATTGACGATAGTTATGAAATTGGCGATGAGTACACCGATGAGATTAAACTATCTCAGTTTGGTCGTCGTGCAGTGCTTTCACTTCGTCAGAACTTAGCTTCACGCATTCTCGACTTGGAGAAAGCTGTTCTCTTCGAGAAGTACTCACAGAGAGTGGGTGAGATTATCACCGGAGAGGTTTATCAAGTTTGGAAGAAAGAGGTGTTAATCCTCGATGATGATGAGAATGAATTAATCCTCCCTAAAGTTGAGCAGATCCCTAACGATTACTACCGCAAGGGCGACACAATCAAGGCTATAGTGAAGGCTGTTGAGATGAATAACAATCAACCACGTATCATTCTCTCTCGTACCGCTAACCAATTCCTTGAGCGCCTCTTCGAACAGGAGGTTCCAGAGATCTTCGATGGTCTTATCACCATCAAGGCTATTGCGCGCATCCCCGGTGAACGTGCTAAGGTTGCAGTAGAGTCTTACGATGAGCGCATTGATCCTGTTGGTGCATGTGTCGGAATGAAAGGTTCTCGTATCTACACCATCGTTAAGGAGTTACGCAATGAGAATATTGACGTTGTGAACTATGCGGCCAATGTTCAACTACTAATCCAACGTACTCTTAATCCAGCTAAGGTATCGAGCATCACCGTTGATGAGGAGCGTAAAACAGCTGCCGTCTACCTCAAACCAGATCAGGTATCACTTGCAATTGGTAAGGGTGGTCTCAACATTAGACTCTCGAAGATGCTCACCGGTTACGACATTGATGTCTATCGCGAGGTTGAGGAGGAAGATGTTGCTCTCACTGAGTTCTCAGACGAGATTGATGCATGGATCATAGATGCTCTTAAGGCAGTTGGGTTCGACACAGCAAAGAGCGTGATTGAACTCTCTGTAGAGCAGATTGCAACTCGTGCGGATCTCGAAATTGAGCAAGCTCAACGCGTGATAGATATTCTCAAGGCTGAGTTTGAGAGTGAAGAAGATAGTGAATAATAAAAAGAGAGGATTAAGATATGAGTAATGGAAAAAGATTAAGGCTTGTTCAAGTAGCCAAGGAGTTTAAGGTGGGTATAAATACCATTACCGACTTCTTGCGAAAGAATGGCATCAAGAGTGACGGCTCACCCAATTCAATGGTGGAGCCCGATGTATACGCAGCTCTCGAAAAGGAGTATGGCGCAAATAGAGGAGAGAGCAACGACCGCAACTCGGTTCGTGAACGCATCTCAAAGAAACAAGCCTCTGTAAGTATCGAATCCGAATCAACCGATGTAGAGGCTGAGACCGAAGTAATCGTTAAAAGTAATCTTATCGAGAAGAAACCGCAGGTGACTCAACCAACAGTCTTGGGTCGCATTGAACTCGATCCAAAGCATACACAAAGATATGATTCACGCTCTTCACGCAAACAAAAGCAGAAGAGTGAGGGTGGTGGTCAGAAGCAGCAGACCCCTGCGGCTCCTAAACCAGTTGTGGCTAAACCCGTTGAGGTTAAACCCATTGAGGCTCCTGCGGCAAAGGTCGAGCCAGTTGAGGCTCCGGCCCCTGCTCCTGTAGCTCCCGTTGTTGAGGAGACTACACACCGCTCGAATGTTCAAACAATTGGTGTTCCTCAAGTTCTAGGCACTATTGATGTATCATCCTTTGCTTCAAGCAATAAGAGCAAACACAAGCGCAAACGTTTGAGCAAGGAGAAGGTTGATGTCAATCGTGTTCAATCAGGAAAGCCTTCTGGCGGCAACCAAGGTCAAGGCGGTCAGGGAGGTCAACGCAACAATAATAACCAAGGCGGTCAGGGTGGTCAGAATCGCAACAATAACGCGCAACGTTCCGCAAACGGAAACAACAATGGCTCTGCACAAGGCCAAGGTAGACGCAATAAAGCTCAAAAGGGAGCTGCCAAACCAGTAGTTCGCCCAGCGGTAAGCGACGAGGAGGTTTCAAAGAAAGTTAAGGATACTTTAGCTCGCCTAACGGCTAAAGGTACTAAGAATAAGGGAGCCAAATATCGTAAAGAGAAGCGTGATGCACAAGCAGAGCGCGCAAATGAGGAGTTCGAACGCGAAGAGATGGAGCGCTCAATTCTTAAGGTAACAGAGTTTGTTACCGTGAGTGAGCTAGCTACAATGATGAATGTTTCGGTCACTGAGGTTATCTCAGCATGTATGAACCTTGGTTTGATGGTTTCCATCAATCAACGTCTCGATGCAGAGGCTCTAGTGGTGGTTGCTGAAGAGTTTGATTATAAGGTCGAGTTCGTATCAGTTGAAATTCAAGAGGCCATCTCCGACGAGGATACAGATGAACTTGTTGACGACACTCCACGTCCCCCAATCGTTACAGTTATGGGTCACGTAGACCACGGTAAGACCTCTCTACTAGATAACATCCGCAAAACCAACGTCATACAAGGTGAGGCGGGAGGTATCACGCAGCACATTGGTGCCTACTCAGTGGAGCTCAATGGTCAGAAGATCACCTTCCTTGATACTCCGGGTCACGAAGCATTTACTGCGATGCGTGCACGTGGAGCAAAGGTTACCGACGTTGCTATCATCATCGTTGCAGCCGACGACAGTGTGATGCCCCAAACAACAGAGGCTATCAACCATGCTCAAGCGGCAGGTGTACCAATGGTTTTTGCAATCAACAAATGCGATAAGCCCGCAGCAAACCCTGAGCACATCAAGGAGCAACTTGCACAAATGAACTACCTTGTAGAGGATTGGGGTGGTAAGTACCAAAGTCAAGATGTCTCTGCCAAGATGGGTCTTAACCTCGATAAGCTCCTCACAAAGGTACTTTTGGAGGCTGAGTTATTGGATCTTAAGGCTAACCCTGAGAAGAAGGCTAGCGGAACAGTTATCGAGTCTACACTCGATAAAGGTCGCGGATATGTCTCAACAATATTGGTTCAAAATGGAACACTTAGAGTGGGAGACATCCTACTTTCGGGTATCTATACAGGTCGCGTCAAGGCCATGTTCAACGAGAATGGAGTAAAGATCGACGTTGCTGGTCCATCGACTCCAGTCCAAGTATTGGGACTCAATGGAGCTCCGCAGGCGGGTGACACATTCAATGTGATGGATGACGATCGCTCAGCACGCGAAGTTGCCAACAAGCGCGAGCAACTACAACGCATGCAGGGTCTAATGACTCAGAAGCATGTTACACTCGATGAGATTGGTCGTCGTATTGCTATCGGCTCATTTAAAGAGCTCAACATCATCGTTAAGGGTGATGTGGATGGTTCAATTGAGGCTATGTCGGGCTCTCTTATCAAGCTCTCGAAGGAGACTGTTCAAGTTAATGTGATCCATGCGGCGGTAGGTCAGATCTCAGAGTCTGATGTGCTTCTAGCTGCTGCCTCAAATGCAATCATCGTTGGTTTCCAAGTGCGACCATCATCTTCAGCTCGTAAGCTTGCAGAGAAAGAGGAGATCGAGATTCGTCTATACTCAATCATCTATGATGCAATCAACGATATCAAAGATGCAATCGAGGGTATGTTGGAGCCAATCATGAAGGAGGAGATCGTCTGCTCTATCGAGGTATTGGAGGTATTCAAAGTATCGAAGGTTGGTACCATTGCCGGAGGTTTGGTGCGTGAGGGTAAGATCACACGCAACACCCCAATCCGCGTAATTCGTGATGGTATTGTAATATACACAGGTAAGCTTGGATCACTCAAACGCTATAAGGATGATGTGAAAGAGGTTACTAACGGAATGGATTGCGGTCTTAATATTGAATCATTTAACGATATTAAGGTTGGTGATATCATTGAGGGTTACGAGCAAGTCGAAGTTAAACGCAAATAATTTTAAAACTAACAAAACATAAAATCATGAGCAAACTTATCAATTTTGTTACAGCAGAAGAGGCCGTTAAGGTGATTAAATCTGGCGACCATGTTCATCTCAGTTCAGTTGCATCAGTTCCTAAATGTCTCGTTGAGCAGATGTGTGCTCGTGGCGAGCGTGGCGAATTACGCGATGTACACGTTCACCACCTTCACACCGAAGGTTACTCAGCATACTCTGAGGAGCGTTTCGCTGAGATCTTCCAACTTGATTCATTCTTCGTTGGCGCTAACGTGCGCCGCGATACTCAAAGTGGTAATGCCGATTATATTCCAATCTTCCTAAGCGAGACTCAAAAGCTATATCGTTGTGGTGCAGTCCCTTGTAATGTTGCAATGATTCAAGTTTGTCCTCCCGACAAACATGGATACGTATCACTTGGAACATCCGTCGACGCAACACTAGCCGCTGTTGAGACAGCAGATACTGTCATTGCAGTAATCAACAAACATGTACCACGTGCATTTGGTGATGCCATGATCCATGTATCTGCCATCGACATCTTTGTAGAGCAAGATATGCCACTTGTAGAGGCTCACGTAGCTATTCCAAGCGAAGTAGATCTAGCTATAGGTAAAAATTGCGCCGCTCTTATTGAGGATGGCGCAACCCTCCAAATGGGTATTGGTGCAATTCCAAATGCCGTTCTTAGCCAGCTTGGAGGTCACAAGAACCTTGGTATCCACACTGAGATGTTCGCAGATGGTGTTCTTCCTCTCGTTGAGTCAGGAGTAGTTAACGGTGCTGCAAAACATATCGACAAGGGTATGATCGTATCAACATTCCTTATGGGTTCTCAAGAGGTATACGACTTTATCGACGACAATCCGGGTGTACTTATGAAGGATGTAGGTTACACCAATGACCCATATGTAATTGCTAAGAACGATCGCGTTACTGCTATCAACTCAGCACTTCAAGTAGATCTAACTGGTCAAGTTTGTGCTGACTCATTGGGAACTAAGTTCTACTCAGGAGTTGGTGGCCAAGTGGACTTCGTATATGGTGCATCCCTCTCAAAGGGTGGTAAGGCAATCATCGCAATGCCATCTATAACCAACAAAGGTATCTCGAAGATCGCTCCAATGTTGGCTCCCGGTGCAGGTGTTGTCACAACACGCGCACACATGCACTACTTCGTAACAGAGTTTGGTGCGGTAGACCTCTATGGCAAAACCCTCCAAGAGCGCGCACGCCTCTTGATCTCTGTAGCTCATCCATCTGCTCAAGAGGAGCTGGATAAAGCTGCTTTCGAGCGTTGGGGATCACACCACCACTATATCAAGAGCTATATGTCTAAGAAATAGACATCGCATATCGAAAAAGAGAGAAGTTCCGTTGACCACAATTTTTGTCAACGGAACTTCTCTCTTAATCTCTAATAACCGTGATCCTAGCGCTGCAAATTCATTTGCAAAAACTAAATGTTATACATTAAACGTAGGGCATAAGCAAGTGGTGTAAGCTCTATTCTTCTTGCATTTGCCCTACCTGTGATCCCCACCAAGTTACATTTGGTTTAAATCCTTTTTCGAGTGACGAGCGTCTAAAGCTCTCTTTCTGCTGCAACACCTTTGTGCGCATCTCCTCCTTATATTTTGATTCAGCTACTGGATCATATTTCATATCTGGCTCTGGGATAAGAGCTTGGGTCTGCTCCAACCATGCTAAGAGCTCCTCTTTAAGCTCCTCAGCTTTATCTCGATTCTGAGCCGTTACATACTCTGATTCCGACAAATCTTGTTTTAGGTTGTATAGTTCACAGCGTAGATCCTCATGATAATAGATTAGCTTCCAATCTCCTTTGCGGATTATCGAAGAGGGTTCTCCACCCTGATTACCATAGTGCGGATAGTGCCAGAAGAGTGAACGTTCAGCTATCTGCTCACCTCGCAGCAAGGGTGTGACATCAACACCATCAACAAAGGTGGTTCCCATATCTACACCGGCATAACTCATGAGCGTTGGATAGAAGTCAATACCATGCACTGGCGTTGAACAAGACTCTCCATTAAGTGGGCTTTGGGGGCTCTTTATTACAACAGGCACCCTTATGCCACCCTCAAACTGACGTCCTTTACCTCCTCGCAAGGGAAGCAGAGAGGTTGAATAGGCATCCCCAGAGGTTACTCCACCATTGTCACTGGTGAAGACAATCAATGTGTTCTCATCCAACCCTAACTCATCTATAGCATCTAGGACTCGCCCCACAGCATCATCCATCTGCTTGATAAGACCTGCATAGATTGGATTATCTTGACACTGACGTACCGGCAAGGTTCTATCTACAATAAACCCACTCTCGGCAATACCCATCCTCTCCGCCTTATCGCGGAAATAGCTCCAATACTCCTGCGTGGTCTCAATCGAGGCGTGAACCGCATAGAACGAAAGATATGCAAAGAATGGCTGATCGGAACTATTGCTATTATGATCCTCAATAAATGCTACAGTCTCCTCCGCGAGTCTCATCGACAGGTTCTCCCCCGCGGGGCCATCCTCCAACTTTGGATTTGCATAAGGCGAGAAGTATCCACCCTTCGGGCCTCCTGCCTCCCAGCCCCCTTTATTTATATCAAAACCATTACTATCGGGTAGATATTGCTCCTCACCCCCTAAGTGCCACTTACCAGCAAAGAACGTCGCATAACCCTCACTCTTAAGCTTTTCGGGAATGATATCAAATTTAGGATCAAGATAAAGATCATACTCAGAAGGGAGCAACTTAGTATGACGACCCATATCACGCCACGCCTCCCCCGCTTTCTCTCCAATCCAATCAGTAACCCCATGCCGCGTAGTATATAGACCCGTCATGATAGAGGCGCGCGATGGGCTCGACACTTGACACGCAGCATAACCATCTGTAAAGACCACACCAGAGGCTGCTAGTCGATCAATATTTGGAGTCTCGTAATACTCACTCCCCATAAAGCCAAGATCATTCCATCCAAGGTCATCAACTAATATAAACAATATATTTTTCGGGGTACCCTGCGGAGCTACCCTCGCCTGAGCAACACCATTAAAACATGGCAAAGATAGCGTACAAGCTGCTAAGATCACATCTGACGATTTCATAATTCTATTTAGTTTTAGGTTTATTAAAATTTAAACTACTAAGTTAGTGATATTTTCGAACAAAATAAAGCAACTTAGTATTTTTATTAATCATTCACGATCTTACAACATCCAAATTTCGAAATATCAATTTTTTATATTATCTTTGTGGGCTTAATTGCAAATTAATAACTAATTATATACAAACAATATGAATATTGTAAGAGAACAACGCGAAGAGTTGAACTCGCTTATCAAGATTACTGTAGGCGAAAGTGATTACGCAGAGGCTGTAAATAAGAGTCTCCGCGAGTACAAACGTAAGGCTAACGTTCCGGGATTCCGCCCCGGCATGGTTCCAATGGGTGTTATTAAGAAGATGTTTGGCAAGGGTGTTTTAGCTGAGCAAGCATTCCGTTGCGCATCAGATGCAGCATACAACTACCTTCAGAGCGAGAAGATCGACTACCTAGGTGATGTGATCCCTTCGGAGGAGCAGGGAGACTTCGATTTCGACAATGGTACAGAGTTCGAATTTATCTTCGAGATTGGCGAGGCTCCAGCCTTCAACCTTGAGGTAACAGACCAAGATAAGATTACATACAACAGAATCGCTATCGAGGAGCAGATGCGTAGCGACTTCCGCACAAACTTCCTTCGTCGCTTCGGCCGCCTAGAGGATACCGACACAGTAACGTCAGATGAGGCTATCATCGCTACGCTTGACAACTCTGAGATCAATGTAGAGGAGGCTTACGTAGGACTTGTCTCAATGAGTGAAGAGGAGCGTGCTCCATTCATCGGCAAGGTTGTTGGTGACAAGATGCAAGTTAATATCAACGAGATATACAAAACAGCATCTCAGCGCGCAGCAATCCTTCAAGTGAAGGAGGAGGAGCTAGAGGGCATCAACCCAGAATTTTCTCTAGAGATCACTAACATCCGTCGTTTCGCTGAGCCAGAGCTTAATGAAGAGTTCTTCAAGCTAGCATTCCCCGCTGGTGAGGTATCATCCGAGGAGGAGTTAGCAGCATTCGTTGACGCACAGATCTCAGTTGAGCTTAACCGCGAGAGTGACAACCTATTTGCAATTCAGGTTCGCAACTTCATCGTAGAGAAGGCTGGCATCAAGATGCCTGTAGAGTTCCTTAAGCGTTGGTTATACACCATCAACGAGGGCAAGTTCAGCAAAGAGGAGATCGAGAAAGACTTCGATCAATTCCTAGAGATCTACACTTGGAACTTCATCCGCAGCAAGATGATCGCAGCAGAGAAGCTTGAGGTAAGCCAAGATGCCGCTATCGAAGAGGCAAAGGCAGTTGCTCAAATGCAATTCGCTCAATATGGAATGCCATCTGCACCAGAGGATATGTTGACCAACTACGCTCAACAAATGCTTTCAGACAAGGAGCAATCTAAGAGAATCTACGAGTCTCTATACGACAAGATCGTAATCGAGTCATTCAAATCAAAGATGACCATCGAAGAGAAAGCAGTATCAACTGAAGAGTACTCAGAACTAGTAAAGAGCTTACAGGCGTAACTTTAGGTTCTTAAGTAATATAGTGTGGGCTATCCTTAATCATTATTGTGATTAAGGATAGCTTTTTTTATTCAATCTATAGTTATTGTTGAGTTCTCAGGATTGATTAAGCTAGATGCAAATTAATACTGAAAGTGCTCTAAATTCATGAGCAGATAAGAAAGAGGCTACCCTTAATCACAATGTGATTAGGATAGCCCCCCTTTACCCAAAAGCAACCTATACTATTGATTTAAGATCTCTAGCATCTTAACGGCTGCTGTTGCGATTGGTGTTCCCGGTCCGAAGATTGCGGCTGCACCATCTTTATAGAGTTGGTCGTAATCTTGTGCTGGGATTACACCGCCTACAATTACGATGATATCTTCGCGGCCAAGCTTAGCCAATTCGCCAATGATTTGTGGCACCAAGGTGAGGTGACCTGCGGCGAGTGACGACACTCCAACGACGTGAACGTCATTCTCTACAGCTTGCTTTGCAGCCTCCTCTGGAGTTTGGAACAATGGGCCCATATCAACGTCGAAGCCTATATCGGCGTAACCTGTAGCTACTACCTTTGCTCCGCGGTCATGGCCATCTTGACCCAACTTAGCGATCATAATACGTGGTTGGCGGCCTTCGCGCTTAGCGAAGTCTGCTGCCATATCTTTAGCCAATTGGAATTGAGAATCTTCTTTCACCTCTGAACTATATACTCCTGAAATTGAACGAATTACTGCTTGATAACGTCCTACGATAACCTCGCAAGCGTCTGAGATCTCACCAAGAGATGCACGAAGCTTAGCCGCCTCGACTGCTAATGCAAGGAGGTTACCATCACCTGTCTTAACACACTCTGTGATAGCCTCCAATGCAACCTTGACTGCTGCCTCATCGCGATTTGCACGAAGCTCCTTAAGGCGCTCGATTTGGCTCAAACGAACAGCTGTATTATCTACTGCCAAGATATCAATTGGTGCCTCTTTCTCCAAACGGTACTCATTGATACCGATAATCTTCTCAGCACCTGAGTCGATACGGGCCTGCTTGCGAGCTGAAGCCTCCTCGATACGCATCTTTGGAATACCTGTCTCGATAGCTGCTGCCATACCGCCAAGCTCCTCTACCTCTTGGATACGAGCCCACGCTTTGTCGGCGATCTCCTTAGTAAGGGTCTCAATATAATATGAACCAGCCCATGGATCTACCTCACGGCAGATATTAGTCTCCTCTTGAATATAGATCTGAGTGTTACGTGCGATACGTGCAGAGAAGTCTGTAGGAAGTGCGATAGCCTCGTCAAGTGCATTTGTGTGAAGTGACTGAGTGTGACCAAGCGCTGCTCCCATTGCCTCGATAGCTGTACGAGCTACGTTGTTGAATGGATCTTGCTCCGTTAGTGACCAACCTGAAGTTTGAGAGTGAGTACGCAATGCAAGTGACTTTGGATTCTTTGGATCGAACGTCTTAACGATCTTAGCCCACAACATACGTGCAGCACGCATCTTAGCAATCTCCATAAAGTGATTCATACCAATTGCCCAGAAGAAAGAGAGGCGTGGTGCGAAGGCGTCAATAGACATACCTGCGTTAACACCTGCTCGAAGATACTCCAAACCATCAGCCAATGTATATGCCAACTCAATATCAGCAGTGGCACCTGCCTCCTGCATATGGTATCCCGAAATAGAGATCGAGTTAAACTTAGGCATATTTTGAGATGTGTACTCGAAGATATCTGCGATGATCTTCATCGAGAACTTAGGAGGATAGATATAGGTATTACGAACCATAAACTCCTTAAGGATATCATTCTGAATGGTACCGGCCAACTGATCGAGAGTACAACCCTGCTCCAAACCTGTAACGATATAGAATGCTAGGATTGGAAGAACTGCACCATTCATTGTCATAGATACAGACATCTTATCGAGTGGAATACCATTGAAAAGAACCTTCATATCCTCAACAGAGCAGATAGATACACCCGCCTTACCTACGTCTCCAACTACACGTGGGTGATCTGCATCATAACCACGGTGCGTAGCGAGGTCAAACGCCACTGAAAGACCCTTCTGACCAGCAGCAAGGTTACGACGATAGAATGCATTAGACTCATCCGCAGTAGAGAAACCTGCATATTGACGAATAGTCCAAGGGCGCATAACATACATAGTAGAGTATGGTCCACGCAAGAATGGTGCAATACCTGCCGCATAGTTAAGGTGCTCCATGCCCTCAAGATCCTCTGCGGTGTAAGCTCCCTTTACAGGGATCTGCTCTGGAGTCAACCAATCACCTGCGGTGTCGCACTTGCCTCCATTATGCTTTGAAGCGCAACCACATGTTGATGTAGCGCCTTCATATTTTAGTTCTGAAAATTTTGCTCTCATAATTAGATGTTCATTGCTTTAAGGTACGACTTCAAAGTCTCAAGCACATTGCTCTTGACGCTAATAAAGTTGCTGATTCCTTGCGCCTCCAACTCAGGAGTACATGCAGGAGCACCCGCAACAACCAAAATTGCTTTGTCTGCCAAAAGTTCTTTCGCCTTTGGTGCCAATGTAGCATAGTCATCATCCGATGAACAAATAACAACGATCTGAGCACCAGCAGCCTTAGCAGCATCTACGCCCTCCTCTACAGATGAGAAATAGGTATTATCAACTACGCGGATACCAGCACATGCGAAGAAGTTACAAGCAAACTGCGAACGAGCACGCGCCATACTAAGATTACCGCATGTAAGCATAAATGCCTGTGGCTCCTTCTCAGAGCGGTCAACACCCAAACGCATAGACTCGAAGGCCATAGAACCACGATATGGTGTAAGGCGATTCTCATCGCTACACTCACGTGCCACTGCACATGCGCACATATCCTCAGAGGCAACCTCCGTGAAGTTAGGATATTGATTAGCTCCAAGCAGAATCTCGCGACGTGTTGCAATATTCTTATCCTTAGCAGCTGCCGAAGCCTTAACGGTCTCAACAACAGAACCTGCATTGAACGCAGCTACATAGCCACCCTGCTCCTCAAGAGCTGTAAACTTAGACCAAGCCTCTGTCGCGATGCTCTTTGTAAGGTTCTCTATATAATATGAACCACCCGCTGGGTCAACAACTTGATCGAAGTGTGATTCGTGCTTCAACAAAAGCTCCGCGTTACGAGCGATACGCTTAGAGAACTCATCTGGAGTCTCAAATGATGCATTGAATGGAAGAACCTCCAATGATTGAACACCAGCGATAGCTGCACTCATCGCCTCAGTTGTACCACGCAACATATTTACATATGGGTCATATGCTGTTTGGTTCCATGAAGAGGTCACCGCATGAATGTACATCTTACAGGGGCAAGTTCTAGATGGAGAGTATGCCATTACGATATTAGACCACAAAAGGCGAGCTGCGCGAATCTTAGCAATCTCCATAAAGTAGTTCGCTGAAACAGATAGCGAGAAACGTATCTTGCGAGCAACCGTATCAATTGGTAATCCCATCTCGGTGAACTTAACTAGGTAGTCGTGACCTGCCGACAATGCGAAAGCAAGCTCCTCAACGATTGTTGCACCTGAGTTACCGAAGTTATGTGCATTTACAGTGAATAGACGCATATGCTTGTACTCAGCAGAGCGAGCAATAAGTGCTGCAACAACCTCGAAACACTCTTGTCCGTCACCACCACAGCAATATGCACCAGAGAGTGAAAGATCTTTCACAATAGGGTCAATGCCGAAGCTCACGCGAACATGCTTCTTGTCGATATCCATCGCATCGAGCTTGTCGAGTAGAAGATTTGCGGTCTTAGCCAATGATTTACCATTGAAAACAACCTCCGTTGCAGTGAGGTCGATACCTGCAAGGAGCGTATCAAGCTCAGATGCAGTAAGCTCTCCAGAAAGAACGAAGCCTACAGAGTCAACACCCTTCTTCAAGATGTCAAGAGCCTCAGCCGAAGCCTCAGCTACGCAGTTAACAACGACACTTTGGTGAACGCGCCATTTGTTTTTCTTACCGATTCCGCGAACAAATGGAAACTCTCCCGCTTTGGAACCTAAAAATTCAATACCTGCAAGATCCTCTGCACGGTAGTATGGACGAACGTTAAACCCTTCGGCTGTTCTCCAAACCAACTTACGTGCATAATCTGCTCCTTTGAGGTCTTTATTAATTACCTCTTCCCATGTCGCTGTCGACACCTCTGGAAATTCGGCAAATAACCTCTCTTGATTGGTCTTTGTCATAACTTTATATTATCGAAATTAGTGATTGTTCAGTTTTCAGCGGTTAAAGTTACAAAAAAAAATAATATGTTGTTAACAGTTCTATATTTTATTATATTATATTTTCTAAATATCCACTTTACATCTCTTTTTTTTATCAAAATCAAGAAAATCAAATTTTACTGTTATTTCGATAACAATGTGTTTTTGGCCATTTTTGCAAATTTTATAGTAAAGTTTGAGGGTATATGCGTAAAAAATGGGGTATTTTTGCTAAAAATGCGTTAAAAAATGGTAAAAACTGAATATTTTTACATTTTATATGATTCACTATAAGAAATAATTCATACCTTTGCAGAGTGGAATTTTACTACTCCACTTTTGTTTAAAATCGAACAATATTAATTTTATAATTAAAATACAAGCTTATGTCACAACTTAGATTTAAGATGGTCGAAGCGGCTATCAATCACAAAGCAGTTAAGGTAGATGCTCCATCGAGCAACCCTTCTGATTATTTTGGTGAGAAGGTATTCAACAAAGCAGCGATGCGCAAGTATCTCAACAAGCAGAACTACCTCTCAATGATTGACACAATGGACAACGGAACCCCACTTACACGCGAGGTTGCTGACTCTGTTGCAGCTGGCATGCGCCAATGGGCATTAGAGCATGGTGCAGACCACTATACTCACTGGTTCCAACCACTTACTGGTGGTACTGCTGAGAAGCACGACTCATTCGCGGAGCCCGATGGCAACGGTGGTGTATTGGAGGAGTTCTCAGGAAAGCTTCTTGTTCAACAAGAGCCAGATGCTTCATCATTCCCTAATGGTGGTATCCGTAGCACATTCGAGGCACGTGGTTACTCAGCATGGGATCCAACATCTCCAGCATTTATCGTAGGCACAACTCTTTGTATACCAACAGTATTTATATCATATACAGGTGAGGCTCTTGACTACAAGACTCCACTTCTTCGCGCAATTTCAGCTGTCGATAAGGCTTCAGTTGACGTATGTCGCTACTTCGACAAGAGCGTATCTAAGGTCTTCTCTTACCTAGGTTGGGAGCAAGAGTACTTCTTGGTTGACGAATCACTATGGGCTGCTCGTCCAGACCTTATGCTAACTGGTCGCACACTTATGGGTCACGACTCAGCTAAGAACCAACAGCTTGAGGATCACTACTTTGGTGCTATCCCAGAGCGTGTTATGGCATTTATGAAGGATTTGGAGTACGAGTGTCTTAAGCTAGGTATTCCTGTTAAGACTCGTCACAATGAGGTTGCACCAAACCAATTTGAGCTTGCTCCAGTATTCGAAACAGTTAACATCGCTAACGACCACAACCAACTCCTACTCACTGTAATGGATCAGGTGTCACGTCGTCACAACTTCCGCGTACTTTTCCATGAGAAGCCATTCAAGGGCATCAACGGTTCTGGTAAGCACAACAACTGGTCTCTAGGTACCAACACTGGTGTAAACCTGTTTGGACCGGGCAAGAATGCTAATGAGAATCTTCAATTTATAACATTCCTTGTTAATACAATCCACGCTCTCTATACACACAATGGTTTGGTTAAGGCCTCTATCATGAGTGCAACCAATGCTCACCGTTTGGGCGCAAACGAGGCACCTCCAGCAATCATCTCTACATTCTTGGGTACTCAAATCTCAGCTGTACTTGACAAAATGGAGGAGAGCATTGACAACGACGACATTCGCTTCGATGCTAAGAGCGCATTCCGCATGAGTGGTATCGCACACATCCCAACACTTCTTCTCGATAACACCGACCGTAACCGCACATCTCCATTTGCATTTACTGGTAACCGCTTCGAGTTCCGCGCAGTAGGTTCTTCTGACAACTGTGCTGACGCAATGATTATCCTCAATACAGCTGTCGCTGAGGGCTTAATCAAGTTCAAGGCTCGTGTTGATGCTAAGATCGAAGAGGGCAAGAAGAAAGACAAAGCTATCTACGAGGTACTCAAGGAGATGATCGTTGAGTGTAAAGCTATCCGCTTCAATGGTAATGGCTACTCAGATGAGTGGAAAGCTGAGGCTGCTGCACGTGGTCTTGACTGTGAGACATCGACCCCACTTATCCTTGATCGCTACCTTGACGAGGCTGCAATCGCAATGTTTGAGTCAACAGGTGTCCTTTCAAAGGTTGAGGTTGAGGCTCGCACAGAGATCAAATGGGAGACATACACCAAGAAGATCCAGATTGAGGGTCGCGTCCTAGGTGACCTTGCAATGAACCACATCGTTCCTATTGCATCAAAATATGAATCAGCACTTCTCGACAAGGTATACCGCATGGCACAAATCCCCGGACTTGACGCTTCAGCAGATATTGCACTTATCAAGAAGATCCAAGATCACACAGCATCAATCCAATCACTAACCACTGAGATGGTTGACGCTCGTAAAGTTGCCAATAAGATCGAGTGTGAGCGCGAGAAGGCTATTGCATACCACGATACTGTAGCTGCTAAGTTTGACCTTATCCGCAAGCACATCGACCGCCTTGAGGAGATCGTAGATAACCAAATCTGGCCTCTACCAAAATATCGCGAACTACTATTTATTCGCTAATTGAGAATAAGCTAAAAGCAGATGGCTATAGGTTGGGGGCAAACGCATGAAAAAGTTGCGTATCGCCTCCGGCGGGCGGGGAAAAGCACCCCCGCGGGTGCATATTACTCGTTGCGTATTGGGCTTATAGCTGCGCTATGAAATTAAAGGTATCAAAGAATTATCGCAAATAAATTTGCATAATTCTCTGATACCTTTAATTTTTTAAATGCCTTTAGGCATTTAAACCCAATCCGAGGTTAACCTCTCTGATGGGATGATGGCAACCGGAGATTGACATAGATACCATCTGCTTTTAACTCTTAAGCTCTCTTCACAAATCGATTTACGACCATTGCGATTGCTCCATCGCCTGTGACGTTACCGGCAGTGCCGAAGCTATCCATAGCGATATAGAGTGCAATCATCAATCCTAGCTGAGTCTCGTTAAAACCTAGAAGAGATGTAAGCAGCGCTAATGCGGCCATGATTGCACCTCCGGGAACACCGGGTGCAGCAACCATAGTTATACCGAGCATAAGGATATAAGAGGTATATAACTCTATGTCGACTGGCATTCCTGTGGTCCAAGCGATAGCTAGAGTACAAGCGACAATCTTAAGAATACTTCCAGAGAGATGAATTGTTGCGCATAGAGGAATCACAAACTCCGCGATATCATCTCGAACACCATTGAGCTTAGCTCGCTCCAAGGTGATTGGGATGGTCGCAGCGGACGACTGTGTTCCAAGTGCAGTAAGATATGCCGGAAGCATTGTGACAAGTGCTTTGATTGGATTCTTACGAGCAACGGCTCCAGCTATGCAGAATTGAATCAAAAGAAGTCCAATATGCATTGCGAAGATAAGCAAAATAACCTTAATAAAGAGCCCTAAGACTGCTGCCACCTCTCCTTCGACGCCTAGCTTAAGGAATATTCCAAAAATATAAAGAGGCAAAAGAGGCACTATAGATTTCTCTATTATTATCATAACCAAATCTTTAAACTCTTTGATGGTTGCCGCGATCATCTCTCCACGACCCTTGCAGTTGGCTAGTGTCAAACCGA
Source organism: Rikenellaceae bacterium (assembly GCA_047172325.1). GTDB lineage: Bacteria > Bacteroidota > Bacteroidia > Bacteroidales > Rikenellaceae > Alistipes. The sequence goes on along the minus strand of JBCQWG010000006.1, from coordinate 7,268 downwards.
GAACAAATGCCAAGACTAAGGCTGAAGTCACCGAGAGTAGTGGCGGCATCTCAACAGTGAAAAATGGTGTCACGGCACTTTTGCTCACTCCATCAATTGAGGCCATCGACTCACCATCCAGAAGAGAAGGGAAGGTGGCAGTTGAGATAAAGTACGACATATAACCTGAAAAGATGGTGCTTCCATAGGCAATAAGTGTTGTAAAAATCAATAATTTTCCAGCCCTACTGCCTAAATCACCTATACTTGGAGCAACGAGACCCAATATAATTAGGGGTATAACAAAGCTGAGATAGTTACTAAAGAGTGAATTGATTGTCTCAAAGAGACGAGCAATGCCCATAGGCATAAATAACGAGCAGACCACACCCAACAATATTGCAATAATAATCTTGGGTAGTAATCCTATTTTTTTATTAAGCAGCATGATTCTTTATTTTAAAGGTTTTGGATCATCTCGAAATTACAACAAAAAAGGGAGGCAACTATCAAGCCTCTTAACTCGATAGTTGCCTCCATAAATATTGTCTAGGTCTATATCTTAGTTCAAGAAAGCAAGGAAGATACCAGCAGCAACTGCTGAGCCAACAACACCTGCCACATTTGGACCCATAGCGTGCATTAATAAGAAGTTGCTAGGATCTGCCTTCTGGCCCTCAGTCTGAGCAACACGAGCAGCCATCGGAACAGCAGAAACTCCCGCCGAGCCAATAAGTGGATTCATCTTCTTTCCCTCTGGAGCAAACAGATTAAGGAGCTTTGCAAAGAGAATACCGCCGCCTGTTCCAACGCAGAAAGCTAAGATACCAAGTACCATAATACCAATTGTACGTAAATTGATAAATGCCTCAGCAGTAGCAGTAGCACCAACGGTCAAACCTAAGAAGATTACTACGATATTCATCATCTCATTTTGAACAGTCTTGCTAAGACGATCAACAACACCTGACTCCTTCATTAGGTTACCAAACATAAGGCAACCAACGAGTGGTGCAGCACTTGGCAACAACAACGAGATGATTATAGCGATAACGATTGGGAAGATGATCTTCTCACCCTTAGATACTGGGCGAAGCTGACTCATCTTAATCTTACGCTCGCTCTCAGTTGTCAAAGCGCGCATGATGGGAGGTTGGATCACAGGAACCAACGCCATGTATGAGTATGCAGCAACAGCGATAGGACCTAGAAGCTCTGGCGCCAAGATAGAGGCCAAAAGAATCGAAGTAGGACCATCAGCACCACCAATGATACCAATTGCACCCGCCTCATTTGGAGCGAAGCCCAATGCATAAGCACCAATAAATGTTAGGAAGATACCAATCTGAGCAGCAGCTCCCAGCACGAAGCTCTTAGGGTTAGCGATAAGTGGACCAAAGTCGGTCATCGCACCCACACCAATAAAGATAAGGCAAGGGTAGATTCCAAGTTTCACACCTAAATATAGGTAATCCATGATACCGGCCTCATCTACGAAGATGTCCCAGTGAACATGTCCCCCTTTAAATAGTTCAGCGTGGTACATCTCTGCACCCGGCAAGTTGGTTAGTAGCATACCAAAAGCTATGGTAAGCAACAACAACGGTTCAAACTTGTGACGGATAGCAAGGTAGACCAAGAAGAGAGCAACACCAATCATAGCGATGCTACCAAATCCTCCTGCGGTCTCACACATTGCTGCTATACCGGTAGAGTTTGCAAAGTTTGCAAGACTCTCAAGAACGAAGTTTGATTCTGAAGTGAGTAAGTTAAGCATGGTTATTCAATCACAAGTAAGATTTGACCCTCCATTACAGTAGCACCCTTTTGAACTGAGATCTCTTTAACAACACCTGACGCATCAGCATCAATATTGTTCTCCATCTTCATCGCTTCAAGGATTACAAGAGTATCACCCTGAGAAACCTTGCTGCCAACAGATACTTTAATGTCGACAATAGTTCCCGGTAGTGGACTACGAACAGTACTGCCTGCACCTGTATGAGCAGCAGCAACTGGAGTTGACTCCACTAAACTTGGGGTTACGTTAGTAGCATATTGAGTAGAACGAGCCACCTGTGGCTTTACCTTTGGGTGAACCGTGCTAATTCCCTCGATCTCAACCTCGTAAGAGACGCCATTGAGAACAACTTTAGCCATCTTCGACTCTTCATTGAGGTCGTTGACTTGAACACTATACTTGTGTCCGTTGATTTTTAATGTATAATCTTTCATTGTTTTTTTAACTATTTGCGTTGTGGTTGTTGAGTTAAACCGTGAATCTTAGAACTCCATGGCGAGTATGCACGCTTGATACTCATTATTGTTAGGATAGCTGATTCGCGGTCATGACGCTCACCCATATGCATACGCAATGCAGTGGTAAGTGCTGCGATCTCCTCGCCTGAAAGTTGAGGCTGAAGCTGAACTTTACTATCTGGCACCTTAGCAGCAGCCATTGAGATTCGGCCAAAGATTTTCATCACAAAAACCAATGCCAAGAGCATTCCCAACACCAATGAGAAACCGATGAGGGCAATCCACAAGATCTCCGACCACGTCCATGCTGAATTTAATAACATTATCATAGTGGTAATCTTTACAATGGAATATTAGAGTGCTTCTTCGGAGGATTCTGCAAACGCTTAGATGCAAGCGACTGCAACGCGCGAATAACACGGAAACGAGTGTTACGTGGCTCGATTACATCATCAATATAACCGTAACGAGCTGCATTGTAAGGATTAGAGAACTTATCGTTGTACTCTTGCTCCTTCTCAGCAACAAATTTAGCACGCTCCTCTGCATTCTCAAATCCTGCAAGCGCCTTAGCTTGAAGCACCTCAACAGCACCACTAGCACCCATTACAGCGATCTCAGCAGTAGGCCAAGCATAGTTTATATCTCCGCGGATATGCTTAGATGACATCACGATATATGCACCACCATAAGCCTTACGAAGGGTTACTGTAACCTTTGGCACTGTAGCCTCGCAATATGCAAATAGCAATTTCGCACCATGTGTGATAACTCCACCATACTCTTGCGATGTTCCGGGAAGGAATCCGGGAACGTCCACCAATGTGACGATAGGAATATTGAAAGCATCACAGAAACGCACGAAGCGAGCAGCCTTACGTGAAGCATTGCTATCAAGTACACCAGCCATGAATTTAGGTTGGTTAGCGATGATACCCACGCTCTGACCATTGAAACGAGCGAAACAAGTAATGATATTCTTTGCAAAACCTGATGCAGACTCCAAGAACTCACCATTATCAACAATTGAACGAATTACATCGGTCATATCGTAAGGTTTGTTTGGATTATCAGGAACGATCTCATTGAGAGAGTCCTCCAAACGAGTGATCTTATCGTTACAAACTACAAGTGGAGCCTCCTCCATATTGTTTTGTGGAATGTATGAAAGCAAGTCACGAATAAGAGAGATACCCTCCTCCTCGGTATCTACAGCAAACTGAGATACACCAGACTTTGTTGTATGCATGAAAGCGCCACCAAGCTGCTCTTGAGTTACATCCTCTCCCGTTACTGTCTTAACAACTTTAGGACCTGTAAGGAACATATTAGATGTTTGGCTCTTCATAATGATGAAGTCGGTAAGAGCTGGCGAGTAAACAGCACCACCCGCACAAGGACCAAAGATTGCAGAGATCTGTGGGATAACACCAGATGACATTACATTACGTTGGAAGATATTTGCATAACCTGCCAATGCATTGATACCCTCTTGGATACGAGCACCACCAGAGTCATTGATTCCAATACATGGAGCACCATTACGAAGCGCCATATCTTGAACCTTGCAGATCTTCTCAGCCATTGAAAGAGAAAGAGATCCCGCTGAAACTGTAAAATCTTGAGCAAATAGATATACTAGACGACCCTCGATGGTACCATAACCAGTAACGATACCGTCACCAAATGTGTGGCTCTTCTCCATTCCAAAGTCGTAGCAACGGTGAGTCACAAACATATCGAACTCCTCGAAACTACCCTCATCGAGCAACATTGCAATACGCTCACGAGCAGTATACTTACCTTTTGCATGTTGAGCGTCGATACGCTTCTGTCCACCACCCTGACGGGCTGTCTCGCGACGATCAACTAGCTCCTTAATTTTGTTTTGAATTTCACTCATAATATATATGTTCAATTATTTTTTTTCACAAAGCTCAGTCAAGATTCCTTGAGTAGATTTTGGATGAAGGAATGCTATTGTCATACCCTCAGCACCTCCGCGTGGAGCCTTGTCAATAAGGCGAATCCCTTGCGCTTCAGCATCTGCCATTTGCTCCTCAATTCCCTCACATGCAAGTGCCATATGGTGGAAACCTACACCTTTATTCTCGATGAATTTAGCGATTGTCGACTCCTCTGAAGTTGGCTCCAATAGCTCAATTTTAGTCTGACCCAACATAAAGAAAGCGGTGCGAACCTTCTGGTCTGCAACCTCTTCAACGGCATAACATTTTAGGCCAATTACATTCTCCCAGTATGGAATAGCCTCATCTAGGCTCTTCACAGCAATACCGAGGTGTTCGATGTGCGATACTTTCATAAATATTTTATTTTAAGTTAGCTAATTTGTTTTCTGTTATTTAGCAAACAAAGGTATAAATTAAAAAACAAATAACAATGGTTTTTTAACTTTTTTTTATTCATAAAGCTTTCGCAATGGGATTTATAGCTACGCTTTTGATACTTTAAAATCTATACAGACTCATAAATCTGAGCTAATCGCTCCGAGAGAGCCTCCTCAGAGTAGCGCTTTGCCTCAGCCCAACACTGCGCAATGAGTTGACCTCGAAATGATTCATTGTAAAGAAGCTCCTTAATAGCAGCACTCATTGCCGACTCATCGTAAAGTGGCGTATATATGGCAGCAGCGCCTGCAACCTCACGGTTAAGAGGGGTATCAGAGAGAATCATCGGTAGACCCTGATGCAGCGCTTCAACGATAGGCTCAACACTACTCTCAAAAGAGGGAGCATAGAGCATTCCAAGAGCCATGCAATAGAGTGAGGGGAGACTCTCTCGATCCATCTCATATATAAATTGTACCCTGTCGGCAGCTCCCACATCACGCACCATACGCAATAGCACGTCCGAGTGGGTTGTGCGACGACCATACACCACCACATTCACCCTCTGATCCAGAGCAAATATAGAGTGTAGAATCGTGGTGTGACCATGCATCGTATCAATCTCTCCCACAACCAAAAGATAGGAGTCGGGCAGGTCAAACTTTGCGCGCACCGAAAGCTGCTCCTCGGAGGATGGATGGTGCAAAGAACCTCCACTCCGCGCATGGCGCATCGAGGCACAAACCTCAACTTGACCCTCTTCAAGACCCAGCTTCTCAATGAGTCTGCTCTTTTGCAGATTATTGTGCGTTATTAATCGTGCCGCATGGCGACAGTGGTAACGATAGAGAGGCAGTAAAAAGAGTCGCTCCGAAAGAGAGTAGACGTGAGGCGATGTTATAAATCTCAAATCGGAGAGTGATATAACTGAGCGATGCGCCTTGCTCATAAAAGATATTGAGCTACGTGGCGACATGCAGTGCCATAGATCAGCATCAGACTCCCGACTATCGGCATAGTGATTGTACTGATGTTGCGGTGAGTGGAGACGAAGTGTTTCGATAATTTTAGAGATATGACCTTTATTCATCTCTTCGGAGTAGAACGCTATCTTCATTGCAGAATCTTTTTTATTTACCATTTTATTTTTGTATCTTCGTAACAAAATAGAAACCAAACTCAACAAGATAATGTCATACACCAAAATAAAACACTACGAGAAAGAACATATAGACACTCATCATGGAAGCGCACTAGCTGTAAATGAGGGTGTTGCAGACCAACCTATAGTCAATCCATATTTTGTTCGTCGAGCACGACATAAAATGACAACCGAGGAGTATGTCGCAGGAATATTGGCGGGCAACATAACTATATTGGCTCAAGCAATCACGCTCATAGAGAGCTCCAACCCTCAACACTACGCTCAAGCACAAGAGATAATCGAGGCGTGCCTCCCCCACTCTGGCAACTCCATTCGAATAGGAATCACCGGTGTACCGGGAGCTGGTAAATCATCCTTCATCGAGGCCGTTGGCAATATGATAACCTCCATGCGTCATAAGCTAGCTGTACTAGCAATTGACCCAAGCTCCGAGAGAAGCGGAGGATCAATCCTAGGTGACAAAACACGCATGGAGAGTATCTCTGCGAACCCCGATGTCTTTATCCGACCCTCTCCCTCGGCAGGCTCCTTGGGTGGTGTTGCACGTAAGACTCGCGAGACGATCGTTCTATGCGAGGCTGCCGGCTTCGATGTGATCTTCATTGAAACCGTTGGCGTGGGTCAATCCGAGACCGCTGTCCACTCCATGGTCGATATGTTTATGATGCTACAGATATCTGGTGCTGGAGATGAACTGCAAGGCATCAAACGAGGAATAATGGAGATGGCCGATATGATGGTTGTAACCAAGGCCGATGGCGAAAATAAGGTGCGAGCAGATGTCGCCCGCAGCCAATACCAAAGCGCAATGCACCTCTTCCCAATGCCCGAATCACAATGTCGCCCAACAGCATACATCTGCTCGTCGCTCGAAAAAACTGGCCTCGAAGAGGTGTGGAGAGGCGTAGAAGAGTTTATCGAACAGACAAAAGCAAATGGCTACTTCATAACAAACAGACATCGACAACTAAAATATTGGATGTACGAAACAATCAATGAAACCCTAAAAAGCGACTTCTACCTAAGCGAAAAGATCGAAGCCATTATTGGCGACTATGAACAGCGCGTATTAGAGACGAAGATAAGCTCATTTGTAGCTGCCAAAGAGTTATTAGATAGATACTTCAATAGGTAAGTATTTAGATCATCCATCCCATCAGCGAGGTTACCTCGGATTGGGTTTAAATGCCTTCAGGCATTTAAAAAGTTAAAGGTGTCAAGGAATTATGCAAATTTATTTGCGGTAATTCTTTGACATCTTTAATTTCATAGCGTAGCTATAAGCCCAATACGCAACAAGAAGAGTAGCTCCGCAGGGAGCACCCCATGGGTGGTCGGAAGAATTTAATCAATATTAATATATTGATTATCAACATATTAATTTGCATAATTCAGTTATTTTTACTATCTTTATAGGGTAAAAATAACTGAATTATCATGTTTAAAGGCCATAAAATTACAGCAAAAGAAATTATATCATATATCCCCGACGATATGATTGCAAATTTAGCGAGCGA
>JBCQWG010000005.1:0-82705 GCA_047172325.1 Rikenellaceae bacterium | reverse complement strand
CTCTGAGGCTCAGGTGCAGGAGGTTGCTGACAAATTCCAAGGTGTTATCACCGAGAACGGCGGTCAGATTGTGAATAGTGAGAACTGGGGCTTGAAGAAGCTTGCATATCCTATTCAGAAGAAGACTACCGGATTCTACTTCTTTATTGAGTTCACAGGAGAGGGCTCTATCATTGACACTCTTGAGACACAGTATCGCCGCGATGAGCGCATCATCCGTTTCTTAACTTTCAAGCAAGACAAGTACGCTGTAGAGTACTCTGAGCGTCGTCGCGCAAAACTTTCTAACAAGCAGGAGGAGTAAAAAATGGCAGACAACAGACCAAAATCTGAGATCAGATACCTCAATCCAGTATCTGTAGATGTAAAGAAAAAGAAGTACTGCCGTTTCAAGAAACTCGGCATCAAGTATGTAGATTATAAGGACGGTGAGTTCCTAAAGAAGTTCCTTAACGAGCAGGGTAAGATTTTGCCACGTCGTTTGACTGGTACTTCTCAGAAGTTCCAAAAGAAGGTAGCTCAAGCTGTTAAGCGTGCGCGTCACCTTGCGATACTTCCGTTCGTAACTGATTGTATGAAATAATAAAGAGGAGGAAAAGCAATGGAGATTATTCTTATCAAAGATATTGAGAACTTGGGCTACGCTAACGACATCGTAGATGTTAAGCCGGGTTACGCAAACAACTACTTGATCCCTCAAGGTTTCGCTAAATCTGCAACTCTTTCTGCAAGAAAGGTATTGGCAGAGAACCTTCGTCAACGTGCTCACAAGGATGCTAAAATCCTTGCTGACGCTCAAGCATTGGCAGAGAAGATCGCAAATCTACCTATTTCAATCAGCGCTAAAGCTGAGGAGGGTAAATTGTTCGGTACTATCACCTCAGCTGACATCGCAGAGGCTCTTGCAGCTAAAGGCGTTGAGGTAGATCGCAAGTCAATCTCAGTAGATCCTATCAAGACTGTAGGTGAGTACGAGGCAACAGCTAAGATCCACCGCGAGGTAAAAGCAACTATCAAGTTGTCAGTTACAGCGGCTGAATAAGCTAAAGCAAGCATATAATTAGAGAGGTGAAAGTAGTTTTAATTACTTTCACCTCTCTAATTTATAGCTTTACGAATTTCATAACTATATCACGAGCCTGTTCATTAACAGGTATATATTGTTTTCCAAACACAATGGAGCTACGCTCTAGCACCTTAACCTCTTCGAGGTTAACTATAAATGAGCGATGAACTCTAACGAACTTATCTTGAGGTAGCTTTTCAAGGATACTACCCAAGGAGCCGTGCACCGTAACGACCTCGTTTGTCTTAAGGACAATATCTAAATACTCTCGCTTGGACTCTATATACAAAATTTCGCTGAAGTTAACACGCACGGTGCGACTTCCAGAACGCATAAAGGTATAATCTCGATCTTGACTCTCCGAGGCAGAGCGGTTAAAATAACGATTATGAACCTTCTCTACCGATTTTAAGAATGCTGCATACGACAGTGGTTTAAGGAGGTAATCGGCAGCATCTAGAGCAAAGCCCTCTAAGGCGAACTCTCGATAGGCTGTAACGAAAATTACTTTAACATCAAATGGCAATGCCTCCACAAACTCTAAACCTGATATTTTAGGCATATTAATATCTACGAAAAGCAGATCTACGCTCTCTTCACGCAGATACTCAAGAGCTTTATTCGCAGTATTAAACCCCCCTTTGAACTCTAACACGGGAGTATCTGTAACATATTGTGTTATCTGCTGAAGAGCTAGAGGCTCGTCGTCTATTACTATACAACTTATCATGATAATGGTATTTTTAGATTTACATAAAATATCTGATCCTTTTCGCTAATATCGAGAGTAAATCTTTCACCGTATAAAAGTTCCAATCGTTTACGCGAATTGCTTATTCCTAAACCATGTCGACCACTTTTTACATTTGCAGCATAATTACTATTAATCGTAGTCATCTCTACTATATCATCATTGAAATTAAAGGCGATCTTAATAAAAGAGTCTTGCTCATAATCCACACCATACTTAAATGCATTTTCGATAAAATTAAGGAATAACAGAGGAGGTATCCTCACCTGTGGAATCTTATCATCATACAAAAAATAGATCTTTACATGCGTTGGAAAGCGCAAGCGCATCAACGATATATAACTACCAATAAACTCCAACTCCCTTTGCAAAGAGACCTTCTCTTGATTCGAACTCTCATAAAGCAGATAATCCATCAATGCCGAAAGCTCGATAATAGTCTGCTTCGCTCTCACTGGATCTATATCGACGAGCGCATGAATATTATTTAAAGTATTCATAAAGAAGTGGGGACTCACTTGGCTCTGTAGATTAGACAACTGCGCCACGACCCTCTCTCGCTTTATCTCAGCCTGCTTCTGCTCCGAAATAATCCACTTTATAGCAATACTAAGACCCATATCCAAGGCGATAACGATAGCTGAAAGAATTAGCACAATCACAGCTGGAGGGATAACACTCACTGATGGAGGCGTTACAGCTGGAGGCATACCGCCACCATGGGGCATACCGTGAGGCGGAGCATCATGAAATCGAGGATTATCAAACATAGGCTGTGGCGAACCCTCTCCAAACAGAGATAATATAAGGTTCACACCATCAAAATAGAGAATAAAAACACTCAATATAAAAAATAGAAGTGCAAGTGCTACAACATACTCAGCATACCTCTTCTCAAAGAAGAGACGAGGCATAAGGTAGAACCTATTAACAAGAAATGCGAAGCCTACAACGCTGCATTCAGCCCACATAATATGTACAGCTCTCCAATTCTGATTGAAATCATCCATAAAGAGCAATGGAGATATAATCACAAAGATCCACAACAAGATTATTGCTGTATACTCTATCTTCAATATTTTACGCTCCTGCTTCACTCTACAAAGTTATCTATTTTATTGGTGTTTCATACACTATGGACGCATAAAATTTTCATTTTTAGTACTATCCATTGGAAGAGGCTCTCCCTCAACAATATTTAATTGACCGCCTCGACCGCCACGACCGCCTCCCTGCGGACCTCCCTGCGGACCTCCCTGCGGAGCGATGCCGCCTCCTTGTGGGCCGTCTTCACCCATTGGTGGATGGTCAAACATCGGAAGAACACTAGGTATCATCATTGGCTCCATCATACCCATCATCTGCGGATGACCACCCTCTCCTCGTCCCGGATGTCCACCTCCATGGCCGAAATGACCATTTTGCATTGTCGTACTCTCAGGAAGTTCTCCCGCAAGATAGAGTGTGATAAGCTCATTACGTGCTAGTACATGATCCTTTAGTGTCGCTATATTCTGGTCAAACTCCTTATAATAGCTCATATATGTACGAAGAGTGACTTCGCTATAGACAGACTCCTTTAGTAGATCATAGTAATTATCGTAAATTGATGATAACCTTGACGAGGTGAATATATTATCATTAAACTCACGAAGATAATTATCATACCTCTCTCGATACTCCTCCACGGCAATCAAGTAGCTTAAAAGTGGCCACTCTGAGCCTGCCAAAGCCAATTGATTGGGCTCATACGAATTTTTACCACTTTGCAAAGCTTCATTATGGTCCCATGGAATCCATGTTAACTTATTTGTTGCCGGGTTGTTGTATAAATAGTAGTTATGAGCCATATTACCATATGAGTCCCAATTCTGTATTGTTATACTCACCGCTAACCACCTTAAGAAGATATCAACGTCGAAGATTGCCTCTAGCTCACTCTTCCATGCCTGCTCATCTAAGAGACGCTCGGAACTATGCAACACATCGTAAAGAGCTTTCACATCGCTATAATCTGCATTTTTATCACCTCCCTTACGATAAAACTCATCAACTTGGAATGTTCCCTCAGCAAATGATCCGGCTCTCTCCTCTGGCTTATATATATTTCCGGAGTCCTCTGCGAACTGAGTTTTTAGAACACTATCGTCAACCTCTTCAACAATTGTGTAGAGACCGTAATATTGCGCTCCTTGACCAAAATCAATGTATACCTCACATGGCACAGCATGCGCTGCGGCCACTCCAAACTCTCGAAAGAGATCCGCAGCAACCATATCTCGCACAAATGATGTATCATCAAAATTGCTATTAAGATTTAACTTCTTAAAGCCATAGAAACGCTGATTCTTAAGCTCTGGGTAGAGATCCTCATACTCATCAAAATCAAGCTTCATCGAGAGTTTCTTATTCCCCTGCTGATAAGCCCTCATAATGGATGAATTGCCTTTGAATCTAACTCCTACCTGATACCAATCCTTTCCACTATATGTCACCTTGCATGGCACCCATATAGGAGAGAAGTCAACCTCAGAGGTAGGTCCAGCACCAATACGCTCTTCATTAAAACCTAAATTATCCTCAAGATCATCCCACATGGCCTCCCAGTCGGAGGCCTCAATGGTAAGATCTATACGTTTCACCTCGCTTGAAGAGAATATCTCTTCAATATTAGGCTCTACACTATTACTATGCGTCTTCTTACTCCAATCTGGATAAGAAGATAGTTTCTTTGAATATACTGATGTGGTCTGTGACAACATCAGTATAATCACTATAAATGCTAATCTCTTCACAAAAAATATTATTATGTTACTTTATTGAGCGCACCAAGCGCACAAAATTAAAATATCTCTCCTCACCACCCTCTACGGTGATATCATTATTACTCTTCGAATCAAAACGAACCGCTCCAGCACCATGGAAGTCCTTACCCTCACTATTAACGGCACGACCAAATGCAACATACCATGCAAAATAGAATGGGCGTCCCTTTGTAAAACATGCTGAAGTACCTGTCCAATAATAACCATAATCATCATCACCAGCCTCATTTACAAATGGTGTAGAGTTAAATATTGGATCTATAGCCGCCTCAACACCCTTACTACTTGGTGCACGCGAGTAATCCACAATACTCTGCAACTCCTTAACGTTTGGCAATCTCCAATCGCTATAACCAGCTAAAGTAGCACCCTCGGCATAAGGTAGCGCATCAATCCACTCTATTCCCTCTCCGTTATCATCTTTCGACCACATCAATCCTGTAGCAACATCTGAGATTGTACCATCTCCATTATCAACAAATTTGTTCTCGCCATAAAGATTACCTCTAACCGCACGAACCTGCTTTGCCATTGGGTTATTACCCATTTGTCTACTACCTTGTTGAGCATTTGAGCCACCTTGAGTTCGCTCACCTCGCTCTTCACCTTGAGGACGCTCGCCACCTTGTGCATTTGGACCGCCTTGAGGACGCTCACCTCGCTCGCCACCTTGAGGACGCTCGCCACCTTGTGCATTTGGACCGCCTTGAGGACGTTCTCCACGCTCTTCACCTTGAGGACGCTCACCTCGCTCACCACCTTGTGAGTTTGGAGCTCCCTCTGGACGGCTGCCACCCCTGCTTGTCATATTCGATCCTGAAGGGTATGCTTTGATGTGTCCGGTAACATGATTCACACCAAAGGCTGCATCATCGCGTCCTTCAACAGTCTCTCCAACATATCTATTATCAGCCCAATATTGTTCATCCTTAGAGACATGCTCGCTTGATAGATCAAAAAATGCAGTATCAATATAGGGCCATCCCGCACTAAAATCACTAATCGAGAAGAGCTCCTTAAGGGTTGGGAGTCGCCAATCGCTATATCCTCCTAGCTCTAAGTTTTCACAATACTCTTGCGCCTGTGCCCAAGTCATACCCTCAACAGGTGGAGTTTGCTGCCACATAAGAGCTGTATTGAGGTCGCTAACAGTTCCATCGCCATTATCCTTAAAGGACATCTCTGCGCCAGTGAGATAATTTGCATCCTGACCAAACAATAAATCCCCAATTGTTGGAGGCTCTATGACATTACCATTTTCATCATAACATAACACCTGTCCCGTAGCATTCAACTGATACGAGACTTTATTACAATCTGCCGAACAGATTATAACAACAATAACCATAATGGAGCCTAAAACTGCGATTGCATCAATTGCCAATTTACTAATATTCATAACTTTTATTCTAAATAATTATTTACAACTGTTGTTCTACTTTGTACATGTGTCTTAAGGGTGGTGACGGCACTATCAAACTCTGAATCATAACTAATGAATGTACGTCCACTCACCTCAGCGTAAGCATACTCTTTAAGAAGGTTGTAGTACTCCTCATAGAGCGCCTGCATATCGGCCACAATAAATACCTCATCGATAAACTCCCGCAAATATGATTTATACCGCTCCTCATACTCCTCTACATCAAATATATAACTTATAAGGGGCCATGAGCTACTTACCTTTGTCATCTCGTTAACCTCGATTGAACTATTACCACTCTGGAACGCCTCATTATTATCCCATGGAATCCATGTAATCAATCCATTTTCTGGATTTGTATAGATATAATAGTTATGGCTCATAACACCATATGTATCCCAATTCTGAATAGTTGTATTTGCAGCCAACCACCGAAGAAACATATCAACATCAAAGACTCGTTCCAACTCCGCCTGCCAAGATTCATTATTAGAGGTTCTCGAAGAGTCATGCAAAGCATCATAAAGAGAACGCACATCACTATAATCTGGTGAATCGGTATTGGTCTTCAAATTAAACTCACTGGTGTCATAACTCCCCGACTTAAAGGTTGCTGCATCATCCTCCGGCTTGTATAGATTGCCTAAACCATCACTAAATTGACTATCTAGCACCGTGTCATCCACCTCCTCAACAATGGTATATACACCATAATAATCTGCACCCGAACCAGTATCTATATAGACCTCGCAGAAAGCTGTCTGTGCAGCAGCCACCCCAAACTTACGAAAAAGATCTGCTCCAACCTTCTCTCGCATAAGTGACTCATCTTCATAATTATTATTGAGATTAAGTTGCTTAAAACCATAAAAGCGCTGATTCTTTAACGCTGGATAGTCATCTTCATACTCATCGAAATCCAATTTCAAAGATAACTTCTTATTGCCCGACGAATATGTCGTACTAAGACTCGAATTGCCCTTAAAACGAATACCTACTTTATACCAATCTGTATCGTTAAAGGTGATGGTACAGGGCACCCATATAGGGGTAAAACCCAGATCAGAGTTATTTAATCCACCTCCCATGTTACCACCAAATCCACCTCCACTACTTGAGCTAATATTCTTACTCAAATCGGACCACATTGAGCTCCACGACGAGGAGCTAATGGTTATATCGAGTCGAAGGACCTCACCTTGTGCAAAAACAATATCATAATCGGGATCAACAGCATTACTATGGGTAAACTCACTCCAATCAGGATACGACTCTATATCTACAAGTGACTCATCGTATGGGTCATTATCATTATCGTAATTATCCAACTCTATATACTCCTCATTGCGACAACCACATGTCATCACAATCAATATAAGCGAAGCTGTAAAAATATTTAATCTTGACATAATCTAGAATTTATATTTATAACCTACACTAAAGATATTTGCATTCTTATACTCTAAGGTGAAAAAATCAAATGCATAATCAAACGACAAGGCAGAGCTCTTACCCGTTTTCAGATCAAAGCCTGTGGCATAACGCATCTTATAGAGCAGATCCTCATCCAACGATTGATAACCCTCAGCCGAGATAAATGGCGTAATCTTGCACTTTCGAATATCATACTCCACCTTTGCTCGATATCGAAGAAACTCCTTGTCATCAATCTCATCATCCGAATAGTTATTATATCTAACTCTAAGGGAGGGTGTAAAACGCCCAAATTTATCTTTATAGGTGACATCAAAGGCATAACGATGGTAAGTCTCCGAGTCATAAAGACCAAATCCATTGATACTACTTGAACTCTCTTGACGATCCACAATAATCCTATAGGTTGCACCTAAATAGATACAGTCGAAAGTTTTATATGTGACACCTCCACTAAGAAGAAATTTATCATAACCATCATTAAATCTAAACTCCGGTTCTAGATTTATCTTAAGCCCCTTAGCTAATTTATATTGAAGATCAACCCCAAAGTGATACTTATAAAGCACCTCCACATCATCTTTCGTCCCATCGGCAAAGGCTGAAAATACGCTCCATAAGAAACACATAGATAATAATATTAATTTTCGTCTACTCATCCCTGCACCTCCTTTGAAAAGCTATTATCATTTCCTTCAAAATAGACTATAATAATAGCAATATCTTTTAAATAATCAATCTTTTGTATCTCAAAATGTTTAATATCAAAACCTGTTCGTGTCTTAAGATCTTGCAGAAGTATATCATACTTATCAATATGAACGTTTGATATATTTTCATAAATAATCTTCATGGCGACCTCATGGCTCTTATCAAGGAACTTCTCCAACATCCAAAGGCCTGCCACAATTATAATATTTGTAAAGATCAACTCCGCGTAACTAACCTTCTTATTGGCCAATGCATTCATCACCGACAAGCCTATAACCACAAACAGATAGGTCATCTGCTTAAAAGGAATGGCATCTGTACGATATCTAATAATTCCAAAAATCGCAAAAAGTCCCAATGCAAAACCAATCTCTAGCTTCACGCTATTGAGCAAGAAGCATAACATAAATACAGTTGTGCCAACTGCTATAAAACTAAATGTATAGTTGCGTCGCGTACTATGTTTCAAATATGGGAAACGCACTATCGACAATAGAATAGCCGTATTAAGAAGAAATCTACATATCAACTCTACAAAATCCTCTACATTCAACAACTTAATTCCCAAGAAATTAAAACTCTCAATCCACTCAATCATATACTTTTCTATTATTTAAATTAAAATTATAAACTTCCACTTCTCTTTAATATCTCCCTATGCTTGGCCTTAAAATTATTGTGTCTGAGTTGCATATTGGTAAGGCTCCGCCCCATACAATATTTACTAAATCCAGAGGGTCGAAGCCTCCTTCGATTCAATGCATCTATAATAGCACTATGACTACGGCCATCACTCTTAACCTCTACAATAACTAAATTATCCAATCTCGCCTCACCTCCATCACTAATAAAACGCAACTCACTATCTATCGTGCATCGCTCATTCATCGCCTTGCTAACCAACATCAAGCGTCGAAATCCATTCTCTAGCACTCGCCTTAAATCATCACACCGATATGGACAATTTCTATCTATGAATGCCCTATCCATAGCATCAAAATCTACCTCTTGAAATGATGAAGGTCTTCTCACCTTCACTGTACGTCCCTTATTACTTTTGAACTTAACCTCCAAGAAGCTCGTATTGGTTGAAACATAGTTGCGTCGACGAACTTTATAGCGATTCTTCTTGCCTCGATGGTGGTTATTGTACATCTCGTCACTATCGGTATCGTAATATACAGTAGAATATGGCAAATTTCTATCTCCATCCACCTCCAATATATAATACTCCTGAGACACATCCTCCAATATGTCTGCGAGCAACTCTCGACTAAACCAATATTTACGATCTGTTCGATTCATTAACTTCACTGCATCCATCTCTGAGAGAGAGATACCCTCAAAATTATATATGACCTCACCAATATTCATTCTCCTATACCATTATTATCACACTGCAAAGAAACAAACTTGAAACATTTTATTAATATCAATTCTACCAAAAGCATAAATACTTCAATAAAACCAACTCAACTCCTTTTTTTTTATTATCTTTGTTCTTGTATACATGTATATAACTAACAATACCATCAATGAAAAAAACTTTACCTATCTTGCTGCTTTCGTTAGCTGCAATATCTTGTAACAATGTTACAACAGAGATCTACACTCCCGAAATTGGGGAGGGCATGTACATCGTCACCCCTCCCGCAGCAGACAAACCCAACATTAATGGCGCTGAGGTCTTCGGAGTGCGCCCATCACATCCATTCCTCTACACCATTGCCGCTACAGGCGTTCGACCAATGCAGTTTGCGGCCGACAACCTACCGGAGGGTCTCAGCATAGATCCTAAAACAGGTATTATCTCAGGTACAATTAACTCCACAGAGCCCAAGAGCTACTTGGTAACACTTCGTGCATCTAACGCTGAGGGTGAAGCAACACAACCACTAGAGGTGATCGTTGGAGAGGAGATCTGCCTCACACCACCGCTAGGCTGGAATAGCTGGAACTGTTGGGGACCTAGAGTAACACAAGAGAATGTAGAGGCATCAGCCAAAGCTATGTACGACAAAGGCATGGTTAACTATGGCTGGAGCTATATCAATATTGATGATGCATGGCAGTCGGAGGTTCGCGGCGGTGAGTTCTATGCAATTATGCCAAACCCTGTCACCTTCCCCGATATGGAGGGCATGTGCGATAGGATCCATGCAATGGGTATGAAGGTAGGTATCTACTCTACGCCATGGGTAACCTCATATGCAAAACATATGGGAGGAAGCAGCTACACCAAAGATGGAAAGTGGGACTCTTCAATGGTAGATGCTCCAAAGACACCTAGCAAAGATAAAAAGTGGCAAGCTCTAGGAACATATGATTTCGACACTAACGACGCTAATCAGTGGGCAGCATGGGGTATCGACTACCTAAAGTATGACTGGAACCCTAATGACGAAATTAGCACGGTTCGCATGGCTAAAGCTCTCCGCAACTCAGGTCGCGATATAGTATACTCGCTCTCTAACACATGTCCAAAGGATCTAGTTGACGTATGCCGTGAATATGTACACTGCTGGAGAACTGAGGGAGACCTTAAGGACCGTTGGGATCAAGCTGGTAGCCACAAAAGCATCTGTGACATCTGGCCACTACACCGCGAATGGGTAAATGAGCTATATGAGGGTCGCGCAGGTCACTACGCAGATCCCGATATGTTGGTTGTTGGATATATGGACAGAGGCTGGAACAATGAGATGACACCTTCGACGCTCACCGCCGATGAGCAATACTCACACATCGCTCTTTGGTCTCTATGGTCTGCACCACTTCTTATTGGATGTCCTATCGAAAGACTCGACGACTTCACCCTTGCGCTACTAACAAATAGCGAGATTCTAGATATTCAACAAGATCGTAATGGTATTGCTGGACGTAGCGTAGTTGCAACAGAATCAGCTGAGATTATCGTCAAGGAGCTATACAATGGAGATAAGGCTATAGGCCTCTTTAACCTTACGGATCAAAGCGCAACAATCACCCTTAATTGGGATATGGCACAGCTAGAGGGTAAGCAAGCTATACGTGACGCATGGCGCCAAAAAGATATCGGAGTATATAAGGATTCATTCTCCGCAGTTGTTCCATCACACGGTAATGTATTAATAGTAGTTTCTAAAAAATAAAAATATGCATAAGATAAAAAGAGTAATTTTATCACTCTATGCACTCTGCTTTACAGGTCTACTTCCTGCCTTCTCTAGCAATGACGTAGAGCAGGTGCCATCCACGGTGGTGCGCAGTGAATCTCTCTTCAATGAGGGTTGGAGATTCTCGCTCACAGATAATCCTCAATATAGAGATGCTAACTACGACGACTCAGCATGGAGGTCTCTTACACTGCCTCACGATTGGAGCATAGAGGAGTCATATGACCCAACAGGCGAGAGAGGTGGCACCAAGAACAATGGCTTCTTTGCTCAAGGGTTAGGATGGTATAGAAAGGAGTTTAAGATCGCAGAATCATCTAAAGATAAAATGTTTACAGTGCAGTTTGATGGTGTATTCATGAATAGCGAAGTGTGGATCAATGGCACATTCCTTGGCCGCAGACCGTATGGATACTCCACATTCCAGTACGATATGACCCCATATCTTAACTTTGGTGAGGAGGCAGTTAATGTAATAGCTGTGCGCGTAGATAACTCTTTACCTCTCGCTAGTCGCTGGTACAATGGTTCGGGCATCTATAGAAATGTGCATCTCATTGAGACAAGCTATACTCACTTCAACAACTATAACGGAGTCTTTATAACCACACCTACAGTCAGCAAAGAGAGTTCCGTTGTAAATGTTGATTACAACATCATCGCAAACTACCTAACAGAGGAAGAGTTGACATTTGCTCGCAAAAACAGATATTTCAAGAATGGAACACCTCACGATTGTGAAATAACATCTATCATATATGATAAAGATGGCGTTGAAGTAGCACGCACAACCGAGGCCAAGAGCATTAGTAGCTATGATAAATATGTGACCCACACCCAAAAGATCACCGTTGAGAATCCCGCACTATGGTCAGCAAAGAGTCCAGATATCTACTACATGAAGAGTGAGATTTCGCTCGATGGTAAAATCTTGGATGATAAGGTGACAATGTTTGGAATACGTAGCATTGAGTATAATGCCGACAAGGGTCTACTCGTGAATGGAGAGCAGGTTAAGCTCAATGGCGTATGTCTCCACCACGACGCAGCATCGCTAGGTGCCGCCGTGCCAGATGATGTACTAATATATCGACTTGGTAAACTTCGCGAGATGGGATGCAATGCAATCAGAACCTCCCACAACCCTTTCTCACCTGAGTTCTACACCATTTGCGATACTATGGGATTCTACGTCAAGAATGAGTGCTTCGACGAGTGGAGAGATGAATGGCGCTACAACCCAAGTGAGAACCCTCGCGGAAAGGCCCAGAACAGCTACCACCTATACTTCGACCAGTGGGCCGAGACAGACCTTCGAGATATGATCCACCGCGACAGAAACCACCCCTCTGTAATAATGTACGGAATTGGTAATGAAGTACCATTCTTCAGAGATGTAAAGGGTGCCGAGACAACTAAGATGCTTGTCGACATATGTCACCGCGAGGATAACACACGCCCTGTAACCCTAGGTAACAATGCCGCTGAGCACACAAGTAAAAATGGCGTAGATGAACAACTTGACCTCATGGGATACAACTACATAATGCGTCAACACCCCGACTCATTATATGCACCCATGCGCCGTCTATTCCCCGACATGCTATTCTTAGGTAGTGAAACAGGTAACGACCTAGAGTATTTCCTTGCATATAGAGATAATGACTATGTGATAGGTCAATTCATCTGGACCGGAATAGATTATCTAGGCGAAACGGGCGGAGCACCACAACGAGGTTGGCAGAGTTCACTTCTCGATGTCAGCTGCAACCCACGTCGCACCGGATATCTCTTTGATTGCTGTTGGAGCTCAGAGCCAAAGGTGCATCTCGTAGCAGAAGCTACATCCAACATCAAACTCGACTCTATGACCTATCAACATGGTATAACATACATGAAGATAAAAAACACCAAGATAAATGTAAATTACAAGAGATCTTGGAACTGGGACAAAAAAGAGAATATGTTGGTTAATATATACAGCAATTGTGATGAAGTTGAACTAAAGCTCAACGGTCGCCGCATAGGTCGCTCCAAGGTTGACCCAGACAAATACTCCGCCCTCTTCGAGATGCCGTTCAAAGCTGGTAAATTAGAGGCTATCGGATATAGAAATGGTAAAGTTGTCTGCTCCGACATACTCTCAACAGCATCAGAGGCATCTAAGATTGAGGCACAAACCATCAACTCATCCCTTAAAGCAGATGGCACATCCGTATCAATTATCGAGATATCTATCTGCGACAAAGAGGGAGTAAGAGTACCCGACGCCACATCTCTCGTTGATGTTAATGTAGATGGAGATGCCGTCAAATTCATCGGAATGGATAGCGGCAACCTCTACTACGAAGGTAGCTTCAAGAGTCAATCCCGCGAGGCAACAAACGGTTACCTCCTACTATACCTCCAATCGACAGGCTCCACAGGTGAAAGCAAGATCACTCTCTCATCCGATGGGCTACAACCCTACACAACAACAATTACAGCTTTGTAATAGATCAATCTACGGTTGCTTAAAGGAGTCAAAGAATTACCGCAAATAAATTTGCGGTAATTCTTTGACTCCTTTAATTTCATAGCGCAAGAGGTAATATGCACGCGGGTGCATATTATCGTGCAGTTTACTTCTTTGAAGGTTTAGAGATTGTCTCTCGCATTGAGGTATCTGCAATTATATTTTTCATCTTGTAATAATCCATAATGCCGAGATTTCCATTGCGGAATGCCTCTGCCATAGCTAAGGGGACCTCTGCCTCTGCCTCGATAACCTTTGCGCGAGCATCTTGCGCCTTTGCTACGTTCTCCTGCTCTAGGGCTACTGCCATTGCGCGACGCTCCTCAGCCTTTGCTTGGGCAATATTCTTATCCGCCTGCGCTTGATCCATTTGAAGTTGTGCTCCAATGTTCTTCCCGACATCTATATCTGCGATATCTATCGACAGGATTTCAAATGCTGTACCTGCATCGAGCCCCTTCTCCAACACAACTCTTGAGATAGAATCTGGATTCTCTAGCACAACTTTATGTGATTGAGCAGAACCAATTGATGAGACGATACCCTCACCGACACGAGCTAGAACAGTCTCCTCACCGGCACCTCCTACAAGTTGCTTAATATTCGCACGAACAGTAACACGAGCCTTTGCAATAAGTTGGATACCATCCTTTGCTACAGCAGCCACAGGAGGAGTATTTATCACCTTTGGGTTAACCGACATCTGCACAGCCTCAAAGACATCACGGCCAGCTAGATCAATTGCTGTAGCCATCTGGAAATCAAGAGCAATATTTGCTTTTTGAGCCGAGACCAAAGCATGAACTACATTAACTACATTACCTCCGGCCAAGTAGTGAGCCTCCAACTCATTCGGGTTAAGGCTAAGACCAGCCTTTGTACTCTCAATCATTGAAGAGACAATAGTTGAGGGTGGCACCTTACGCCAACGCATAAGTATAAGCTGCATCAAGCTAACTTTAACACCTGACAAAAGCGCTGAGAACCATAATCCAACTGGAATATAGTAGAAAAACATCCAGAATCCAATAAGCAACGCAAAACCTAGCGCTACAACATAACCAATTTCCATCTCCATAATAATATAATTTATAATTTAAGATTTATTTTATTTGTGCTACAACAACACTGAAATTCTCAAAGCCAACAACCTCAACATCACTCTTTGCATCAATATAGACATCATTCGACTTAGCCTCATAGCTGCACCCATTTATGAGAACCTTACCCATGGGTGAAAGGCGAGATAGAGCAACACCTCGCTCACCAATCTTAACCTTATCTTGAGGCATCACCGATGACGACGAATCAATCTTACTCTTAAGGGAGAATCTATCCCATGTCTTAGCACGCAACGAGAAGGCAATTGCAACGAGTGATAAAACAATAATAATGGATACAACTATAATGCCCCACGCAACGCCCAACTCATTGAAAGACATATATGCAGCGGCACCATAACACACCATTGAGAGGATACCACCAAGGGTAATACCCGGCAATATCAACAGCTCAACTATACAGAATAGGAGCCCAAGTAGAACCAAAAGCAAAATTACCAAAATACTCATATCTTATCTATATTTAAATTACTAAAAAACTATCTCTGGAATACTCTTCTCTACAACGATCTTGAGATTAGGATCGAGCTTTCGAAGCTCATTTACAAGAGAGTCAACCTGCAACTGACGCTGCAATGCATTAATAACATATTTATCTGTACCCACCTTCGAGACGGTGCTACTAGGGGCGATCTTGCTCACAGCATCATTTGCCCCCTGCGGCAATGATGCTGCGCCATCAATATCTACGCGATAAGTGGCAGTAGGCATAGGAGATAATGGCTCCTGAGTGAGATTACGCTCTCGACCATCTTTCCACACGACCACTTGAGGTGATCTAAATCCATGTTTCTTAAGCTCTGCTCGTGCCGCCTCAGCCTCGTCATATGTCTCGAAACCACCTATATAGTAACAGTGTCGCCCCTCCTCATTGAGTTGATGTGAAAGAGGCATCGTATTACGAAATATAGTCACCGGTTGTTTCGTTGAGAATGATCCCACATATATTCTAAATACTACCCCTCGATCATAGATAACTGTCTCTGGGATTGAGCTTGACGCATATTTCGTTACATATTTGATTGGTTCATAATTGATAAAGAGACGCTCCTCAATAGAGATAGGAGGTAGAGAGACCTTACTCACCCCCGCCAGCTTCGAGGATAACACCTTAAGGGAGTCCACAACACCGCCCAAAGCTAACTGCTCAGCTACAATGATCTCAAATTCAACCATGGAGCTCTTCTGCACAAGATATCTCATCTGCACATCACTACCGCCCGACATCTGCTTAGAGGAGATCTCAGCCTGCGCCTTGCGCATAAGCTCAGCCTCTTGCGTTAGGACATCGGTAAATCCCAGAAGCTCCATCAATAGACTATAGGCGAAGCTCTTATTATCGTAGATAAAACCCCAAGTATCGTTAATATCCTCCAACAACTTAACATTGGCTACCGAAAGGGAGTCAAAACGCTGTATAATATTATCAGCCTCACTCTGCGAGAAGGTCACTTGATAGCTTCTACTCAAAGAGAGCATATTATCATAATTTATTGTATAGCTGTTACTTAACCTCTCTACTCTAAGCTCCTCCTCTTCGGCTTTCACCAGATTCTTATAATCTATGCTCGATAGATTAATCTTAACATTAGGGCTCTCATAAATATATTTCGCATTTGCATTATCATCATCAAAGAGCAGTGCGGTCTCCTCTCGCTCCACTCGCTCCACGGCACTCATATTATTAAGCACCCACTCTTGCTCAATCATATTCAAACTATCTACAACCAAGGCTTTACGAGCTCGAAGTTCAAAAAGTTGGTTTTCGAGCGTAATAATCTTTTCGCGGCTTGCCGAAGCCTCGACAGCATCCGTCCTGTAGATATTGCGCAGAGACTCCACAACAACCGCAATGGAGTCCTCTCTCTCGGAGAGAAAATCATCCTCAGTTAATAGGGTCATATATCTCGAATTGGCCTCTAGACCAACAATACGAGGTTCTATCTGCTGAGCAACAGCAGATATGCAGCTTAGACAAGCCACAACGAAAGTTAAAAAATATCTATTTATCTCCACCATTTTAAGAAAAAGAGTTGAATCAAACCAAAAATTTCAAGTCGCCCTAAAAGCATAAGTAGTGTCAACATACACTTCACTATAGAGGGTAAAAAAGCATAATTATCCAAAGATCCTACCTCTCCAAATCCGGGCCCTACATTACCCAAACAGGCAACTGCAATAGAATACGACGTAAAAACATCTATTCCAAATAGCGTGTTGAAAAGGGTCCCAAAGAGGATTATTGTAAGATATAATATAATAAATATTGCAACCATATGTAGCGCCTCTCGATCTTGAATCACACCATCAATCTTCACCCGGAGCACGGCATTAGGGTGCTGCTGTTGACGCATGCTATTATAAAACATCTTGGCAGCTATAACCATGCGATTACTCTTGATTCCTCCCGTAGTGGAGCCAGAACAAGCACATATAATCGAGCCAAAGATAAGTAGCGTAATGGTAAAGGGAGGCCAAAGGGTTGAATCCGCAGTTGCATAGCCCGTTGTGGTGAAGAGCGATACAAATTGGAACATCGCGCGCCGAAGAGCAACTAATGGATCGGTATAGACGCCATCAAAGTAGAGGTTAAAGCCAATCAGCAGTGAGCACACTACAATGACCCCAATATAGACTCTCATCACCTCTGAGCGAAATATATTGTTTCTCTTACCAGTTATTGTTGCATATATCAATCCAAAATGGGTACCTGCGGCAACCATTCCAAAAATTATAATCCACTCGATAAGGGCAGAATCGAAGGAGGCAATACTACTATTCTTAGTGCCAAAGCCACTCGTCGCAGCTGTCGACATAGCATGAGTGAGAGCGTCAAACCAATTCATCCCGGCAGCCTTCAACGACACTAAAACTAAGAGTGTGAGACCAACATATACAACCAAGATAATTTGGACGATCATCTGCGTGCGATAGCGATAATTCTCCTTGGCGATCGACGAAAGCTCCATATTCGAAAGAGTCATCTTACTTCGTCCAATAGTAGGCAAAATTATCAGGGCAAAGAGCACCACTCCCATACCTCCAATCCACGTGGACATCATACGCCAAAAGAGCAATCCGCGTGGCAGGACCTCCACATCGGTCAAGATAGAGGCCCCCGTTGTGGTCAACCCCGACACCGACTCAAACCATGCATTAACCAGAGTAAATTCGCCTCCCCACAACAGATATGGGAACATTGTAACAAGACATGTCAACAACCATGAGCCTACCACAATACAATACCCCTCCTTGGTGGAGATCTGCGACTGACGTTCAACAAAGATCAGAGGGAAAGCTCCCAACAGAGCAGTAAGAAGAGAGGATAAGAGAAGTGGATAGAAGGCAGTATCCTTAGCACTAACAAACGATATACCGGCAGAAAGCAGCATGAATAGTGACATAAATAACATCACTACCCCCATATATCTAAGCACTACATACAATCTCATACCACAATCTGAATCAATAAATTACTTATTACTCTCGCGACGAATCTGCGACGTAACTACATCTATCTTCTCCTGCAACTCACGAACCTCATCATTACAATCATCCTTGGGCAAGAATGGAAGTCTAAAGGTGATAAAATCCCCCAAACTGCGATTCAACCTAACAATAGGATTAACACATGTAATTATCATAAAGTAGTAGAGAAGAAGCACAATGACGATCATCACAGCAAGTGAGATCAGAACAGGTGTCACAGCACGATAGGCATTACGCTGCAACTGCTCTGCACGAGGCTCTATCGACTTAAACGAGAGCGTCGTGAAGTCATATATAGATGACACTATGCTATTGTGAATAGGTCGATACTCTTCATAGAACGAGGCTCTATCGACACTGGCCAAGGAGTCAAACTCTGGTGGCGTGATGATGGTATGTGTCAAAAGCTCTAACCTCGATAGATAGAAGAGCAGTGAATCAAGTAGACGAGGATCTGAGGTCTCACTCTTAGCCACAGTTATTGCATCACCGAGCTCTGCGATATGCCTTAAACAGACCGTATCATAGGCCTTATCTCGAAACAGAGTCATCTGCACAAACGCACCATCCTGCTCGTAAACTGTACCTAGCATCTGATGCGCTAGCTCCATTTTACGATTATTGACATATAGTATGCTCTTAGTGCCTTGACTCAACGTATTGAGCTCAAAAAAGGCTATTACTCCCGAAATAAAGAGCAACACTGCTATACTGAGAAAACCAACGGAGACCCGCTTTCTTAATCCTGTCATCTTTCGAATATTTATTACCAATAGGCAAAGATAACAAATTATTCGATAATCTGACCAATTAAATCATTAGAATCATCAATAGATTCTATTTTTACATCACAAATTGTATTTATTTTATCCCTCTGATAGCTAGCCTTCACTCTTCGATACGTTGGAGTGTAACCAAACATCATACCTCCTCGCATAGTACTCTCAAAGAGAACGCTCTCGACAGAGCCCACAGCCTGCTCGCAAAATGCTCTATGAAGAGTCCTGTTTAAAGCCTCCAACCGAGCTACCCTATCACTAATTACCGCAGGATTCACCTTTCCATCCATCTCTGCGGCAGGGGTATTTGCCCGAACCGAGAATGGGAAGATATGAAGGAATGAGGGCGACAACGACTCAAGAAGGTTATAGGTCTGCATAAAATGCTCCTCACTCTCTGTAGGAAATCCAACGATTACATCTATGCCGATAAAAGCATCTGGCATATGTTTACGCACAGAGGCAATGCGCTCCGCAAAACGCTCCGAGGTGTAACGACGTCTCATAAGAGCAAGCACATGATCCGAACCACTCTGAAGAGGAATATGGAAGTGATGTTGAAACTTAGTGGAGGCGGCACAAAACTCTATCACCTCATCGGTTAATAGGTTCGGCTCGATCGACGAGATTCTATACCTCTCGATACCCTCAACTCCATCCAACTCTCGCAACAGATCTATAAATCGCTCGCCTGTAGTTCGTCCAAAGTCACCTGTATTGATACCCGTTATAACAATCTCCCGCTGGCCCGAAGCGGCAATAGCATTTGCCTCTTTAACAATCTCTTCAATAGGCTGATTGCGGCTTGCTCCGCGAGCATAATGAATCGTGCAATATGCACATTTATAGTCACAACCATCTTGAACCTTAAGGAAAGCTCTGGTGCGATCGCCACTTGAAAAGGCTGCAAAGAAGGATGTGAGCTCCTCCGTAGAGCAGCTATAAACTGCCGCCGATCCCCTCTCCTTTAGATCGACAACCCTCTTAAACAGATCTCCCTTATCGTTATTGCTAAGTACTATATCGACGCCCTCCACCGCGGCAACCTCATGAGGTTTTAATTGAGCATAACACCCCGTCACCGCTATGATAGCATCGGGATTTCTTCGATGAAGCTTGCGTATCAAATTACGGCACTTTTTATCTGCATGCTCCGTCACAGAGCATGTATTGATGACACAAATATCCGACTCCTCATTTGAAGCGACCCTCACAAAACCGCCATCTTGAAATTGACGCGCTAATGTCGATGTTTCGGAGTAATTAAGTTTACATCCTAAAGTATGAAAATTGACTCTTCGTTGCATGATTTTACATATTTATCCATTATCACAATGTAAATTTTACCTCTACCGACGATAAATTATCTTCGGCACAGGAGATTATCTCGGCTGGATAATCACAATACTTTAGCATTGCTATTGCATTTCGACGATACTCCATTCCGCATTTAAGTTTATAATCAAAACTTATCTTTTGATCCTCTATCTGCTCCTCAAAATGGAATATCTTTAATCTATCCAGAAATGATTTTGCTAGCTCTATATCGTGTGTTGACACGATGAGTATAGTATTCTCCAACTTCGCAAAATATTGTATCACCGCATTGGAGATTGATATTCGTTCGATGGTATTAGTCCCCTTAAAGATCTCATCAATCAATACAATATTTGTAGAAGATCCATCAAATTTCGAACAGGCATCAATTGCGGACTTTACCCTCTCTACCTCAGATCTAAAGTAGCTCTGAGATTCACTAATATTATCAGACACCGACAGCACTGTATACAACTTATAATTGGCCATCTCCATGGATGATGCATAACTTATATTCAGGGCATAACTCGAAATAATATTTACCCCAATGGTTCTCATAAATGTCGACTTACCCGACATATTTGACCCTGTTATAATTGTCGTATTATCTATATCTACATCATTGCCCACACAGCTGTTTATTAATGGATTATAGATATTTTTGGCTCTAAAAGAGCTACTTACACCCTCCAGCGGTATAGGGTTTGAATACTCCAATTGATTCTCCGTCAACCAACACCTCAAAGAGGCATTTGAGAAGAGAGTATCCCACTCCCCAATATACTCTATCAATCGCTTTGAATGTAGTCTAGTCTCAACCGCTCTTTTGGCAACCATATTTATGGTAATAGGTTCTATAAGGAAAATAGCCTTTACAAACTCAAACAACATAGTAAGTAGTATCGCAAAATCCGACTCCATATATTGATTGAGCCCAAATATTGCAATTCGCCTCTCATGCTGGGATATGATAGTCATAGACTCTTTAATCTGCGATAGATCAAAATAGGTATCTACCTCACTTGATACTCCACTTGCAGCTCTTTTAATCATCGAGAGCTGAAGTAATGGTCGAACAAATATATTTACATACGACTTATTCCAATAGTGAATAATCGAGTTGACGACAAACACCAACGCTACCCCCACCAACAATGCTGAGGTATTGCCAAAGACCCACAGCAGGGGTAAAATCACGCAATATGCAAGAGGCAAATATTTAATATATCTATGCCACTTACTCAACCCTATTGGGATATTCAGCAGATCCGAAACGGAGTAATCTATCTTCTTTGATAGTTTACTTAATATAGCCTCCAAGCGCCCCCTAAAACTCTCAGACGAGGATAGCTCCCCTATTATCGCCTCTCTCTTCTTGATATCATCATCTCTATGCAGGTCTCTAAATTTATGATAAAGCACCATCTCGCCTATTGGCGTAACACAACGATTCGAGAATAAGTACAGCTCCTCAATATTTAAATCATTATAAAGATCATCGGAGGCAGCATCCTCCGACCTATAGATATTGAAGTAGTTATCTATTTGCGAAATATCGGGCATCTTTTCGGGAAACTTCCCAAAAAGATCATTTTGAGTACTCTTTATTCTGCTCATATTTGCCAACTATTCAATTCAACCTATAAATAACGTTGCAAAATTACAAATATATTCTTTACTCTCGATAAAAAAGATTAAATTTGCATCACTTTATATAATTATGGATTTTTTAACTGATATATTTAAATACCAATACCTGCTCAATGCGCTCCTTGCAGCTATATTATCGGGCGTTGTGTGTGGCATTGTAGGAAGCTACATTGTATCTCGTCGTATGGTTTTCCTCTCTGGAGGTATCACACATGCCTCGTTCGGTGGCATTGGAATAGCCTTATACCTTGGCAGCAATCCTCTACTCGGCGCTCTTATCTTTGCTGCGGGATCATCGCTAGGTGTTGAATATGCCTCTCAAAAAGGTAAAATCAGAGAGGACTCCGCAATCGGCATTATCTGGTCTCTAGGCATGGCCATAGGTGCATTATTTATGTCTCTTCGACCGGGATACACCTCTGGAGATCTCTCAGCATACCTCTTTGGAAGTATCCTAACGGTTACTCAGGCTGATGTCATCGCACTCTTAATCGTAAGTGCTATCATCATCGTTGGAGCAATATTCTATCTTCATCCCATTATGCTAGTTGCCTTCGATCCCGACTTTGCACGCAGCAAGGGGGTTGCCACACGCACGATATCGTATATCATGTCAATTGTCACCGCCGTGACGATTGTCTTATCTATTCGAACAATGGGGATAGTTCTACTTATATCACTACTTAGTCTTCCTGTTGTTATAGCAGATTTAATGACTAAATCATATCGATCAATCGTTATTCTTGCTCCGATAATTGCTATAAGTAGTAATGTTGGAGGGTTGATATTTAGCTATTATTGCGAAATACCACCGGGGACCGCTATAATATTTATCCTTACTTTTATGCTTATTACGGTAAAATGTGTAACTTTGTCTCGCAACAAAAAGCTCCGTAACCGATGAAGACAATACATAAAATGGTTCTAAAAGCCTATTTGGGACCAATGATACTTACTTTTTTCATTGTCATGTTTGTTCTCCTTATGAACTTTCTTTGGCAATACATCGATGAATTAGTAGGTAAAGGTCTAAGTTTCAGTATTATTGCTGAACTCATTGGCTATGCACTAATCAATATGATCCCTATGGGTCTGCCGCTAGCAATGCTTCTATCAGCAATTATGGCGATGGGTAATATGGGTGAGAGCTTTGAGCTGCTAGCCATGAAGTCGGCGGGAATGTCGCTCCTTAAGATCGTTCGACCCTTGATCGTTGTGGTTGTTCTTATCTCAATTGGAGGATTCTTCGTCAACAACAACCTTGTTCCATATGCCAACAAGCAGATATATAGTATCCGCTACGACATCAAACAACAAAAACAAGTTATCGAGTTCCAAGATGGGCTCTTCTTCAATGGTATCGACAACCTCAGTATAAGGGTAGGTCGACAGGAGCCCAACACAAACCTACTACGCGACGTCTTGATATATGACAATCGCGCACACAATGGTAATATGACCACCACTATAGCTGACTCCGGATACATTAGATTGTCGGACGACAAGAAGTTTCTATTAATCACACTCTACGACGGTGAGACATATGAGCAGACGCGCAGCAGCGAGTGGTACTCCAAAAGTGCCTTACGTCGCAACACCTTCAAACAACAGGATGGTATCATGGAGATGGAGGGCTTCTCGATGGATAATAGAACAGATGCCAACTCCTTCTCGAATAGCTCTACAAAGAATATAGCTCAACTAGAAAAAGATATTGACTCATTAGATCTAATGGTAAATGAAACTACGGTGCGTTCATATGACCCTCTAATCAAGCAGCAAATATTTGTAAAAGAGGGTTTTATCCTCTCACCATCCGACTCCACATGGATCGACAAAAGCGCCATGCCGAAGATCGCCATTGCTGACTCGCTCGAAAATCTTGACATCCGATCACTCAATAACGTATGGAAAAATGCGCTTAACCAAGCCCGCAGCTCTCGAAACATGTTCTCATTCGATGAAGCGGGTGCCAAGAGTGGCCTCAATCAATTATACCGTTCCCAAGTAGAGTGGCACCGCAAGATATCACTTCCTGTATCCATCATGATCTTCTTTCTGATTGGAGCGCCACTGGGAGCAATCATCCGAAAAGGAGGATTGGGCATGCCTGTGGTTATATCGGTGATGTTCTTTATAATATACTATGTTATAAGCATCTCAGGCGAGAAGCTCGCTAAGGAGGGTACATGGAATGCTATTCCCGGCGTGTGGATATCAACTTTCATCCTAACACCAATAGCGATATATCTTATTATAATAGCCACAAACGACTCCAATATACTAAATATGGATTGGTATAGAGCACAGTTTGACAATCTAAAAAAACGATTTAACAAAACAAAAAATATACAACAATGAAAGAGCAATCAGTTCTAAACACAATAGAGGAAGCTATCGAAGATTTCCGCAATGGTA
The DNA here is from genome assembly GCA_047172325.1 of Rikenellaceae bacterium. Lineage (GTDB taxonomy): Bacteria > Bacteroidota > Bacteroidia > Bacteroidales > Rikenellaceae > Alistipes. The sequence goes on along the minus strand of JBCQWG010000005.1, from coordinate 58,051 downwards.
AAATGATTATCGTAGTCGATGATGAGGATCGAGAAAATGAGGGTGACTTCATTATGGCTGCCGAAAAAATCACTCCAGAGGCTGTTAACTTCATGCTTAAACATGGACGAGGATTACTCTGCACACCTCTCAGTGAGAGTCGCTGCGCTGAGTTAGAGTTGGGAATGATGGAGGATAACAACACCTCTCTACTGGGAACTCCCTTTACCATCACCGTAGACCTTATTGGTGAGGGCTGCACAACAGGTGTTTCAATTCACGATCGAGCAGCTACAATCAGAGCTTTGGCAAACCCAAATACAAAACCCTCTGACCTAGGTCGTCCCGGCCACATCAACCCTCTTCGCGCTCGCGAGCGTGGTGTTCTTCGTCGCCCCGGTCATACTGAGGCTGCTGTAGATTTAGCTCTATTAGCTGGATTACAACCTGCGGGAGCACTCATCGAGATCATGAATGAGGATGGCACCATGGCTCGTCTACCAGACCTATTGAAGGTTGCCGAGGAGCACCAACTCAAGATAGTCTCCATTGCAGATCTTATTGCATATCGCCTACGTGATGAGTCAATCATCGAGCGTGGCGAGACCGTTACTCTACCTACAGAGTGGGGCAACTTCAATATCACCGTATTCAAGCAGAAGAGCAATGGCTTAGAGCATATAGCACTAACCAAAGGTGAATGGGCGGATGATGAACCAGTACTTATCCGCGTTCACTCCTCATGCGCCACTGGTGATATCTTAGGCTCTTGCCGATGCGATTGTGGTGCTCAGCTACACACCGCAATGCAGATGGTTGAGGCCGAGGGAAAAGGAGCAGTAATATATCTTATGCAGGAGGGACGCGGCATTGGTCTATTCAACAAGATCCGCGCATACAAACTTCAAGATGAGGGTCTCGACACTGTAGATGCAAATATTGAGCTTGGCTTTAAACCCGACGAGCGCGACTATGGCGTTGGTGCTAGTATCATCCGCGACCTAGGCATTAAGAAGATGCGTCTGATGACAAACAATCCGACCAAGAGAGTTGGGCTAGAGGGATATGGCCTTGAGATAAGCGAAATTGTCCCAATTGTAATTGCACCAAACAAGCATGACCTACACTATCTCAAAACCAAAGAGGAGAGAATGGGTCATAGCTTAGGTATAACAAAGAGATAGAGATCAATGAATGCTAAAGATATTAGAATAGTATTTATGGGCACGCCAGAGTTTGCCGTGCCATCACTCAGAGCACTTGTTGAGAGTGGTTACAATGTCGTTGGCGTTGTAACCACACCCGACAGAGCTGCTGGACGAGGCCAAAAGATATACGAGTGCGATGTTAAGGTTGAAGCCATGCGCCTAGGATTACCAATTCTACAACCCGAAAAACTCAAAAGTGAAGAGTTCGTAGAGGCCCTAAGAGCGTGGAATCCAGATCTAGGCATCGTCATAGCCTTTAGGATGTTACCTGAAAAAGTATGGTCTATGCCTCAGTTTGGCACATTCAATCTACACGCCTCTTTGCTACCTCAGTATCGAGGTGCCGCCCCTATCAACCATGCAATAATCAATGGTGACACCGTAAGTGGAGTTACCACATTTCTACTCAACCACGAGATTGACAAAGGTGCAATAATTGGCCAGATTAAAGTTGCAATAGAGCCTGAAGACAACGTTGGATCACTCTACGAGAGACTAATGAAGATTGGAACAGGGTTAGTAACCGAGAGCGTGGATAAGATCGCAGCAGGTCAGATTGAGCCCATTGAGCAGAGCGATATAGATGAATCCACACTACGCCCAGCTCCGAAGATCTTTAAGGAGGATTGCAAAATAGATTGGTCATGGGATGGAGTGAGAATAGTAAACTTCATTCGAGGGTTATCACCCTACCCAGCAGCATGGAGCGAACTGATAAGCGAGGAGAATAACACAACATTCAAGATCTTTGAAGCTGCCTTTGAGCCAAGCGACTCCACAAAGGAGGTTGGCACCATTGAGTGTGATGATAAGAGCCGCTTAGCCGTTAAGTGTAACAATGGATTTATTGTCATCAAATCACTTCAGATAGCTGGCAAAAAGCGATTAAACACCAAAGATCTACTCTTGGGCATGAAGGGTCTAAGTTTATTTAAAACACGTTAAATTATGGCAAGAACAATTAGAGAGTATGCAGGAATCGCACTCAAAGGTGCAGCAATGGGTGCGGCAGATGTTGTACCGGGGGTATCGGGCGGCACCATAGCGTTCATCTCAGGAATATATGAGGAGCTTATCGGCTCAATAAAAAGCGTTGACATAGAGGCGATTAAGCTTCTATGCACACTACAACTCAAAGAGTTTTGGCAAAAGATAAATGGTAATTTTCTGCTGTCTGTGGTTTGCGGCATTGCCCTTTCAATACTCTCTCTTGCTAAATTAATGACATATCTTCTTGAGAACCACCCTATTATGATTTGGTCATTCTTCTTTGGACTTATCATTGCCTCATCTATACTCATATTCAAGGAGATAAAAAGTTTTAACCTGCTTTCGGCCGCCTCCATCCTTATAGGTGCGATCGTAGCATATACCATCACTATACTCTCCCCCGCAGAGACACCAAACGATTGGTGGTTTATAATTTTATGCGGTGCTATTGCCATATGCGCAATGATCCTGCCGGGAGTATCAGGCTCATTCCTGTTACTACTTATGGGTAAATATCAATATATCTTAAGCGCATTAAGTAACTTTGAGATAACCACAATTGCTCTATTTATCGCTGGCGCAGCCATTGGTATAATTAGCTTCTCACATATTCTTTCATGGCTACTTAAGAATTTTCACACTGCAACCATCTCACTGCTAACAGGCTTTATGGTAGGTTCTCTCAATAAAGTATGGCCATGGAAAGAGGTGATCGAGACCACCATCAACTCCCATGGAAAGATCGTGCCTCTTGTAGAGCACAACATCCTGCCAATGCAATACGAGCAGATCAACGAAGAGCCATCAATGCTCCTTTGGGCTATCGTCATGGCTACAGCTGGTTTCTTGACAATATACCTTATTGAGAAGGTTGGCAACAATATGAAAAACGCTAAATAATCATATCAGATATGCGCAAATTTGGACTTATAGGAAGAACCCTTAAACACTCCTTCTCGGCATCTTACTTCACAGAGAAATTCGAGCGCGAAGGGGTCTCAGATTGTTCATACTCACTCTTTGAACTTGCAACAATAGAAGAGATCACCACTCTACTAGAGGAGGAGAGAGAGTTGTGCGGATTTAACATCACCATTCCCTATAAACAACAAATAATGCCATACCTCGACACCATAGATATAGAGGCCAAAAGGATTGGCGCTGTCAACTGTGTAAAAATAGAGGATGGAAAACTGCATGGTTACAATACTGATATCGCGGGGCTGAGACTCTCTATGAAGAGACTTCTTAATGGAGCCTTCGTCAATAGAGCCTTGGTGCTAGGCACCGGAGGGGCCTCAAGCGCGGTTCAATATATGTTATCTGAGATGGGTATCGAATTTGAGATTGTATCACGCGACCCTCTCAAGGCCACGATAACATATGACACCATATCGCCCGAAGAGATCACCCGCTCTGAGCTTATAATCAACACAACACCCCTCGGAACATACCCCGATGTGGAGAGCGCCCCATCACTACCCTACGCCTTTGTGTCACCCTCGCACTACCTTTTCGACTTAGTATACAACCCCCCGCTCACTCAATTTCTTAGCTACGGAGAGCAGCGTGGAGCTCACACACTAAATGGCCAAACTATGTTAGTGGAGCAGGCCGAAGAGTCTTGGAGAATATGGCAAGGCTGCCCTTTGAGTGAATAAGAGCAGCCTTACAACTATAGCAATCTTAAGATACGTCTATTTGCTTGATCCACCTTCGAGGGGTCTAAAGAGGCTAGGTATATCTGTGTCGTCAGCTCTGAGTCATGCCCCATACTCTCACTAATGATTGATAACGGTATATTCGCACTCCTTGCCACAGAAGCCCAACTATGTCGCGCGACGTACATTGTTAAAGCTGTGGTGACACCAACCATCTCACCGATCGTCTTTAGATGGTGATTATATGTAGTCGAAGCACTTATATATTGATTTCGTTCGGGCATAGCTCTATTTTTAATTATTGGCAGAAGATATTGCGTATCCTTAGTATAATACTTATCTACAACAACCTGCATACACCTCTCCCATTTTACACGAAGCAATTGACCGGTCTTACGCCTTCGATATGTTAGGATACCATTCGACAAATCTTTCTTTCGCAAGAAGGCTAGATCAACAAAGGACATGCCTCGAGTATAGAAACTAAACAAGAACATATCTCTGACAACCTCCAATTTTGGTTGCGCCGAAAGATTAATATTCTTAATTTTCTTTATATACTTTAAATCTATTGCCCGCTTAACAGTCTTATCTACACCTGTATAAACATGCTTGAATGGGTTCTGCTGCATTATTAAATCCTTCTCAACAGCTCGATTATATATAGCCCTTAAAATTCTCATATAAAACGATGTCGTATTAGGAATTATTCCTCTATTCTTTAAATAGCTCTCATAACTCTGCATCAGTTCAGAGTCTATCCCCTCAAAAGGTAGGTCTGTACCCCCTCTAAACTGCATAAAACTCTTCAGTGTGCATGCATATGTCTCCGAAGTACGAATCTTACCCAACCGTTTTAATGTCGCGATAGTAGATTTTGTAAAACTACAAAAAGTCTCGCCCTTTGATCTTTTCTGAAATAGCTCTACAATATCATCTACAGTGAACTCACCTACGTTAAAATCTAAAAAGTATATAATTTGTTTAAATCTTCTGAGCTCAAATCCAAGATTCGACTTAAGAGCTTGCAGATAGTTTGCTCTTTGCCTATTTACATCTCCTACAATAACCTCTGATCTAACGTCATCCCACTCTTCCCGATTGATCTTATAAGGAACCATAATATTCCTCACTTTTTTATGATGAGAGATATAAAAATATAATGTTCCCTCTCTCGATTCCAATATAGAATCTCTAAATTTTAATCGTACACTTGCCATTTTTTTTTAAGTTTTAGTTGTTATTGATATTATTATGACCACACTGAGGTCATTCTATTCTTCTAAATTAATAAAAAAAGTCCCACCCGTAATGGGTGAGACTCACTAGAAACAATAAATATAATCTACAACACAACTTTTAACACCTCTAAACCATATATTGGCATCTCAATAGTTGACCTCCTCTCTCTACCTGTAAGAACCTCACTTACAGATTTTACAGGAGATCCATCCTTACCTGTAATTGTAATATTAGCTGCTCTATTTCCAAGGTTGCATATATTCAAAAGATAGCTGCCATCATCACACTTTAGAACACGCCATACTGCGCAATCCTGCTCCGTGCCATTATCCTGCGCCACAACAACATCAGGATAGAATGAACTTCCCTCCGCAATCGTCAAAGCACGAGCAGCTGCCTCTTCAGCGTTAGATACCTTAATCAACTCTCCTTTGCTACTCTTCAAAGTTGCTTTTAGAGGATTACCATACTCATCATACAACATACTCTCGCTGTCAATGATAACAGATCCTCCATTGTCTAGATATCGTTGCAATTGAACTACATCCTCATTGAACATATGCGGTGTTGATGCCACTACAATAATCTTCCATTGGTCATTATCTTGCTCTCTAATAATGTTATTTGTCGCAAAACCAATTGGCATTCCGTCGAACAACAACGACTCATATGTACCCAGCTCATCCTCCATATAACGCTCCAAATTGATCGATGAGGCCTTCGTGTAGAATAGGCGAATATCCTTTGCTTGACGTTGGAAGGCCATAATGTGATCCGATATTGAATTTAGATCGGCCATCGTTGTATGCACCTCATTTACAACTGCTGGCTGATGATTGTTAGATCCTGCATAATCCTTTCCAGCAGAGTCACCTTTACAATATGATCCATCTTCGGCACGTGCCCAATACCACGTTTGAGATACAGACAAACCATGCACATGAGCCATCCAATAGTTGAGACGAACATACTCCTTGCTCATATATAAATCGCGGAAATGAACCGTCGACAAGAAGTGAGACTCTGTATTATACATCACCTTATTTGGACTAACCGACGTCATAAAGTCTTGCGCCATAAATAATTCATGCCAGTTAAAGCTATAATAATCCTCCCAGCTTCCTCTAGCACCAAAGAGCTTAGCGCCACAGCTACCTGCATCATTTCCAATGATATCTGTATTTGCAGTTAATGCCTCAAGGTCTATTCCAGAGTCACGACGCGTACCACTCCATAAATTTACAATAAGCTTAATATGGGTCAATGCCTCGGAGTCATATCGCTTAACTTCGCCATCCAAGAATTTAAACCATTCGGTAACGCGATCCATATTGAAAGAGAGAAAATCGAAATATAGCGACGAGCCACGCATATCCTCCTCCATGATTTTTGGAGTATCTATTGTTGCAAAACTAATATAGTTGGTACCCCAAATCTTATTGAGTTGTGATATGGTCTTATGTTTAGCCTTCAGCCACTTCTTAAAATCCTCACAAGCATAATCCGAAATCTCGTTAGCTGCCCACGCACCTTTAATTGTATTCCAATGGGGCTCATTACAAAGCATGTAACCAAGCTTAGTGTAGTTCTTACCCGCCATCATAGGCACAACAGACTTGATTAGATTATGCTGCATCTCACGCGCTAAAGGGTTGCTAATGTCATACATTGTATATTTGATACCTGCGCCCTCCTCGATTTTTGGATCCTTCTCCTTGGCCCATCTCGGAACTTGATTATGTCCCATAAAGATAAAGCCCATTGTGCCTGTAGGCTTCTGCTCTAATGTGTTCTTGAATCTAGGGTCAAGATCACCCTGCTCATTGATAATCTGATTTGCAGAGATTGAGAATATCCCCTCATTACCATGATACTCAGTATATAACTTGGTGCGAGGCTTCCATGTCCAATCTGCCAAGAAGACAGGTTTTCCCTCAAAGGTAATTGCATCACCCACAATCTCAGTTTTACTCCAATCTACATCAGGAGTATCTAGACGATATGTTTTACCATCAATCACCGAACGCAACTCTGCTGCCGCCGCATCCAACATATCACACATCTGTTTACGCTCGAAATCTGGTAAGTTCTTACCAAGTTCAATAGAATCTTGAGTATAATACTGAGAGATAGCAAAATAGCTTGTGTTAAGATCAACATTTTGCTCATCCCAATCTGCATATGTCGAAAAGATCTCAGCAGTTCGAATTGTTGTACGCTCCTTAAGAGTGTTAATACCTTTGCTCTCAGCCCTATCTACAAGCTGTTGCAGATCATCTATCTTTTTAAACACCTCAGCTCGAAGATCTTTTTTCCCACAAGAGGTCAACAATAACACTGTCGCTGTAACCAACGATACAAGAGTCGTAATTTTTCTATTCATAATAATATTTTTAGGTTAGTTAGATTACTTCTAACAAAATTAATCTTTTTTTAAGAAATCTCAAAAATATATTACATATATAATAGAAAAAATACTATCTTTGCCCCTTGAAAAAGGAGAGGTGCTCGAGTGGTTGAAGAGGCGCGCCTGGAAAGTGCGTATGCGCCAAAAGCGCATCGGGGGTTCGAATCCCTTCCTCTCCGCACTAGGGTTTGATTATTAGGTAGTTGCAAGATTAAAGAGATTAAAAATGTTATCACAAGTAAATTCGCATAACATTTTTAATCTCTTTTATTAGCGCAATACGCAAGAAGAATAATATAGACCTGCATGGGTACTATCCTCGCCCACCGGAGGCATAAGAAAGCCCACCCACCATCAAAAGCACTACTCAGCTTTGTGTTTGCACTCTATGATTTGGCCGCCTATGTGGATTGCCTCTTCGTTTTGAGGTAGACTTTTCCATGCTCGTTCGGGGAGTGATTTTTTGAGGCCTGTCATCACATTTTCCATTTTTACTATGGGGTGTAACTTGAGGTATCCTCCAAGAATCATTGTGTTGAAGAGTCTCGCGTTGCCCATCTTTGCGCATTGAGCGGTAGCATCAATGGAGTAGATATTAATATCTGTGCGCGTGGGGTGCTGTGTGATTCCATTGACATCATATATTAAAGTTCCTCCGGGCTTTATCTTCTGCTCGAACTTCTCTAGGGATTGTTGATTGAGTATTATTGCACAATCAAATTCATGAGCAATTGGAGAGGAGATGCTTCTATCTGATATAATTACAGTTACGTTTGCTGTACCTCCGCGCATCTCTGGGCCATATGATGGCATCCAAGTTACCTCGAAGTCTTGCATAACACCTGAATATGCCAAAATCTTGCCCATTGAGAGAACTCCCTGTCCTCCAAAACCAGCTATAATAAGGGTCTCTTTCATCTTACTCTAATTTTGTGTCTTTAATATCTCCAAGAGGATAGAATGGTAACATATTATCAGCGAGCCAATTATTAGCTGCCACTGGTGTCATCTTCCATCCACTGCTACATGTAGCGACAATCTCGACAAGTGAGAAACCATTTCCTGCCATTGAGTTCTCAAAAGCCTTGCGAATAGCCTTTTTGCACTTGCGTACTGCCGCTGCTGTGTGTACGCTTTGGCGCGTGATAAATGTGGTGCCATCAAGGTGTGCCATCATCTCCGCAATCTTATATGGATAACCATTAAGCCTCTTATCGCGACCATGAGGGGTTGTTGCAGTCTTCATTCCAAGCAATGTTGTTGGAGCCATCTGACCACCTGTCATGCCATAAATAGCATTATTAACATATATCGCTACAATATTCTCACCGCGTGCTGCCGCATGAATTGACTCTGCTGTTCCTATGGCTGAGAGATCTCCATCACCTTGATATGTAAAGACCATATTTTCGGGGTGTACCCTTTTAACACCTGTTGCAACGGCACAAGCGCGTCCATGAGCTGCCTCTAGCCAATCTACAGCAATATAGTTGTATGCAAAAACGGCGCAACCAACAGGCGATATAGCTATAGTCTTACCCTCTAGCCCCATCTCCTCAATCACCTCCGCAATTAAATTATGAATGGTGCCATGGCTACAACCGGGGCAGTAATGCATTACGTTGTCTGTTATGAGTTTTGATCTCTTAAAAACCAAGTTCTCCTCTTTTATCTCAACTGCTGCCATAAATTTACTCTTTATTGATAATTTTTGATTTAAGAGCCTCCAACACCTCGTCGGGGCTGAAAATCATTCCTCCTTGACGACCATAATGCTCTACTTTAGCAGCACCATTAACCGCCAATCTAACATCTTCGACCATCTGACCAGCGTTAAGCTCCGCAGAAAGGAAACCCTTCACACCACGAGCGGCCAACGCCTCAAGACTCTTATAGGGATAAGGATAGAGGGTTATAGGACGCACGAGCCCAACCTTAAGACCCTCAGCGCGAGCCATCTCCACGGTTGCCGAACAGATGCGAGCAGATGATCCAAATGCAACAATAACATAATCTGCATCCTCACACTCAATCTCCTCCACTCGAACATCCTCCACCATTGCTGCATATTTTGCTTGCAATCGAAGATTGATCTTCTCCATATCTACTTGATCTAGCTCAAGAGATGTAATCACATTATAGCTACGGTCGTCTCCCTTTCCGCAAGCGGCCCACTCTTTACACTCCTCTGCAATCTCCTCATTTGTCTTGCGAGGTGATTGTGGCGCCAGAGTAACCTTCTCCATCATCTGACCAATAGCGCCATCGGCTAGGATCATTGCGGGGTTACGATATTTGAATGCTAAATCAAAGGCTAAACCTACATGGTCGTGCATCTCTTGAACCGAGTTAGGAGCCAATACAATCATGTGAAAATCGCCATGACCGCCACCCTTACAAGCTTGAAAATAATCACCTTGCGATGGCTGGATTGTACCCAATCCCGGACCTCCTCGCTGACAATTCACAATCAGACATGGGAGCTCCGCACCTGCCAAATAGCTCAATCCCTCACTCATAAGGCTCACTCCGGGACTCGACGAGGATGTTAACACTCGCTTGCCTGTTCCCGCAGCTCCATATAACATATTAACAGATGATATCTCTGACTCTGCTTGCAGTACGACCATCCCTGTACTCTCCCACGGACGAAGATCCATAAGGGTCTCCATGATCTCTGATTGAGGAGTTATCGGATAGCCAAAATAGGCATCACAACCATAGCGAATTGCCGCATGAGCAATCACTTCGTTGCCTTTCATTAATTTTACCTCTTTTTCAGCCATATTATTCATTCTTTTGACGATAAACAGTGATGCAGCTATCTGGGCATATTATACCACAAGAAGCGCAACCAGTACATTGGTCTGGATTTGCCATTACAGCAAAGTTATAACCCTTGCTATTTACCTCTGTCGACATTGCGAGAACTGTAAGTGGGCATGCCGTAGTACATATACCACAACCCTTACATCTCTCCGTATCAACTATTATTGTTCCTTTAATCTTAGCCATATTTAAATATAAAATATTTTCCACAAAAATAACAAAAAATATTTACAAAAGGGATGCAATACCCTTTTAATTTTGCTACAAATGTATTGCCCTACCTAGCGCTGCCTCTGCCGCCTCCATGACAGCCTCATTAAGAGAGGGATGAGCATGAATGGTCAATGCGATCTGCTCCGCAGATGCTCCCAAAGATTTTGCTAATGTCGGCTCTGCAATAAGCTCAGTCACATTTCCTCCAACAAAATGAGCTCCCAGAAGCTTATCCGAAGTGTCGAATAGAAGCTTCACGAAGCCATCTCGATCACCTGCCGCAGTAGCCTTTCCCGATGCTGTAAATGGGAAACGCCCAACTTTATACTCTACTCCTTGCTCCTGCAACTGCGCCTCTGTAAATCCTACCGAAGCAACCTCTGGAGAGGTAAAGACGCACGATGGTATTGTTGTATAATCTATTGGCTCTATATCCCCTCCACATATCGCCTCAACGCAGTGTATCGCCTCAGCCGATGCCACGTGAGCAAGCGCTGGAGTTGCTATGATATCACCTATTGCATAGATTCCCGCAACTGATGTTTGATAGTTGTGATCTACCACAACCTTATCACGCTCCACGTTGACGCCAACTGCCTCTAATCCTAAATTCTCTATATTAGACTTAATGCCTACAGCAGATAGAACAACCTCCGCGGAGATCGTCTCAACACCCTTCTTACCCTCAATCTCAACTTGACACACTCCATCTTCTACCTCAACCTTATTAACTTTAGTTGATGTAAGCACCTGAGCACGAAGTTTGCGGAAGGATCTCTCCATACTCTTAGATACCTCCTCATCCTCTAAAGGCATAAGATGTGGCATATACTCTACTATAGTCACCTTCGAACCAAGTGCGGCATAAAGATATGCGAACTCTGATCCTATCGCACCGGAGCCTATCACTATGATACTCTCAGGGAGTTTACTAAGTACGAGAGCCTGCTTCGAGGTAATTACATTAACACCATCCACAGCTATATTTGGCAACTCACGAGGTCGTGCACCTGTCGCCAATATTATATTGCTTGTAGTATATATAGTGCCATCAACATCAACCGAATTTGGAGTTACAACCTTGCCACAACCTTTAACTACCTCAACACCATTTTTCTTAAGCAGGAAGCTAACGCCCTTACTCATGCTATCTGCAACGCCACGTGAGCGAGCAACTATACGCTCCATATTGGGCACAGCAGCACCCTCTATATCTACGCCATAAGATGCTGCACCCTTGCAGTAGGAGTAGACCTGAGCACTTTTAAGCAATGCCTTAGTGGGTATACAGCCCCAATTAAGGCACACTCCACCTAACTCATCACGCTCAACAAGAGCCACCTTTTTGCCCTCTTGCGCAGCTTTGATAGCTGCCACATAACCGCCGGGGCCAGCGCCAATTACAATGATGTCGAACTGCATTACTCTGTGATTTTGATTCTATCGCCCTTATCTTGAACTATTGCACGAAGGAACTCTTCGCTATAAGCTGGTGCGCCAATCTTTGATGGCACGTTGCGACCATTTCCATTCTCTATAAAATGAGCCTCGCTCATATCGCCATCGAGGTAGTCGAGCACTGTGCCATGCTCACGCTTTACTTTTGCATCAATGTGCTTTGTCATAAGGTAGCCATATAGATCTGTCCAGCGACTGAGTAGAGCCTCAGCGGTATCAATGCTATATTTTGTTATATACTCCTTGAATTTTTCACCCTTAAGCTGCATTGCGGCTGCATCTATCTGCTCGATCTCCTCTAATTTCGAACTCTCCCATGCATCAGCTACCATACAGATATCTGGTGCTATCGTATTATAACTCATATATGCGAAGTTTGTCGCTTGGCTAAATTTCCAGAATGCAGAGTCGGGGTTATATTTCAAAAGAGAGCCGCTAGCCTCGCTATAAGCTACTGGAATATCTGACGATGCAGCATAGATAGGCGTTAGACATGAGGTCGCAGCGTCATCCATTCCAAACCAAAGAATACCCATATTTGTTCCCTTATCAGGACGTGCTTGAGCGGTGAACCAGAATCCAGTCTGCACGGTTGCTGTAGAGCGCTCATTACAATATTTTTGACCATCTACCTCGAATGATAACGAGCCATGTCGATATGGCATACCTTTGCCCGCAGCCCCTACACCGACACTCTTATCCATTGGAGTACCCTCATAGTGGTCACGCATAGCATCGAAGAGCTCCTTTGGCGAGATCTTCTCATTTGGCTTAACCCAAAGTGGCATACGATTATCTAACTCATAACCCATTGCATACTCTAAATATTCATCCATCCCATCTGTTATTGAGTTGAAGAACGACCATACACGAGCATCACAAGCACGAGCACCCATAAAATCCACTGGAGCATAAGCTGCCGAGAAGTCGAAATCTTTATCCTCACCCTCGAAATAACCCATCTCGCGCGCGAACTCTATAACGTCGTCTGCATATAGGCAATTCTCTGGATCATCCTGCGGAAATGTAGTGATACGCGCTTGGTTGGCATGACCTGAGACATATCCATCTGGAATGCGACGAGCAACCCACACAATACCCTTGCGGATGTTGTTACCTTTCTCATCTAACTCAGTACCCTTTCCTATTAGCTCCATGATCCAAGCCTCTTCCGTGTCGGCAATCGAGAAAGACTCTCCACTTGACATATATCCATGCTCATTAGCGAGCTCCACGATTATCTCAATAGCCTCACGAGCTCTCTTTGCACGCTGAAGAGTTATATATATAAGTGAGCCATAATCTATCCTACCTGTAGAGTCACTCAACTCATGACGACCCCCATATGTTGTCTCCGAGATAATTAATGAGTGCTCATTCATATTACCAACCGTTGAATAAGTCTGAGAGATTTGAGGGATGTCACCTAAATATTTTTGTGTATCCCACTCGTAAACTGATAGCATAGCACCCTTTTTATACCTTGCAGCAGGAGTACTATATAGCGCCCCATAAAGTGCTGGCGAATCGGCCGCATAAGTGACCATTATTGATCCATCTGTAGAGGCCCCTTTTGTAACAATAAAGTTGGTGCAAGCCTCCACAGAGCTATAGCCGCAGAGTGCAGCTGTCACCACTAGAAGTGCTCTTTTAAATAGTTTCATCTCGTTTTTATTTAAGTTTATAATTTTCTTATGTGCAAAAATAGAAAATTTTATGTAAGTTTGTGCTTATTATTTATGTGAATATGTCGATTAGTGCAAAAATAGATGAAATTCGAAGCTCTCTTCAAAAGGGAGTTCGATTAGTTGCTGTCTCAAAAACCTTCCCCGCGGAGGCTATTACGGAGGCCTACAATGCTGGGCAACGACTCTTCGGTGAGAGCCGCCCTCAAGAGCTAAAAGCTAAATGGGAGGCGTTACCACGTGATATTGAGTGGCATATGATTGGCCACCTGCAAACAAATAAGGTTCGCATGGTCCTACCAATAGTTTCACTTATAGAGTCGCTCAACTCACGACGATTAGCAGAAGCAATCGAGCGAGAGGCAGCACGCATTGACAAGGTTGTAGATTGCCTCTTGGAGATTCAACTATCTACCGAAGAGTCTAAAACAGGATGGGAGTGGTCCGACCTAGAGCAGTTCATTGCCGATGGTGGTTTCGACTCAATGCCCCACATACGTCTACGTGGAGTTATGGGAATTGCTACATATAGCAACTCCGAGGAGGTTGTAGAGTCTGATTTTAGATGTCTACGAGGCTACTTTGACCTGCTAGCACCACGCTTCGGCAGTAGCTTCGACTGCGTATCAATGGGCATGTCGAGTGACTACCGCCTAGCGATGAAGTGTGGATCCACCTCCGTGAGGGTCGGCTCCTATATCTTTGGAGGTCGATAGAGAGCTACTTACCTAATAGTAATTGGTCTATATTCTTCTTTAGCTCCGCCTTGGGCATTGCCCCCTGTGCCATTGTGGGCTTTCCCTCCATTGGAATAAATAGCAATGTTGGAATTGATCGGATGCTGAATACCTGCGCAAGCTCTTGCTCCTCTTCAGTGTTTATCTTATATATGTATATTTGGCCTTCATACTCTGCCGCTAGCTCCTCTAACACCGGAGCCAACGCTTTACATGGACCACACCATGATGCATAGAAATCAACGAGCGCTGGTTTATCACCCTCATATTTCAACTCGTTGGGGTTTGCCTCATAATTGTATACCTTCTCTAGAAATTCTGCTTTTGTTAAATGTATTGTTGTCATCTCTTTCTCTTTTTTACTTTTAGCCTTAGCCGGTATCGTCAATAACAGCATTGCTAAAAAAGTTAATACTATAACTCTCCTTAAAGTTCTCATGATCTTTTATCTCTTGTAATTACTTTACAAAGTAAATACAATTATCGAGCAAAAGCAAACTTATCCCAATGTTATTCACGGCAAACACATGAAAAATATAGTTTCTCATCGCGCTCATGCCGCGCGGCACCAAGCTAAGCTTGGATCCAAAAACTATTGTTTTTGACCTTTTATTGCGCTGGTGGGATGGGGCTTTGCCCTACGATAGATGCATAATAAAGATCTTATGAAAATAAATTTTCAACGCTCTTTATTATGCATCTATCTATGTCAACCTGCGGTTGTCATCATCCCATCAGCGAGGTGACCTCGGATTGGGTAGCTATAAGCCCAATCCGAAACTATTTTCATCTGTTTGATCTGATTTATCTTAAATTATTTGGAAGTGTAAAATTTAATTTGTAATTTTAACGGATTTAATTTTTTTTTCAAAATCGTTACTATCAAAGATATATCAACCTAAAAAATACAATTAATGGTAAAGATTACAAAAGAGGCAGCTTTGCTCTACCACTCGCAAGGCAAGCCCGGCAAAATTGAGGTTATTCCAACCAAACCCTATTCAACACAAACCGATCTCTCTTTAGCCTATTCACCGGGTGTAGCTGAGCCATGTCTCGAAATTGAGAAGTGCGAGGAGGATGCCTATAAATATACCGCTAAAGGAAACCTAGTTGCAGTTATCTCAAATGGTACTGCTGTGCTTGGCCTAGGCGACATAGGTGCTCTTGCGGGCAAACCCGTTATGGAGGGCAAGGGTCTCCTATTTAAGATCTATGCTGGCATAGATGTTTTCGATATTGAGATAGATGAGAAAGATCCCGACAAATTCGTTGAGATCGTCAAATCTATCGCCCCTACATTTGGAGGTATTAACCTTGAGGATATTAAAGCCCCTGAGTGCTTCCGTATAGAGCAGCGCCTTAAAGCGGAGCTTGACATCCCCGTGATGCACGACGATCAACATGGAACTGCAATTATCTCATCCGCAGGTCTTATCAATGCTCTAGAGGTTGCCGGAAAGAGCATTGACAAAGTAAAGGTTGTTGTGAATGGGGCTGGCGCATCGGCTATCTCCTGCACATCTCTTTATGTTGCACTTGGAGTCAATCCAAAGAATATAATCATGCTTGATAGCAAAGGTGTTATCACATCAGATAGGGATAATCTCGCAGAGAGCAAAAAGCGCTTTGCCACAGATAGAACAGACCTAAGAACATTGGAGGATGCAGTAAATGGCGCTGATGTATTCCTAGGACTATCTAAGGGTAATGTCCTCTCTCAAGATATGGTTCGCAGCATGGCACCAGACCCAATCATCTTCGCCTTGGCAAATCCTACCCCTGAGATCTCATACGAGGATGCTATGTCCGCTCGCCCCGACGTACTTATGTCGACTGGACGCTCCGACTATCCTAATCAGATCAATAATGTGCTAGGCTTCCCTTATATCTTCCGTGGTGCGCTAGACACCTCTGCACGAGCAATCAATGAGGAGATGAAGCTAGCTGCGGTCTACGCCATAGCTAACCTTGCCAAGCAACCTGTACCCGATGTTGTTAACGAAGCATACAAAGTGAATAACTTCACCTTCGGCCGTGATTACTTCATCCCAAAACCCGTTGACCCTCGCCTCATAACTGAGGTCTCGGTGGCTGTAGCGAGAGCTGCAATGGAGTCTGGAGTGGCTCGCACCTCTATCACCGATTGGGATAAATATCGCAAAGATCTTAAAGTACTTATGGGTCAAGAGTCAACTCTCGTAAATCAACTTCATGAGACTGCTCGCCTCGACCCTCAACGAGTTGTATTTGCCGAGGCAACACACCCCAACATGCTGAAAGCTGCTGCTCAAGCTAAGGCTGAAGGCATCTGCAACCCTATCCTTCTTGGAGAACACGATAAGATAGAATCGTTAGCTAAGGAGCTAGATATCAACCTTGAAGGTCTCGAAATTATCAATATGCGTAGTGATGAGGAGGCTATACGCAGAGAGAAGTATGCTCAGATACTCACCAAGAAGCGAGAGCGCTCAGGAGCCAACTACCAAGAGAGTATCGACAAGATGTATGAGCGCAACTATTTTGGCATGATGATGGTTGAGACAGGTGATGCCGATGCATTCATCACTGGCCTCTACACCAAATACTCAAATACAATCAAAGTTGCAAATGAAGTTGTCGGCATCCAGAACGGATATAACCACTTCGGCACAATGCACATCCTAAACTCAAAGCAGGGTACATATTTCGTGGCAGATACACTCATCAACCGTCACCCAGACACAGATACCCTCATCGACATTGCACGCCTAGCGGAGAAGACGGTAAATTTCTTTAACCACACACCAGTAATGGCCATGTTGTCATACTCCAACTTTGGCTCTGACTCATCTGGGTCTCCTGCTCTAGTGCACCAAGCTGTAGAGTATATGCAACATAACTACCCCGGCTTAGCCATAGATGGTGAGATGCAGGTTAACTTCGCCCTAAATAGAGAGCTCAGAGACGCGAAGTTCCCATTTACTAGAATTGCCGGCAAGGATGTCAACACACTAGTCTTCCCCAACCTCAGCTCAGCAAATAGTGCTTACAAATTTATCCAAGCAATGAGTGACACCGAGGTGATAGGACCTATCCAAATGGGACTTAACAAACCAATACACTTTACAGATATTGAGAGCTCCGTAAGCGACATTGTTAACATCGCAGCAGTAGCTGTCATTGATGCAATTGTTGCCAAGAAACAACAATAAATATTATATACTAAGCCTAGCTCTGAAATTCAGAGCAAGGCTTAGTATTACCTCTCAGCACTTCTGCTTATCGTCTCGGATAGTGTACATATCTCTCCCTCTTGGGTCATACCCTCCAGAGTGACCTTATATGTTGTTGCTTTATCTGCTGTATAGAACTCAACTTCAATATTTCCCTCTTCATCGGGCTTTAAAGCTCCATCCCAGAAGATTGTTGTACGGAAATCAGGGGTTCGGCTAGCTCTATCTTCGGCCACTTCGTAATGAGGCTGATAGAGGTAATCTGGCTTTTGATAACCCAATGGTGAAACATATGCAATTCCCGGAGCGGTGATGGAGGAGACAGCCTCTAGCAGTTCAATTACAAATACGCCACCATCGGAGTTTGGATACATCATCGCTTGAGGACCTACATAAAAATCAATTCGCTCGACTTCATCCGTGCGCATAAACGACACATCCAGATACTCCATATCCATTCCATTAACTATAAATCGAGCCATCTCCGTATTGTCACGATAGTAAACCCCATCCGTAGTTATTGTCATGCTAGGGTACCCTTGAATGATCGTTGAGAGAGACATGCTTGGAAGAGCCTCAAGAAACTCTCTATTTGTTGAACGTGTAGAGAAGTTAGAGCCACTATTCGTCTTCTGAGATGCCGTCACATAAACTGCATCAATATCAATCGTATTCATACCTCCCTCGTAGTAGAACTTCTCTTGACTCTGGCTAACAAATGCCGTTGGAATATATGCCATCTCTCCGCGAGGCTCAGGCAGAGCCTTGGCCGCAGGAAAATACTCTGAGTCAATCTCCAATACAACCTGATTACCACCCTTTCGAGTTCTTGACTGAATAATATATGTTGTACTATCCGGAATATCGAGCCCCACCAATTTAAATGTGCTCGACTCATCTAAAGTAAAGGTATCAAAATAGTTCCTGTCAGCACACAACACATCGAGCTTAGGTTGTCGCGCCTGATTTCCAAAGAAGCCCTTTACATCTCCCGAAATCTCGCCCGCTAGCTCATACTCAAATCTTTTTTCGTCACTCTGCTCCGCAAGGATTCTATCCATGGAGAAACGTCGCCACCCTTGTGTCAACATTAATAGATCTACTTTGTGATTTGTTTGAGCGTCACTCTCCAAGAAGTAGAGGTTAGGAGATTCGATATATCCACACAGATCAGATGTGAGAAGCAAGTATGATCTAATATTATCACTCTCCGGGTCGAAATGAACCGAACTATTATCAGTTACAGATATTCCAAACTCACCTTGAGCCGCTTTACCAAAGCTATCTTGGATATTAATCTTTAAATTCACCCTCTCGCGACGAGCATAATTTGCTCTATCTGTCGAGATCTCATATTGAGGCGAACTATCGGAGTGCTTAAAGACTAATCGCTGCGAGAGAACCTCTCCCTGCGCATCAATCAATGATATAACGTTGACACCCTCCAAGAGAGCCTCCATATCAACGGAGCCTCTAAGCGACTGATTCAGCTCACTTACCGACACCACCAAACCATGTGAGTGGATAACTAAGTGGGCTCCCTCAACGAGAGAAAGAGGTGTCGCCTTAGCTTGAATAAACAATTTACCACCAACCTCTCGCGCAGCTATCGTAGCTCCGACACTCTCCACCGTCGGTAGCTCAAAGATAGATTCAAGACCCTCCGAGGAGCGAACTTTAGCAAAATATTGCTCCTCACCTTGTGTAAATAGGGTCACACTACCCATTCCCTTATGTGTAGATCTAAATGTTGTCACCTCCTCTTCGCGCGAGTTGTATATTGCACCCTCAACCTCTATTGAGAGTCCATCGCTCGCAACAGCTTTAAATGCTACAACCTGAGAGCCATCCGCAAGAAGAGCACCTCCCTCTGGAAAGAACTGTACAGAATACTCTCTTGCACCATTTTGCTGCTCCTCAATCTCTTTTTCAGCTCGTCGCATTTGACGCTTTGTGGAGTCTGCTTGATCCGCCTTTGCACTATCGGGGATCGAACTTGAGATCTTTATCGCTCGACTAAAGATAAAGTCCTCATCTTGATTGAGCATCCAACGTGTGTACCCTCTTATTGTATAGTCACCAGACTCCATCTCTGGATCAAGGGTAATATACCCATTAAAGCCTGTGCTATCTCGTCGAACCTTAACGCGGGACACTAAATCATTATCACTTGCAACAAGATCAACATATATAAAATTAGAGATGTCGAGCGGTGCATGCGTAACAGCATTACGCAAGTATCCTTTAAACCATATTTTATCTCCACTACTATAGTATGGTTTATCGAACTGTAGGTATAACTTCTCGTCGATTCCTTGATCGTAAAATGAAGTCATCCTATCTAACACATACTCTGTATACTCCTCCGTCTTTGTTTGAGCCTGAAGGGTGGTTATTGATATTAGCATAATTACAAAAAGTAATTTGCTAAGGTTCTCTCTTATCATATTATCTATTATTATCTTATCTCCACAAACTTAAATATTTTTTTTAGCAACCACAATAATATTCAACGAAAAGGTCGCTATAGAGTAACGAAACACCTTCATTCCTCTATAGCGACCTTAAATATAGTCACGATCTACGTCTCTTAGTTCGTTTTGCTAAGCTCAGCAATTGTACTTGCAGCGATCTCTGCATTAGGACCATCTGTAACCTTCTTGAATGCAGCGATTGCCTGCTCTCTCATCTCACGATCGTTGTACGATGCGCCCAAGATGAAATAGACATTGCTCTTCTCAACCTCGTCTGTTTGAGCAGCAGCAGCAGCCTCAGCAGCAGCGGTAACAGCAGCGTGATCTTTCTTGTCGTAGTATGCTTGAAGACGAATCTTCTCAGCAAGAGCATTTGTAGGGTCATTTGAGAGAATCCACTCAGCCATAGCAATAACACCATCGTTATTACCCTCACCTTGCAATGCCGCTACACGATTATTTGTATAGATACCCATATTCTTGCGAGCATCCTCTGCACCCTCTGCATATTTTGGATTGTTTGCACCCATCTCTGCAACAGAGTAGAAGACCTCCATACCTTTCTCGAACTCATCTGTCTCACAGTAGCAGATACCTAACCAGTTAGCCATCTCGGTGTTACGAGGATCTGACTCATAACCCTTAGCAAAGATTCCCTTTGCAGTCTCGAAATCACCCTCATTGAATGCATTACCTCCTTGTTGTTGGTAAAGCTTTGCAATCCATGAATTTGCATTTGTTTGAGTCTTCAAATCATCATAAAGCTCAGCATACTCAGCAGCCATTGTAAAGTTCTCTAAAGCAACCTCATATTGACCAGCCTGCATTGCACGACCTCCGATCATGTAATAACACTTTGGGATGTAAGTTTTAGATGTTGCAACCATGCTTGCAGCAGACTCATCATCCATTCCGAGGTCAAGAACCTTGTTGAAGTTTTCAACTGCAACATCAAATTGCTTTTGACCATAAGCAGCAGCAGCAGCATTGTAGCATGTCGTTACATCCTCTTGTGCAGATGCAACAAATACGGCAGTAGCCGCAAGGAGTGAAAGAATTAATTTTTTCATCGCTTTTTTAGAATTATTTTTGTTATGTATTTTAATCAAACCATACTGACCGACAAAAATATAATTTTTTTGTCGATTATGCAAAAAACAACATTAAATTTATGTAAAACTACCTCAATTTAGCAAAAAAGGAGAGCATTAACTCCTCACATTGCTCTTTTAGCACTCCATTTCTAACCTTAGTCTTGGGATGTAGTATTTGTGATGAGTAGCGGCAAAATCCTCTTTTAGGATCATCTGCACCCCAAACAACTTCTCCGAGCTGGCTCCATGCAATAGCCCCTGCACACATTGCACAAGGCTCCACCGTGACATACAATGATGCATCAGATAGGTACTTACCGCCTAAAGTAGAGGCTGCCGCCGTTATAGCTTGCATCTCAGCATGAGCCGTTGCATCGCAAAGTGTCTCCACTAAATTGTGACCTCGACCAATGATACTATCCCCCACAACCACAATAGCACCAATTGGCACTTCACCCTTATTTAACGCTTTATGAGCCTCAGAAATTGCTAAGCGCATATATTTTTCATCTCTATCTTTCATTTTTTAGATATTGGCTTTTTTAGTGTTGTCTTTTTTATTACCTTTGTGAGTTGCAAAGCTACGAATAACAAAACAAAATAACAATTATATTATGTACAGAAGTCATACATGTGGTGAGTTAAGAGCCACGAATATCAATCAAGTTGTAACTCTTTCGGGTTGGGTGCAGAAGGTGCGCAACCTTGGAGCGATGACTTTCATTGATCTTAGAGATCGTTATGGTATCACACAAATTGTTGTCGAGGAGCACTCCTCAGACGCAACTAAGGCTATTGCAGCTGAGCTTGGTCGCGAGTATGTATTACAGGTTATCGGCAAAGTTATAGAGCGCTCATCGAAGAATCCCAAGATGCCTACCGGCGATATTGAGGTTGTTGCAGAGGAGCTAACCATTCTCAATAGTGCCCAGACTCCTCCATTCACCATTGAGGAGCACTCTGATGGTGGAGATGATCTACGCATGAAGTATCGCTATTTGGATCTACGTCGTGCTCCACTTCAACGCGCGATGATCCTTCGTCACAAAATGGCTCATGCCGTAAGAAACTTCCTCGATTCTGAAGGATTCCTCGAAATAGAGACTCCATACCTTATCAAGTCTACACCGGAGGGAGCTCGCGACTTCGTTGTCCCTAGCCGCATGAATCCTAATGAGTTCTATGCACTTCCACAATCGCCACAAACATTCAAGCAGCTATTGATGGTTGCCGGATATGACAAATATTTCCAGATCGTTCGTTGCTTCCGTGATGAGGACTTGCGCGCTGATCGTCAACCTGAGTTCACTCAAATTGACTGCGAGATGGCATTCGTAGAGCAGGAGGATGTTCTATCCACCTTCGAGCGTTGGGCAAAATATATGTTCAAAGAGGTGATGGATATTACCCTCGAAGAGTCGTTCCCCCGCATGAGTTGGCATGAGGCGATGGAGAAGTATGGTTCAGACAAACCAGATATCCGCTTTGGAATGGAGTTTGCAGATCTCACTGAGCTTACTCATGGCCATGGCTTCTCAGTTTTTGATGACTCTGAATATATCTGTGGATTCGCAGCAACCGGTTGTGCAACCTACACTCGCAAACAGATTGATGAGCTCACGGCCTTTGTGAAGCGTCCTCAAATTGGCGCCAAGGGTCTTGTATGGATTCGCGTAGAGGCTACTGGAGCTGTCAAATCATCTATTGATAAGTTCTACTCCCCTGAACAGGTTAAAGCAATTGCGGAGAAGGCTGGGGCTGTAGCGGGCGACATGGTATTTATTCTTTGTGGTAAAAAATATAAGGCTCTATCTCAACTTAACACTCTTCGCCTAGAGATTGGTGAGCGCATGGGACTACGTGATCCTAAGACATTTGCTCCACTTTGGGTCGTTGACTTCCCTCTATTTGAGTGGGATGAGGAGACACAGCGCTACTACGCTATGCACCACCCATTCACCTCTCCAAAGTTAGAGGATGTAGAGTATCTCGCAACAGACCCAAGCAAAGTACGTGCAAATGCATATGACTTCGTATGTAATGGAACGGAGATTGGAGGCGGTTCTATCCGTATTCATGACTCTAAGTTACAGGCTCAAATGTTCGAGATATTGGGCTTCACCCCAGAAAAGGCTGAGGAGCAATTTGGCTTCTTGATTAATGCCTTTAAGTTTGGAGCACCTCCACATGGTGGTTTGGCATTTGGCTTCGACCGCTTATGCTCACTCTTTGGTGGTGTTGAGTCTATTCGTGATTATATCGCATTCCCAAAGAATAATGCTGGCCGCGATGTTATGATCGAAGCGCCATCACTTATAGATCAAGCTCAATTGGATGAGCTTCATTTAGCAACAATAACTCCAGAAGTAAAATAAAAACAGATTATTATGATTCGTATTAATGCATTTTTTCAAGTAAATGAGGGCGCTAATGAGCAGTTCCTCGCAGCAATCACGCCTCTTGTAGAGGAGTCTCAAAAGGAGTCTGGCTGCATAGCATATGATCTTTTTGCATCAACAACACGTCCCGACGTATATATTATGTGTGAGACTTGGGCTGATGCGGCAGCGGTAGAGGCTCACGATGCCTCTGCTCACTTCACATCAATCGTTCCTACTTTGGGCGCATTCTGCACCTCAAAGATCGAAAAGTTCGAGATGTAATAGAATTTATTTTAAGTATGGCAGCACCACTACCCGAAAGATTACGACCAAACTCCATTGATGAATATATTGGTCAAGAACATTTAGTAGGTACAAATGGTCTCTTCCGTAAATTTTTCGACACCGGAAACGTCCCCTCATTTATTTTGTGGGGACCTCCGGGTGTTGGGAAGACAACATTGGCAAAGATCATTGCCAATGAATTAAAACGCCCATTCTTCACTCTCTCTGCCGTATCGTCTGGAGTAAAGGATGTACGCGAGGTGATCGAGTCGGCAAAGCGTCAACGCTTCTTCGACTCCAAACCACCATTCCTCTTTATTGATGAGATCCATCGCTTCAACAAATCGCAACAAGACTCCCTCCTTGGGGCCGTCGAGCAGGGTACTGTAACACTCATTGGAGCGACAACCGAGAACCCCTCATTTGAGGTGATCTCCCCGCTTCTTAGTCGCTGTCAGGTTTATATCCTTAAACCTATGGAGGATGCCGACCTAGAGAAG
Organism: Rikenellaceae bacterium; assembly: GCA_047172325.1. Lineage (GTDB taxonomy): Bacteria > Bacteroidota > Bacteroidia > Bacteroidales > Rikenellaceae > Alistipes. The sequence continues at coordinate 33,693 of JBCQWG010000005.1, read as the reverse complement.
TTACTTCAAAGAGCAATAACAACAGACGACGAACTAAAGCAGCGAGATATAGAGATCGTCGAAAGAGAGGCGCTATTCAAATTCTCCGGAGGTGATGCTCGCAAGTTACTCAATATTATTGATATAATAGCTGGCGCTACAAATGGTAAAATTACCATCACCAATGAATATGTCACGGAGTGTTTGCAGCAAAATATTGCTCTCTACGACAAGAATGGAGAACAGCACTACGATGTGATCTCCGCATTTATCAAATCAGTGAGAGGAAGCGACCCCAACGCTGCAATATACTACCTTGCCCGCATGTTAGCTGGTGGTGAGGAGGCGCGATTTATCGCTCGCCGGTTGGTTATCCTAGCCTCTGAGGATATTGGATTAGCTAACCCCAATGCCCTGCTCTTAGCAAACGCCTGCTTCGATACGGTTCACAAAATTGGCATGCCCGAAGCGCGCATCACACTCGCCCAAACTACTATTTACTTAGCTACGAGCCAGAAGTCAAATTCTGCATATAATGCAATTAACAAGGCCTTAGCCATGGTGCAACACGACACTCAAAACCGCCCAGTACCTCTACATCTGCGCAACGCTCCAACCAAACTTATGAGCGAGGCTGGCTACGGCAAAAACTACCTCTATGCACACGACTACTTAGGTAGCTTCATCGAGCAAGAGTTTATGCCCGACTCGCTTGTTGGCACTCGATTCTATGAACCACACGTAGAGAATACGGCAGAGTGCAAAGTGGCTGAACGCATTCAAGAACTCTGGAAAGGTAAATATTAATTATGAAAAAAATAGGACTTATCTCCGACACACATAATTGCTTCGATGACACATTACGCCTCTTTCTGCGTGATGTAGATGAGATATGGCACGCTGGCGATATAGGAACTCTCGCTTTAGCCGATCAGATTGCTGCATTTAAACCCCTGCGTGCTGTATGGGGCAATATTGATGGTGCTGATTGCCGCAGAGCCTTCACTCGCGATCTTCTCTTCGAATGTGAACAGGTGAAAGTTCTTATGACGCACATCGGAGGCTACCCTCGTCGATATCGACCAGAGGCCTTGAGTAATATTATCTCCTCTCAACCCAATATATTTATTGCAGGCCACTCTCATATTCTTAAGGTCATCAACGACCCTCAATATAATTTATTGCACATAAATCCCGGTGCCGCCGGCAACTATGGAATCCATAAGGTGCGTACAGCACTACGCTTCAAGATTGATGGCAACCAAATAATGGATATGGAGGTTGGTGAGTGGCCACGCCAAGCATGGTAAACGCACGAAAAAAAGTTTCTCATCGCGCTCATGCCGCGCGGCACCAAGCTTAGCTTGGATCCAAAAACTATCGTTTTTGACCTGTGTTGCGCTGATGTGATGAGGGCTTTGCCCTACGATAGATGTATAACATTAAGCTTTTGCAAATGAATTTGCAGCGCTCAATATTATACATCTATCTATGTCAACCTACGGTTGCCATCATCCCTTCAGCGAGGTGACCTCGGATTTCATAGCGCCAGCTATAAGCCCAATCCGCAAGAAGAAGAATAGCTCCGCAGGGAGCACCCTGCCCGCCGGAGGCATATGAGAAACTTTTTTCAGGAGTCTACCCTACCACGCCAAGATATTCGTTAGCACACGATATATAATAAAATATAATCTTTTTGCGTTATCCTATCAGAATAACTTATAATGATAAATTATGCAAAAAGGTAAAATTTCTAAAATATTGGATGCTATCGTTGTTAGAGCAGCATTTGGACGTCTTAAGGCTGGAGAGCGCAAATCATACAAAGATTATCTATTTCTAGAGATATTGGAGTCTGAGGGCTCTTTAGTTCGAAAATTTCTAAGTTCAAAACTTCAAGATTGGCAGCTATTTCAGTTTAAACTTAGACTGCAACAGGCGATAGCCTCATCTTCATCAATTGAAACGACATCCCCAGAGGAGTTCTATCGTCAATACTTAAGTGAGTTAGCTGCGGAGCACTCTCCGGAGCAGATTACAACAATGCATGTGGTTGTCAATATTGCTAACGATGGAGCAACTGCCCTTTCACATCTTCTCCCGCTATACGACATCTCAATTGTTGAGCTTCGAGGCGAACTGCTACGTCATATTCTACTTAACACAAATGATAGTGATGAGGGTTCAAAATCTATAGTTCATGCAACACCAAAGCGCATAAAAGAGGGGAAAGAGTCGCAACATCCTCTCGATAGATTTGGTCGCAACCTTACCGCAGCAGCACAGAAAGGCGAGATTGATCCTGTTATTGGTCGCACAAAGGAGATTGATAGAGTTATTGAGATTCTATCTCGTCGTAAAAAGAATAACCCAATTCTGCTTGGTGAAGCAGGCGTAGGAAAGAGCGCTGTAGTTGAGGGGTTGGCCCTACGCATTGCAGCAGGTGAGGTCCCATACAATATATCGGGAAAAACACTCTTCTCACTCGATATATCATCACTTGTAGCGGGCACGAAGTTTAGAGGTGAATTTGAGGAGCGCTTACAACACCTTATTGAAGCGTTAGTCACTTCACGCGACACGATAATTTTTATTGACGAGATACACACAATAGTTGGTGCTGGAGCAACCCAAGGTAGCCTTGACACGGCAAATATCTTAAAGCCTGCATTGGCGAGAGGAGAGTTGCAGATTATTGGAGCTACGACTCTTGATGAATATCGCGCTGATATAGAGAGTGATGCAGCGCTAGAGCGTCGATTCCAGAGAGTTATGGTCGAACCGACAACCGAAGAGCAGACACTCGAAATATTAAAAAATATTGCACCAAACTACGAGCGTCACCATCGTGTAAAGTACTCTGATGAGGCACTACAGGCGGCTGTGTCTCTTAGTGCGAGGTATATAACCGATAGATATTTCCCTGATAAGGCCATAGATATACTAGATGAAGTTGGTGCACGAGCACATCTATCGGCTGCTATCCAGCCTACAGATATTAAGGAGATGGAAGAGGCGCTAGTGGCAGTGAAACATGAGCGCAGCAGCTCTCTTGAAGCACTTGCATATAATAGGGCAGCAGAGGCTCGTATCAATGAGGTTGCTCTAAAGGCACGTCTGAATGAGCGTCGCACAGAGTGGCAACGCGAGATGGATCAATCACCGGTGGAGATAGGTGTAGAGGCTGTCGAGGCAGTTATAACATCAATCACGGGGGTACCCATCGAGCGTGTATCATCTGGAGAGCAAGAGAGGCTTCGATCATTGGGAGCACATCTCTCAAGCAGGGTTATAGGGCAAAGGGAGGCTGTAGAGAAGCTATCGCAATCAATATATCTCTCTAGAGCTGGTTTGAAAGCTGCAAAGCGACCAATAGGAGTATTTATGTTTGTTGGCCCCACCGGTGTAGGCAAAACGCTATTAGCCAAAGAGTTATCCAGATGGTTATTTGACGAGCACCGCGGACTAATTCGCATTGACATGAGTGAATATGGAGAAAAGCATAATATATCTCGATTGATTGGCTCACCTCCGGGTTATGTTGGTTATGGCGATGGGGGGCAGCTCACAGAGGCTGTTCGACGACAACCATACTCTGTAATCTTGCTCGATGAAATTGAGAAGGCTCACCCCGAAGTATTCAACTCAATGTTACAGATATTCGACGAGGGACACCTCACTGATGGATCTGGTAGAAGAGTAGATTTCAGCAACACCATTATTATAATGACCTCGAATGTAGGTTCTCGCGCTGTTGTAAAGCGACGTAAACAAGTTGGATACTCAACCGCAGTAAAGGCTCAAAGGGTGGAACAAGCACCTAAAAATGAGTATGGTGCCGCCCTTGCGCGAACCTTTGCTCCAGAGTTCTTAAATCGTATTGATGATGTCGTCCTATTTCGCTCCTTGACTATCAATGATATATCCCAAATAATTGATCTTGAGCTAAGCGAGCTACGCCAACGACTCGAAAAGCTAGGATACTCAATGCGCGTAACAGAGAGTGCGAAACAGGCTCTTGCCGAGATTGGATATAGCGCTGAGTATGGAGCTAGATCTCTAAAGCGTACCCTCAGCGATAAAGTGGAGATCCCTCTTTCGCAATTAATTATAGATGGTAATGTAAATATAGGAGATATGATTGTTATAGAGAAGGCTAAATCAACTCTTGATGTACGACTAAAAGTCGCTTAGTAAAAATAAGACTGCCCAAAATCACTATGTGATTAAGGGCAGCCTCTTATTCTGTTTGCAGATATGTTAATTACTCAACAACAGCAACACGGCTTAGTGTGATATCGTTTAAGTACATTGTACCTACAGTCTCAGAGTTAAGGTTCAACATTGAACGGCTTACACCACACTCAACTAGGTAATCAGCAACAACGTTAGCACGCTCTTGGCTCAATTGTGCATTGCGCTTTGCGCTACCTGTGTTAGTGTCAGCATAACCTGTTACCTTAAACTTCTTTGATGCTGGAGCCTTCTTCATAACCTTAGCAATGTTCTCAAGGTTTGCTTTACCTAGGTTAGAAAGCTTGCTGCTACCAATCTCAAATGCGATTACAACAGATGGCATAGTTACGTTTGCGCCACTCTCACGAGCTGCTTGAAGAGCCTTAGTTACAGAAGCCTCTTTAGCTGCAAGCTCCTTCTCGATCTCTTGGTTCTTCTTTTGAGCTGCTGCAAGTTGAGCCTTTTGCTTCTCAATAGTGCTCTCGTTATCCTTGATTGTTGCGATGTAACCTGCAACTACGCTAGCTGGAGTTGCTGCCTCCCAACCTTGAGTACCAAACTTATATGTTACTCCTACAGTTGCATTCAAGATACCCTCCATACCTCTACCACCAACTTGACCGTCGAAGTCATCAGAACCAACGATTGTTCCTCTTACATCTAGGTTAAGATCAAATTTAGGGCTTAGTTGGAAGCTGTTAAGAAGACCTAGGTTGATACCGAAAGCGTCGTTGTTAACTTTATCCTCACGACCATAGTCACGAAGCCAGCCACCACCTGCATAAGGGATAAGTGAGTAGAAACGATCTGCGTTGTAACCACTGATAAGGTTAAGTAGATCAAGCATTGCATCTACGTGAAGGAACATATAGTTCCACTTGTCATGATATACACCACTCTCTACAGTCTCATAAACGAACATTCCGTTTGCGTTGTTAGTGTAACCCTTAAGGCGAGCACCACTATACTCCAAACGAGCACCAACATAAGGAGAGAACCACTTTCCAACAGCTAGATCAAAAGCTGGAGCGATTCTGCCACCAAATGAACCTAGAGCATCACCATCTCCGAAATAAACAGAGCCACCGATACCGCCACTGATGAACCAGTTTTGAGAAATTGAGTTTGAGTCAAGTATAACACCGCTACTCTCAGTCGATGAACTTGATTGTGCAAATGTCATTGTACTCGTCATAGACATTAGAAGCACTACTACAGATAAAATTACCTTCTTCATTACTTTAATTATTAGTTATTAAATTTGTTTAATATAAATCCACTATTATCACCGCAAAATTAATAAATTATATTTAATATAGCAATTTTAGGTTGCTTTTTTTTAATTTTTTTTGCCTTATCCTAACAGTGTTATAACTATTCGCACAAACAACAATTATTAATTATCTGCTATACAGCATATTAAACACACCTATCAATCTTACTTTGTCACATGAACATCCATCTGTGGGAATGGGAACTCAACACCCTCAGCATTAAAACGTTTATATATCTTCTCATTCATATCAAAGAGAAGAGGAGCAAAGTTTGCGGCGTTACACCACGCCTTAACTGTTATATTTACCGAACTATCTGCAAGTGCGCTAAGTACGACAAATAGACCCTGCTCTTGAAGGACTAACTCATGTTTTGATAACTCATCCTCAATTATGCTCTTCACGCGATCGAAATCTGTCCCATAAGCAACACCAAAGGTCCACTCAACGCGACGAGTACTCTCCTTCGAATAGTTATTTATAGGTGACGTAGAGAGAGACCCATTAGGAATTATAACCATCTTATTATCGAGCGTATTAAGAAGTGTACTAAATAGAGATATCTCCTTCACACTTCCAGAAAAACCTTGCGCTTCGATAAAATCACCCACCTTAAACGGCTTGAGGAATAGTATCAAGACTCCTCCTGCAAAGTTTTGCAATGTTCCACTCAGCGCCATACCAACGGCCAAACCAGCAGAAGCAAAGATCGCAAGGAAAGAGGTTGTATTAATACCCAAGATACTAATTGTAGTGAGTATAATGATTATATTAAGCGAGATACTAATAAGACTTGTGATAAATTTAGAGAGTGAAATTTCAACTCCTCGCTTATTCATCACTGAAGTGGTCATCTTAACGATACGCTTACATACCCATCGACATATACAATAGAATATAATTGCCATGGCAATCTTTGAGACAACACTAACAGCTCCTGTAATCAACCATGTTGTAAGTTCGTCTGTCGACATATTGCTCATATCTCCTGCGAGCGCAGTGATTTTGTTAATAGCTGTACTATCGGCAGCCTCCGCTTGTAATAAATTTAGAAATGACATAATTTCGGATTAGATTTAATAATAGACTATTTGCTCTCCAAAGCTCTCCAAGCCCATGTAGCAAGGATAGCACCAACAAATGGAGCAGTAATAAACACCCAAAGCTGAGAAAGAGCTTGGCCACCAGCAAAGATTGCAGGAGCAATACTACGTGCAGGATTAACAGATGTTCCTGTAATTGGAATACATACGATGTGAACCAAGATTAGAGTAAGACCTATCACAAGACCGGCAAACTTAGGTGTACCACTCTCCTTAGCTGTAGTTCCCAAAACAACCAAAACGAAGATAAATGTAAAGACAATCTCAGCGATAATCGCAGGGATCATATTACCCTCTCCATAGCTATTAGCACCAGTTCCAACGAAGCCCATACCTTGAGTGAGAGCAAATAAGATTGCAGAACCAACAAATGCACCAACCACTTGTGCCACCATATAGAGACCAGCCTCTTTTGCCTCCATGCGGCCAGATAACCAAACTCCTAATGTGATAGCAGGATTAATGTGACAGCCCGAAACACCACCAATGGTGTAGGCCATACCAACTACAGCCAAACCAAAAGCGATAGCTGTCATAAGAACAGATGCGGTATCTATGCCGCATTGATTAAAGACTGCTGCACCACAGCCCATGAGTACCAACACCATTGTGCCGATAGCCTCCGCAAGTAATTTTTTTGTCATAATATTAAAATTTGTTTATGAATATGTAATTAATTGAGTGCAATTTAGCTAAAAAAATCTTAACAATCAATATTTTGCCCAAGTTTTTATTATAAAAATTTATTGAAGGCAAATAAAAATAAGTAGATATTTACATTTTTTTCTATATCTTTGCGAATTATAAAAAAACAACACATAAAGAGGATATATAATGAGAAGTCCAAGAATTGCAGAGCTTTTAAACTCTCAAGCAACCGACATTGAGGTTGTAGTTAAAGGTTGGGTACGCACGAAGCGTGGTAACAAAAATGTAGCATTTATTGCACTTAATGACGGATCTTGTCAAAATAATATACAGATAGTTGTTGACCTTACTAAGATATCTGAGGAGGAGCTGAAAGGTGTGACAACTGGTGCTTGCATCCGCGTAGATGGACTCTTAGTTGCCTCGATGGGTGCAGGTCAAGGTGTAGAGGTTCAAGCCTCCAAAATTGAGATCTATGGCACGGCAGATCCCGACACATACCCTCTTCAGAAAAAAGGGCACTCGCTTGAGTTCTTGCGTGATATCGCATACCTACGACCACGAACCAACACCTTTGGTGCGGTACTACGTATTCGCCACGCTATGGCCTTTGCAATTCACCAATACTTCAATGAGCGTAAGTTCTTCTACCTGCATACACCCCTTATCACCGGTTCCGACTGCGAGGGTGCGGGTCAGATGTTCAATGTAACGACACTTGACATAGCAAACCCTCCCCGCAACGAGCAGGGCGAGGTTGACTACGCACAAGATTTCTTTGGTAAAGCTTGCAATCTAACAGTTTCCGGTCAATTAGAGGGAGAGTTGGGTGCTTTATCTATGGGTCAAATCTACACCTTCGGTCCTACTTTCCGTGCCGAAAACTCTAACACTCCTCGTCACTTAGCTGAGTTCTGGATGATTGAGCCAGAGATGGCCTTCTACGACCTTGAAGATAATATGGAGCTAGCAGAAGATTTCCTTAAATATCTTATTCGCTACGCTCTAGACAACTGTGCTGAAGATCTTGCATTTATGAATAAGATGTGGGATAAGGAGCTCTTAGAGCGTCTTAACTTCGTGGTTAACAATGATTTTATTCGCCTTGACTATACTGAGGGCGTCGAAATATTAAAGGCCTCTGGTCGCAAATTCGAGTTCCCTGTGGACTGGGGATCAGATCTTCAATCGGAGCATGAGCGCTACCTTGTTGAGGAACACTTCAAGAAACCTGTGATCCTTATCAACTACCCCAAGGAGATCAAATCATTCTACATGAAGCAGAATGACGATCAGCGTACGGTGCGAGCCATGGATGTTCTCTTCCCAAAAATCGGCGAGATTATAGGTGGTTCAGAGCGCGAAGCAGACTTTGGCAAACTTTCTGCTCGTATAGTAGAGCTTGGCATGAAGGAGGAGGATGTATGGTGGTACCTCGACACACGTCGATGGGGATCGGCACCTCACTCTGGATTTGGACTCGGTTTCGAACGTCTGTTGCTCTTTGTGACTGGCATGGCTAACATCCGCGATGTGATACCATTCCCACGTACACCAAAGAACGCAGAGTTTTAGGTTAACTTAACCTCGACCCTTGAGAGTTCGCCATCACACCAATAAGTAACTAGTGATTAACCTCGAATTCTGAAAGAGAAGAGTAAAATATGGCAATAAATCAAAGGCAACAGCTATCGCTACAGCAAAAGCTATCGCCACAACAGATACAGATGATAAAGCTGCTCGAACTGCCCGCAATGCAGTTGGAGCAGCGTGTCAAACAGGAGATTGAAGAGAACGTTGTGCTCGACGAAGTTCTCCCTCAAGGAGAGGATGAGGAGCCACGCCAACTCTCAATGGATGAGTACCTCCGTGAGGACGATACCCCCTCCTACAAAAGTCGCATCAACAACTACTCTAAAGATGATAAACAACGTCCAGTATATATGACTGGAGGGCGCTCATTTCAGGAGTTCCTAACAGAGCAGTTAGGCTATAAGAACCTTACAGAGAGGGAGTTAAACTTAGCTACATACTTAGTAGGAAGCATTGATGAGGATGGATACCTACGCCGGGACCTTGAATCTATTAGTGATGATATTGCCTTCACCGTGGGAATTGAGGTCTCTGTATCTGAGCTAGAACGTATTTTAAAGATCATACATGAACTAGAACCTACGGGGGTTGGCGCACGCAATCTTCAAGAGTGCCTTCTGCTTCAACTAGATCAATTTAATCATCTCAGCTCCTCACAGCGCCTTGCTCGCAAGATTATCACATATCACTATGATGAGTTTGTAAAAAAGCACTACGAGAAACTTATGCAACGTCTACAAATAGACGAAGATAAGTTCCGTGATGCTATCGAAGAGGTTAAACACCTCTCCCCAAAACCGGGCAACCTCTACAACGAGGGAGGTGCCGACACCACTCCCTACATCACCCCAGATTTTATCCTTGACAACAACGATGGAGTCTTCGATCTTTCGCTCAACTCATACAACATACCAGAGGTAAAGGTTAGCAAACGATACGTGGATATGATCCGCGATATGGTTGGATCGGATGGGTCAATAAAGGAGAAAGATAAAGATGCTATTCAATTTGTCAAGAGCAAAATAGACTCTGCAAAATGGTTTATATCAGCTATAAAGCAACGCCACGACACTCTTATGCGCACCATGCAGGCAATATTAGAGTACCAACATGACTATTTCGAAGATGGCGACAAAAGCAAATTACGCCCCATGATCCTCAAAGATATTGCAGAGGCCACCGAGCTGGATGTCTCGACAATATCACGCGTTGTAAATAGCAAATATGTGCAGACACAATTTGGAATAATCCTACTCAAATCACTCTTCTCTGAAGCTATGCAAACAGAATCCGGAGAGGAGGTATCGAGCTACGAGATTAAAACAATTCTACAACAATGCATAGATGAGGAGAATAAGCGCAAACCTCTCACCGACGAGACCCTAATGGAAGTTCTCAACTCAAAAGGATATCGCATTGCACGACGCACCGTAGCTAAATATCGCGAAATGCTCGATATCCCCGTAGCTCGCCTACGCAAACAGATATAGATGCAATCTTCACAATAAATCTATAGGGCGAATGCATGAAAGAAGTTTCTCATATGCCTCCGGCGGGCGTGGATAGCACCCACGCGGGTGCATATTACTCTTGCGGATTGGGCTTATAGCTACGCTATGAATCCGAGTTAACCTCGCTGAAGGGATGGTGGCAACCGTAGGTTGACATAGATAGATGTATTATAAAGAGCGTTGAAAATTTATTTTCATAAGATCTTTGTAATGCATCTATCGTAGGGCAAAGCCCTCATCACATCAGCGCAACACAAAAGGTCAAAAACGATAGTTTTTGGATCCAAGCTGAGCTTGGTGCCGCGCGGCATGAGCGCGATGAGAAACTTTTTTTCATGTGTTTACCCTGAAAAAATCTATGAATCGCTATGATTTTAGCGAAAATATTGTACTTTTGTACTCTAATGCACAAGAGTATAAATTATAACTATTAAATATCATGGCAAAAAACAATGTTAAAGCAGCACCAGAGGTAGAAGCTCTTGGTGAGGCAATGAGCAAAACTGAACACTTCTTCGAGGAGAATGGCAAGAAGATCATCTATCTAATCATCGCACTTGTTGCGCTTGCACTAGTTATCTTCGGATATAAAGCTGCAATCGTTGAACCTCGCGCAGAGAAAGCATCTGAGCTACTATACAAAGCACAAGTTCTTTTGGAGAGTGGCACCCCTAACTATGAGCTAGCTCTAAATGGTAACGCTACAACACCGGGCTTCATCGAAGTTGCCGACAACTATGGCTCAACACCATCTGGCAATCTCGCTAAACATTATGCAGGAATCTGCTATCTTCATACAGGCGACTTTACTGCTGCTGCCAAATACCTAGCACAGTACAAACCTGTAAAGGGTGTTGTGGGATCGGTTATCAACGCTCAAAACTTCGCTCTACAAGGTGACGTAGCTGTAGAGAATGACAACTATGCAGCAGCTGTAGCACTCTTCCAAAAGGCTGCAAAAGCTTCAGACAACCCACTAACTGCCCCAGCATTCCTTTTCAAAGCGGCACTCGCAGCAGCGGCAGCAGGCGACTCTGACAATGCTAAGTCAATCTTTACAGAGATCACAGCTCAATACCCCGGTACTGAAGAGGCGAACAACGCTGACAAGTACCTCGCATCAATGAAATAGTAGATAATGGCAACTAAGAATCACAATCTTTCTCAGTTCGACTCTCCTCTGCCAAGTGCCTCAGATCTCTCTTTTGGCATTGTCGTGGCGGAGTGGAATCCAGAGATCACAGGGGCTCTCGCTGACGGTGCTGTAAAGACCCTCATGGAGGCTGGCTGCCCAGAGGAGAATATAACAGTACGTTATGTTCCCGGCACCTTCGAGCTACCTCTTGGAGCCCAGTTTTTCGCCGAATACACAGAGGTCGATGCAATTATTGTATTAGGCTGCGTCATCCAAGGCGACACCCCCCACTTTGACTACGTATGTAGCGGAGTGACACAAGGTGTAACACAACTCCAACTACAGTGGAATATCCCAATTGCATTTGGTGTCTTAACGGTGAATGATACTCAACAGGCACTTGACCGCTGCGGTGGTTCTCTTGGTAACAAAGGAGACGAAGCAGCAGCAACAGCACTTAAGATGGCTGCCCTGCAACGATCAATGAATAAGGAACAATAAAAAATAGAGTCAGATATTTGGATCAAATATCTGACTCTATTTTTTATAACGATTATACTCTTACTTATTGCTTATAAGTGCTTTGATGCTATCTACTAACATTGATATCGCAACAGAGTTAAAACCTCCCTCTGGGATGATTACATCTGCGTAACGCTTAGATGGCTCGACAAACTCGTCATGCATTGGTTTTACCGTTCCTACATATTGAGATATTACAGACTCCATTGTGCGACCTCGCTCACAAACATCACGAAGGATACGACGAGAGAGTCTAAGATCGGCATCGGTATCAACAAAGACCTTGATATCCATTAAATCGCGCAATGCCTTATTCTCAAAAATCAGGATTCCATCAACTATAATAACCTTTGATGGCATTAATGTCACTGTCTCTTCCATGCGATCATGCTCTACGAAAGAGTAGACAGGGTGTGATATTGCTACACCATCCTTAAGGGCCGCGATATGGTCAACCATCATATCGGTATCAAACGATTGTGGATGGTCATAATTTAGCTTTGAGCGCTCTTCATAGGTTAGCTCTGGATGGGCCTTATAATAGTAGTCATGACATATTGTCGCAACATCTGCCCCACTGAGAGCCTCCTTTAGGCACTTCACCAAAGTACTCTTTCCCGAACCGGTACCACCCGCAACTCCAATTACTGTAACACTTTTCATAGTCGTATATAGCTTTTATGCATCAATATTTGCGTAGTGTGCATTTTGCTCGATAAACTCGCGGCGTGGTGGCACCTCGTCACCCATCAACATCGAGAATACTCGATCAGCCTCCGCAGCATTATCAATTGTCACCTGACGCAAAATGCGACTATCTGGATTCATTGTAGTATCCCACAGTTGATGTGCATTCATCTCTCCAAGACCTTTATATCGTTGGATATGAACTCCCTTTGAACCAAAATCTTCAACTGCCTTTTCACGCTCGGTCTCATCCCAGCAATAGCGCTCATTTTTACCCTTCTTAATAAGGTAGAGTGGTGGTGTCGCGATATAGATATGACCATTCTCAATTAACTCTTTCATCTTGCGGAAGAAGAAAGTTAACATAAGCGTAGCAATATGGCTACCATCGACATCGGCATCGGTCATGATGATGATCTTGTCGTAACGCAATTTATCAATATTTAATGCCTTGCTATCCTCGGCTGTACCTATTGTTACACCAAGCGCAGTAAACATATTCTTGATCTCTTCATTCTCCCACATCTTATGCTCTTGAGCCTTCTCGATGTTAAGGATCTTACCTCGAAGTGGCATAATAGCTTGGAAATTTCTATCGCGGCCCTGCTTTGCAGTACCACCCGCTGAATCTCCCTCGACAAAGAAGATCTCAGCTATCGAACGATCACGGCTAGAGCAATCGGCCAACTTTCCGGGAAGACCCACCCCCAAAAGAGCTGTCTTGCGCTGAACCATCTCACGAGCATTACGTGCCGCATGGCGTGCTGTAGCTGCCAAAATAACCTTCTGTACAATTGCCTTGGCATCCTTTGGGTTCTCCTCTAGGTAGTGACCCAATGCCGCAGACATCGCTTGATCTACTGCTGCCGACACCTCATCATTACCCAACTTCGTCTTTGTCTGACCCTCAAACTGAGGCTCTGCAACTTTCACCGAGACAACTGCTGTGAGACCCTCTCGGAAGTCATCACCACTAATCTCAAACTTCAACTTAGAAAGCATACCCGACTCGTCAGCATACTTCTTAAGTGTACGGGTTAGAGCACGACGGAAACCTGTAAGGTGGGTACCACCCTCAATAGTATTGATATTATTCACATAGGAGTGAACATTCTCCGAATATGAGTTATTATACTGCATCGCAACCTCAACTGGTACGCCATTACGCTCAGTATCAAGGTAGATGATCGACTCGATAATCTTCTCACCACGAGTTGCATCAAGATATTGAACGAACTCCTTAAGTCCATTCTCAGAATAGAAAGTCTCTGCGAGATCTCCCTCACGGCCCTCCGCCTCGCGCTTGTCGGTAAGAGTTAAGCGAATACCTTTATTAAGGAAAGCTAACTCGCGAAGACGTTTTGCCAAAATCTCATAACGATAAACTGTCGTTTGGGTAAAGATCTCACCATCGGGCTTAAAAGTCACGATAGTACCACGATCCTCACACTCTCCAACAACCTCCACTTGAGAGGTTGGAGCACCTTTGCTGTATGTCTGACGATAAATCTTACCATCTTTATGAACCTCAGCTATAAGCAGAGTCGAAAGTGCATTAACACACGAAACACCGACACCATGCAAACCTCCAGATACCTTATAGCTACCCTTGTCAAACTTACCTCCTGCATGAAGCACGGTGAGAACAACCTCCAATGCTGATTTCTTCTCTTTCTCGTGATAATCTACAGGAATACCACGTCCATTATCACGTACACTAATCGAGTTATCCTCATTAATAGTAACCTCAATATGGTCGCAATAGCCAGCCAACGCCTCATCAATAGAGTTGTCAACAACCTCATATACCAAGTGATGGAGACCCTTTTCACCGGTATCTCCAATATACATTGCAGGGCGCTTACGCACCGCCTCTAAGCCCTCAAGGACTTGAATATTCGATGCCGAATATTCACCTTGTTGCTTTATCTCTTGTTGTTCAGTATTCATCTTTTAATCTTAACTGTAAATAACATGCAAATATACGAAAAAATATTAAGAATATAGGGTATTTAAGCTAAAAACTATCTTTAATTTTAAAACGCTACAAAGTATCAACATCAATCTCTCTTACAACGCCCTTAGAAAAGAGAATCGTGCGAGCGGGAAAATCCTCAATCAAAGCAGTATTGTGCGTTGACATAACAACAGCACACCCCTTTGAGGCAATCTCCTTGAAGAGTTCCATTATCCCCTCCGCTGTTTTAGGATCTAGATTTCCGGTAGGCTCATCCGCCAAAAGCAACTTCGGAGAGTTCAATAAAGCGCGGGCAATAACCAATCGCTGCTGCTCACCTCCCGACATCTCGAAGGGCATTTTGTATGCTTTATCTTGCAGCGAGACCATATTCAAGACCTCATTAATTCTTCTTCGTATATCGACCTCAGAACGCCACCCGGTAGCCTTCATGACATAATATAAATTCATAAATACATTACGATCAGTAAGTAACTGATAATCTTGAAAAACTATACCAATCCTACGACGCAAATATGGTATGTCACCACGCTTAAGACTCAATAGGTCGAACCCCGCAACGCGCCCACGACCAGAGATAAGCTGCATCTCGGCATAAAGGGTCTTAAGAAGTGAACTCTTACCGCTACCAACTCGCCCTATCAAATAGACAAACTCGCCCTCACAAACCCTCAAGTTAACACTCGATAAAATTAGCTCTCCACCACGTCGAAGCTTATCAAACGAACGCGATGTAAAATGACTGGAGAGATGGTATATTGAGACATCTTTAAGCTCAACCACTGCCCTATTTTCCATATATAATTTTCTCCTTTACTCTAAAAAACTATTCCTTTACAAAGATAATCTTTTTTAAGATAAATAACAAACTTATATAATATCAATAAAAAATCGAAAAAAATATTCTGAAAATCATTTGTTATGATTTATAATTAAAAAGGAGTATATACTTAAATAATTTAAGAAATAATATATGAAATAATTTGATAGTGAAATACAAACCTATGCAAAATAGCAATTCAATATAGCTATACAAATCGTTTATACCAATAATTTAGGCTCAATAATTTGGAAACTACAACTAAAGAGCATACTTTTGTCTATTGCAATTTAAAGAAATATGAAAAATAAGCTAAGAAGTTCATATAGCACAGAGGGTCGCAGAATGGCCGGAGCTCGTTCACTATGGCGCGCTAATGGTATGCGTGAGGAGCATTTAGGTAAGCCAATTATCGCTATCGTAAACTCATTCACACAGTTTGTACCCGGACATGCACACCTACACCAAATAGGACAAAGTATCAAGGCTGAGATAGAGGCTGCGGGATGCTTCGCAGCAGAGTTTAACACTATCGCTATAGATGATGGTATCGCAATGGGGCACGACGGAATGTTGTACTCGCTCCCCTCACGCGATCTTATCGCCGACAGCGTGGAGTATATGGTAAATGCGCACAAGGCTGATGCTATGATCTGCATAAGCAACTGTGACAAAATAACACCGGGCATGCTTATGGCATCCATGCGCCTTAATATCCCTACAGTATTCGTCTCTGGAGGCCCTATGGAGGCGGGTAACCTTCGCGGCAGGGCTCTTGATCTAATTGACGCTATGATTGATTCAGCCGATGAATCAATTGCTGATAGCGACATCACAGAGATCGAAAGAGCTGCATGCCCAACATGTGGTTCATGCTCTGGTATGTTTACTGCAAACTCCATGAATAGCCTCAACGAGGCAATCGGAATGGCCCTAATTGGTAATGGTTCTCTCATTGCAACACATAGCGAACGTCGCGCACTATTCTCACGCGCCGCAAAGACAATCGTGGAGAATGCATTCCGCTATTATCGCGATGGTGACGATAGCGTACTACCTCGCTCGATTGCTACTCGTGCTGCATTCCTAAATGCTATGACACTCGATATTGCAATGGGTGGTTCAACAAACACCGTTCTTCATCTTTTAGCTATAGCTCATGAGGCTGGCGTAGAGTTCTCGATGCATGACATTGACTCTCTTTCACGTCGCACACCTGTACTATGCAAGGTGGCACCATCATCTCAATATCATATGCAAGATGTTAATCGTGCTGGTGGTATCATCTCTATTATGGGAGAGCTAGCTAAACGAGATCTAATCGACACATCTACCCTACGCGTCGATGGCTTATCACTGTGTGAGGCTATTTCACGCTACTCTATAGGCGGCGCTGAATATTGCCCCGAAGCGGACACATTATGGCACTGTGCACCTGCAAATAAGTTCAACCTTAAACTTGCCTCTCAAGATTCTCAATATAAAGAGCTTGATACAGATCGCACTCAAGGATGTATCCGCTCCGTAGAGAGCGCCTATGCTGCCGACGGAGGACTTGCAATATTGTATGGCAATATTGCACATGATGGTTGCGTTGTAAAGACAGCTGGTGTTGATGAAAAGATACTACTCTTCAAAGGTTCAGCTAAGGTATATGAGTCACAAGAGGCTGCCTGCGAGGGAATCCTCAAAGGAGAGGTGGAGAGTGGCGATGTTGTAGTAATCCTCTACGAAGGACCGAAGGGTGGCCCCGGCATGCAGGAGATGCTCTACCCCACTTCATACATAAAATCTCGCCATCTAGGTAAAGAGTGTGCTCTTATTACGGATGGTCGCTTCTCTGGTGGCACCTCTGGATTATCCATTGGTCACATCTCACCAGAGGCAGCAGCGGGTGGCAATGTCGGATTACTACGTAGCGGTGATACGATAGAGATTGACATTCCAAATCGAAGAATCAATGTGTCACTCACTGACGACGAGCTTGCAGAGCGCCGCAAAGAGGAGGAGTCACGTGGCAGCGATGCCTTTAAGCCACACTCTCGTGATCGCCAGCTATCAACCGCACTTAAAATATATGCAGCCATGGTAAGCTCCGCAGATAAAGGTGCAGTAAGAATTATTGAATAAAAAAACCAAAGATATATTATGGTACCAACAATAAGTGGATCAGAGATCCTAATGAAAGCACTTGTAGAGGAGGGAGTAGATACAATATATGGCTACCCCGGAGGTGCTATAATGCCTGTATTCGACGCACTATACAACTACAGCGATAGACTTAATCACATCTTAGTGCGCCACGAACAAGGTGCAACGCACGCTGCTCAAGGCTATGCTAGAGTATCGGGTAAGACCGGTGTGGTGATCGTTACATCGGGTCCAGCTGCAACAAACCTTATTACGGGACTCTCTGACGCTATGATGGATAGCACGCCACTGGTTGTTATAGCGGGTCAGGTTGTCTCTCCAATGCTTGGCACCGATGCATTCCAAGAGATTGATGTCATTGGAGTGACTCAAGCCGTAACAAAGTGGAGCTACCAAATACGTCGCGTTGAGGATATTGGCTGGGCTGTGGCTCAAGCCTTCTATATCGCCAATAGCGGTCGTCCGGGCCCTGTCATGCTCGACCTCACAAAAGATGCGCAGGTTGCGATGGGTGAATACAACTATAAAAGATGTAATTTCATTCGCAGCTACAACCCAGACCCAACAATCATCGACTCTCAGATAGAGGGAGCAGCAGAGATGATTAACCAAGCTCAAAGACCTCTTTTGATTTTAGGCCAAGGAGTAGTTCTAGCTGGCGCAGAGTCGGAGTTGATCGAACTTATAGAGAAGGCAGATATACCTGTAGGCCTCACCTTAATGGGATTATCGGCACTTCCAACAAGCCACCCTCTCAACATGGGTATGGTGGGTATGCATGGTCATGTGGCACCCAATATAAAGACCAACGAATGTGATCTACTCATTGCTGTAGGAATGCGTTTTGATGATCGTGTCACATGCAACCTCAATAAATATGCTCGCCAAGCAAAGATCATACATTTTGATATCGACCCTTCCGAGTTCAATAAAAATGTCAAGGTCAATATGGAGGTCCTAGGTAATGCTAAACGCACTATTGCAGCAGTCTCAGCAAAGGTTAACACCACTAAACACAGCGAGTGGATCGACAGCTTCGGTGAATGTTTAGAGGTTGAGATAGAGAAGGTCATCAACCCAGAGGTATACCCTACAACAGGAGAGCTTAACATGGGCGAGGTGGTACGTCGCATCTCGGAGGCGACCAACAATAATGCAATTCTCGTAACTGACGTAGGACAAAATCAGATGCATGGAGCTCGCTACTTCAATTTTAACCAAACACGAAGTATGGTGACATCAGGCGGACTAGGCACAATGGGCTTTGGTCTACCCGCTGCCATTGGTGCTAAGATTGGTGCCCCAGAGCGTGAGGTGTGTCTCTTCACCGGTGATGGAGGTATCCAAATGACTGTAGAGGAGCTCGGCACAATTATGCAATATGGAATAGCTATAAAAATAATCATTCTCAACAACAACTTCTTAGGAATGGTTCGCCAATGGCAAGAGCTATTCTTCGAGGCGCGTTACTCACAAACACCAATGCTCAACCCCAACTTCGTAGCGTTGGCCGCAGCCTACAATATTCCGGGACGCGACGTTAATTGCCGCGAGGAGCTCGATGATGCTATTGCCGAGATGCTTGAGTGCGAAGGTTCATTCCTACTCAATGTTAATGTCTGCGAGAAGGGTATGGTCTTCCCAATGATCCCTGTTGGTGAGGGTGTAGGAGATATAATGCTTAATACCACCGAAAAATATTAAGAATATGGATAATACACTATATACAATTACGGTATACACTGAAAATCAGGTTGGTCTACTAAGTCAAATTGCACTTATGTTCACCCGCCGCAAGCTCAATATCGAAAATCTATCCGTATCTGCATCGGCAGCACAAGGGGTTCACAAGTTCACCATACTCTTAGAGTGTAGCGAGCGCAGTGTAAAGAATGTAGTAAGCCAGATTGAGAAGCGCGTTGATGTTATACGTGCGTTCTACTATGTTGATAGCGACATATTTACTCAAGAGATTGCACTATATAAGATCTCTACTCCAGATCTACTATCAAAAGGTGGAGTTGGCGAGATCGTCAAGAAGTTTAGTGTTCGCATTTTAGAGATCAATGAATCATACACTATTATCGAGAAGAGTGGCACTCGCGACAAGATAATGGAGCTATATGCAGAGCTCCTGAATTACAACATGTTGCAATTCGCTCGCTCAGGTCGTGTATCCATAACTCGTTCCAAAGTTGAAGAGGTTAGCCTCTTCCTCGAAGAGCAAGAGAAAAGAAGAGAAAAAACAGAATAATTTTAAACCACAATTAATTAATTTAACATGGCAGTTATGAATTTTGGCGGCGTAGACGAGAACGTAGTTACCCGCGAGGAGTTTCCATTAGAGAAAGCACGTGAGATCCTTAAAGATGAGACAATAGCAATTATTGGATATGGTGTTCAAGGCCCCGGTCAGAGTCTTAATCTACGCGACAACGGATTCAATGTTATCATTGGTCAGCGCAAAGAGAGTAAGACATGGGACAAAGCAATAGCTGATGGATGGGTTCCCGGAGAGACTCTTTTCGAGATCGAAGAGGCTTGCGAGCGCGGTACAATCATCCAATACCTACTCTCTGACGCAGCTCAGATCGCAGTATGGCCTACAGTGAAGAAGCACCTTACACCCGGCAAGGCACTCTACTTCTCTCATGGATTCGCTGTAACATATAAAGAGCGTACAAACATTATCCCTCCAGCGGATGTTGATGTTATCTTAGTTGCTCCAAAGGGCTCTGGAACATCACTTCGCACAATGTTCCTTCAAGGACGTGGACTCAACTCAAGCTACGCAATCTTCCAAGATGCTACAGGCAAAGCTTTCGAGCGTGTCGTTGCACTAGGAATTGGTGTAGGTTCTGGATACCTCTTCGAGACAACATTCAAACGTGAGGTATACTCTGACCTAACAGGTGAGCGCGGTACACTTATGGGTGCAATCCAAGGTATCTTGGCTGCTCAATATGAGGTGTTGCGCGAGAATGGACACACCCCCTCAGAGGCTTTCAACGAGACTGTCGAGGAGCTTACTCAATCTCTTATGCCTCTCTTCGCTGAGAATGGTATGGATTGGATGTATGCTAACTGCTCAACAACAGCTCAACGTGGAGCGCTAGATTGGTGTGGTAAATTTAAAGATGCAAGCAAACCAGTATTCGAGGAACTTTACTCAGAGGTAGCTTGTGGAAATGAGGCTCAACGCTCAATCGACACCAATAGCAAACCTGACTACCGCGAGGGTCTCGAAGAGGAACTTCGCCAATTGCGCGAGAGCGAAATGTGGCAAACAGGTGCTGTTGTTCGTAAGCTTCGTCCTGAGAATAACTAATATAAAGTTAGTGCTAATTTTGCAGATTGTAAAATTAGCACTAACTTTGTATCAAAATAAACTCGTTTTAATATATGTCAAGCTTTCTATTTACATTTCTTATCTGCATTGGCGCAGTAGCTCTCTTTGTTGTTGGACTCTCAATCACACTTATGGTCAAAGGTCATTTTGTTGATTCTGAGATCGCTACAAATAAAAACATGCAAAACCTCGGTATTCGTTGCGCTGTACAAGAGTCTCGCACAGATGAGCAACATGTAAGCTGCAATGATGTCGGCTGTAGCGGTAACTGCGCTGGTTGCGAAATTGAAACAGAACAAGCTACTGCATAAGGCAAATCAGGGTAAACGCATGAAAATATAGTCTCTCATCGCCTCCGGCGGGCAGGGTGCTCCCTGCGGAGCTATTCTTCTCTTGCGTATTGGGCTTATAGCTACGCTATGAAATCCGAGGTTAACCTCGCTGATGGGATGATGGCAACCGTAGGTTGACATAGATTGATGTACAATAATCGTAGGGCAAAGCCCCATCACATCAGCGCAACACAAGAGTCAAAAACGATAGTTTTTGGATCCAAGCTAAGCTTGGTGCCGCGCGGCATGAGCGCGACGAGAGACTATATCTTCATATATTTGCCTAATAAGGCAATCTCTACTTAAGTGGTGAATCTGGCTCTTTAGCCATTACATTGTAGAACATTTTATCAAGGAATCGAGGTGCGAACTTCTTTACGAGGTGTGTTGCTCGACCGTCGAACTCCATTAGGCATAGTCGTTTACGCTTTGCTGTATCACGCATTATGATATTTGCCACCTGCTCCGAGGTCATCATCTTCTCCTCTGCACGTGGGGTCTCTCCTTGTGAGCTGCCGTCGGCTGTTAATGCTGAGAAACGAACATTAGAGGCTGTGAAGCCGGGACATGCAATCATCACATGTAGCCCCTTCTTAAGGTTCTCAATACGAATTGTCTCCAAGAATCCCGTCATCGCATATTTTGAAGCGGAGTAACCTGTTCTTGCAGGCAGGCCATGAAGTCCAGCAACAGAGGATACTCCCACGATAGAACCTTTCGACGCTTGCAAATAGGGCAATGCATATTTAACGCAGTTTACTGTCCCCCAGAAATTAACATCCATCAAACGACGCAATACGCTAAGGTCTACATCATCAAATAGTGCACGCATCGAAAGACCTGCATTACAGATCAATATATCAATCTTGCCATAAGCTTCAACAGCCTTCGCCACAACCGCTTCACACTCTATTGCCTCAACCACGTCACACACCGCATAAATGGCTGATCCTCCAGCCGCCTCTATTTGTGCCACTATAGTCTTTAATTTATCCTCTTGACGAGCAGCTAAAACAACCTTTGCGCCAGCTGCTGCATACTCATGTGCAAGAGCCTCACCAATTCCTGATGATGCACCTGTCACGATAACAACTTTTCCTTTTTGACTCTTCATATTTTATCTTTTTATATCTCTACCTTTAATCCATCGTATGCCAACTCTACGCCATCGGGCAACGACCCGTTTGTCCTTTGATACAACCCAATTTCATGCGACATATGTGTTAGGAAGGCTCTTTGCGGCTTCACTCGCTCGATAAGAGCTAAGGCCTGTTCTACATTAAAATGTGAGGGATGGGCCTCAAAGCGCAACGCATTAACAACCAACGCATCAAGCCCAAGGAGCTTAGACTCTTCAGCAGGCTCAATATGGCTAAAATCTGTGAGATAGGCCATTGTACCAATGCGATATCCAGTAACACTAAAGCGAGAGGAGTGTTGACCAGAGATTGGGACAACCTCGACACCCTTCACAAAAAAACTATTCGAGGGATCCAAGGTTATTAAATCTATTTCGGGCACCCCTCTATACTTATTCTCACCAAATGCATAATCATAATCTTTACGCACCGTTTCAAACGTATGCTGCGTACCATAAAGCTCTATGCGATGAATAGTCGGAAAATCCACGAAGTTAAGCGCTCGCACATCATCTAAACCTCCAATGTGATCTTTATGCTCATGTGTGAGGAGGATAGCATCGATCTGCCTTACATCCTCTCGCAACATCTGCTGACGAAAATCAGGCCCGGCATCGACTATAAACCTATACTTCTCACCCGCAGCTTCACCCTCGAACATAGCAGAACTTCGCAGCCTTTTATCGCGAGGATCCTTCGAACGACACACCTCACACCTGCAACCAATAGTTGGCACCCCCTGAGAGGTGCCACTACCTAAAATTGTCAATCTCATTCTATTTCATTATTTTGTAAACTATAGCTGTTCGCGAAGTGTTATAAACCTTAATAAAGCTACTCTCGCCATCGCTATATGAGAAGTGTTCCTCTCCAATTGGAGTACGATTCAAACCTCCAAAGCGCTCTTCATCCGTCGATAGAAGAGATACATATTTACCAGCTTTCGGCACCTTAACGATATAATCAGGAATAGAGGCTGTAGGATGCCAGTTAAAGATAAATAGTAGATTCCGTAGTGTGAAAACCATCGTCTTATTCTGCTCGTCCATCTGCTCACTATAGGGATAACCTGCCGTAAGTAACTTATGACGCTTAACCAGTGAGAGCATTGCGCGATCGAAAGCACCTAAAAATGAGTACCTCAAGAAACCATTCTTCGAGAGTGACCATTGACGACGCGCATGAGCGTAGCTCCAATTATTTCCTTCGCGTGGGAAATCTATCCACTCAGGATGTCCAAACTCATTACCCATGAAGTTGAGGTATGCATCACCTCCTGTGGTGATTGTCATAAGTCGTATCATCTTGTGAAGAGCAATACCACGATCAACAACCAGACTCTCCGATGAGCGATTCATCGAGAAATACATCTCTTTATCCATTAGGCGGAAGGCGATTGTCTGATCCCCAACCATCGCTTGGTCGTGCGACTCGGCATAGGCTATAGTCTTAACTCCCGATAGACGTGATGTCATAATATTCCACATCTCATAAATATTCCACTCTTCATCTTTCTGCTCCTTGAGAAGTTTGATCCAGAAGTCGGGAATAGCCATCGCCAAGCGATAATCAAACCCTACTCCACCATCAATGATAGGAGCACAAAGCCCCGGCATGCCGCTAACATCCTCCGCAATGGTTATTGCTTTGGGGTTAAACTCATGAACAAGTTTATTGGCAAGCGTCAAATATATGATGGCATCACGATCTACACCCTCATCAAAGAAGCGCTCGCGACAATCAAACTCCACATAACCGCGGTGGTGATAAAGCATTGAGCTAACACCATCAAAGCGATAACCATCGAAATGGAACTCATCGAGCCAATATTTAATATTGGACAACAAGAAGTGTTGTACCTCTTGCTTTCCATAATCAAAGATCATAGAGTCCCAATACTTCTGATAGCCAATATCTCCCGCCTTTGAGTAGTGATGATCTGATCCATCTAACTCATTGATACCCTCATTAAGGTTCTTAACATAGTGAGCATGAACCACATCCATAATCACAGCAATGCCCATTGAGTGAGCACGACGCACCAACTCTTTAAGCTCCTCTGGAGTTCCAAAGCGGGAGGATGGCGCGAAAAAGTTTGCCACGTGATATCCAAATGATCCATAATAGGGGTGCTCCGCCACAGCCATCAACTGCACTGCATTATAACCATCAGCCTTTATTCGAGGCAGAACTACCTCTGCGAACTGAAGGTATGAACCTACCCCCTCCATCTCTTGAGCCATTCCCACGTGAGCCTCATAAATTAGGAGCTGCCCATTTTTAACAGGTACAAACTCCGCATCATCACCCCAATCGAAGTGCTGAGGCAGCCAGAACTGAGCTGTATAATTCTTCGTGGTCTCATCCTGCACTACCCTATTAGCATATGCAGGGATGCGATCATGCCAACCATTATCACCATTTATATGGAGCTTATAGAGTGAATAGTGAGTTAGGCGATAAGAGTAGGTTGCATCGGGCAAAAATATTGACCATACACCACTACGATCTCTATTGAGCCTCAACTCCGTGCGACGCCAACTATTGAAGTCTCCAAAGATATAGACATCTTTCGCTGCGGGCAACCACTCTCGAAACCACCAACCTTTCATCATCTCATCACGCTGCCACCCAAAATAGTGGTAGCCATTAGCATAATCAACAATTGACCCAGAGCCTCTTTCTATCTCAGAGAGATGCTGCGCATAGAGCTCATGTCGATAATTAATCTCTCCCTCAACGGGCTGTAACCACTCATCTGACGCGACAAGAGGCAATCTATATTTCTTCTTTTCCATAATTAGAGCTATCTGATTAAACAAAAATACAAAAAAAAATGTTATATTTGTCAAAAATAATTTTTTAACCCAATAATAATTTCTATTTATGTTTAAAGGACAACCCAAAGGACTTATTGCGGCAGCACTTGCCAATATGGGTGAACGCTTTGGATTCTACACAATGATGGCTGTTCTCGTGCTATTTCTTCAATCGAAGTATGGCCTAGACGGTACTACATCAGGTATTATCTACTCAACGTTCTATTTTTCAATCTACATTCTTTCGGTGGTTGGTGGTATCATCGCTGACAAAACCAAAAACTTTAAGGGTACGATCCTCGCGGGTTTGTGCATGATGGCCGTCGGTTATGTGCTGCTATCATTCCCAACACCTACTCCGGTACCTGTCGAGAGTTACAACTTCTCTCTCTATGCTATCACCTGCGTAGGACTCTTCATTATTGCACTCGGTAATGGACTCTTTAAAGGTAACCTACAAGCATTGGTTGGTAAGATGTATGATAATGCTGAATATGACTCAAAGCGTGATTCAGGATTCTCTATCTTCTACATGTATATTAATATAGGTGCAATCTTCGCTCCTCTATTGGCTGTAGGTGTTCGTAACTGGTGGTTGCAAGCAAACAACTTCATATATAATGCAGATGCTCCAGCTTGGTGTCATAGTATCCTTTCAAATATGTTGGAGGGTGAGAACCTTGCAAAGGCTACAGAATTTGCATCACAATTTGGTTATGGTGCAGATCAAATGTCACAATTTGCTAACGACTACCTTGGAGTCTTCACAACAGGTTTCCACTACGCATTTATGTGCGCTGTTGTCGCTATGGGTATCTCTCTTGCTGTATTTATTATTAACAAGAGTCAATTCCCCGGCAATGAGAATACTATTGCCTCTAAAGCAGCCTCCTCAGACTCTCTTCCTGAGATGTCAGCAGCCGAAGTTAAGCAACGCATCTATGCCCTACTTGCAGTATTTGGTGTAGTTATCTTCTTCTGGTTCTCATTCCACCAGAATGGACTTACGCTAACAATGTTTGCTAAGGAGTTCACACAGCTTCAAGGCATTAAAGTTAATCTTGGCTTCACCACAATTGAAGGCGCAGAGGTTTTCCAATCAATCAACCCTCTTTGCGTGGTTCTACTCACTCCAATTATTGTTGCTATATTCAATCTTCTTAATATGAGTGCCCCTCGTAAGATTGCAGTGGGTATGGGTATCGCCGCAGCTGGTTTCGCTGTTATGGCATTTGGCTCATATGTATCTGATCTTCCTTTATGGTCTACACTCTTCGAGAAAACCATCAATCCAGAGACTGGTAAAGATGTAGTAAACACTATCTCTATCCTCCCTGAAGCCGCTAAGGTTACACCATGGCTTTTGGTCGGTACATATATTATATTGACCATCGCTGAGCTCTTTATCTCTCCTCTTGGAATCTCATTCGTATCCAAGGTGGCACCACCACAGTATCAAGGCTTGATGCAGAGTGGATGGTTAGCAGCGACGGCTCTTGGAAACCAACTATTGTTCATCGGTGCTATCCTTTATGAGCATATTCCAATTTGGTTGACTTGGACTGTATTTGTTGTCGCATGTCTTCTATCAATGTTCACAATGCTATTTATGGTTAAATGGTTAGAGAAAGTGACCAAATAGACGTTAAATATTTTTAATAAACAACCCCTTGAATAACAATATTCGAGGGGTTGTTTACGTTTGGGCGTCAACAATGTGTTATTTTTTATAAAAAAACTAATAAAACAAGAAAACTCTTTTGGTTTTTTAAGTTTTTTGTATACCTTTGCAGCATTGAAAATAACATTAGCACAATGGATGCACAACAAAAAAACGAAATTATTTCATACGCACGCAAAACAATTCTTCAATTAGGTGTCAAAGCCTTTAGGATGGATGATATAGCACAAAGCGCACATGTATCGAAACGCACTTTGTACGAAACATTCGGCGATAAAGAGGAGTTACTCTTCTTAGCTTTGAAAGAGCACTTTGATAAATTTGAGCAAAACAATTTCAATGCAGCTAAGAGTGCACCTAACATACTAGTTGCAATGCTCATCGTAATGGAGGAGATTCGAAAAAATGACGAAGTAAATTGGCAAATTCGAAGCACGCTAAAAAAATTCTACCCCAAGATCAATCAACGATTATGGAGTGATAGATCTGACGTAAAACGCAAAGTTGTGTCGGACTCTCTTCAAACAGGAGTAGAGCAGGGTTATATAGATCGCAGAGTTAATATTGCACTAACAATGAATATGTTGAATTATATCGCAATAGGAATCACTGAGAATAATGAGATGATTGAAATTCCCAAAGAGGTGAGTATAAATGATGCATTCCAAGAGGTACTCATAAATTACATACGCGGAATAAGCACAATAAAAGGAATTGAGGCAATAGATCAATACTTAACAGACAAAGAGAAATAACATAAATTAATATTCTAAATGAAAAAATTATTTATTACAGCAGCAACACTTCTCGCAGGAGTGGGAGCACAAGCTCAACAGCTGCAACTAACCATCGAAGAGGCTGTGCAAATCGCACTCGATGACAACCCAACGATTCAGGTTGCTGATATGGAGATTGCGAGATTTGATTACGTATTAGCCGAGACAAAGGGTATGTATCTTCCAACACTCGCCATTGACGGAAGCTACAACTACAGCGTTATTGCACAACAGATGTCAAAGAGCATGCAGATAGCAGCAGATGGAACTTCAACAGTATCAGTTGCAGCCAATCTCTCGGTACCTCTCTACGCACCTGCAATCTCACGCACCTTAACTCTTAACAAGACTCAGATGGCAGCAGCCGTTGAAACTGCTCGCGGATCGAAAATCAGTTTGGTGGCAGAGGTGAAAAAAGCCTTTTACAATACGCTTCTTGCGGAGCAATCACTCGAAGTGTTGGAAGAGAGTTCAGCAATATCAAAAAAGAGTGTTGACGATACTCAGATTATGTTTGACAATGGTCTAACGGCGGAGTATGATCTATTAACAGCGCAGGTGCAATATAGCAACCTACAACCAACAATTGTTCAAACTCGCAACTCTATCGAAGTTGCTAAGCTACTATTAAAGATGTATTTATCACTCCCTGAGAGTACTGATATTGAGCTCGTTGGCTCGCTCGACGATATGCGTGATGTGGTATTTAATGGCACTGATGACCTCACTACGGATATCTCTCAAAATAGTGACATCGTATCATTAGAGTACCAAGAGCAGTTACTTGCAGATCAACTGCGCGTAATTAACTCAGCTCGTCTTCCTACATTAGCAGCATATGGTGCAGTTACATATTATGGTACAGAATCAGCCGTAATAGACTTCTCCTCATTCACATCAAATGGCACGGAGTATTATGCGCAGGTACCTATTAATATTGGTATATCGCTCTCTATTCCAATCTTCTCAGGTCTCACAAATGTTAATAAGGCCAAATCCCTTAAGAATCAGATGAAACAACTTGAGCTACAGAAGATATATGCTGAGCAGGGTAAGATCGTAGAGTTGAAGGGTGCTATCAACAACCTCTTCACAGCTCGCGAAAAGATGTTTGCGGAGGAGGCAACAATGCAACAAGCGGCAAAAGCATACAACATATCTAAGACTCGCTATGATGCAGGTGTTGGAACCATGCTTGAGCTAAACTCGTCTCAACTCTCTCAAACTCAATCAGAACTTAACTATTCGCAAGCAATTTATGACTACCTATCTGCTAAATGCGACTACGATAAAATTATTGGCAAAGAAAATTAAAAAATAAATCAAAGGATGAAAAAAGCTATTTACTGCGCATTTGCATTGGCAGCGCTAACGAGTTGCGGCACTAAGCAACAAAAAACTGTTGAGAGCACCGAGGTGCAGAAGATCGCTACAACAACTGCTGTTGCCGTAGCCGATCAGATCACAATTGACGAGATCTACTCGTCAGACATTAAGGCCTACAAAGAGATTATGGTAACCCCAGCTGCATCGGGCGTAAGAGTCGACAAAATTTTTGTCGAGGTTGGTGACAAAGTACGCGAGGGACAACTTATCGCCACCCTTGACCCAACACAATACAACCAGCAGATGACCTCTTTGAAGAATCTACGTGCCGACTACGAGCGCCTAGAGTCAGTCTACAAGGCTGGAGGCATCTCCCTACAGACTCTCGATCAAACAAAAACAAATTTGATGATCCAAGAGGAGGTAGCAAAAAATACGAAGACAAATATTGAGATACTCTCCCCAATCAATGGAGTGGTTACAGCGCGTAATACTGAGGCTGGAAACCTATTCCTCTCTCAACCTATCGTACACATTATGCAGATCAACCAACTTAAGGTTACGGCAGATGTTCCAGAGATCTACTTTCCAAACGTAAAGTTAGGCATGCCTGTAGAGATCACATCTGATGTATATCCGGGTGAGATTTTCGAGGGTAAAGTATCACTTATCGCTCCAGCCATAAGCGCAGATACTCGCACATTCAGTGTTGAGATAACAGTGCCAAATAGCAGCGAGCGTCTACGTCCGGGTATGTTTGCACGCGCTAAATTCTCGATGAGTACAAAGGATGGTATCCTCATTCCAGATGTAGCTGTTCAAAAGCAAATTGGCACTGATGACCGCTTTGTATATATCAATAAAGGTGGCGTCGCAGAGCGTCGTGCAGTATCAATAGGTCGCTTAGTAGGCAGCAACTATGATATCCTTTCGGGTGTTGAGGCTGGCGATGAGGTGATAACAACTGCATTCTCTCGCATCTCCAACGGTACCGCAATTCAAGTACAATAAACCAAGAAATAAGTTCAAGAATATGAATATATATGAAAGTGCAGTAAAGAAACCTATCTCAACCGTTCTGATATTTATCGGAGTTGTGGTTATGGGTCTCTTCTCGCTCAACAATCTCGCAGTGGATCAATATCCAGAGATTGATATGCCAATGATCTCGGTTATCACCACCTATGCAGGTGCTAACGCTTCAGACATTGAGACAAATGTTACTCGTGTATTGGAGGATAACCTCAACACGGTGGATGACCTTAAGGAGATTACATCAACTTCATCTGATAACTACTCAATGATTACGCTCGAATTTGAGTATGGAATTGATCTAGCCGATGCGACCAACGACATCCGCGATGTTGTTAGCCGCGTACAATCCTCTCTTCCCGACGAGGTTGATTACCCAACCATATTTAGGTTCTCCTCTTCGATGATGCCTGTAATGATGTTTGCTATCACCGCTGAGGATAGCTATCAAGCATTGGCTAAAATACTCGATGACGACATGGTCAATACACTTAACCGCATTGATGGTGTAGGTTCTGTGAGCGTTATTGGAGCTCCAGAGCGTGAGATTCAAGTTAATATTGACCCTCGAAAGTTAGATGCATATGGACTTTCAATTGAGACTATTGGAGGCATTATCGCTGCTGAGAACGTCAATGTGCCAGCTGGTACTATCGACGTTGGAAACAACACATTTAACCTCAAGACAGATGGTGAGTTCAATGAAAGCTCCGAGCTACGCAACATCGTTGTTTCAAATCGTGGCGGTCGTGTTGTTAAACTCTCTGACGTGGCTGAAATTCGTGATACCCTTGAGACCTCAACCATGGATGAACGTATCAATGGCCAAACGGGAGTACGTGTGATGATCCAAAAGCAATCTGGTGCCAACACTGTAAATATCGTTCAAACTATTTTAAAGGAGATGCCCGGAATCGAAGCTTCTCTTCCAGCCGACGTAAATGTTGATATTATCTTCGAAGGATCTTCGGAGATCACCAACTCTATCAACTCACTCTCGGAGACTATCATGTATGCCTTTATCTTCGTTATATTGGTGGTAATGGTCTTCTTGGGCCGTTGGAGAGCAACATTTATCATCTGCCTCACAATCCCTATATCGCTGATATGTTCATTTATATACCTATATATCACAGGATCCACACTTAATATCATATCACTCTCATCACTCTCCATTGCCATAGGTATGGTTGTGGATGATGCCATCGTAGTACTTGAAAATATCACAACTCACATCGAGAAGGGATCTAGCCCCAAGGAGGCGGCAATCTATGGTACCAATGAGGTGTGGTTATCGGTTATCGCCACAACGCTTGTTGTTGTTGCCGTGTTCCTACCTCTAACCATGCTATCAGGTATGGCAGGTATTATGTTCCGCGAGTTAGGTTGGATCGTAACAATTGTTGTTTCTGTCTCTACTATTGCAGCAATTACTCTTACTCCAATGCTTTCGGCATATGTCCTTTCGGCACAAGGTGGCGAGCATGACTACAAAGGTATCGGCATTGTATACAAGCCTATTGACAAAGCTCTAAACTGGTTAGATCGTGCATATGCAAATATGCTACGTTTAGTTTTGGCTCACCGCAGAATCACAATGAGTATTGTTGCTCTTACATTTATCGGATCACTTATGATTATGGGCTCTGGAAAGATCCCAACAGAGTTCTTCCCATCGAGTGACAATGACCGTATGTCTGGAGTTGTCAAACTAGAGCAGAATGTATCTGTAGAGTATACCGCTAAGATTGCACGTCAAATTGACAATATAATCTACGAGAAGTATCCAGAAATCGCATTGGTGTCTGCCTCTGCCGGTGCTAACTCTTCAGATGATGCGTACTCCGCTATGACTACAACAGGCTCTCACATTATCAATTACAACTTCCGCTTTATCCCTGCGGCAGATCGTGATCGCACAATATTTGAGGTAGCTGACCTCTTGCGTGAGGATCTCGCAGCAATTCCAGAGGTACGCGACTACTCACTAACTCCCGGTGGTGGAACTGGTCCATCTGGTACAAGCACAGCCGACATCAAGGTTATTGGATATGATATGGAGGTTACAAATGGTGTAGCAACAGAGCTTAAGGAGCTTGCCAAGGGTGTAGAGGGACTTCGTGACGTGCAACTATCGCGTGAGGATCTTCGCCCAGAGTTTGATGTTAAGTTTGACCGCGAGAAGCTATCATACTATGGTATAACTTATGCTACAGCCGCTTCAGCAGTTCGTAATCGTATCAATGGTCTCACCGCAAGCATCTACCGCGAGGATGGTGACGAGTATGACATCATCGTGCGCTACGACGAGTCGTATCGTAAATCTATTGATGATGTGGAGAACATCACACTAACCTCCACAATGGGTAAGCAGATTCCACTAAAGAATGTAGCTACAATCACAACCGTGGAGGCAGCACCATCCATCGAGCGTGAGAACCGTCAACGTATAATCTCTGTACAAGGTACGATGGGTGCCGGCGTAGCCTTGAGTGATGTTACAACACAAATGCAGAAGATTGTCGACAACTACCAAGCTCCAGATGGCGTATTTATCGAACTTGGTGGTACTATCGAGGATCAACAAGAGTCCTTTGGTGACCTTGGAATATTATTCATCTTGATTGTGATTTTGGTTTATATCGTGATGGCAACACAGTTCGAGTCACTCCTCTTCCCATTCATCATCATGTTTACCATTCCTCTTGCGTTCACTGGTGTGATCCTAGCACTATACCTAACAGGGACCTCTCTTTCACTAATCGCCCTAATTGGTGCAATTATGTTGGTGGGTATCGTAACCAAGAATGGTATCGTGATGGTAGACTACATGAATCTCCTAGTGGAGCGTGGCTCAAGCGTCTACAACGCAGTAATAGATGGTGGTAAGAGCCGTTTGCGTCCAGTACTTATGACCTCATTCACAACAATCCTCGGTATGATGCCAATGGCAATCACCTCGGATGCTGGTTCTGAGATGTGGCGCCCAATGGGTATTGCCGTAATTGGAGGTCTTACGTTCTCTACCCTACTCACACTGCTTGTCGTGCCTATCTTCTACTCAATCTTTGTAAACCACAAGATCCGCCGAGAACTGAAGAGAGCTGAAAAAGCAGCTGAAGCTGAAGCAACCATTTAAAAAATTACAAGATGAAAGCAGTATTCGTATCATACAACCAAGCTCTAACAGAGCGAATTAATAAAATTCTCGATGATCTATCAATTCGAGGATTCACCAAGTGGGACCTCACAGAGGGTCGTGGCTCCTTTGATGGGGAGCCACACCACGGAACCCACACATGGCCTTCAATGAACTCATCAATTATGACAATCATAGAGGATGAAAAAGTTGAACCACTAATGGAAGCCCTACGCCAAATGGATGAGAAAACCAAGATGCAAGGCTCACGAGCATTCGTCTGGAATATCGAACAGATGAGCTAGAGACCGATTTACAAGAATCGAGTAGGAGGAAACGAAAGCAAGTAGTTTTCTCCTACTTTCGTTTCCGACCTCTCACACCACCGTACATGCGGTTCCGCATACGGCGGTTCCTTAATTGCGATAATACTTACTGTAACAGTCGCTTAAGAAAATATATC
>JBCQWG010000004.1:80713-84158 GCA_047172325.1 Rikenellaceae bacterium | reverse complement strand
AAGAACTCCGCAGCAGATGTTGGCTCAAAAATATTGGATGGCGCAAGCTCACTATTCGGCACATCAAAGGTCAAGCGCATTGAGGCGGAGAACGAAACCCTCAAAGCTGATATTGAGACCTTGAAATCTAACCACACACAAGAGATTGAGTCTGTGAAAGCCGAGAGCGAGGAGTTCAAGCGAGCCGTAGATCAACGCTACAATGAGATAAAACGTGATTTTGAGAGACGAGAAACCGACCTAAAACAAGAGGTTAGCAAGCTCCAAAGCACCATTTTCAAGGTTTTAGATCTCGTTCCCGAAATGTTCGCTCACCTACGATTTACAGAGCTGTGCAGAACAATAGGCTTCGGCATAGAGTGGATCCGCCAACTAATCAACGGTGAGGAGATACGCTTCAATGGCAACATCTACTCCAAGCCTCACAACAAGAAGTTCCACACCGATGGCTCAGTCGCAAAGATGCACCGCCCCGACAGGTCGGAAGATGCAACCCTGCTGATTGACAACAAGCACCACACAGAATGGTTCAATGAACAGCACCTTAAAACTTCACAGCACGTTGATCCGCCGCAGCAACGTCGAGGACGTAAAATGTAAAAATATAATACAATTACGAACATCTGATTCGTGATAATTTTGTACCTTTGCATTATCCACTTGTAAAACAGTTAAATATATGAGAACTTTTGAAATAAATACACACCACGCTTATCTTAATACAGAGGTTGTTTTGAAGAGCAACGGAGGACCTTGTGAAATTCAAGACCTAATAACAGGTGTTAAATACTCTGTTGAATCCATATTGAGAATTAAACTTTGTGCGGGAGAGCATAATTTATACTGTGCTAAATCTAATCAAACGGAAAAAGTCATAATACAGGACGCAATAAAATTGGGAGGTAGTAATATTAAACCTGAAGCAAGTTTTGTTTCGGAAGTTACACCATGGATTGTTGTGACAATGAAAGACCGCATCTATTTTTTCAATAGAGAAACTAAGTCTGAATTTGTGGAGCATAACCTTTCCCCTGCATCTGTGAAATATATTGGCGGTAAGGCAAATGAATATTTTATCTTTGAAACAGAGGATGATTATAGCATTTTTAATGCAATCACTCGGCAAGTTACGTACAACTGCAACAATGTGATATACAATAACGAACACCTCGTAATATCTGATAAACAAGGTGAGTTAACTGTATATGATTATATTAATGATGTATTTATATTTCAGACAGATAGCCAGTATTCAATACACGAATCAAATCTTTTCTATGCAGATGGAGACTCTATTTATCGTTTAGATTTAGGCAGCAATGAAATTAATCAACTCAAATGTAAACTAAGAACTAATATATACCAATTTTGCGAAGGGCATATTTTGGTATGTGTTGCCAATTATGGCAAAAAGGTACATTATGAACTATTGGATTTAGAGTTGGATAATTGTACCACTATGTATATGAACTATTTTATAACTGTTTTTTGCGGGAAAAAATTAAATCATACGGATGAAATATATAAGGTATTTGAAGATGCCGCTAATAATGCGTATGGAGATTTTGTTGATAAAAACAGTGACAAACTTAGGCAATATTACATATCAAGCAATCTAAATTTAAGCATTTATGAAATATTGAGTTTCAATGTTGTAGATGATAAAGATGTTATGGATGTTAGGCTTATCACAAAAACCAAAGGTTACGCAGGAGTTTATGTATCGTATAAATATTTAAGATTTAACAGTCCTCACTCTTTTATTGATTATACATATGCAGTTGAAATCGATGTTCCTAAAAAAGAAATTGAAGAAACATGCACACCCTTTAAGATTGATAGCGACAAGGGTAAGCTTATATGCCATTCAGATAGTCAGAATATGTACATATCACTCAAAGATGGCAAGTTGTATGAGACTAATATTAACGATAATAGTTGCAGTGAAGTTCTTGAAAATATATTCAATAATAATACCTATCTCAATGCGTTCTTTAGTAGTGATGGCGGTAGCGTTGTCGCTGTTAATAGTGATAAGACTGCGGATATATTGGGTTTTGAAAATCTTTCAGAAGATAGATTTGACACCACAAATTCCACCGTTTCTTTTGTGAATGATTATGGCGTAAATGGATATAAGCCAGAAATAAGCATAACGCTTACTGATAGCCGAAAACCTATATGGCGTGACCCTATAACATTGAATGTCATAAGTGATAAAGATAGACCTAAATGTATCTTTAAAAGTCCTGACGGAAATTATACTGCGGAAAATAAAGAGAAATTGATATATCACGACACTCTTATTAATTCAGATATTACTGTTGAAAAATATAATGAGTTGTGTAGAAAATATGATTGGGATTATAAAGCAACGAAAGAAGAGATGACGCAAAAGATTGAATTACGTGAAAAATTTGCTGCTAAATATCCAGATCATAAAGATCTCTCAGATAGTAAGTCTGGGACATATACTTCTAAATTCATTAAACAGCTGTATTATGTATTTTACAAAAAAATAGGAGACTCAACAATTTATCGCATATTGATAGGCGAAAATGTATCGTATCTAAATTATATTTCGTTCTCTTATGATTCTCGATTTATAGTTTTAGGAGCTAAGCTTTATGGAGGATCAGGATTGTTTATTCTCTATGATTTAGTCAATATGAAAACAATAGAGAATATAGGAACTTATGATGACAGAAACATATATGCTGTCTGGATGGCAATGTTTAGTAAGAATGATAATATTGCATATTATGATAGTGTTCCAAATACATATCTTTTAAAAAGAAAAGATGAGTACAAATCCACAGTGCAGATTAAAGATAAAAGCTTGCTCTGCTTTAGTCCTTCTGGTCGTTACATTGCGCTCTCTAATCAAGGATATATTGCATATGATCGTAGAAGGAATCGCAATTGGGGTCATCAGCCATCTGGAAATATATATATTCATAATACTGACAACCCATCTGTAGAGATGGAACATTACAACGATTTGGGCGAAAGTATAAACGGACTATCTTCAAGAGCAGGAAATGTAGCATCAGCTGCATTCTCTAAAGATGAGAAACGTTTGCTTGCTGTTGGTATTGATGGAGTAGTAATTATTCGAAACTTAACCCTCACTTCAGAATAATACTATCTCCCAGCAAATGAAGATGAGATAAATGCAGCAAAAACAATATTGTCATTTTAACACCTGACCCTATGCCAGTAAACAAAAACGCAATGACCAGATATAAGATTCTGGATGAACTACTCAATAATCGGTATCGGAACTACTCTATGGATGATCTGACGGATAGTGTTAATGAGGCTCTTTGTGAGATGGGAATTGATGCTGTGACTCGTCGGTGTATAGAGAAAGATATAAAATATCTCGAAAGCGAGGGTCCTTTTCTTGTCGAGATAGAGCGATATGCAGTTGCATCTTTTAGAG
>JBCQWG010000004.1:75350-80703 GCA_047172325.1 Rikenellaceae bacterium | reverse complement strand
AGACGCAGAAATCTTTTGCCAAAAGATGTTTGCGATACTCCGATCCATCATTCTCAATCTTCAAGAAGTCTATGACAGATGATGAAAGGCATCTGCTCTCGGAGGCGTTGTCTATGCTTGGGCAGTTTGATGGCTTGCCCAACTTGGACTCATTAGAGAATTTGAGATTGAGCCTTGGCGTTGGTGAGTCAAGCAGGGTTATATCGTTTACGAAAAACCCATTGGAGAATAGCAATCTATTGGGTGCACTATTCACCGCTATCACAAATAGGCAAGTGATAGAGATTGAGTATTGCGCATTTACAATCGCCTCAGAAAGCAACAAGATAGTAATTCACCCCTATCTACTCAAAGAGTATAATAGGCGATGGTATCTATTTGCAGCGGCTGATAACGATGATAAATTACTCTCCTTTAGTCTGGATCGCATAAATGAGGTGGTTGCACTTCCATCACGTACATACATAGAGTCTACCCAAGATTTGAATGATCATTTTGATGATATTATTGGTGTTACTCTATTGAGCGATAATCCCATTGAAAAGATTCTATTTTGGGTTAGCGACATATCTAAACACTATGTTGCGACTAAACCACTGCACGACTCGCAAAAACATTATCAGAGTATCAAGGAGCAGAGTTACAGAGAGCAATACCCAATGCTCAACGGCGGCTACTTCTTCTCGATAGAGTGTCGCAAAAACTATGAGCTTATACGTGAGTTGTCGTCGTTTGGCAAAGAACTATTGGTCTTATCTCCTCAAAGCATTCAAGATGAAGTTTTAAAAAGACTAAATAATACGTTGAGTGAATATGAAAAATTACGAACATAGTGTTCGGATGTGTGCTGTATCTTTGTACCGTAATCAAAAACAGAATGATATGGAAAATAGATTTGAACGAAAATATGAAGTTTTTTCAGTAATTCAACATTTAGATGGTAAATGGGGTATTAATGATAGTGATGGAAATGAAATAGTGCCATTTGGCAAATATGATTGGATTGATGATTTTGACTCTGGTTTAGCACGAGTTAAAGTTGGTAAAACCACTAATGCTATTAAAGAAAACGGCAACAAATGGGGTATAATTAACGAAAAGGGCATTGAGGTCTTAGCTGTAGAATATGATAATATTTGGAAGTTCTGTGGCAAGGATAGATTTTCAACTAAAGTGGTTAAGGGAGGTGTAGAATCAGATATTTATTTTCACAACTTAAACCCTGAATTGCCTGTAAGAGGTGTTCGACAGTATAATAACGACAATAACGACGATGATAATTATGGCTCTAATTATGGTGAATTTTCAGGCTCTTACGCCCAAGATATTATGGGTTATAGTGATGATGTGATAAACGACGCCTTTGAAGGAGATCCAGATAACTATTGGAATATAGATTAATTTAAGATTGCGAACATAGATGTCGTAAATTATATATACCTTTGTATCATTACAAGCGGTCTTTGATAAGTCGAAGTGAAGAAGTTACATTTTGAATCTGTCTTGCGTGGCGCATGCCCTGCTCATATTTTGAGTAGATTCGCAAGATGTCTTCAACTTTTTAGTTTGAAGATAAACAATGTTATTAGTGTGAACGCATACTGCTTGTGTGCATAGCACGATTATTATGAGATGATTTATAGATAATGAGAGTATAGCTCATTACAGTGATAGCTCATTACATTTACATAAAGAAAAGATTCTTCAATCTGAGATTTACTCAAAGATCGCTTTTATAACAACACCAATTAGATGAATATAGAAAAGGATAAAATAGCAACCCTAGCCAGCCAAATGACGAGCCGAGAGGATCTTCTCGACTTGCTCAACCATATCAAACAGGCTGATATGGCAGAGAGGGGTATGGAGGGCAAGTTTTATCCATTCACCGCAAAGCATATTACCTACTATTGCAACCCGAACAACATTTTCCACAGATACACGAGTTTCGAAATCAAAAAGAAGTCTGGAGGTCTGCGCAAAATAACAGCTCCTCGCAACAAGAGTTTTAAACTGATTTTATACTACTTGAATCAGATTCTGAAGTCAATATACACACCATCTGACTATGCAATGGGTTTCACCGAGGGGCGTTCTGTTGTTACGAATGCCGATAAGCATAAGGGGCAAAACTACATATTGAATATCGACCTCAAAGATTTCTTTCCGAGTATAGAGCAGGCTCGTGTTTGGAAACGTCTGCAACTTAAACCATTCAATTTTCCGATAGAGGTTGCTAATGCCATAGCAGGTCTATGTGCTATGAAAGAGGAGCGCACAGATGATAATGAAGTTGCAACAAAGCACTACATACTTCCGCAAGGCGCACCAACTTCGCCCATTATTACAAATATGATATGCGATAAGTTGGATAGACGACTCGCAGGTCTTGCCAAACGATTTGGCTTGAAATATACCCGATATGCCGATGATATTACATTTTCATCTATGCACAACATCTATCAAAAAGATGGCACATTTAGAAAAGAGCTACATAGAATCATAACAGATCAAGGATTTACGATAAACGACACCAAAACTCGTTTGCAGAAGAAAGGTGCAAGGCAAGAGGTTACAGGTATCGTGGTGAGCGACAAGCTAAATGTTACGCAGAAGTATGTGCGTGATATTCGCAATATCTTATATATGTGGGATAGATATGGTTATAATGTGGCGTACAGCAAATTCTTTCCAAAGTACAAGGCTGACAAAGGACATATTAAAAAAGGTAGCCCCGACTTAATATCGGTGATAGATGGCAAGTTGATGTATCTCAAAATGGTTAAAGGTGAGGGTGATAGCGTTTATTTACGCTTACATAACAAGTTTAACCACTTAGCAAATAGGTCAAACAATGCTAATTCGAACGGCTATGTTACATATCTTGACACTACGCCCTTATTGGAGTTTGAGAAGATGAACAACACAACAGTTAACTTGGAGAGATATTCAAATTATTGTTCGACTTTAGCAGATGGTACACCCAATCCAGTAGAGTATGACCCAGCCACAGCGATAATTTATCAGAAAGCAAATGCTGTGATTGATCATAAGCGGACAAAAATAGCTATCCACAAAGCTGTTAATGTAGAGACTGATACTAAAGAGATGATGTCAATTTCGGTTTGTCGCAATGATAAAGGAGAGACATTTAAGCTGATTCACCGAAAAGATAAGGTTATCCATAAACAGATTGAAAGTATAGACCTCGACAAACTTAATGATGATTTAGATTCATTACTAACGATGTGATATGAATGAGAAATTAAAAACAACACTGCAAAAGATAAAGGTTCTGTCCGAACAGAATCCCGAATTTGCTCACGAGTTGCGGAAGATGATAATTGGTTCATCCTCCGCAACAACTGTGTCTTGTGACAATAAAAAGATAGATAAAATCGAGCGCTATTTAGGTCTCGACTATAACCTTGATTCGCATAGCCCCGAGATTGATTATAGCAAGATTGCCGATAGGAATGTCCGAAACCAGCTCATTAGTGACTATCGAGAGATGTTAAGATATCGCTACGGTGTTCGTTCTCATAAAATTGATTTTGGTGAGTTTTGCAAGTATGCCCATTTTCAAGCTGAAATGTTAGTGAATTACTTTTATATAAGTAAATATGGAGACTCTGCAGTCTCTGTATTAGCAGGGAAAAACAATTATATAAAGCCAGGCTGTAAACTTGAGGAAGTTCCATACACTAATAAGTTATTTGTTTTTAAAACTGAGTATAAATATAAAAGCAATGTTTTAGATAATGTTGCAAAAGCACGAAATAGCATCAACCATCGAACTACTAATATTGTTTTTGACTTAAAAACAAGACACTGCGACTACCTTAAAATGTTAGCAGATAGCAACCTGCCACTGAACCAAGAGGGTGATGATTTTAATTGGCCTGAAATAACAAGTAACACCGTATTAAAAAACATATACGAAACCAAACATAAAAACGCATCTCCATTCAAGGAGCGAGCCAAGGCTTATAAATATGATAAATGGAGAGCGACAGAGCAGTTTGACGAGGTTGTAAAAGCTATTGTTGAATTTTACGGTATAATAATAACCAACCTGCAACAATGACGAAGAAGATCGGTTTCGTACTTTCTACATATTTGCTATAAAAATGGCAATAGAAAAACCATCTAATATTATTACAACTCCGGAATCAAGAGACATAAATGCTATAATATCTGCAATGCTCCCAAGTGGCTGTTTTGTTAAATATGAAGACAATCAAGGTAAACAGTTGCCGAATAAACTATTCCCAAAGGTGAAACACCTCAAAGAGGGAAGTTCAATAATAATAGAGATGAGAGGCAGCGATATAATAAATGTGAAATTGGATGATGAAACCATCGCAGCTCAAGATAACGATTAGCACTGTGGTTCTTGTTTAAATATTAGCTCAGAATCTACATTTATTACAACTTGTAAATCCAATAAATATTCATACCTTTGCAGTCGATATAAGTACTCATTTATACGATGTAATATATAGCAATACAAAGTACTTCGCTCGTTCCTAAATCGTTAGCAGTTATGCAAGCAGTAGTTGTAACACGTTGATTTTAAGCGTGTAATGATTTGCGATATGACTCAAGCAATGGAAGGTGATATGCTTGTCAATCCCAGCCTCAGCAATCCATTTCCTAAGTGGCGCATAAATCATTGTACGTTTCAAGCCTTTAAAGACTAAACCTGTGCCACGCTCACCACACCACTCCAGAGCTTCATCACTAATAGGTAGTGTCGCTTTATGTTTTGTCTTTTGTGTGGTGATACGCATACAGTAGCCCTTGCCATCGGGCAGGTGCTCGATATTCTCCCAACATAGATTCAACACATCACTAATACGCAATCCAGTGAAGCAAGCGAATATGGATGCCATCTTTAACACTGGAATATCACACGGTGTTTCAGAGAGACGTTTCAGCTCCTGCATTGTCAAATATGCCTTATCAGGATCTTCCCATTTTATACCAGTTAGGAACTCGTTCACATTCTCTTTGATACGCCTCTCTTGGAAGGTGATTTTAAGCATTGCACGGAAGGTAGCGAAATACCCAGCACAAGAGTTCTTACTTAGATGCTGATCTCCGAATCGTAAGTCGAACGCCTCATTAAGCAGGTACTCTCTAAATTTATTACAGAGGTCAACAGTGATCTCCTTAAAGGTACAACTCCCACTAACAAAGTTGTGGAAATGTTTGTAGACCATTATCCACTTATGATTCTTATCCTTAGCTGTGTCAGCAAAGAACTCTAAGAAATCACCTTTAAGTAGGTCTGTATCGAGAAAACCATACTCTTGGTTGATAAATTTCAAAACATATTGAGCTTTGACTG
>JBCQWG010000004.1:74302-75340 GCA_047172325.1 Rikenellaceae bacterium | reverse complement strand
AGGTATAGTGCTAGCATATCTTTTGCTCTTTTTGCTTTTTGTATTGTTACTCTAGTTGTTCCCATTTGTATATAGTTTTTGTGGTGTTAAAATTTTAGTTAGTGATAATTTTTGTACTCGAATGTATTTGCCCTCCTTTTGCTTAGGAATATCGTGTTGCTTGATAAGATTGTGGATCTTCTCAGTTGATACTCCAAAGTAGATTGCAGCATCTTCGATTTTCAGATAAACTGTCGGAGGATTGCGAGCTTCAAGTTCTTGGTCAATGTGCTTGGTGGAGTATTGACTTCTGCCACCGTACTTGCGTTTAGGAATCTGATTAGTGTAGACAAACCCTGCAACATATTTCGGGGTCAATCCATATCGCTCGTGAAGATCCTCAGTAGTGGACCACTCAGTAATAGATTGGTCGCCTAGTCGAATCTCCATAAGCTTGTCGATGTGGCTCTGAGAATAGAGATTACGTCCACCATCATTTTTGCGTGGAAGTTTATTCTCACTCACCAGTGAGTAGACTGTGGATTTTGTAACGTTGTACTTATCCATAATGTCAGCCACCGTGTACCACTCAGTAATGTGAGCGTAGATGTCAGCCTTCTGGTAATATTGATCAAGGTGTGACAAACTGTACTGCTTGACACCTTGATATAAGACAGAAGGTATTTTGTGCGAACGAGCAATGGAGTGTACGCTGTCTTTTGATACGCCATATCTCAGTGCTGCCTCTTTTGCACCGATAAATTCTGTGACAGGAGTAGACTCATCTATCTCTATCAACTCCTCCGTCACTGCTGGAGTCTTCTTTGTTTTAGGTTTCACCACTCGTGGTGTTACTTCGTAATTAGGGGCAGCATTAAACAGCTCGTCAATGTCGCTGCGCCTAATGAAAATCTTTCTGTTCATCTTTATACATTTTAGTTTACCTGAGACACAATATCTATTCACAGTGACTCTTGTGACACCTAATAATTGGGCGGTCTCTTTCACTGCAAGAAATTCTCTCTGTTTAAGACTAGAGGAACTATTTTCAGATGGGTT
>JBCQWG010000004.1:0-74292 GCA_047172325.1 Rikenellaceae bacterium | reverse complement strand
ATTTTCTTAGCAATAAAGTGAGCACCGCAATGAATGCACACTTTGGGGTATTCGCTGTTACTGCTCATAATTTTTAGAATTTTGATGTTTGAATAATCTGAGACAAATTTTATTTCGCCTCCTTAGTTGTCATAATTTCGCCTACGACTAGACAATAGCATACAATAGATAACAATAGTGCACACGGATTCTACTCCTTGTTCGGGAGCGTAAGAAATTGTCGTAAAATTTTTAGTTTTTAGAATGGGTGGGGTTACTTAGAAAGTAGAGTGTGTTTCTGGAGATATTCTGGAGGATCTCGTTAGTGGGTTATTTCACCCGTGATGTCACCGAGGTGGTGGGCGATCTGGGCTACATCTTTTGGGGTTATTTCACCCATAATCGTTGTTGCAGCTCGTATCACCTCGTATCGGCTCGTATCACCTCGTATCAGTTAAGGAGATTCTACCT
Source organism: Rikenellaceae bacterium (assembly GCA_047172325.1). Taxonomy (GTDB): domain Bacteria; phylum Bacteroidota; class Bacteroidia; order Bacteroidales; family Rikenellaceae; genus Alistipes. The sequence goes on along the minus strand of JBCQWG010000004.1, from coordinate 73,842 downwards.
TACATCGTAGAGGGTCATAATACCATTTTGTTAAGCAGGGAAAAACGGGGGAAATAAATAGACATTAACACCGCTTAAAACCACATAATAGCGCATATATGCGACAAAAAAAATAGCACTCGTTAAAAGTGCTATTCTATTGATAATCAATACCTTATATGTTATATTTTGACTAAAATCATTTGCCAATGCAAAACTTAGAAAACACCTCTGCAAGTATCTCATTTGTTGTTATGGAGCCGGTTATGGAGCCGATGTGGTGGAGGACTTCGCGGATGTCTTGGCAGAGGAGATCGGTGGGGAGGTTCTCTTTGAGGCCGGAGTGTGCGGTTTGGAGGGATTTTTGGGCTTGGGTTAGTAGTTCGTAGTGGCGGGTGTTGCTTACTATTGGGGCGCCTTCGAAGAGGGATTGGGTGTCTATTTGTTGGCGGAGGAGTGTTGTTAATTCCTCTATGCCTTGATTGTTTTTTGCGGAGATGGGGAGTGCGTTGGTATTTGTTTGTGGCTCTTTAGATAGATCAACTTTGTTGATTGCGGTGATTACTTTTTGGTCTTTGCGTAGTTTGCTTAGATCTATTTCTGATTGTCTGCTATTTGCTGTTTGTGCGTCGAGTAGGTGTATTATAATCTGAGCTTTTTCTATTGCTTGGTGGGTGCGTTCTATGCCCATTAGCTCTAGTTGATCGCTTGTTGCGTGAACGCCGGCGGTGTCTATGAAGCGGAATAGAATGCCGTCAAGTGTGATCTCCTCCTCGATTAGGTCACGTGTGGTGCCGGCTATATCTGACACCATTGCGCGTTGATCGTTAAGTAAGGTATTAAGGAGAGTGCTCTTACCGACATTGGGTTCTCCAATTATTGCTACGGGGACACCTCTCTTGATGGCGTTTCCTACGGAGAAGGAGTTTGACAACTTCTCTATCTCTGAGTTTAGAGATGACATGAGTGTGGTTAACCTGCTGCGATCTGCAAATTCTACCTCCTCCTCGGAGAAGTCTAACTCTAACTCTAATAGGGCTGCGAGTTCTACTAATTGTTGGCGAAGCTCATTTAGACGTTGTGAGTATCCTCCTCTCATTTGTGTGGAGGCCATTGCATGTTGTGCTTTTGAACTTGAGGCGATCATATCTGCAACGGCTTCGGCTTGCGATAAATCTATGCGTCCTGCTAGGTAGGCGCGTGTGGTGAACTCGCCCGCTGTTGCTGCGTGTGCTCCACCTTTTATTAGAAGCTCGATGATCTCTTGAACAATATAGTGGGAGCCATGGCATGAAATCTCGACAGACTCCTCGCCCGTGTAGGAGTGAGGTGCGCGAAAGATGGATATTAATACATCATCAATTATGCGCGTTCCATCTACAATCTCTCCATAGTGTAGCGTGTGTGTTGCAGCACTAGATAATGATCTCTTTGCAGGGTTGAAGATGGTGTCGCATAGTGCGATGGAGCCTTCGCCGCTGAGCCTTATGATGGCTATTGCTCCGCCGGTAAGTGTTGCTGGTGCTACAATGATGTCGCTTGTTGTATTCATTATTTTGCGCTAATCTTTAGGCGTTGACCAACCGATAACCTATCGGGGTTTCGTAAATTATTGAGGTTGATAATAGATTTTGTTGAGACGCGATATTTATTTGCAATTGCTCCTAGCGTTTCACCACTGCGTACCTGATGTATGGTGTAACTTGGGGTTGTCATCGCCTTCTTAAGGGCCTCTGGATTGATGTACTCCTTGAGGTATACGGAATCCTTCGAGTTGATTAGTTCTTCATTCTCGATGTATTCAGTCACATAGCGCTGAGGAAGTCTCAATGAGTATACTTTTGTTGTAGCAGGGATAATATCTTTGCGATATTGCGGATTTAGTTCACGTAGAAGCTCCATTGGGATCTCTAGCACTTCACTTACTTGACCGAAGTGCAATGCTCGGTTTATATGTATTGTATCTGTTGCGAGGGGTAGGGGAGACTCCTCAAATTCGATGTTGTGTTGTTGGTGGTAGGCATATGCATAAGATGCACCCACGAAGGCGGGAACATATCCACGAGTCTCTCGCGGTAGATAGTAGTAGATATCCCAGAAGGTACCATTCTCTTTACTTACGCTTGAGCGTGCCAGAGCCTTATTTACGTTACCCGGACCGCAGTTGTAGGCTGCAATAACTAATGTCCAGTCACCATATATATCATACATATCTTTGATGAAGCGACATGCAGCCTTGGTGGAGAGTTGTGGATTGCAACGCTCGTCGACAAGTGAATTGATCTCAAGTCCATATGCTTTGGCTGTAGCGGGCATAAACTGCCATAGACCCATGGCACCAGCGGGAGATACGGCAGTGGCGGAGAGCGCGGACTCTATGATGGGCATTGCGCGAAACTCTATTGGGATATCATTTTTGAGGAGTTCCTCTTCAATATCAGGGAAATAGTATTGCGAGAGTGACATGATTCGATTTATGGTGCCGTAGCGAGTATTCGTATAGCGAGCTATATAACTCTTTGTGATGTCGTTGTAGGGTAGAATCACTGGCGACATCATATTACGTAGACGTTCGATATATACAGAGTCAGGGATGGAGGTCTCCACCAATGAGTCGCTCATGATATAGTGTTTACGGAACTCATCGAAATGTTCATCAGCACGACGCTCTCTCCATATTGTAACTAGAGAGTCCATCTGCATCATTGAGAAGTTGAGCGTAATAGAGTCGTTATGACGTCGCATTCGTTCGGCCTCAATTTTGGCTAGTGAGTCAGCCGAGATCTTCTCTAGAGGTGATGGCGTAATCTGTTGCTCAACTGTTACTTGAGTTGTGTCGGGCCTCTCTAGAGCCTCTACAGCAGCTGTTTTTTTCTGCTTTTTCCAAAATTGATCTGCCGCTGAGAGAGGTGTGGCAGATAGTGATAGGGTGATAAGTGATAGGGAGAGTATCGTTGACAGTTTCATATTTAAAATCTGAGGTTAATGTTGAGTCCATAGACAGCTGATTCACTATAGCCCATAGCTGCTTGTGAGTAGTCAACCATTGGATTGACATTGAGTGTTAAATCATCTGAGATGTCAAAATCTTTAAGGTGCGCATCGACGTGTGCATCAAGCACTTGAAGAAGGTATGCTCCTGCCGTTAGGATCACAGCGAAGTCACGATTGCGGCGATAGCTATTGCGGTAGCTTTTGAGCGTTGATGCAGAGTAGGCGCCTGCAAATTCGTCGGGAGATCCGTCGGGGTAGTCATCAGGATTATTTGTATAATCTATAACTAGGTTGTAGGCTGTTTTGAAGCGTTGATATCCTCGATTATTCCAGTCGTACACATATATTGTAGATGCAAACATACCAACGACAATTGGGATGCGCCAATAACTCTTATTGTAGAATTGACCTGCACCGGGACATATCATAGATAGGGTAGTGGCCTTCTTAACATCAGAGACCTCATTGGTGGAGTAGTTTACGGCAGCGTCGCCCAAGAAGAAGATATATGATGCAATTGCAGCTCCCATGTATAATTGTCTTCGCGAATTACTCTTTATCATAGCCGCTTGAACTGTGTTGAGCTCTTCGGTGCGATAGGTTCCACTCTGGAGCATGAGTTCATCATACTCTTCACGAAGTGGCTTATAGGTCTTATTTTCGTTGAAATATAGCGCTAATCCAGCTCCTACAGTACCATATAGGATAGGTAGTTTCCAATATTGTTTATTATATATTTGACCATATCCGGGTAGCACTGCGGCAATCCAGCACATCTTCGATATTGACATTGAATCACTAAAGAAAGGTGTGCGGGGCTCCTCCTCTGCTGCTGTGTGAAGCAATGGAGATGTTGCTTTGAGGGCAACGGGAGATGATAATGAGTCCCGCTGTGATGCTGTAGCCTCTGCTCGAAGTAGAGAGTCTGTCAGATCAGTTTTCAAAAGGGATAGTGAGTCAACCGCAGTTGTGTCGGGACGCATCAAAACACCCCCCTCAACGTAACTCTTGTTGGAGCGTCGAAGTTGAGAATATGCCGTATTGCAGCATAGTATGATTAATAGGGCTATTGTTGCTATATGCCTTATTATATTGTGATTAATATTCATTAATTAGTTGTTGTGCTGCTCAAAACGAGATATAAATGTATCAATCTCTTTATCGTCCTTAAACTCTATGGTGATTTTACCTCCACCCTTTTTTGTTCTTTTTATAGAGATGTTTTCAGAGAAGTAACTCTCCAATTTCTCTGCCAATCGCATATAGCTTTCAGGGTATTCTTCCTCAAATTCTACCTCACTCTTTGTTGGTTTTTCTGCCTGCATTGCGCGTGCAGCCTCTTCTGTTTGACGAACCGAAAGAGCCTTCTCCACACAATGCTTCATAAATGCTATCTGTTTACTTGGGTCAACACTCGCAATTGCTTTAGCATGCCCCATAGTTATAACGCCTGATTTAAGGGCAAATTGTATAGCGTCTGGAAGATTTAATAGTCGCAAATAGTTTGATATCGTTGGTCGTTTAATGCCAACCTTCTGAGAGAGCGCCTCTTGAGTTAATCCACATTCATCAATCAAACGTTGCATGCTGAGTGATATCTCAATTGGATTAAGATCTTGACGCTGCACATTCTCAACGAGAGCCATCGTGTGTAAATCTTGGTTGTTTGCTTGTCGGATATATGCAGGTATCGTCTCCATCTCAGCCATTTTGGAGGCTCTCCAACGACGTTCTCCGCTGATAATGATATAGTTGCTATTGCCGTTATCTTTAACGGTGATAGGTTGAATGATACCCAGTGAGCGTATGGAGGCGGCTAAACTCTCAAGAGCCTCTTCGTCAAATTCGCGACGTGGCTGCGTGGGGTTGGGCTTAATTTTGGAGAGAGCAATTTGCGCAATTTCGCCCATTGGCTTTATTTTTGGTTCGATTACTTCGGCGCCAAATATGGCATCCAATCCTCTACCGAGTCCTTTTTGTGGTTTCATATTTTTAGGTTGTTCTTATCTGTTTTCACGCTCTCGTTTGATAAACTCCTTCGCCAAATTCATATAATTTTTTGATCCTACAGCTGAAGCATCATATAACATCACAGGCTTACCATACGATGGAGCCTCTCCTAATCTAATATTTCGCTGTATAACAGTTTCGTATGCTAGATCGCCAAAATGGGCACGAACCTCATTCACAACTTGGTTGTTAAGGCGGTTGCGCATATACATGGTGAGGATAAAGCCTTGGATCTCAAGCTCTGGATTGAGTCCACTCTTAACGATCTTCACAGTATTTAGCAACTTGCTTAGACCCTCTAGCGCAAGATATTCACACTGAACAGGGATTAGAACAGCGTCGGCCGCAGTAAAGATATTAACGGTAGTATATCCAAGCGAAGGGGAGCAGTCGATAAGTATATAGTCATAATCTGCGCGAATCTCTTCGAGCACTCGTTTCATTAGGAAGTGTGGATTCTCGAACTTTGGCAGCTCTGAATCTGCCGCAACAAGATCAATGCTAGATGGAAGTAGGTATAGATTATCAAGATCTGGACTATGGAGGATAACCTCACGCGCAGACTTCTCGCCTATAAGACACTCATATATGCCATCTAAGTTGATGTCAAAGCCCAGCCCCGATGTGGCATTTGCTTGAGGGTCGGCATCCAATAAGAGCACCTTTTCGCCTAAAATAGCCAATGATGCAGCAAGATTGATTGCTGTGGTGGTTTTACCAACGCCTCCTTTTTGATTCGCCAATGCGATAACCTTTGCCATAAGTTTTAAAGTTGAAAATTATAATTTTGGCAAAATTAGTGATTTTATATCAAAAATAATAATTCTATTCGAAAAATGAGTATCTTTGAGCTATTAATTTTTTGCTAAATTTATATTTATTATGAATACAACACCTGAAGATGAGTTGAATGTACACATTCAAGAAGAAGAATTTAAAGAAGAGTTCGAAGTAAAGCAGGGACGATTATATCCAACCTTTACCGATTTGGCTGCAATTTTTGGAGTTTTTATAGTCTCGCAGCTGGGGGCTGTTTTTGCCTCTATGCTTATTGTGAAGCTCTTCTCAGAGCCGTTGACAACAGATTTGCGCATGGCTTGGACTATGCTGATAGCTCAAATTATATCAATGGCTATTACCGTTATCTTTATCTCTTTTTTGCGTCGTCGTCGCGGTGCCGAGCCGCCCGTGTTGCGCTTCTCGATTAAAGGCTTTAATCCCACGGTGCTTCTTGGTGGATTACTTATGATCGTCTCTATGTCGGTCGTTCTAGAGCCTATTTTATCACTATTGCCATCTGTTCCAGATGTTGAGGGGCGTGGTTGGCCTATGCTTGTAGCATTGGTTCTCGTAGCTCCAATCTTCGAAGAGATTATATGTAGGGGTATGATCTATGAATCACTTCGTTTGAAGAGTGGTATTGTTGTAGCGTGTCTTGTCTCATCTCTCTTCTTTGGATTGATGCATCTTCATCCAGCGATGATCGTGAATGCTTTTTTTATGGGTTTGATTCTCTGCTATATCTATATTCGTAGCCGCTCGCTTATTGCGTCGATGATCCTTCATGCACTTAACAATGCGTTGGCATATATATTAATTTTACTTGATATGGGTGAGAATGTAATGTTGAAGGATCTAATCACTAATCAGAATATATATTATGTTGTTTATGCTGTAGCGGTGTTAGTATTAATTATTTCTATTGTGATCTGTTCTCGTCAATTTAAGAAGATTGTAGCTCAGCAGGAGGGTGTGGATTCACAAGAGGAGGATAATTTTTAAATTTTAACAATAAAATAGTGACTCTATGCGTTTTTTTGGAGTAAAAATCCTATTTTTGTAGCTTCGAATGAAGATATTATTATATATAACCCCGCTTCTACTGCTCGGCTTTGTTTCGTGCCGTGACTTCCATGTAAATATGGTTGGTGGTGTGGTGTTGGCAGAGGTTGATGGTAATACACTTATGCAAAGCGAGTTAGAGAGTGTCGTTCCGAAGGAGTATCGAGGCGAAGATAGTGTTGCTTTTGTAGAGGTCTTTATTGATAAGTGGATTCGAAAGCAGGTTAAGCTGCGTGAGGCGGAGCGGATTTTTCTCTCGTCGGAAGCGGATATTGAGTCGATGGTTGAGGAGTATAGACAACTTTTGCTTATAAAGAAGCTCGATGAACGTTGTGTGAGCATATCGGCAGATACCACCTACACAGATCAGCAGATTCAAGAGTATTACTTAAATCATGAGAGTAATTTTCGTTTGAATAGAGACATAATTAAAGGAGAGGTCTTGCGTGTACCAATAGACCATGACCAATCCAAGAAGGTGAAGGAGTTGATGGAGTCGAACTCGGAGACCAAGCGAAATGACCTCGTAGCGATATGTGAGAAGAATGGATTTGAATTTACAGATCTATCTTTGTCGTGGTTTGAGGCAGCTGAGCTTCTAGACTTGTTGCCTTTGGTACGTAGTGATGAGAGCGATAAGTTGATCTCTGAGAGGGGAGTTATTCAGATGAAGGATAGCAACTATGACTATTATTACCAGATATTTGACCATAAGGTTGTCGGTGATATTGCTCCTTTGGAGTGGGTGCGTTCGACAATTAGAACAATACTTATCACGGAGCGTAACCAAGCATTGATTCGAGCTAATGAGCAGACGCTCTATGGTGAGGCTTTGTTGGAGGGGGTGATTAAGAGACAATATAAGGAGCGCGAAAATTGAAGTAAACAAGAAAGAAATAAGAATATTAAGATACAATTATGATTAAGAGAACACTATTATCTCTGCTGCTTGCAATCAATGCAATTGTAGTGGTGGCACAGCCACAAAAAGTAATGCTCGACAAGGTCGTTGCAGTTGTTGGAAGTTCATCCATCCTTCACTCGGAGGTGGTTGAATATGCCAATCAATTGGTGGAGCAGCGTCGACAACAAGGTTATACTTCTGATCGTGATCCTATGGTTGAGTCCCTAGAGACACTTATGTCGCAATCGCTACTCTATAATCAAGCGTTAATTGACTCTGTTGAGATCAATTCGACTGATATTGCTATTTCGGTTGACAACATGGTGGATAATATGGCTGAGCAGGTTGGAGGCGTCAAAGAGTTGGAGAAGCAGCACAATATGGCGATCTTCAATATCAAATCTAGCATGCGTCAAAAGTATGAGCAACAATATTATGCTCAATCAATGCGTCAAGAGGTAGTAGGTAAGGTGAAGGTTATCCCCGGTGAGGTAGAGCAATACTACAATAGCAAGTCTGTAGATTCTCTTCCAATTATTGGAGAGCAATATGTTTATGCTCACATCACTCGTTTTCCAAGTTCTATAGATGAGGCTAAGCGTCGTGTTAGAACTCGTCTTGTGGAGATGCGTCAACGTGTTATCTCTGGTGAGACTCGTTTTGAGGCATTAGCTCGTATGTATTCGGTAGATCCCGGATCAGCATATCGCGGTGGTGAGATGGAGCCACAGCCCGCAAATGGCTTTGTAGAGTCGTTCGCAACAGCCTTGGAGCAGTTGCAGCCGGGTCAAATATCAGAGGTTGTGGAGACAGAGTTTGGTTTTCACATCATTGAACTTATCGATAAGCGAGGTGAACTATATCACTGCCGTCACATATTGTTGCGTCCGGTATATACTGCCGATGAGCTTGCCGAGCCCTCTCAGTTCCTTGATAGTCTAGCAGGCAAGATTGTTGATGGTTCTATCTCGTTTGAGGTGGCAGCTAAAAGCTATTCAGATGATGCATCTTCGAAGATGAATGGTGGTATTGTTTCAAACCACGATCTTTTAGCGCAATATAATATCAATGATGCAAAGATGACTGTAACCAAGTTCTTGAAAGAGGATTTTGGAAATCGTGGATACAAGAGCATTGATGATTATATGGCTCTTAAAGATATGGAGGTTGGTCAAATTTCAAAGGCCTTTGCAACGGAGGATCTTGTAGGAAATAAGCTCTCTAAGATTGTTAAGCTCGTTGAGGTGATTCCTGCTCACCGTGCATCGCTTTCGGATGATTATTTGAGAATTGAGGAGATGGCATTGGCCGATAAGCAAGAGCGCATCTTCAACGATTGGTTCTCGAAGCGTATCGACAGAATGTATGTCTATATTGATCCTGAGTTCCATAGTGATGAATTTCTAAATAAAGGTTGGTTGAAGTAATCTCTATATATGCGTCGAATAATATCGCTACTGATAATTGTAGTGCTTTCGTGGACTCTCTTCGATGATCTGCTTTTTGCCCAAAAGGGTAGTGGTCAAGTTGAGGAGAATCCCGAAACGAAGATCATAGATCTCACTGCGGACATAGTTTATCCCATAACCCTCAACGATACCGTTGAGGTTATGTGTTTAGTGGGTAACTTTGCTGCGCAGCATAATGGTGCTATTATCACAGCCGATAGTGCGGTTCGATATAGCGACAAGCGATTGGAGTGCTTTGGAGCAGTCATAATCAATAAGAATACAACTTATGCATATGCTGATCGAGCTGACTATAATGGTGATTTGAATGAAGTTAATCTCTATGCACCAATCGTTAAGGTGGTGGATGGTGACGCAACTCTCTATTGTTATAACTTTCGCTTTAACACTCTCGATAATATAGGAAGCTATGTTGGCGGCGGTGTGATGATTAATGGTGAGAGTGTTATGGAGTCTGTAAATGGTTACTACTACTCTGATACTAAGGAGCTAATTGGAGTTGGAGATGTCCAGCTTAGCGGAGATGAGTATGAGATGACCAGTGATTCTATCATTTATAACACAGAGACTGAGGCTGCATATTACTTTGCAAACACAAATATTTGGAATGAGAAAGATGAGTACCTCTATGCCGATGAGGGTGATTATGACAAGATTGCTGATCGCTACTCATTCTCGTTAAATGGTTATATCCTCACAGAGGAGCAGGAGATGTGGGGCGACTCAATGGATTATTATCGCGCAACAGAGCATATCTATATGCGCAATAATATTCAGATTGATGATACAACTCAAAAAAGCTTGATCTTTGGTGATTATGGAGAGTATATCAAAACTCCCGGAGATATTACACTGGTCGGAAACCCCTCAATCATTAGCTATGATAAGGAGCAGGGTGACTCACTCTTTATGCGTGCTGATACCTTTCAGATATTTACTCTCAATCGTTTTGAGTTAAGTGAATCATTAGAAACAAGTGCTGTCACCTCAACAGAAGATGTTCATGACCACGACCATGACCACGACCATGAACATATACATGAGGCCCCGGTTCAAGGTAAAGAGCTAAATGTTAGGGGCGGGCGAGAGTTTACCCCGAATGGTGGTGGTGCGCGTCCTCCTATTGGAGCAGAGGCTTTGTCTGATCCCAACTTACCGCCTTTGCCAGAGGCGGCACCTCAAGCTGCTCCACCAGTTGATGTGCAACCCCCTCTGGAGGAGGATTTGATCCAAACCCCTGATAGCTTGGATGGTCAAGGTGTAGAGCAAGTTGACTCTTTAGTGGTTGACTCTCTTGCGATGTCGTCAGCTGTTGATACTCTTAACTTCTGGCAACGAATAAAGCATAATTATCAAGAGAAGAGAAAGATACGTGCAGCGCAAAAAATGGAGGTGGACGTAGCAAAGAAGATAGTTCTAGATAGCATTGGGCGAGAACGCCAATTGGTAATTAACGCTAAGTTAGATGCCGAGAAGGTGCGTGAGGCGCGTAGAGTTGCAGAGCGACAAGCGAAGATAGCAGAGCGTGAGACTCGCAAGATACGTAGAGATGTGGAGCGAGGTAAGATCTCCGCGGCGGATAGCACGGAGATGATCTCAGCGTTGGCTGTAGATACTGCCGCTCTTATTAATGAGCTGTTGCCTGTGGCCCCCGATATTGTGGATTCTATTATCGTGGATTCTCTTCATGTAGATACCATAGCTATAGATTCTGTAGCTGTAGACTCCCTCTATCGCTTGACAAAGGGTTATCGCAATGTTAGAATATATAGATCTGATTTCCAAGCGGTTGCCGACTCGATGGCGACTAATTCATTAGATTCAATAATTAGACTCTACATCGACCCTATTCTGTGGCATGATAATAACCAAGTTACATCGGATGTGATGGATATATATAGCTCTAACAGTCAGATTACTAAGGCTATATTCACCGAGGGTAACCCCATTGTGGCAAGTGAAATAGAGCAGAATATCTATTATAACCAAATTGCAGGTAGGGTTATCACCTCATTATTTCAAGATAGTAATATCTATCGTACAGATGTGGATGGTAATGCTCAGACAATTTACTTTATGCAGGAGGAGGATAGTAATGATGTTGATGGCCTTATGGTTATGGCAAGTGCATCAGCCACTTTCTATATAGAAGAGCAAAATGTGGTCGGTATCACATATCGAGGTGATCCCGATTATACACTCTATCCAATGAATATGATTCCTGCGGATCAAGAGTATACGTTGAAGGGTTTTAGCTGGCAGATGGAGAGAAGACCATCGCAAGGTGATGTTTTTGATAGAGTCATACGGCCTTCAGTTAGAGAGGAGAAGAGTATTATACCGCGTCCTACATTCCCTATACATGAAGAGCTAAATGCTCATCGTGATGAGCTGATTGAGAGCGGTTTATGGCGTGAACGAAATGAGTTAGTACCTCCATATGCAGAGGAGTGGATGGAGTCTTTAGGTTTTAAAACGGGTCAACCAAGGGAGGAGAACGAGAGATGATAAATCAAGATTCAGAGGAGCTATTTCCAATCGTCGAAGAGGATGGTAGGGTAGTTGGATCAGCTACACGCACGGAGTGTCATAGTGGCTCTAAGTTGCTACATCCTGTTGTGCATCTGCATCTATTTAACTCTGATGGCGATCTCTATTTGCAGCATCGCCCATCATGGAAAGATATACAACCAAATCGTTGGGATAGTGGCGTAGGAGGACATGTTGATTTTGGAGAGATGGTTCAAGATGCACTTGCGCGTGAGAGCCGTGAGGAGTTGGGCATCGAGGGCTTCGATCCACAATTCATCTGCTCCTATATCTTTGAATCGGAGCGAGAGAGGGAGTTAGTACATGTCTACACCACTTGTTTCGATGGAGAGGTCTGCCCTACGGAGGAGCTCGATGGGGGTAGGTTCTGGAGTGTTGGAGAGATCTCGGAATCGTTAGGTAAAGATATTTTTACACCAAATTTCGAGAGTGAATTACTTAATGTGCTTGTCAAATATAATAAAGTATGTATAGTTTAAGATCAGCCACCTCTGATGATATATCAGATATTATGCTTATAATAGCTGACTGTCAGCAGTTTCTTCACTCTCGCGGTGTAGATCAGTGGCAAGATGGCTACCCTACGGTGGGTGTTATTGAGCTTGATGTAGAGCTTGACAGAGGTTACGTTCTAGAGAGAGAGGGCGTGATTGCAGCATATGGTGTTCTGGCATATGGCGCAGAGGAGTCTTACCACAATATCTACAATGGTGAGTGGCTTTCTAACTTTGACTATATTACACTGCATCGCCTAGCTGTGAGCTCCTCCTTTAGAGGAGAGGGTGTAGGAGCAATATTTTTTGCAGCGATGGAGTCAGAGGCCATCAGCCGTGGCATCCATTCTCTGCGCGCTGATACCCACCGCGACAATATCGTGATGCAGAACCTACTTCAGAGGATGGGCTTTACTCTCTGTGGAGATATCTATTTGACTGAATCAAAGGCCCATAGATTTGGCTTTGAGAGATTGTTATAAAGTATTTAGAGGGTAGGCAAACCCATGAAAATAGAGCTTACACCACTTGCTAATGCCCTAACAGCGGGCGGCCGCCAAGCGAAGCTTGGATCCAAAAACTATCGTTTTTGACCTTGTGTTGCACTGATGTGATGAGGGCTTTACCCTACGATAGATGCATTATAAAGATCTTATGAAAATTTATTTTCAACGCTCTTTATAATGCATCTATCTATGTCAACCGGAGGTTGACATCATCCCATCAGCGAGGTTAACCTCGGATTGGGTTTAAATGCCTTCAGGCATTTAAAAAATTAAAGGTATTAAAATAGTTATGCGAATTTATTCGTGATAACTATTTTAATACCTTTAATTTCATAGCGTAGCTATAAGCCCAATTCGCAAGAGAAGAATAGCTCCGCAGGGAGCACCCTGCCCGCCGGAGGCGATGAGAAACTTTTTTATGCGTTTACCCTGATTTAGAGGAGATTAAACTCCCCTCTAAATACTTTATTCATTAGTGCCACCAATTCTTTGGCGAACAATCTCGAAGAGCATTATTGCCGCAGCTGCGGAGACGTTAAGTGATTCGATATGACCTATAAGCGGGATTGCTAGCTGCTCATTGCATAGTTTTAATATTTCGCGAGAGATTCCAACATCTTCAGAGCCCATCACAAGTACTGTTGGCTGGCGGAAGTCGGCGTCGTAGATTAGTTTTTTACTCTTCTCGGTAGCCGCTACAATCTGGAAGCCTTCAGCCTGAAGTGTCATAAGGGTGGTGCGAATGGAGCCTACGCGACATACGGGTATTGCGTTGAGAGCTCCAGCCGATGATTTCATTGCCTCTGCATTTACTGGTGCAGAGTTCTTGAGAGGTGTGATAAGTCCGTGAGCACCAGCACACTCAGCGCTGCGGGCGATGCCACCAAAGTTGCGCACATCGGTTACACCATCGAATACAACAATAAGAGGTGTCTCATCCTCTGGTACGCGATCTAAGATGTCTTGCACTTCAACATATGCTATTGATGATATCTGAGCAACTACACCTTGATGGTTAAGTCGAGTTAATCTATTGAGCTTCTCAATTGGCACCTCTTGCACACGAAGTCGGTGACGGAAACATAGGTCGCGCAACTCTGTCATAAGTTGCCCCTCTGCTCCTTTCTTTATGTAGATCTTTTCGATCTGCTTGCCTGCCTCGATAGCTTCAACCACCGGGCGGATTCCAAATAGTATATTATCCATAGTTATCTAATTTTCTTCAATTAATTCTAGTTCATAAGAGGCCTTCTCCCACTCATGCATAAGGTGGTCGTAGTGCTCTTTAAGTTTGTTATATGCTTCGAAGTCAGCTTGTTCATATTGAGTGGAGGCTGCAAACTGAGCATCATACTCAGCAATCTTAGCTTCTGTTGTAGCGAGCTCAGCTTCAATACTTTCAACGGCTTTGCGAGCTTTGCGGATAAGTTTTTCCTGCTCTTTTTTCTGCTCGTAGCTTAGTTTACCAGAGCTAGGCGTTGTAGTATCGTTAGAACTTATCTTAGGACTCTCTTTACGCTCAATTTCATTGAGAGATTCAATTTTACGCTTCTCTAGGAAGTAATATATTCCTCCTAAATACTCTTTGACCCCTCCATCACGGAACTCATATATCTTATCTATGGTACCATCCAAAAATTCACGATCATGAGAGACAACGATTACCGTGCCGTCAAACTTTTTGATAGCCTCTTTTAATATATCTTTCGAGCGCATATCCATATGGTTGGTGGGCTCATCGAGAATCAATAGGTTGTAAGGCTCAAGCATCAATCTAGCCATAGCTAATCGCGAGCGTTCACCTCCAGAGAGCACCTTCACCTTCTTGTCGATATCCTCCCCGCGGAAGAGAAAGGCTCCTAGTATATCGCGTAACCTAGTGCGAACATCACCCACGGCAACTCTGTCGAGGGTATCAAAGACGGTGAAGTCGCCATCCATGAGATCATCTTGATTTTGAGCAAAGTATCCGATATTTATGTTGGCGCCAATTTTTATTGTTCCCTCGCTAGGCTCTAACTCTCCATGAATCATTCGAGCAAGTGTCGTCTTACCCTCGCCATTACGACCAACAAGAGCAATCTTGTCCCCTCTCTCAATTATAATATTGGCTCCACTGAAGACATGCTTGGCTCCAAAAGATTTGCCTGCATCCTTAATCTCAGCTACGATCTGCCCCGAACGAGGTGCAGGGGGGAATTTGATGTTGAGTCGTGAAAGATCCTCATCTTCAATCTCTATGCGTTCTATCTTTTCAAGTTGCTTTATTCTTGATTGCACTTGATTGCTTTTGGTTGGCTTGTAGCGGAACTTCTCTATGAACTCTTCGCTCTTCTCTATGAGTCGTTGTTGATTCTCGTAGGCTGATAGCATCTGTTGACGACGTTCAGCACGTAGATCAACATACTTTGAGTAAGATACCTTGTAGTCGTAAGCTCTACCTAGAGAGATCTCAACAGTTCTATTTGTAACATTGGCGAGGAATGCGCGATCGTGTGATATGAGGAGTACGGCACCGTTGTAGCTTTTTAGGTAATCCTCTAGCCACTGAATACTCTCAATATCAAGGTGGTTGGTGGGCTCATCGAGTAGAAATATAGAGGGACGACGCAGTAGGAGCTTAGCTAGCTCAATGCGCATGCGCCAACCTCCAGAGAACTCTTTTGTGGCGCGTGTGAAGTCGCTACGCTTGAATCCTAATCCTAAAAGAGTCTTCTCAATATCTGCCTCGCGGGTGTCACCGCCCAAAATATGATAGTGGTCGTTGGCATCATTGAGACGATGTATGAGTGAGGTGTACTCCTCGCTCTGGTAGTCATCTCGTTCTGCAATTTGATTCGTCAGACTCTCTATCTCGCGCTCAATCTTTATTACTGTCTCAAATGCCTTTGCAGTCTCCTCAACAAGTGATGTGGTGTCGGCAATAAGCATTGTCTGAGGAAGATATCCCAGTGTGCAATCACCATTGAGCGATACTCCTCCGCTCGTTGGCTGCTGCTCTCCAATGATGATCTTAAGGAGCGTGCTTTTACCCGCACCATTACGACCAACCAATCCAATTCTATCTTTTGGATTAATTAGGAACGATATTGAGTCGAATAGCTGCCAGCCACCATAGCTAACAGATATATTATCTAGTGAGATCATATAACCTTACGCGTTGAGAAGTTCCAATATAGCGAGCTTTGGATCGGCAGCCGAGAATACAGAGGAGCCAGCAACAATAGCATCTGCACCCGCCTCGAATAGCAGTGGTGCATTCTTGGCATTGATGCCACCATCAACTTCAATAAGCGTGTTGCAGCCACATGCATTAATCATCTCTTTGATCTCGCGCACCTTAGTAATGGCATTTTCGTCGAACTTTTGACCAGCAAAGCCCGGCTCTACACTCATCACTAGAACTACATCAAGGAGAGGAAGTAGCTCCTTGATAGCGCTTGCTGGGGTGTTTGGCTTTATTGAGACACCTGCCTTTTTACCATACCTCTTAATCGCTTCAATTGTTGAGATGTGTGCCTCGGTAGCTTCAAGGTGAAATACAATGATGTCAGCCCCATCTTTAGCAAATTGTTCGATATATCTCTCTGGGGATACAATCATTAGGTGCACATCAAGAGTTTTGGTGGCATGTTGCTTCACGCTCTTTAGAATTGGAAATCCAAATGATATGTTGGGGACGAAGAGGCCATCCATAACATCAATATGAATCCATTCGGCAGCGCTCTCGTTGAGCATCAATGTCTCTTGCTCTAACTGCCCAAAGTCGGCAGAGAGTATCGAAGGTGATATTATTCGCATAAAAGTTAAAACTGAATCTATGTAATTTTTTGTTATTCGACAAAGATACAACTTTTTTTGATGGAAATTTTTAATTGACAAAAAAACTATGTAATATTGTATCCTTAATTAAAATTATACTGCCTTATGGATATAATATCAATTGTCTTAGTTGTCGTTATACTACTTCTCTTAGTATTACTATATATTGTCGTTGGCTCATCTCGATCTGAGCAACAGCGCCTTGCACGTCAAAACGAAGTGTTGAATGACTCTAAAGGTCAATTAGAGAGGTTATTGACGGAGAGAGAGGCAGAGGTGCGAGGATTGTTGCAGGAGTCGGCTCAATATCGAAGTCGCCTTGAACTTAGCGAACAGCAGCAAGAGCAGCAAGAGGCTCAGCAGAGGCTCAGCGATGAGCGGATGCGTGAGCAATTTAAGAATATAGCAACAGATATCTTTATGGAGCATACGCGCGAGTTTAAAGCTACCAATAAAGAGTCTATTGATCTGCTTCTTAAGCCATTTAGAGATAATATCTCAGACTTTAGGGAGCGTGTCGAAAGGATCTACTCTATAGAGAATGAACAGAGGGGAGCCCTTCAGAATGAGCTTAAAAACTTGATGGAGCTTAATCGAAAGATTACCACCGAGACAACGAACTTGACAAATGCACTTAAGGGTAATTCAAAGGTGCAGGGAGATTGGGGAGAGATGATCCTTGAAACAATTCTCGATAGCTCAAATTTAGAGAAGGGTATTCACTACTCGACACAGTTTAATATTAAGGATGAGGAGGGTAACAACTTGCGTCCAGATGTCGTTCTGAATCTCCCTGATAATAAGCAGATTGTCATTGATTCGAAGACCTCTCTTACGGCCTTTGTAGGATATGTTGCCGCGGAGAGTGAGGCGGAGCGTGTCGTGCTTCTTGAGCAACACCTTAAGTCTGTGCGACAACACGTAAATGAGTTGGGTCGTAAGGAGTATCAGAAGTTAGTTAATTCGCCCGATTTTGTGATTATGTTTATCCCAAATGAGCCTGCTTTCTTGGCAGCGCTTCAAGCTGATAACACTATCTGGAGCGATGCATACAACAAAAAGGTTATAATCTCCTCTCCAACAAATCTCTTTGCTCTTCTTAAGTTGGTTGACGATCTTTGGAAGCGTAATGCTCAGTCGAAAAATACAGAGGCAATAGTGAAAAATGCGACTAAACTTTTCGAGCAATTAGTTAATTTTAGCTCCTCGCTAGAGGATGTGGGAAAGGCCCTTGATGTGGCGCGAGGAAAATACGATGATGCATTCAAGCGAATGCATACAGGAAATGATAATATCGTGCGCTTGGGGGATAAGCTTCGCAAGTTGGGGCTACCCACCAAGAAGCAGCTCTCATCAAGGCTGCTAGAGGGAAATGAGGTGGATGAAGAGGATTAAAATTGGGGGAATTTATTCATGGGTAGATATTCGCCATTAGAGTACTCAAAGCAGAAGTGTTTTAATCCATTAGATAGAACCACGTAGCGCGCCCCCACCACGGAGTTGTATCTTACAGCTTGCGCAAAGACCTCTTTATCTATTGGGATATTGGCCGCTTTGCACTCTACAAGTATCGCGGGTTTACCCGATCTATCCATTACGACGATATCAGCTCGTTGTGCTTGGGAGGTGATTTTTACAGGATACTCTTCACATATTTGGGTTGGTTCGACTCCGCAGGTAGTTGTAAGGTATCCTACCACGTGGCGCCTTACCCACTCTTCTGGAGTTAGCACAATATAGCATTTGCGCATTGGAACCCACACCGATAGGGTGTTGTCTTCCATATTTTTGCGAGTTTTTAGCTCTATTGGTGGAAAATTAAGTTTGACAAACGAGGATTGCATTGTGCTAATGAAAAAAATTATTATCTTTACCGTGCAAATATACAAAACTTTTATGAGAATAACCCCATATATAATTTTGCTTTTGGCTTCGATCAACTCTTTTGCTCAAGAGATGGATGTGGAGCAGAGCAAGTCATCCAATATAGAACCTTTTCGCAGCTCAATTTTGCCGCGCTCTACAGCTCTTGAATCTGATAGCGATGCGCCCGATGCCCTGCGTTACGTTTTACCTCTCGAAGATTGGTCGCAGCAGATTGCAACGGCAGAGATGGTTTATGCCTCCACCTTTGAAGCACCTTTCTCATGGTTAGGTCGTCAGGCAGTCATCTCTATAGAGTCGGCATCGGCTCCATATCGGCTTCTTGTCGATGGTCGTGAGGTGGGGTATAGTGCTACTCCAGCAATGCCAGCGCAATTCAACATTACAAATTACCTTCGTAAAGAGTCAGAATCAACTCTTCAAATTGTAATGGATCTTAACTCAAATATAAAAGAGTTGGAGGGGTGGAGTGATGTCAATACTCCTTCGCTTGGAGCTGTTACGATGCTCTCGCAACCGACGATGTATATTCGTGATTTGGATGTTGCGACAACTAGATCGTTTAATGTGTTGACATCTAATATCTCAATTATCGTTAAAAGCGAGGCGCTTAATGCTCGCACCTCTCGTATAAACTATGAGTTGATATCACCTAGAGGCGATGTTGTCACACGTGGTCACCATGATATTAATTTGGATATGCGTCGAGAGGATACTATCCGCCTATCTACAATAATTCCAGACTCCTTGGCGTGGAGTATTGAGAATCCTAACCAATACCGTTTAAATCTCTCAACACAATATCGTGGTCGTCATCTTGAGTATCTATCTTTCCTCCTTGGATTGCGTTCCGTGGAGCTTGGTAAGGGTGGTGAGTTGATGATAAATGGTGTTGAGCAGAGTCTGAAAGCTGTAGAGATGTCATCTTTATCTGATTTCGGGCAGATGATGGAGGCTAAGGAGAGAGGTTATAACACGGTGAAGGTTGCAGCAGGAGTCTATAATGCGTCATTATATAACTATGCAGATAGCATAGGGCTCTATATCATTGCCACAGCTCCAATTAATAGCTCGAAGAGTGGTGATAATATTCTTAGAGGTGGTAATCCGACCAATGACCCCCAAAGAGTGTTTGAATATATCGAGCGTACAGATGCAATGTATAATACGACAAAGCGTCATCCATCAGTGGTTGGGTACTCGCTTGCTGAGAATTCGCTTAATGGTATTAATCTCTATGAGAGCTACCTATATCTTAAGCAAAGAGAGAAGCAGCGACCAATTATCTATGATGGTAGCTCTGGAGAGTGGAATAGTGATTTGTTACTTATTGAGTTTTAGAGTGGTGTAAATTAAATATGTAATGGTATGAATATAGATGAGATACGCAGAGAGATAGATGAACTCTCGCTCCTTGTTGCAGGATGGATCCCTGAGTTGCAACCTTCTCAAATAGAGAAAGATGTGGTGCTTTTCAAGTTGAGGCGACTCTATGACAACGTTATGTTTCTTACAGTCTCTTCGCAAGAGGCTGATAGCTCAGAGCTGCCCGAACAGGTTTCAGAGGTTGTTGTGCCCTATGTGGTTGATATAGATATTGATGCCGTGTCATTAGTTGAGCCAGAAGTAGAGGTGGCGCCAGAACCAGAACCAGAACCAGAACCAGAAGTAGAGGTGGCACCTCAGCGTAGGCAAGATGGTGATAATCTATTATTTGATATAGATACTATACCAAAACAGAAGCGTCGTCGAAGTGTTTTGATGTCACTCTATGATGACGATGCTTCGTTAAAGGCTAAGAGTGGTAAAATAACCAAGAAGATTGTATCTAAGTTGACGGGTGGTGAGAAAGTGACTCCACCTTCGGAAGAGCCTAAGAGCGAAGACTCCTCAATCAACCCAATAATCGTAGGGGATTTCACAGCTCCAATAACAACCTTGGCTGATACATATACGAACGATGTTGAGACAATTGCTGATCGTATCTCAAATCACACCACGCATCAAACACTCTCCGATGCGCATGTTTATAGATCTTTCGAGGAGTTGGGGATCAATGAGCGTTATCTTTTGGCGCGAGATCTTTTTGGCGACGACCCGCATCTTTGTCATGAGGTATTGGCTAAGATAGATGGGTTTGATAATTATGATGATGCAATCATCTATATTGCCGAGAATTTTAATTGGGATCCTGATGGCGAAGCTACAAAGTTGCTTTTGTCAATCCTTGAACATAAATTTAACATAAATTAATAGTGTCAAAATTATATATTGTACCAACCCCTATAGGGAACCTTGAAGATATCACCTTAAGGGCAATTAACGTCCTTAAAGATGTAGATTTTATTTTAGCTGAAGATACCCGCACCACTCTCTTCTTGCTTAAACATTTGGGCATTGAGAAGAGATTATATTCTCACCATAAGTTCAACGAGCATGCTACAGTGAAGATGGTCGCTGAGAGTATCGTTGCGGGACGTAATGTAGCTTTAGTCTCGGATGCAGGCACCCCCGGTATCTCAGACCCCGGTTTCTTATTGGTGCGCACATGTGTTGAGCAGGGGATCGATGTGGAGACACTTCCCGGAGCTACAGCATTTGTTCCTGCTCTTGTGCAGAGTGGCTTTCCTTGCGATCGTTTTTGCTTTGAGGGGTTTCTCCCGCAGAAGAAAGGCCGCAACAAGCATTTTATATCGCTTTGTGATGAGGAGCGCACAATGATCTTTTATGAATCCCCTTATAGAGTCATTAAGACTCTTGAGCAGATGATAGAGTTTTTTGGTGAGGAGCGACAGGTATCTGTTTCGCGCGAGCTTACAAAGAAGTTTGAGCAGACCGTGAGAGGTACTCTTGCAGAGGTGTTATCATACTTCTTGGCACATGAGCCCAAAGGGGAGTTTGTGGTGGTGTTGGCGGGAAAACCAAAAATCAAGAAGAGTAGAGGTAATGAGCAATAGTAAATTGAATTTTTTGCAAAGAGTCTCGCTTGAGCTAATTTGGCTTTTTTGTCGCGCTATAAGTATTACACCTCATTGGTTCAGGTACTATTTTCTTGCCGATATACTATTTTTTCTGATATATCACTGTTGCCGTTATCGCAGGAGAGTGGTTGATAAGAATTTGCGTAATGCATACCCCGAATTAGCAGATCAGCAACGAGCAAAGATCAGTAAAGAGTTTTATCACTATCTGGCAGAGGTGGTGGTGAGCACTGTTTCACTTGCTGGAGCTAAGGCTGAGAAGACGATATTGAGTCAAGATGAGGATAAACCGATCAATAAACTTAAAGGATTGACCGCGGGGCAATCATGGGTTGCGTTAACTGCACATCATGGCCTTTGGGAGTATTTAATGTTTTGGGCGAAGTTTGCCGATCAATCATTGATTGCAGTCTATCATCCTCTTGAAAATAGAGTTTTTGATGAACTTTTCAAACGCTTACGTAACCACAAAAATGTGGAGACTGTGGCATTAAAAGAGACTATTCGTTATTGCTTGGAGCATCAAGATGGTGTAAATGGTCTCAATTATGTTGTAGGGCTTATTGCGGACCAGAACCCACCACGTCGTTTGAATAGTCAATGGATTAAGTTTATGAATCAAGAGACAATCTTTTTTGATGGTGGAGAGAAGATAGCTCTTAAACTCAAAATGCCAGTTTACTTTATATATCAACAAAGATTAGGTAGAGGTAGGTATCAACTTGAATATGAGTTGATTCATGATGGCATTGAGAGTGTTGAACCTTTTGAAATAACGCGTCGTTATGTGGAGAAGTTAGAGAGGGTAATACGTGAAAATCCTCATTTGTGGCTTTGGTCACATCGTCGCTGGAAACACAACCCGAATAAATGGAAGCACAACAAGCAATAGTTATACTGAATTGGAATGGCGAGAGGCACTTGGCGGAGTTCCTACCCTCTGTTGTTAAGTATACTCCCTCCTCGACTGATATCGTTGTAGTTGACAATGGCTCTTCGGATCACTCCGTACATATGCTACAAAGTGATTTTAAGAGTGTTAAGGTGGTTGAGTTAAACCAAAACTACGGGTTTGCGGGTGGTTATAATATAGCCTTATCCTCCCTTGAGTATGATTTTGTAGTGTTGCTTAATTCAGATGTTGAGGTTAGTGAAGGGTGGAGTGAACCTCTCTTTGATGCTCTGAGAGCAGATCACTCACTTGCGGCAGTTGCCCCCAAGCTATTATCATATGAAGATAAATCATATTTTGAGTATGCGGGAGCTTCGGGCGGATATATTGATTATTTAGGTTATCCATTTTGCCGAGGTCGCATATTACAAAATATAGAGAGAGATTTGGGCCAATATGACGATCGTAGAGATGTGTTCTGGGTTAGTGGGGCAGCTTTTGCGTGTCGTCTTTCGACATTCAAAGAGGTGGGAGGTTTCGATGAGGATTTCTTTGCGCATATGGAGGAGATTGACCTCTGTTGGCGTTTTGCTCTTGCTGGATATCGTGTTGAGGTCATACCGCAGAGTGTTGTCTATCACCTTGGAGGAGGGACTCTTAATAGCTCGTCGCCGCGTAAAACATATCTAAATCATCGTAACAACTTAGCTATGTTATATAAGTGTTCATTATGTAAGCAGAGAGTAGTTGTTGCAGTTGTTAGACCATTTTTAGATCTATTAGCGGCGTTTTCATATCTGCTTAAGGGGGAGATAGGAAATTTTAAAGCTGTTTTCGGTGCCTATTGCAATTTTATTAAATGGCATCCCCAGCTTAGTGAGAAGCGTAAAATTATACAACAGGCACGACGCTCAGAGCCATGTCATATCTATCAAGGGTCACTTCTTTTAAAGGTGATGTTTGGATGTAAAACCTTTGATAAATACTGAAAAAATATTTGTTGTTCTCCATTTTTTATATATCTTTGTGCGAATATCTGAATTATCATAAACAATAATTTAATAATAGAAAAATGAAAAAATTAATTTTTATGGCAGCTGTTGTTGGTGCTTTTTTGATGGCATCATGTGCTGGTGGTTCAAAAAATGCAACAGTTACTAAAGGTAGCCTTTCTCAGTTCGATACACTTTCTTATGCAGTTGGTGTTAACCTTGCAGGTATGACTAAGGTTCAGCTTGAGGATCTTCCATTGGATTACGATGCGCTTGTGGAGTCTCTTATCGCTTCTGCAAATGGTACAAATAAGGTTACTCACGAGGAGGCTTCAGAGTTGCTTCAAGATTATTTTATGACAAAGCGTCAAGCTAGATCTCTGAATGTAGAGCACTTACGCGATCAAGCAGATAGCGTGGCTATAGCTAATGGCGCAGATGTAGCTGCGGTTCAAGCTGCTCGTTGTAGTATGCCAAGAGCTGATGCGTCAATGTTCGAGAATGAGGCAGAGCGTAAATCAATTTCGGCAGCTTTGGGTAATGACCTTGGTTCAAGCATTGTTAATGCAGGTATCCCAGTTCAAACAGTATGGGTAGAGAAATCTTTCGCTGACGTTATAGCAGGCGAGCAGAAGTTGACCGATGAGGAGGCTGGCGCTAAGATCCAAGAGTTCTTCACAGTTACTCTCCCTGCAAAGAATAAGGCTGCTTCTGAGGAGTGGTTGGCTTCAATCGAGTCTAAATCTGGTGTTAAGAAGACCGAAAGCGGCATACTTTATAAGATTGAGGTTGCTGGTGACGACTCTATCAAGGCTGTTAATGATACAGATGTAGTTAAGGTTAAGTACACAGGTAAAACTCGTGAGGGTAAAGTTTTTGACTCATCACGTTACGACGAGATGGATGAGCAGCGTAAGGAGTATATCAAGTCTCAAAGTGATAATGGTGAGCTTCCAGAGGATGGTGAGATTATTGAGTTCCCATTGAACAGAGTTATTCCGGGTTGGACTGAGGGTATGAAGCTTGTAGGTAAGGGTGGCCGTATCTCTTTGTGGATCCCGTCAGAGCTTGCATATGGCGAGCGTGGCGCAGGTGCCGATATCAAGGGTAATGATGCTCTATACTTTGACGTAGAACTTATTGATGTAGTTTCAACTCCAGCTGAGGAGTAGTAATAGAGATTTTATAAACTAACAATCTTGTTATTTAGCAAGATTAATTTTATAATATCGAAAAAAAATAATATCTTTGGACTCTGTAAACGAAAGTTTGCAGAGTTTTTTAATTCTATGGCACAAAGTATGACCTTAGAGTTGAAACAACTTACAATATAAACACTTTGAATATGTCAGAATTTGAGAAATACGCCAAAGGTCACTGCGGCATAAGTTCATTAAAGTTGCATAACTTCCAGTCGGTAGCGTCTGGTTATGTTTCGCCCACCATCATCGAGGAGCGTCAGTTAAATGCTGTTTCGATGGATGTTTTTTCGCGTTTGATGATGGATCGCATCATCTTTCTTGGAGCCCCTATCTATGATGATGCAGCAAATATTATTCAAGCTCAATTACTCTTTTTGGAGTCAACAGATCCAGATCAAGACATTCAGATCTACTTAAATTCGCCCGGAGGTTCAGTCACTGCGGGTCTAGGTATATATGATACAATGCAGCTTGTGAAGCCAGATGTAGCTACAATCTGTACAGGTCTGGCTGCCTCTATGGGCGCGGTATTGCTTTGTGCTGGTGCTGCGGGTAAGCGTACAGCCTTGCCCCACTCTCGCGTTATGATCCATCAGCCTCTTGGCGGAGCTCAGGGCCAAGCCTCTGATATTGAGATCACGGCGCGCGAAATCGTTAAGACGCGAGAGGAGTTATACAAAATTATGTCGCATCACTCAGGAACTCCAATTGAGAAGTTTGCAAAAGATGCAGATCGCGACTATTGGATGAGTTCGATTGAGGCTAAGGAGTATGGTTTGATAGATGAAGTTTTGGTAAAGAGATAGTTGTAGATAATGGTTCAAAATAAAAATACAAAAAGTAATAGAGGTGGAGGGTCAGGCAATAATAGTGACCGTTGTGCTTTTTGTGGTGCTCCACGCTCAGAGGCTCACATTCTTTTTGCAGGAGAGGGAGGCGTAAATATTTGTGGTAAATGTATTGAGAATGGCTACAATATTTTAGTTGAGAATGAGATCGTAGAGAAGGTTAAGCGTACAAAAAATAGTGAGGATTTCATCTATACACAAACTCATAAACCGCGAGAGATAAAGGAGTTTCTAGATAAGTATGTAGTTGGGCAGGATGCAGCAAAGCGATATATGTCCGTTGCAGTCTATAATCACTATAAACGCCTCACGGCATACTTCGGGGCGGAGGATAATACAATAGAGATAGACAAATCAAATATTCTCTTGATCGGACCTACCGGAACTGGTAAAACCCTTATTGCACGAACTATAGCAAAGCTGCTTAAGGTTCCATTCACCATTGTTGACGCAACGGTTCTAACCGAGGCTGGTTACGTTGGAGAAGATGTTGAAGGTATTCTTTCGCGTCTGTTGCAGGCTGCCGATTACAACGTTGAGCTAGCGGAAAAGGGTATAGTATTTATTGATGAGATTGATAAGATTGCTCGTAAGGGAGATAATCCAAGCATCACTCGCGATGTATCGGGAGAGGGTGTGCAGCAAGCTATGCTTAAAATCTTGGAGGGTGCCATCGTTAATGTTCCACCGCAAGGAGGAAGAAAGCATCCAGATCAAAAGTTTGTGCAGGTGAATACGAAGAATATTCTATTTATCTGTGGAGGAGCTTTTGATGGCATTGAGCGTAAGATTGCTCAACGACTCAATACTCGTGCTATTGGATATGGCCAGAAGAGTGGTGATAGGGCCGATAGAAATAACCTTATGCAATATGTTACACATCAAGATGTTAAGTCATTTGGTCTTATTCCTGAACTTATAGGGCGTCTACCAGTGTTAACCTATATGGAACCTCTAGATAGGGCTACCTTAAGAATGATCCTTACAGAGCCAGAGAACGCTATCATACGTCAGTATAAACACCTCTTCGAGATGGATGGTGTTGAGTTAAGTTTTGAAGAGGCTGTATTAGATTACATCGTCGATAAGGCAGTCGAGTATAAGTTGGGTGCACGAGGCCTTCGCTCTATATGTGAGGCAATTATGACTGATATAATGTTTGATATTCCCTCTTTAGAGATCAACGAGTTTTGTGTTACGCTGTCCTATGCTAAGGAGAAAGTTGACTCAGAGGTTAGTTTATCATTTAAGCAAGTAGGTTAAAACTAAAACTATAATAAAACAAACTTAAAACAGAAAAAATAATGTTCGACAATCAAAAAATGAATCGTGCGGCGGATAACATTCGTTTATTGTCTGCTGTAATGGTAGAGCGAGCTAAATCTGGACACCCCGGTGGGGCGATGGGAGGAGCTGATTTTATCAATGTCCTATATGCTGAGTTTTTGCGTTATGACCCATCTCGTATGGATTACCCCTATCGCGATCGTCTATTCCTTGATCCGGGTCATATGTCGCCAATGCTCTATTCTACATTATCCTTGGCTGGTCACTACTCTCTTGACGATCTAAAGTCGTTGCGTCAGTGGCAGAGTATTACTCCCGGTCATCCAGAGGTTGATGTGTTGCGTGGTGTGGAGAATACCTCTGGCCCTCTTGGGCAGGGTCATGCCATGGCTCTTGGTGCAGCGATTGTTGAACGTTTTATGGTTGCTCGCTTTGGTGAGTGGATGGCGCATAAGACCTATGCTTATATCTCTGATGGAGCAGTTCAAGAGGAGATCTCGCAAGGTGTCGGCCGTGTTGCGGGTCACTTAGGATTGAGTAACTTCATCATGTACTATGATGCTAACAATGTGCAGCTCTCTACAAAAGTAGATGAGGTTGATAGCGAGGATGTTGAGCAGAAATATCTAGCATGGGGCTGGCGTGTAATTAATGTCGACGGCCAATCTGTAGAGCAGATCCGTGAGGCGCTTATTGCAGCAAATGCAGAGGCAGAGCGCCCGACCTTGATTATTGGTAAGACTATTATGGCAAAGGGTGCACTTAGAGCAGATGGCTCAAGTCTTGAACATATGGTCTCAACACATGGTCAGCCACTTACTGCTGCGGGAGGCGATATAAATGCTACCATCATGAATCTTGGCGGTCATACAAATGAGCCGTTTGAGATCTTCGAGGAGAGTGCCGAGATCTATGCTGCACGTCGCGTAGAGTTAGCTCAGTGGATGCAGGAGCAAGTAGCAGTTGAAGCTGCATGGCGCGCTGAGAATCCTCAGTTGGCTGTTAAGCTCGATACATTTTTAGATGATGCAACTCCTGTAATTGATTACAACTCAATCGAGGTTGGTGCCAACGTCGCTACTCGTTCAGCTTCTGCCACAGTACTTGGCCACTATGCTGAACATATTGATAATATGATTGTTGCATCGGCTGATTTGAGCAACTCTGATAAAACAGATGGCTTCTTGAAGAAGACAACAGCATTTACGAAGGGTGATTTCTCTGGTAAGTTCTTTAATGCGGGTGTTTCGGAGTTGACCATGGCCTGCATTATTAATGGTATGGCTCTTCATGGAGGTGTGATCCCTGCATGTGGAACATTCTTCGTCTTCTCAGACTATATGAAGCCTGCAATTCGTCTCTCAGCACTTATGCGTCTTCATGTAATTTATATCTGGACACATGATTCGTTCAGAGTGGGTGAGGATGGTCCAACACATCAGCCCATTGAGCAAGAGGCTCAGATTCGCCTTATGGAGCATCTTCATAATCATCGTGGAGAGCGTTCGATGGTTGTTCTTCGCCCTGCGGATGGTGATGAGACTGTTGTGGCATGGAAGCAAGCCCTTGAGGAGCGTCGCCCAGTAGGTTTAATTCTCTCACGTCAGAATATCAAAGATATTCCTGCATTGGGAGATAGCAGACGAGTAGAGGCACAGCAGCTATCTAAAGGTGCATATACAGTTATGGATAGCGCTAAACCTCAAGTGGTTATGATTGCCTCTGGATCAGAGGTAGCAACTCTTGTTGAGGGTGCTGAGCTTCTTGAGCAGAGTGGTGTTCAGGTGCGTGTGGTGAGCGCTCCTAGCGAGGGACTTTTCCGCGATCAACCTCAATCATACCAACAAAGTGTGCTTCCAGAAGGTGTTGTGCGTTATGGTATGACCTCTGGTTTGCCAGTTAATTTAATGGGATTAGTTGGAGTGAATGGTAAAATTCATGGCTTAAATCATTTTGGCTATTCAGCACCATTTAAAGTTCTTGATGAGAAATTTGGCTATAATGGTCAAACCGTATTTGAAGAGGTTACAGAGATGTTGAAAAATATTTCATAGAGTCGTACCGCATGAAAAAAGTTTCTCACTGCCTCCGGCGGGCAGGGTGCTCCCTGCGGAGCTATTCTTCTTCTTGCGTATTGGGCTTATAGCTGACGCTATGAAATTTAAGAGATCAAAAATGTTATCACGAATAAATTCGCATAACATTTTTGATCTCTTAATTTTTTTAAATTAGTATTTGCAATCGCTTAATTTGTGTAGTATATTTGTGGGTCAAATAATTTAACTTATAAATATATGAAATCAAATTTTATAGAGCATGGATCAGCGTAATGTAATTTATGGTATTACGGCCTCATTTCTAAGTGGCCTTTTTGAGTTTACCGAGCCCTTACGGTGGCTTTTTATCTTGGGGGTTGTGTTAATTGTGGCGGATCTTCGTTTTGGAATTAGGGCAGCTAGAGTTCGGGGGGAGGTTATTCGTAGCTCGCGAGCGATTCGTCGAACGATTAATAAAGCTGTTGACTACCTATGTTGGGTCTTTTTATCAGGCTCTTTGGGTGAAACTTTTGGAGAGTCTATAGGGGTTAATATCTTACCGCTATTGATGATGTTGGTGATATATGGAGTGGAGATAAACTCGTGCTTTTCTAATTATTTTGAGTCCAAGGGGACAAATGTGCGCGTAAATATCTTCAAATGGTTTATGAGAAAGGTCGATATTATCGACATTGAGGAGGAGAAGCCATGAAGCAATTATTACTTATTTTAAGCGTAACTATTTTTCTATCAGCTAGTTGCGCATCACATCGTTTACTTGACTCATCTCAAAAAGATAGTGTTAGGATTGAAGTTATTCATAGAGATGTTATCATCCATGATACGGTAATTGTAAAAATACCAGAGATCAAGGAGCAGCGAGTAGTAATGTGTGATTCAAGCCTCTTATCGAATGAGTACTCTCTTTCGCAGGCTAAGATTCTCTCTTCTGGAGAGCTTTTTCATACGCTGTCCACAATTCCACAAGAGATATACCAACCTATGATCTCTCAGGTGGAGGTGCAAGATAGCATCATCTATCATGAGCGGGTAATATCGAAAGTGGTTGAGGTGCCGCGAGAGCTCTCATCGTGGCAGAGTTTCCAGATAAAAAGCTTCTATCTTCTGCTGGCGATACTTATAGTGCTACTCTTTTTGTGGCGATAGAATAGACAATCAGCCCTATTTTTGTTGTCAAGAAGCAACAAAAATAGGGCTGATTGTTTAATCAATTATTTAACTATGCACCTAGCATCAATGGCTTTAGGAACCCGAACATTAGAAGAGCTATAACAAGGGTTACTACAATATTGAAACTTTGAGCAATTAAGAATACATACATCTGTTTGCGGTTCTCCTTAGCGAAGATCTCGCTGAAGCGTGTCTCAAGACCGATGCAGACGAATGCTATTCCAAATAGGGTATTTGTCATTGACTTAGTTACCTTACCAACTCCCTTTGCAACCTCTGGCGCGAAGCAGAAGCTAAAGATAAGAGAGGCAACGATAAATCCAACAACGAACTTTGGAAAGCGATCCCAGATTACACCAATTGTTGGTTTTTGACGCTTCCCTTTACCTTTATATGTCCAGATTAGAGAGATGAAGAATGCGGCAACACCCAACAATACATTCTGAGAAGATTTCACGATGATAGCTGTTTGAGCTGCCACCTCGCCCAACATTGTACCAGAAGCTGCTACGGCACCCGTTGTGTCGATGGTACCACCAAGCCATGCACCAGCAACCTCTTCTGAGAGCCCCATCCAATTTGCTACGGGAGGCATTATATACATCATTGGAATGGCACAAACCAATACCAAAGAGATAACAGATGATAATTTCTTGTTGTCACCCTTAATTACACCACAAGTAGCGATCGCAGCCGACACGCCACAGATACTCACAGCACTCGATAGCATTGTACGCAGCTCGCGATCTACGCCCATCTTCTTACCTAGCCAGAATGTGAAATTCCAAACGGTGAAGACGACGATAAGAGATTGTGCAAGTCCGTAAGCGCCAGACTTTAGCACCTCGCCAAAGAGGATTGTCGAACCTAGACAGATGATACCAATTTTGATGTAGAACTCACTTTGAATAGCTGGTTTCAACCACTCTGGAACCTTGAAGAGGTTACTTATGATAAGTCCAATAAGTACAGAGAAGAGAACCACCTCTAAACCTAAAGACTTAACAGCTGGTATCTCCGCTATGAGTTGCGCTGCAACGGCTAATCCGAAGATGACGAAGAGTGAGAGTGTGACACCCTTCAACGAGCGATTTAGCAGTAGGTTGCTGCCTAGTGTGATAAGTGTGATAAGTACATACATAGTACCTGCATTAATCCAGTCAGCTTGAGCTGAGAGGACCTTTGGCATAGTTGGCATCATGCCGGGAAAGAGACAAGCAAGAGTGATGATGATAGCACCAGCGAGCACAATCACCCAATCTTCTCCTTGAAACTGAGCAAAAAATTTCTTCATTACGATCTATTTGGTTAATAAAATATATTCTTCATGCAAAGTTCGAAAAAATAAATAGATATTCAATAAGTTAAAATACTGATTTTTCTCTATCAAACTTGAATGATTTTATTATTTTTAATATACCATATGTAACCATCTACCTTCTGGTATCCCATCTCTCCAAGTAGTCGCATATATTCAGCCACCTGCTTCTTGTGGTGATCCTGCTCACGCACACCAAATTTATAATCTACAACAATGGCTCTTCCATCTTTAATCATAACTCTGTCTGGGCGTTTAAATGAGGAGGATCTAGGAGTGATTATATCATGCTCATTATGAATTTCATCCCATTGCTCCTCAAACCACTCCTTGATAGGACTTGTGGATAATGCCTCTTCAATCTTTGCGGTGATAGCTGCGAACTCTCTCATGTTTATCTGTCCATTGAGAAACATGGAGGTTAGTCGCTCACCAATCTCCTCTTTGCTTGTCGCCTCGGCAAATGCTTTATGCATTAAGATACCCTTGTGGCGAGGTGAGAGTTCGGCTGTTTCTTCCTGCTCAAAATAACGCTGAGAGGGTAGTCTCAGGCGAAGATCTGCGTGGGAAGTGGGGTAGCTATCCATAATGTATAGATTGTTGTTGGCGTTTTTGCCACCACTTGATATGGGCGCTGACCTCTCCCCAAAGCTATATACTCTCTGCTCGTCATCAATGGTTACCTCTCCTCTGAGTTCCCCAAGAGTAATCTGCTTATCGCTCGTTGCAATTATATTACTTATGGCGCGCCCAATTCCTATTTGACCCTCTTTAATAAATATATGTAGCGATTGTGAGGCGCGAGTTAGTGCCACATATAACATATTTATATTGTCTATGTGAGAGTATACAAACTCACGATAATATTGCTCCGAGAAGAGGGAGTCTCCCATTGCCTTTTTATATTTTACAGGAAATGCCCCTAGCTCTCGTAATTCGTCGGAGGCCTCCGCCCACACTGCGCTACTCTTCTGAGGTCTCTTGGGGTCTACCTTTCCGCTGCCACCGCTCTTAGGATCTAATGCCCATGTGCAATATGGTATTATTACTACAGCCTTCTCTAGCCCTTTAGCTTTATGAATGGTGGTTATCTCGATAGATTTCTCGCTCTGCTCAACGCTGATTGAACGTTGCGCGCCATGCTCCTCCCACCATTTTAGAAATAGAGCAATATCGCCACTTCTCGATGAACAGAAGTTACATATCGACTCATGAATAGCTTGTAGGTAGGCTATATTATTGGGGTCGCTGTCAAGTTGATAATATATAACGATACTCTCGAATGCCTCCTCGGTGGATAAGAGACGTATGGCGTGAAGTTGATCTCGCTCCTGTTCGCTTAGAGGGGCGTTGAAAGCCCTATCACCCAAAAATCTATTGTATATGGCGTGTTGAATTGAATCCTCTTCATTTACAGATAGCATTAATGCAGATACTACAAATTGACTAATTGGTGCAAGGCCAACCACAAGTGCCTCCTGTGTCATCACATCAAAGTAGTATTTGGGATTACTATTTTCGCGCTTAAACTCTAGAAGTTTGCTAGCGATGGTGACCCCCTCTGAGTTGGAACGCACTAAGAGGAGTATCTCGCTTGGGCTAAAACCTAAGTCGAGCACCTCCTTTATCTTCTCTACAACTTGAGGTTGATCGTTGTGAATAGTGAGCTCTACATATCCATCAGCAGAACCGCTCTTGCGTGGCGTCTGAGCATGATCTGCATAGGCTTGCCTGAGCATATCTCTCAATTCAAGTTTGGTTGTATTTTCGATTTGAGCCTCTTCAATCTTTGTGTTGAGTACTCTGTTGTCAAAGTCAACTATCGCTTCGATGATTGCGTTGTTGAATTTTACAATGTTGGGTAGACTTCGATAGTTCTCTTGAAGGTTGATAACTTCGGTATTCTCGGAGCCAATATCCTCTTTGGCTAAAGAGTGTAATATCTTCCAATCTCCACCACGCCACCTATATATAGATTGTTTTATGTCGCCAACAATCAGCACAGAGCTTTTTTCGCTCTGCGACATTGCATTTTGGAGTAGTGGCAGGAAGTTGCGCCAC
Source organism: Rikenellaceae bacterium (assembly GCA_047172325.1). GTDB lineage: Bacteria > Bacteroidota > Bacteroidia > Bacteroidales > Rikenellaceae > Alistipes. Next base: position 40,580 of record JBCQWG010000004.1, on the reverse strand, counting down.
TCCTTAAGAGAGGTATCTTGAAATTCATCAATCATATATCGCTCAAAACGATTTCCAACTTTTTCGTAGATGAATGGAGCATCGTTGTCGGCAATAAACTCGGAGAGTATTAATTTGGTTTCGGAGAGCAACATCATATTCTGCTCATTGCTCACTACCTTTACCATATTATATAGATCTGTAAGCAGTGCAAAGCTTCGATAATTTTCGCGAAGTAGCAGAGCGGTGTTCCACCGTTTTATATTGTTGTCATATAGATCTATGATCTCGCTGAGCAGCGGTTGTAACTTTGCAGCGGTTGCCTCCACTCCTTTTCCCCACCCCGCTGTGCTTTGAGCTCTATCGCGTAGGGTCTTGGTTGGCTCTTTTATGGTGCCATCAGCAATAATATCGAAATATTTTGCAAAGCTGCGACTCTTGCCACTAAATGATTCTGTTGTGAGAGAGTCTGCGGTGATTATTTCAAGAGCCGTCGTTGCGCACCTCTTCATCTGGCCTTTGCTCTGCTCGCACTCTCTATTGAAGCGCTCTACAATTGCCTTTAGCTCCTCTTTGGAGTTGGGGCGTTCGAGTCTCTCTCGATTGGACTCTTTGAAAATCTCGCTGCCTAACGAGAGTACACCCTCGTGAATATCCCAGCTGCGACCATCCTCAATTCTCTCCTCGATAAACTCCGATATCCAACGTTTTAGCTGTTCGTTGGTGCTCACCTCTTCAACTATCCTATCTGCACTTTGTGACAATATTGCGGTTGGATCTAATTCAATATTGTAGTTTATATCAATACCTAACTCTTGGATGAAGGCTCTAATTATACGCTGAAAGAAGCGATCTATAGTGAGAATTGTGAATCGTGAATAGTCATGCAATATATTTGTGCGAACGTGTAGTGCGCGCTTGCGTATGAGGGTCTCGGAGAGTGATAACTCCGTTTGGAGTCGTTCAAGGTAGTTACTTGCGTTCCCTGATGCGAGAGAGTGAATCTCACCGAGGATACGACGCTTCATCTCTTCGGTTGCCTTATTGGTAAATGTAACTGCCAATATATTACGATAGAGCATAGGCTCCTCGATTACGTCACGTATATACTTATAAGCCAAAGTATAAGTTTTACCTGAGCCCGCACTAGCATTATATATTGTTGCCCTCACTGAGATGTTGAATTATAAATTTGAAGTCAAAGATAACAAAAATATTGTGGTGTAAGGCTCTTTCTCTGCTAAATTTTTCATATCTTGCATGATCTTTTAATAATGTATGTTAAAAATATATTCATGCGAGGTTTCTTAAATGAGGTTGCCGAGAGGTTATATAGTAAATATGGTGCAGAGGTCAGCTCTTTGAAGTTGATCTTTCCATCGCGTCGTTCACGCATATTTTTCACCGAAGCACTTAGCGCAGTTGCTACGGAACCACTGTGGCAACCCACGTGGCTTAGTCTCGATGATCTCGTGGCTCAGGCTACGGAGTTGCGACATGGAGATAATGTTCGTCTTATTGCATAGCTCTATCGCATCTATTCGGTATTTCATAAAGAGAGTTTCGATAAATTCTACTTCTGGGGAGAGATACTATTATCAGATTTTGATATGATTGATAAATATATGGTCGACGCAGATATGCTCTTTTCGAATGTCGCCGACCTAAAGTTATTGGAGACAGATCTTTCATATATGACCCCAGAACAACTTAAGATCATCTCCTTTTGGAGCTCCCTTCAAGATGGTCGAGAGCTGTCGAAGGAGAAGCAGCGCTTTTTGAAAGTTTGGGAATCCCTGCCTAAGATATACCATCGTTTTAAATCTCGTCTTGAGGAGCTGGGGATAGCCTATACAGGTATGATTCAGCGTTCGGCGGTGGAGCGACTAAAGGCTGGAGAGTATAGCTTTGCTTCGGGTGAGCGTTATGCCGTGGTGGGATTTAATGCTCTCTCGGAGTGTGAGAAACGTCTCTTTGACCATCTGTCTAACTCTGCTTCGGTAGATTTCTTTTGGGATTATGATAACTACTACACCAATGATAGTAAGCAGGAGGCGGGTCTCTTTATTCGAGATAACCTTAGTCGTTATGGTACTCAGTTTGATATCTCGCATGATAATTTCAGGGCTGAAAAGAGTATCAATGCAGTGGCTGCTGCCTCAAATGTTCTTCAATGTAAATATGCATCTAAGATTATATCTGATTTGGTGGCTCAAGGAGGGGTAGATAAAGATACAGCAATTGTGTTAACGGATGAGAATCTTCTTACGCCACTGTTATATGCACTACCCAAGGAGGCGGGCAAGGTTAATGTCACGATGGGCTATCCAATTAAACAGTCGTTAGCTTATTCATTGGTGGAGCGCCTTTTAATGTTGCAGTCGCAGGTTAAACGTCGTAGTAGTGTCGATCCGCAGTTCTATTATGCCGACGTTGTAGCGCTGCTTTCACACCCCTATATAAATGTCATAGGCAAGGATATCTTTGCGGGTATAGTTGAGCAAATCAACTCTGAACGATTAATCTCTGTTGACCGATCAATTATTTTGCTCGATCGTCCTAGCTATCTTTCGGAGCTCTTTGGTGTGTGTGATAGCTGGCAGGCGTTGTCTCTATATTTGCAGCGTACTATCTCATTTGTTGCCTCTCATCCCTACGAGGGAGAGGATTCATTTAGGCGAATTGAGTTTTTGGCGACACTCTCAGAGAGTATCATCTCATTACATAATTCATTGGAGCAGTGTGACATAGACCTCTCGCAGACGATCTACATATCGCTTCTGCGTCGCATGCTGCAATCTCTGCGTGTCCCCTTCGAGGGGGAGCCGTTGGAGGGGCTTCAAGTTATGGGAATTTTGGAGACTAGAAACCTTGATTTCCGAAATGTGATAATTCTATCAATGAATGATGATAATTTTCCCGGCAATCGTTTGACATCCCCTTCATATGTTCCATATAATATTAGATCTGCTTATGGCGTGCCTACCCCGGAGCACCATGAGGGCGTCTTTGCTTATTACTTCTATCGTTTAATTCAGCGTGCCGAGAGAGTGTGGATGTTGTATTGCTCTCATGCCGATGATAAGAGCACGGGAGAGGCGAGTAGATATATCTACCAGATGGACTATGAGACAAATTTTAATATAAAGAGATTGGACGTTGGCGTCGATGTTAACCTCTATGAGCATAGTCGAATAGAGGTGGCAAAGGTGGGGAAGGTAGATGAGTTCTTGTCTCGATATACAGATCCATGTAACCCGTTAACTCTCTCGCCGTCAGCAATCAATCGTTATGTGGCATGCCCCATGCGGTTCTATTTTCAACATGTGGCTCGCATTAAAGGGGATGATTCGCTCTCGGAGGATGTAGACAACTCGATGTTTGGTAATATCCTTCATTATGCAATACACAGTCTCTATGAGCCTTTAATCGGAGTTGAGGATACCTCCTCAGCGCTTGAAGCGTTGAGGGGTGACGAGGAGCTTATCGAGCGAGAGGTCGTTGCCGCAATAAGAGATGTCTGCAAGGTTCGAGAGAGTGTTGCCGACAGGGAGCTTTCGGGTGACCTGCAACTAATTAAAGATATTGTAATTAAGTATATTACAAATGGCGTCATGGCTTATGATAGCTCTTCGTCAGCCCCTTTTGAGGTTGTTGGAACTGAGCAGAAGCATCGCTATACCATACCTCTTCCGTCGGGACAGTCTATAACCCTTGAGGGAACTCTGGATAGGGTAGATAGGCTTGCGAGTGGAAAGTTGCGAGTTATTGACTATAAGACTGGTGGCAAGCACCTCGATTTTAAATCTGTGGAGTCCCTCTTTGAGGGTAGTGGAGAGGAGCGCCAAGGACATATCATTCAGACATTGACCTATTCAATGATGTTGCATCACACGCTTGACACCTCTGTTGTTCCATCACTCTATTACGTGAGATTTATGCATACGCCTACATATTCACCGCTGCTTGTTGATAAGTCAGTTGACGAGGGAGTTGTAGCAAGCTATGAGATGGAGAGTGAGATGTTCGAAGAACACCTCACTCGAAAACTAGAAGAACTCTTGGATCGCTCAATACCATTCCGTCAAACAGAAGATATTAAGGGAAGTTGCACCTATTGCGATTTCCGCCCTATATGTAGAGTGTAGAGCTATAGAGTCACCTTAATATAGTGCGCACCACTCTCAATGGCTGCTTGTATACCTACTACAGAGTCCTCGAAGATTAATGATTCAGCAGGTGAGACCCCCTCTTTGTTCATGACCTTGATGTAGCACTCTGCTGAGGGTTTGCTATTTTTCACATCGGCACCCGTAATCAATCCATCAACTTTGTCATTTAGGGAGAGATAATCCATTACATTATTAATGTTGATTGTTTGGCCAGTTGACACGATCCACACTCTACCACCTTGCTCTCTGAATGATTGTGCAAAATCCCATAGGGGCTCATTGAGCTTTACCGTGTCGAAGTGATTTGGGTATATCTCAATTTTGCGTCGACGCATGCGGTCAATCTCGTATGAGTCGGTGAATCCTAGTTGTCGCATAAATTCACCGCAGCGCATTCCGAAGAATGTACTTAAATATAACTCCTCGTCAAGGTCGAAGTTGACCTCTCTAAGTACATCTCTATATGCGCGGTAGTTTGCTTGGCGTGTGTCGACTAATGTTCCGTCGAAATCAATTAATAGTAATTTTATCTGCATAAGCATATATTATTTGTTGGTTTAGTTAATCGAATGATTGCATTCCCGATTGAGCTATCTTTATCATACGTTGATACTCTTCGGGTGAAAGTTCCATAAAAAAGTAGTGAATGGGATCAACCCTCATTCCATTGTAGCTCACTTCGTAGTGAAGATGTGGAGTGATCGAAAGTCCCGTGTTTCCAGAGAGTGCAATGATGTCACCACGCTTGACTTTGTAGCCTCTTCCAACAGTAGTTGCGCTAATGTGGCGATATGATGTTGTATAGCCATTTCCATGGTCTATGGTAATCTCCTTGCCTGCTGTTGAATTTGTTGTAATGCTCTTCACCGTGCCATCAGCTGTAGCAAATATGCGAGTACCCTCTGGTACTGTATAGTCGACACCTTGATGTGATTTAAGGGTTTTGTAGAATGGGTGCATGCGCATGCCATAAGAGGCTGTAAGCAGTGTGAGTTGCTTGTTGGCGATGGGTTGAATTGCCGGGATATTGCGTGCCTCGACACCTACGACCTCGCTGTTTTTTCTCATTACCTCTGCGCTCTGCGTGAGTTTCTTTATCTGCTCCTCCATTTTAGAGACTCTCTCATCAAGAACCTTTTCAAGGTTCTTATTAGATTGAGTAAAGACAGTTTCGTACTCAGATAGTTTAATATTGTTGTAGTCTGAGTCAAAGTCATAAGGGTCCGACTCAAACATCGTTCTGAAGATCTCTTTATCGCGTGTCTCAATGTTGCGTAGCACCATATCTAGAGAGTCGTATCGAGCTGCAAGAGCATTATATTCTGCTTCAAAGTTACTTGATGAGCGCTTTAGGTAATATTCGTGAGGTGTATCAAAGAATATCGAGAATCCTATATAGTAGAGCATGGCAGCCCCGATCCACGCTAGAGAGTGGATCATAAGCTTCCAGAAGTTGCTTCGTTGACGCTTTCGGCTCTTAAGTTTCTGATATTTGCTTTTATTTGCCATTTTCTAAACTGTCAATAACCTCGTACTCTGTAATTTTAGTCTCCTCCATAAGGCGGGTGTACTCCTCATTGGTCATGTTGCGATCAAAGTAGTTAATGGGATTAACTACATTACCTTTATATATAACCTCGTAATGGAGGTGAGGACCTGTGGTGCCACCCGTAGCTCCAACCTCACCAATAAGTTGACCGCGTTTTACGCTATCCCCCTTCTCAACAAAACGTTTGCTAAGGTGACCATATCGTGTCTTATAGCTATATTGGTGGTTTACGAGTATCTCCTGCCCATATCCGCTATACCTTAATCCCTGCACACTCTTCTCCACTACGCCATCACCCGTTGCAAAGACTGGAGTGCCAGCCTCGCTACCAAGGTCAATTCCTTTGTGCATGATATATCGTTTGTAGATGGGGTGGAATCGCATTCCGAAGTAGTCAATAGAGTTGAGCTTTGTGCGATCAATGGGCCAAATGGCAGGTAGCGCCGCAGACATGCTCTCTTTATTTTGTGCGAGAGTCTGTAGCTCATCAAAGGAGAGGGAGTTGAAGTATAAGTTGCGAGCCAGCTGATCCATTCTCTTCCACGAATCAACCATGATGGGAGAGAATGGATTCTCTTGAAGATATTCATATTTAGAGTCAGGGTAGTTGACGCGAGCTAGGTCGAAAGAGAGAGAATCAACTCCAAACAGTGAGCGGTAAACATAGTTATCACGATGCGCTATCTCGCTTAATCTACTCTCGGCAGCAGCTATGCGAGTATTGAGAAGATCATATTTAATGGAGAGTTCTCTATTTTTTTTGTTTATATTGTGTACCTTTGGCGTGTAGAAGAGGTGTGAGAAGATGCCATTAACTATAGAAATCAGAATAAAACCGATCAGAACTTTTCTCAGCGAAGAGTACATACTCATCCTTAAAGAGCTGTTATTTACCCTCTCTTCAGTTGGTTGCGACTCGATATTCTGATTTTTTTGCTTCATTATTAAAAAAACTCTCCTATTTATAATGCAAAATTAGCTTAAATTGTCTAATTTTGCAACCTATAAGCGAAACAAAAGAAACGAATTTAAAATATTTTATGGAATCAAACAAAGTAAGAGCTCTTTTTCTCGACTTTTTTGCGAGTAAAGAACATGCGATAGTCCCTTCAGCGCCTATGGTTGTTAAGGGTGATCCTACGCTAATGTTTACCAATGCTGGTATGAATCAATTCAAGGATATCTTCTTGGGTAATGCTCCTCGTAAGTGGGCGCGTGTTGCCGATACGCAGAAGTGTTTACGCGTCTCAGGAAAGCATAATGACCTTGAAGAGGTGGGTCACGACACCTACCACCATACCATGTTTGAGATGCTTGGAAACTGGTCGTTTGGTGATTACTTTAAGCGAGAGGCGATTGATTGGGCATGGGAGCTCTTGACGGGTGTATATGGTTTGAGTAAGGATCGTATGTATGCTACCGTGTATGAGGGTAGCGAAGAGGATGGAGTGCCATTCGATCAAGAGGCATATGATATGTGGAAGCAATATCTAGATGAGGACCATATAATAAAGGGAAATAAGCACGATAACTTCTGGGAGATGGGCGAGACTGGTCCTTGTGGACCATGTAGCGAGCTTCACTATGATCTACGTGACGAGGCTGACATTGCACTGATTCCGGGTAGGGAGATGGTCAATATGGGTCACTGCTTGGTTATTGAGATTTGGAACCTAGTCTTTATGCAGTTTAATCGCAAGGCTAACGGATCACTTGAGCTACTTCCAGCAAAGCATGTTGATACAGGAATGGGCTTTGAGCGTTTATGTATGATTCTTCAAGACAAAAAATCCAATTACGACACCGACGTATTCCAACCTACCATCAAGAATCTATCCACGATGTCAGGTAAGAGCTATGGAGAGGAGCTTAAGGCAGATATCGCAATGCGCGTTATTGCGGACCATCTTCGTGCTATTGCATTCTCTATTGCAGATGGACAGCTTCCATCGAACGTTAAGGCGGGATATGTTATTCGTCGTATCCTACGTCGTGCCGTTCGTTATGGTTATACATATCTATCATTCAGCGAGCCATTTATTTGTCGCTTGGTCGCTGGCTTAGTTGAGCAGATGGGAGCGCAATTCCCAGAGTTGAAGGCTCAACAACATCTAATTGAGCGCGTAATTGAAGAGGAGGAGGCATCATTCCTTCGCACGTTGGCTACAGGTATTACTCTTCTCGATGGTGTTATTGCTGCATGTGGAGGTACTATCTCTGGAAAGGATGCATTCCTACTATATGATACTTATGGATTCCCAATAGACCTTACTGAGCTAATCGCAAAGGAGCAGGGCGTTGAGGTTGACCTAGACTCTTTCGAGAAGGAGTTGACAGCTCAAAAGGAGCGTTCACGTAATGCTGCGGCCATTGATGCTGATGACTGGCAGGAGCTTATCGCAATTAAGCAGAGCGAGTTCGTGGGTTATGATTCTCTGTGTGCCGACGTTAAGATTGCTCGCTACCGTAGAGTAACGACAAAGAATAAGACCGTTTATCAGTTGGTATTCGATCGCACACCATTCTATGGTAACTCCGGTGGTCAGATTGGTGATACAGGATATATTGAGAGTGCTACAGAGAAGATTAATTTGGTGGCTACAGAGAAGGAAAATGGTCAAACTATTCATATCGTAGCAGCTCTTCCGGAGAGTTTAGAATCAACTTTCGTGGCTCAAGTATGTGAGTCAACTCGTCAGAGTGCAGCAAATAATCACACTGCAACACACCTTTTGCACCATGCTTTGCGTGAGGTGCTAGGAGAGCATGTTGAGCAGAAGGGTTCACTCGTAACCCCTGAGACGCTCCGTTTTGACTTTTCTCACTTCCAGAAACTCACTCCAGAGGAGTTGCGCGCAGTAGAGGTTAAGGTCAATGAGGCAATCCGTGCAAATTCACCTTTGGAGGAGAACCGTGAGGCAACCCAAGAGGAGGCAGCAGCAAGTGGTGCAATGATGCTTTTCGGTGAGAAGTATGGTGATAAAGTTCGTGTAATACGTTTTGGTGACTCGGTGGAGTTGTGCGGTGGAACACACACTTCAGCAACTGGTAATATTGGTCTATTCAAAATTATCTCTGAGGGTGCTATCTCGGCCGGAGTTCGTCGTATTGAGGCAACTACAGGCTCTCATGCAGAGAACTTAATTTATATCGCAGAGGATGTTATCAAGAATATATCATCTTATGTAAATAATAATCAGGTGCTACAAGCTGTTAAAAAGCTCGTTGAGAGCAATGATACTCTCTCGAAAGAGGTCGATGCAATGCGTAAGGAGCAGACTTCAGAGTGGGCTTCTAAATTGATAGCGAACACACCAGAGAAGAATGGTGTAATTTTTATTAGTGGTGTGGCCTCTCGTCCGGGAGACTTCCAGAAGGATGTGGCCTATAATTTGCGCTCTTTGGCAAAGAATGTAATCTATGTTGCTGGTTCTGACGCTACAGAGAAGCCAATGCTTACAATTATGCTTGGTGACGACATTGTAGCAAAAGGTCTCAATGCAGGTCAAATTATCCGTGAGGCAGCTAAGTTGATGCAAGGTGGTGGCGGCGGTCAACCATTCTTCGCTACGGCGGGTGGTAAAAACATGGATGGCTTGCGTGCAGCTGTTGATAAGGCAGTAGAGTTAATTAAAGAGAAATTGTAATTTAATTATAAGTATTTAAATGGAAAACAAAAAAGTATTGCTCATGATCCTCGATGGTTGGGGAAAGGGTAAACAAGACAAGGCGGATGTAATCTATAATATGCATCCAAAGTACATCGAGTCAATGACGGCAGCATATCCTAATGCGGAGCTTCGTACAGATGGTGAAAATGTAGGTTTGCCAGAGGGTCAGATGGGTAACTCAGAGGTGGGTCACCTTAATATTGGTGCTGGTCGTGTAGTGTATCAAGATCTTGTAAAGATCAATAGAGCATGTGCTGATAACTCAATTATGCAAAATATGGAGGTTGTTAAGGCTTTCGAATATGCAAAGAGTAATGGCAAGAGCGTTCACTTTATGGGTCTAGTTTCAGATGGTGGAGTTCACTCCTCGCTAGATCATCTATTTAAGTTGTGCGACATCTCGGCTCACTATGGTATTGAGGATACTTTTATCCACTGCTTTATGGATGGTCGTGATACTGACCCTCGAAGTGGAAAGGGCTTTATTGAGGCGTTGGAGGCTCACACAGCTTCATCTGCTGGTGTAGTAGCTTCTATCATAGGTCGTTACTATGCGATGGATCGCGACAAACGTTGGGATCGTGTGAAGAAGGCTTATGATCTTTTAGTTGGTGGCGTAGGTGAGGCATCTACCGATATGGTTGCTTCAATGCAAGCTTCATATGATGCTGATGTCACCGATGAGTTTGTTAATCCACTTTGCCGTGTTGACCAAGATGGTAATGCGGTAGGTCGTATTGCTGAGGGAGATGTTGTGATCTTCTTTAACTACCGTAACGATCGCGCAAAGGAGCTAACTGTAGTTCTTACGCAAGAGAATATGGAGGCAGAGGGCATGAAGACTATTCCTTTGTACTACTGTTGTATGACTCCATATGATGCTAAATTTGAGGGTCTTCACATCCTCTTTGACAAAGATAACGTAGCTAATACTTTGGGCGAGTTTGTTGCATCGAAAGGTCTTTCGCAGTTGCGTATAGCTGAGACTGAGAAGTATGCACACGTCACCTTCTTCCTAAATGGCGGTCGTGAGGCTGAGTTCGAGGGCGAGGAGCGCATCTTGGTCTCTTCACCAAAGGTTGCTACATATGATCTTCAGCCAGAGATGAGCGCTTATGAGGTTAAAGATAAGTTGGTTGCAGCTCTTGATACTCAGAAGTTTGATTTCATCTGTCTTAACTTCGCTAATGGCGATATGGTAGGACATACAGGTATCTATTCAGCAATAGAGAAAGCTATCAAGGCTGTTGATGAGTGTGTTGAGGCTGTCGTTGAAACCGCTAAGGCTAATGGCTACGAGGTTATCATGATCGCTGACCATGGTAATGCCGACAATGCATTGAATGCTGATGGATCGGTAAATACTGCTCACTCGCTTAATCCAGTGCCTATTGTAGTAGTTTCAGATCGCGTTAAATCTGTTCGCAATGGTATCTTGGCAGATGTGGCGCCAACTCTCATTGCCCTTATGGGACTTGAGCAACCAGCAGATATGACTGGAGAGTCTCTCGTGGAACTTTAATAGAGTTTTGATAAAATTTAAGCCTCACAAATCTATTCGAATAGATTTGTGAGGCTTTTTTTAATTGTTAAGTAGATGCAATCGTATCCTTTGCGGATAAGAGAGATAAGAGCCATAGCATTTTCATACTCTTCTCGTATTAGATGTAGAGTAGGACGCAACGATATGTGGTATGTTGCCCAAGCAGCTACACCCATCACCACTCCAGTAATTGTAAGCGATAATGTAAGCGAGTGAATAAGCTCGGCAAACCATAGAACAAATGCCGAAAGGAGCAATATAGCAGAGGTGAATGCCAACACCACGACAAGTAGTGTTGGTATCACCAAATTCTGATCTCTCCGTTGAGTGTGATTAGGCTCCACTACTCTTGAGGACAGTTACAAGCAGGATCTTCACAACTACAGATCTCTTCTGAGTGGTGTGCCGCAACGAAGCTACGCAGTTGCTCCAATTCATCCATGATCTTTTTGTGAATGTCGTGTTTTCCCATTTTGCATTTGTCTCGCAAAATGCATGTTACGGCTGAGCCAAGAACAATTCCGCCTAATAGTGAGACGATGATAGAGGTGTTGTTTTTCATATTTTATAGATTTATATTACAACTCCTCCTCTTGCAAATATCAAACCATTAGCAAACTTTCTCAACCTCGATCTTTTTCTCGATGGGTTGCTCCTCGTCATGATTTACATTAAGTGCCATATGATGGCATCTATATGTGGCAGGCGTTTGATTGTAGGAGCGCTTGAATAGCTTAATGAAGTGGGATGTGTTGGGGAATGAGCACTCTTCGCCAATTTGAGCAATAGACTTTCGTGTTGAAATCAATAGGAGTCTAGCGTGACTCAACCTCTGACGCAGAAACCATTGATGTGGCGATGTGTCGAAGATGCGTCGAAACTCCTTTTTGAAGGATGTAAGGGAGCGATTGCATAGAGCCGAGAGGCGCTCGATGGGAATATCATTAAAGGTGTTGGCGTAAATAACTTGTTCGAATGAACTTTTGTCAAGATCAATACATCCTATCACCTTGCTCTTCAGGCAGCAATCTTCATGAGAGATGATGTGATATATTAGCTCTGTCATTTTGATGCTCTCGGCAGCTTGATCGTGAGAGAAATTTTCGTCGTATAGATAGTTTACGGCGCTGTTAAAGAAATTTCTCAACAGCGTTGAGGAGTCCGTTATGAGAGAGTTTCCATTGCGACATTGATTGCAGCAGTGGTCGTTTGTAATGTTGAGGTTGTATGTGATACCAAAGTTTGTAATGATATGTTTTAACTCTTCAGAACTAAAGTAGAATACAATTTGTTCAAAGTGAGAGAACTTCTCTGAAACATTCTCAATATGATGTAGCCCCTTTCCCATGAAGAAGATGTCACCTCGTTGTGCGTGGAGGCAGCTATCGCCATCATAAATATACTTCTCACCTCGGACTATATAACCTATCGCATGGCGTGAAATGTTACATGGCTCGACTCCGCTATTCATCGAAGTGCTGAATCTTACAATCATTGGCTGATTGTTAACTTGTTCGTTGTTTTGTTTCATATGCTTTAGTTTAATTGTTGTTTGAACCTCATTACGAGCAGCTAAGTTAAATATAATATTGCATATATACAATAATTATTGTAATAAATTAACCTAATCATCAATTAATAAGATTGAAAGTACTACTAAAGCGAAGTTATTCTTTTAACATCTCGAAGCGCAGTAACAAGAGTTTGCTCTAATTTTTTCTCTATATTGAGATGGCGTAAATGAGGTGATACGTTTGAAGTTAGCGTTAAAATTAGAGATGCTATTAAATCCGGTACTATATAATATTTGTGATATTGGCTCATCGGAAGTTGCAAGAAGCTCTTTTGCAATTGCAATTCTTACATCTAATATATAGCTAAATATTGATTGTCCAGATTTAGATTTAAAGTATCTACACATAGCGCTACGATTCATATTGCAGAATGATGCTAGATCCTCTAATGTGATATCATCTTTGTAGTTGAGATTAATATAGTTTATAATCTGGAAATATTTTGTTTCGGATGATCTTTTAGATAGGGTGTAGCTCGATGAGGCGATAAGTTGTCCGCTATGAAGCGTTGTACCTAAGGTGTGTAGCAACTCATATAACATATTTAGTCGAACGAAGCCATCTGTATCCTTCATCTCTTGTAGCATTATTACAATTGGACTATCCGCTTCGAGATGCCATTTCACACCTCTACTTCCTGCGTCTACTAGCTCCTTTATATATTTGCATCCGGGCATAGTATTGTAGTCGGCTGGAAGTATTCCCTCTTGGAATTGAATATATGTTGAGCAGCTAAAAGCATCCGAGACTGCGTTATGATATTTAAGATCACTTTTAAAGTAGTGAGGAAGGTTTGAACCAAAGAAATAGAGGTCACCCTCAGCGTATGTTGTTATATTATCCACAACGACACACTCTCCTCTTCCCTGCTCGATATAGACAACCTCCATTTCAGGATGTAGATGGAGATTACGCATAAATAGCTTATCGCAATATTTGCTGAATGCGAAAGAGTTGTTTTCACTTGTCTTGACTTTTTCAAATTCAAAAATATTCATAATTATAGTAATTGTTATTAATTACACCATGCTTAATATTGGCTCAAATAGTTGTTAATGCAAATATACAGAAATAAAATGCAAATTACAAGAAATATAATAGATGTAAACCTTATTAATTTTGCATTATAAAATTAAACTTATTAAAATTAACACTATGGAACTTAATAAACTTTACGAATCTATCGTAGCTGGGAAATTAGAGGATGCGGTAGCTGTAACCAATGAAGCTATTGCAGCAGGAGTTGATCCAAATCAGTTAATCAATGAATATATGATTAAGGGAATGGAGGAGATTGGAGCTCGTTTTGAGGATGGAAAGGCCTTTGTGCCAAACCTTCTTTTGAGCGCTAGAGCGATGAAAGGCTCTTTGGATATTGTAAAACCATTGTTGAAGAGTGGTGATTCAACATCTTTAGGTAAAATTGTGATTGGTACCGTTAAGGGTGACTTGCACGATATAGGAAAGAATCTGGTTGCTTCGATGCTTGAAGGTTGCGGCTTTGATGTTGTCAATTTGGGTGTCGATGTCTCTGCTGAGAAATTTATTGAGAGCGCAAAAGTGGAAAATGCCAATATTATCTGTCTATCAGCCCTTCTAACTACCACTATGACCTACATGGAGGAGATTGTAAAGAGTGTGAAAGAGGCTGGTTTAGATGTTAAAATCATGGTTGGTGGAGCACCTCTTAATAATAATTTTGCTCAAAGTATTGGTGCGCATGGATATTCAGAGAATGCAAATGCAGCTGTGACATTGGCAAAGTCGTTAATGTGTTAATGGTATGAATGAGGTTAAGGTTGATGTCTCAGCTCTAACACCCTCTCGTGAGGAGATCCTTCGAACAATGGGCATTGTCAATAGCGAACCCGACGAGGTTACTCGCACTCTTATTGATGATATGATGGCAGAGTTGAGAGGATGCATTCAAGCTCGATTTGCCTACCACTTCACCGAGAGTGTCGATTTTACCTATGGTAAGATCATAAGAGATTGCCTTAAGGATGCCGACCGCTATGTAGTTGTAGTTGCAACAATTGGCCAAGAGGTCGATGATCTCTTACATGAGTATCAAAAAACAGATATCGTAAAGGCTTTCGTGGCAGACGCTATCGCCAGTGAGATGGCTGAGGCGACAATACGAAAGGCGGCAGAGTATATCGAGGGGATCTTAGAGGAGGGAGAGAAGATGAGCAACTCCTATAGTCCGGGATATTGTGGATGGTTGCTGAAGGAGCAGCGTAAGCTATTTGCCTATTTTCAACCGGAGATACCTTGTGGCGTAGTGTTGAATGACTCTTGCTTGATGCTGCCTATAAAATCTGTAAGTGCTCTTATGGTAATTGGCCCACGAGTGGTTAAAGCTCCCTATGGGTGCGAGATCTGTACGAAGAGTGATTGTTATAAGAAGAGAGTATAAAACGAAAAATGAATCTATTATGAATATGAATAAGTGGGCGGAGGATATCTTAGCCTCCCCTAAAATTCCAGCAATACCCATCATGACTCATCCCGGCATTGAGATGATCGGCAAAAAGGTGATTGATGCAGTTAAAGATGGTCAGGTACATGCAGATGCAATAATAGCATTAGATAAAAAATATCCATCGGCAGCACCAACGGTAATTATGGATCTCACGGTTGAGGCAGAGGCCTTTGGCGCGCAGATAGAATTTACCGAAGATGATGTGCCAAATGTAATTGGTCGTTTGGTTAGTAGTCGTGAGCAAGTTGAGGCATTGGTCGTTCCAGAGCTTTCAGCGGGACGTGTTCCAGAGTATATTAAGGCAAATAGAATCGTTGCAGAGACAATTAGCGATAAACCATCGTTCGCAGGTTGCATTGGACCATACTCATTAGCGGGTAGGCTCTACGATATGACAGAGATAATGATGGCTATATATACAGAGCCTGAGACTGCCACCATGTTGTTGGAGAAGTGCACGGCATTCATCAAAAAGTATATAGCAGAGATAAAGCGAAGCGGTGTTGCAGGAGTTATTATAGCTGAGCCAGCTGCCGGTCTTCTATCAAATGAGGATGCTACGACATATTCATCTAAATATATAAAGGAGATCGTCGATGAGCTTCAAAGCGAGGATTTTATGATTGTCCTTCATAACTGTGGCAATACAGGTCATTGCACTGAATCAATGGTTGTTACAGGAGCTAAAGCCCTCCATTTTGGTAATAAGATTGATCTAAAGGGGGTTTTTGCTCAGGTGCCAGAGGATGTTATCGTTATGGGAAATTTGGATCCTGTCTCTATCTTTAAGTTGGCAACCCCACAGGAGGTGGCACAAGCAACACGGGATCTACTTGATAGTTGTGGAGAGCATAAAAATTTTGTGATCTCTACAGGTTGCGACACCCCTCCAGATCTACCAGAAGAGAATATTATAGCATTTTACTCACAAATAAAATAAATTATTATGACAAAGAGAGAGATAATAAAAGTTGTTTTGGATGGCGGGAAGCCACCATACGTGCCTTGGTCTTATAAATTTACTGAGGAACCAAAAAAAGTCCTTCAAGAGTATTACGGAGTGGAAGATCTCGATATTCCTCTTGATAATCATGTTTTGCAGCTAGGAAGCGATATTGGTTTCTTTGATTGCGTAGGTCCAGATCTATATCAAGATGTGTTCGGTGTAGTTTGGGATAGAAGCATTGATAAGGATATAGGTGATGCAAAGGGTATCGTCTTCCCTGAACCTACACTTGAGGGGTATACCTTCCCCAATCCTCACGACCCACGTTTCTTTGCGAATATTGAGAGTGAGATAGCTCTAAAGCCAGATATGTTTAGAGTTTTCCAGATTGGTTTCTCGCTCTACGAGAGAGCTTGGACCATGCGCGGTATGGAGAATCTTTTGATGGATTTCTATATAAATCCAGATTTTGTTCACCAACTTTTGGATAAAATATGTGATTACAATATAGCTCAAATTGATAAAGCTCTGGAGCATGATATTGATGCAGTCTACTTTGGAGATGACTGGGGCCAGCAGCGAGGTCTCATCATGGGCTACGACTTATGGAAAGAGTTCCTATATCCCCGCATCCAACGTATGTACAAGCATGTGAGAGATAATGGAAAATATGTCATGATACATAGCTGTGGTGATGTAGATGAGCTCTTCGATGATCTGATTGATGCAGGCCTCAATAGCTTTAACCCATTCCAGCCAGAGGTGATGGACCTCGATGAGATCCTACCAAAATATAGAGGTCGCTTAGCTTTCCATGGTGGTCTATCCATGCAAAAGACCCTTCCATTTGGCACAGTTGAGGATGTTATCAGAGAGTCAAAACACCTTTTGGAAATTGGAGCTGATGGTGGTTATATCTTCTCGCCATCACACTCTGTCGAGAGCGATACAAGCCTTGAAAATATCTTAGCATTTATAAATACAGCTAAGGAGCAGGAGAGCTACAAATAGTTACATTGTAAAATAATTATTGCTGTCCATAGAGACAGCAATAATTATTTTATTCTACATATAAAACCAACCCCTTAAGGTATTCGCCCTCTGGGTGATATATATTAATAGGGTGGTCGGCAGGTTGGGTTAATTGGTGTAGTATCCTAACCTTACGTCCCGCAATTGCCGCAGCCGAGAAGATTGTTGTTCGGAAGAGATCCTTCGAAACCGCCTGTGAGCAGGAGAATGTGAAGAGGATTCCTCCGCTCTTGATTTGAGATAGCGCACGCGCGTTGAGACGCTTGTAGCCCTGCATGGCGTTGCCCAATACTTTATGGTGCTTGGCAAATGCTGGAGGGTCGAGGATTATTAGATCATATTTATTTCCAATATTTTTGAGATACTCTATAGCGTCAACAGCTAATGTGGAGTGGTTTACATCTTTACCGAAATTCAGCTCCATATTCTCTTTAGCTAGAGCTACTGCGCGCTCAGATGAGTCAACTGAGCAAACCTCCTTGGCGCCACCCGCCATGGCATACACCGAGAAGCCTCCCGTATAGCAGAAGGTGTTTAGCACGGTGCGCCCCTTCGAGTAGTGGCCCACTAGGAAGCGGTTGAAGCGCTGATCGAGGAAGAAGCCTGTCTTCTGTCCCTTCTCCCAATTTACCATGAATTTATGACCATTTTCAAGTACGACGCTCTCTGACGAGGGTGTGTGCCCCCATAGGTAACCATCGACAGCACCTAGATTTGCATTGTATGGAACAGTCTGAGAGCTCTTGTCATATATTGATTCAATTTTATCTCCATAACACACTTTAATTGCCTCGGCAATCTTTAAACGTGAGTGATACATACCTACGGAGTGACACTGAACAACAGCGGTGCGATCATAGATATCTACCACTAAACCGGGCAGAGAATCACCCTCGCCATGGATTAAACGGTAGCATGTTGTCTGCTCCTCGTCGGTGAGTTGTAGAGCTTGACGCACCTTGTAAGCTATTGCAATCTTTGAGTTCCACCACTCTTGGTTGATTTCTTCTTGCTCAAAGGTGATGATTCTCACAGCTATAGAGCCTATTTGATAGTGCCCAGAGGCAATGAACTCGCCACCTTTTGTACGAATGTCCACGATCTCACCCTCTACAAGCTCCTCTTTGGAATCTACCTTATCTATAGCTCCTGAAAAGATCCATGGGTGTCGGCGGAGAAGAGACTCCTCTTTGCCGCGTTTTAAAAATAGTTGTGGTCTCATTATTTAGTTATCTTTTGCATTTTTTGTAATCTGTTGTAAATCTCGATGCATGCCCATGCATCCGTTGCAGCATATATCTGCTGTTGTGGAGTGAATGTCGTGGCCTCCCAGTTGCTGAGTCGCTGAGCTTTTGAGATGCGGTAACCTAAGACCAGCGCGGACATCTTGCGAAGACTCTTCTCCTCAATTCCATAATCTTCGATGATCTTTTGAAGGTCGATGAAGCCATTCTCTTTGAAGTTTCGCAGCTGGCGTAGTGAGCGTAGATCTCCCAAGACATCAGCCCCTAACTTGATGATATCTTTGCGTTCTAAGAGTGATAAAATGGATCTACTTAGAGGTATCTTGTTGAGTCTAAATAGGTAACACTTAATAGGTGTTGAGAGCTGTAGTAGTGCTACTTTGTAACTTACTCCAGCTTTGAATGATGGTCGAGTCTCGGTGTCAAATCCAATGATAGGGTAGCGAGCAATATCATTGCAGGCAGCCTCTATCTGCTCCTCTTTATCAATAATTACTATCTCGCCCTCAAAGGTGAGGGGTGGCAGTTTAGCGCTATCTTCGTTGCTTATTTTAGCTTGTATTATCTTCTCTGGCATGTTTAAATATTATGCACAAAGTTACAACAAAAAAGTTAATTTATGAAATGAGCTATTAATATTTTTAGGGCAAACGCATGAAAAATAGAGTCTACACTACTTGCTTATGCCCTAACAGCGGGCGGCCGCCAAGCATAGCTTGGATCCAAAAACTATCGTTTTTGACTCTTGTGTTGCGCTGATGTGATGGGGCTTTGCCCTACGATAGATGCATAACATTAAGTTTATGCAAATGAATTTGCAACGCTTAATATTATACATCTATCACCGCCCGCCGGAGGCATGAGAAACTTTTTTCATACGTTTGCCCTAACCTTAATGAGTTATTAATAGTATTTTTGACACATTTTGATTACCTTTGTCGCAAATTTATAGATAAAAAAGATCTGATGCAAAAATTACGCAACATTGCAATCATCGCTCACGTAGACCACGGTAAGACAACACTCGTGGATAAGATGATTCTTGAGGGACAAATCCTCAGAGAGAATGCTCAGCCTCAAGGCGAGCTTATACTTGACAACAACGATTTGGAGAGAGAGAGAGGAATCACAATTCTTTCGAAGAACGTATCAGTAATATATAAGGACTATAAGATTAATATCATCGACACCCCCGGTCACGCTGACTTTGGTGGAGAGGTTGAGCGCGTTCTCAATATGTGTGATGGTGTATTGCTTCTTGTAGATGCCTTTGAGGGAACTATGCCGCAGACTCGTTTTGTGTTGCAAAAGGCGTTAGCTTTAGGAAAGAAGCCTATTGTTGTAGTAAATAAGGTAGATAAGCCAAACTGTCGTCCAGATGTAGTTAACGAGCAAGTTTTTGACCTTATGTTCACTCTCGAAGCAACCGAAGAGCAGCTAGAGTATAAAACAATTTATGGTTCAGCCAAGCAGGGCTGGATGTCACATAAGTGGAATGAACCAACAAACTCAATAGCTCCGCTTTTAGATGCTATCATTGATGAGATTCCTGAACCAGAGGTGGCAGAGGGTACCCCTCAGATGCTAGTTACATCTCTTGAGTTTTCATCATTTATTGGTCGTATAGCTATTGGCAAGGTTACTCGTGGCTCGCTTAAGGCTGGTCAAAGTGTGACTCTAGCGAAGCGTGATGGCGAAAAGATGGTTAAGTGCAAGATTAAAGAGCTTATGATCTTTGAGGGTCTAGGCAAGAAGAAGGTTGATGTGGTTAACTGTGGTGAGATCTGTGCCGTAGTTGGTATTGAGGGTTTTGAGATTGGTGATACTATTTGCGACTTTGAGAATCCAGAGCCACTACCTCCAATCGCTGTGGATGAGCCTACTATGTCTATGCTCTTTACAATCAATAACTCTCCATTCTTTGGTAAGGATGGTAAGTTCGTCACGTCACGTCACATTAAAGATCGTTTGGATAAAGAGCTAGAGAAGAATCTCGCACTTAGAGTGCAGCCGGGTGCTACGGCAGATAGCTTCTTAGTTTTTGGTCGCGGTGTGCTTCATCTTTCGGTTTTGATTGAGACAATGCGTCGTGAAGGTTATGAGTTGCAAGTTGGTCAACCACAAGTTATCATCAAAGAGATTGATGGCAAGCGTTGCGAGCCTATCGAGGAGTTAACTGTAGATTGTCCAGAGGAGTGTTCCGGTACGGTGATAGACCTTGTTACACGCCGTAAAGGAACCCTAACTAATATGATGACAAGTGATGAGCGTACACGTATGGAGTTTACAATTCCATCTCGTGGTATCATTGGCCTTCGCTCGAATATGCTTACCGCAACTGCTGGAGAGGCTATTATGACACACCGCCTAACAGGATTTGAGCCTTGGGTTGGTGATATTGAGATGCGTAGCAATGGTTCAATCATCTCTGGTGAGACTGGCACAGCCTTCGCTTACTCTATCGACAAGCTTCAAGATCGTGGTAAGTTCTTTATTCACCCAATGGATGAAGTATACTGCGGACAGGTTATTGGTGAGCACTCGCGAAGCAATGACATCACGGTGAATGTAACCAAGTCGAAGCAGTTGACTAATATGCGTGCCTCTGGAAATGATGATAAATCATCTATCGCACCCCCAAAAGTTTTCTCTCTGGAGGAGGCATTGGAGTATATCCAAGAGGATGAATATGTAGAGCTTACTCCACACTCAATGCGCCTTCGTAAGATCCTGCTCAATGAGAATGATCGCAAGCGTGCTGCTAAGTAGCAGATATAAATAGTATATCAAAAGCTCGCTCTCAGAAATGGGGCGAGCTTTTTTTAAATGTTATAACTTATGTTTATAGTATTAGGAATCATTATTTTAGGTGTGTTAATCGGTGCTCAGATTCGTGTGCCAAGAGCTTCGATCGTACTCTCCAAGTTGCTCAATGGTATAATATATCTTCTCTTGCTTGTTATGGGTATTGCGGTGGGAGGAAATGAGGATATCGTGAATAATCTCTCTACGATTGGCTTGCAAGCATTTATTATCACCTTTGGGGCAGTGTTAGGGAGTTTGTGTTTTGCTTATATAATATATAGGTGGGCTTTTAAAGGAGGAGTTAAGTTATGAAGGGAAGCATTATAATTGTTTCGTTTTTTGCGGTAGGGCTCCTCTTGGGTCTTAACTTCGATGCACTCGCGCAAGCTGTTACAGGAGATGTCACTCGCTACATCCTTTATGCGATGATGCTTATCGTGGGAATGGGTATCGGTTGCGATAAGGGGTCGCTTAAGGCATTACGATCCCAAGATAAGCGAGTTATACTTTTGCCATTGGGAACGGTGCTGGGATCTCTTCTGGGGGCTATTGTAGTCTATCCATTGGTGCGTTCGTTAGCTTTAAGTGATACGCTTGCCGTTGCAAGTGGATTTGCATACTACTCACTCTCTAGTATCCTCCTCTCGGAGTATAGTGGTGCCGAAATTGGTACAATAGCTCTGCTGTCGAACGTGATTCGTGAGATCGCTACAATTCTCGCAGCGCCACTTATGGTGCGTTATTTTGGGCGCTTGTCAGTTATTTCATCAGCGGGGGCGGCCTCAATAGACACTTTGCTACCCATAATAACAAGATTTTCAGGTAAAGAGTATGTTGTTATATCTATTTTTCATGGGCTTGTAATGGAGATAACGGTCCCTCTTCTAGTGACATTTTTTGCAACGATATAGAAAAAAGAGGCTAGAATTGCACTTTTTTTCAAAATTTGTTTCTGATTATAGTTTTATTTATTATCTTTGTGTTAAACAAAACGAAAACTAATAATCAAATAAAACCTAAATCTAATGCAAAACAGAGTTCATGAGGCCTTTGTTTCTCGTTTCGAGAGCGAAGGTACAGTTTACGCGGCATCAGGTCGTATCAATCTAATTGGCGAGCACACAGACTATAATGAGGGATTTGTATTCCCCGGTGCTATTGAGCAAGGAATCATTGCTGAGATTAAGCCAAGCGGAACAAATAAAGTTAGAGCTTACGCTATCGACTTTGATGATTATGCAGAGTTTGAAATTGGTCAAGCAGAGCTTCCAGAGCAAGGATGGTTGCGTTACATCTACGGCGTATGCTGCGAGGTGATTAAGCGTGATGGTAAAGTTGAGGGCTTCGATACGGCATTCTCTGGTAGTGTTCCTGCTGGTGCTGGTCTCTCCTCTTCAGCTGCTTTGGAGTCTGTATTTGGCTTTGCTATTAATGATCTTTTCAATGATAACGCAATTGACAAGATGGAGCTAGCTCGTATCGGTCAAGCAACTGAGCACAACTATATTGGTGTTAAGTGTGGTATCATGGATCAGTTCGCATCTATCTTTGGTAAGAAAGATCACCTCATCCGCCTTGATTGTCGCTCTATGGAGTATGCTTACTTCCCATTCGATGCTAAAGGATATAAATTGGTTCTTGTTAACTCTAAGGTTAAGCATGAGCTTGTTGACTCTCCATATAACAAACGTCGTGAGAGCTGCGAGAGAGTAGCGGCAACACTTGGTCGTCCATCATTGCGTGGTGCATCATTCGCTGATTTAGAGGCTGTTAAAGATCAGGTTTCTGAGGAGGATTACATGCGTGCTACATTCGTTATTGGCGAGGAGCAACGCGTACTTGATGTTTGCGAGGCTCTTGAGGCTGGTGATATGGAGCGTGCAGGAAAAGATATCTATGCAACACACGTAGGTCTATCTCGTGATTATGAGGTAAGTTGCGTTGAGATTGATTTTTTGGTTGACATCGCACGTGAGTGTGGCGTAACAGGTTCTCGTATCATGGGTGGTGGCTTCGGTGGATGTACCATCAACCTAGTGAAAGATGAGCTTTATGATAATTTCATTGCAATTGCTATAGAGAAGTTCAAGGCTGAATATGGTATTGAGCCTGAGATCATCCCAGTTGTAATTAACGATGGCGCACGCCGTATTTCTGAATAATTTCAAATATATAATAGATGAAACCAACACTTTTTGTCCTTGCAGCAGGCATGGGTAGCCGTTACGGAGGACTCAAACAACTTGATGGTCTTGGCCCTAATGGTGAGACAATTATGGATTACTCAATTTTTGACGCTATTCGTGGTGGCTTTGGAAAGGTTGTATTTGTAATTCGTCGTGATTTTGAGGAGGCTTTCCGCGAGCAGATCCTTCCAAAGTATGAGAACTCAATTCCAGTAGAACTCGTTTTCCAATCTATTGATGATCTACCTGCGGGCTTCACAAAGCCAGAGGAGCGCACAAAACCTTGGGGTACAAATCACGCTGTTTTAATGGGTAAGGATGTTATCAAAGAGCCATTTGCAGTAATTAATGCCGACGACTTCTATGGTCGTGATAGCTTTGCTGTGATTGGTGCAGAGCTATCTAAGGAGTATACTCAAAAGGGTGACTATTGCATGGTAGGATACCGCGTAGGTAACACACTCTCTGAGAGCGGTACAGTTTCACGTGGTGTATGTGGCACTAATGAAGAGGGGTACTTAACAACTGTTGTTGAGCGTACAGCAATTGCACGCAACGCTGAGGGTGAAGTACAATTCCCAGATGAAAATAATGAGATTCAAACAATCGCTGAGACAACACCAGTCTCTATGAATATGTGGGGCTTCACTCCAGATTTCTTTGAGTTCTCAGAGCGTATCTTCATAGAGTTCCTTAAAGAGAATCTCAATACACCAAAAGCTGAGTTCTACATACCAATCGCCGTGAATGATCTTATTCAAAGTGGTGAGGCTAAGGTGAAAGTTCTCGACACCACTTCAAAGTGGTTTGGTGTGACTTATGCAGAGGATCGTCCAGATGTAGTTGCAAAGATTGCAGCACTTGTTGAGGCGGGTGAATATCCAAATAAACTCTTCGCATAAACTCTTTCGAGATTATTGTAATTTTAGAGGTTTGCAGTTTGCTGTAAACCTCTATTTTTTTTGAATAATCAATAAATTTGTTTAAATTTACACTCAAATCAAAAACTTTACGATTATGAGTTATAAAGCGGCAGAAGATAGATACTCTGAGATGAAGTATCGACGTTGTGGAAGAAGCGGGATTATGCTCCCAGAGATTTCACTTGGTCTATGGCAGAACTTTGGTGATGTTGACGATTTCGAAAATGGTCGTGCAATGTTGCTTAGGGCTTTCGATTTAGGTATAACACACTTTGATTTAGCAAATAATTATGGACCATCTCCCGGCAGTGCTGAGACGAACTTCGGAAAGATTCTAAGAAGTGATCTTATGCCATATCGCGATGAGTTAATCATCTCAACGAAGGCGGGTTACACCATGTGGCCGGGTCCTTATGGGGATTGGGGGAGTCGTAAATATATTATATCGAGTCTCGATCAGAGCTTAAAACGTATGGGGCTCGATTATGTGGATATCTTCTATCATCATCGTCCAGATCCCAATACTCCTATCGAGGAGTCGATGGCGGCGTTAGACCAAGTTGTGCGACAAGGCAAAGCCCTCTATGTGGGTCTTTCGAATTACTCCCCGAAACAATTTACAGATGCTGTAGCGGTGCTTAAATCACTTGGCACGCCATGTCTTATCGAGCAATCGAAATACTCTATGATGGTTCGTAATGTTGAAGACTCTCTTCTGGATACAGTTCAAGATAATGGCACTGGATTTATTGCATTCTCGCCATTGGCTCAAGGATTACTTTCAGATAAGTATATCAATGGTATTCCATCTGACTCACGAGCTGTGCGTAACCTCTTCTTGAAGGAGGCTGATATCACCCCAGATAAGATAGCACAAGTTGCGGCCCTTAACGATATTGCTCAATCACTCGGCATGACCCTTGCCCAATTAGCTGTTAAGTGGCTCTTGCGTAGTAATAGAAATGTCGTTACCTCCGTTTTGATTGGAGCAAGCAAAGTCTCTCAGATTGAAGATATCGCAGCAGTGGTCTCAATGGAGACGTTGGAGGCAGATACCCTAGATAAGATAGAGTCTATTTTAGTGGGTTAAATTGATTTTTATTTATTCTTTTTGATTATTGCCGAATTATAACTATCTTTGGTCGGCTATTTTAGAATAAATTCGAACTAAATTATATAATAAACTATGAAAGAAGCAATTGCAATTCTTACAGGTGGTGGTCCTGCTCCGGGCATGAACACCGTTGTTGGTAGTGTCGCTAAGACATTCCTTCAAAAAGGTTACACTGTGATCGGCCTTAATGGTGGTTACTCTGGTCTTTTCAATCCAAATCCAAACACTGTTGAGATCTCATTCCCAATGGCTGACGACATTTTTAATCGTGGTGGTTCATTCCTTCAGATGAGTCGTTTTAAGCCAACAGATAACGATTTTGCGAACAACTTTAATCTTGATTTCTTTATCAAGAATAATATCAAGTTGCTTGTGACAGTTGGTGGTGATGATACAGCTTCAACAGCAAACCGTATCGCTAAGTTCCTTGAGGAGAAGCAGTACCCAATTGCAAATATCCACGTTCCAAAGACCATTGACAATGACCTTCCATTGCCAGCCGGTACTCCAACCTTTGGTTATGAGTCAGCAAAGGATAGTGGTGCAGTGATTGCTCGTGCCGTATATGTTGATGCGCGCACAAGTGGCAACTGGTTTGTAGTTGCAGCTATGGGTCGCTCGGCAGGTCACCTTGCTTTCGGTATTGGTGAGGCTTGTCACTACCCAATGATTGTTATCCCTGAGATGTTCAACAAGACTGAGATCACAGTTGATAAGATCGTTAACCTTGTAGTATCGTCAATCATCAAGCGTAAGATCACAGGCATGGATTATGGTGCTGCAATGATCTCTGAGGGTGTATTCCATGAGCTTTCCGATGAGGAGATCAAGAAGAGCGGTGTAAGCTTCTCGTATGACGATCATGGCCACCCAGAGCTAGGTAAAGTCTCTAAGGCTCACATCTTCAACGAGATGTTGGAGAAGAAGCTCAAAGAGGTTGGTATCAAAGTTAAGAGTCGTCCAGTAGAGATAGGCTACGAGGTTCGTTGCCAGACTCCAGCTGCATTCGACCTTACTTACTGCTCTGAGCTTGGTATGGGTGTTTACAAACTATTCGCAGATGGCAAAACTGGCTGCATGGTCTTTGTTGACACTGAGGGTAATGTATCTCCATTGTATCTAAAGGATCTTCAAGATCCAACAACAGGAAAGATTCCACCACGTTTGGTGAATATCAACTCAGATAAGGTGAAGGCTGTTGTTGACAATATCCTAAGCTATGTAACGGAGGCTGATTACGAGGCTGCAAAAGCATACGTGCCTGATCCTGAAACATATGACTTTAATAAGATTCTTGGATGGTAATCTAGTATAACTATCAGATTTATATATAATTATGGGATCTACTCTTGCGAGGGTAGATCCCATAATTATATTTACATTTAAGCAGTGTGTATTTTGTAATTTGCAGATTTTTTTTTAAATTTGTCAACTGATAATTAGTTCAAAATTACGAGCAGCAGATGATAAGTCTATTATATTATATTTTTCTTGTACTATTTTGTACATTCATTATGCTACTCTCCGTGGTGGCATTGGTTGTGTGCGCTCCATTTGATCGTGGACGTAGGGTCGTGCATTGGTTAACTTTGTTTATGACCCGGATATTCTATGGAGGTTCTATCTATTGGCCAACCACGGTTGAGGGAGGAGAGAATCTTGATCCTAAGAGAAGTTATGTGGTTGTTATCAATCACCAAAATATGATGGATATTCCCACCCTATACCTGCTGAGTTTCCACTTTAGATGGGTCTCTAAAAAGGAGGTGTTTAGAATCCCATTTTTTGGACAATTTCTAATCATTCATGGTGATATTGCAATAGAGAGGGGCAATCCAAAAGTTGCTATGCGTAAAGTTGTGACCGATGGATGCAAATGGCTCTCACGAGGGGTCTCCGTTGCGATATTTCCAGAGGGGACTCGCTCTAAGGATGGAGAGATTCATCGCTTTAAGGCGGGAGCGTTCAACTTAGCTAAAGAGGCTGGTGTTGAGATCCTACCAATAGTTATGGAGGGTACCAAGTCAGCATTTAAAAAGTATGGAATGTTCAATTGGCGTAACCATACCACATTAAAGGTGTTGCCACCCATCGCAGCGGATGTTGTGGCGCAAACTGAAACTAAAGAACTCGCTGAGATGATTCGTTCACAGATGATTCAAGCACTTAATACTATTCGCAAACAATAATGGCAGAGCTAAATATTAAACAAAACGAGGTGTATGGCGATGATGCTATCGTCACTCTAACCCCTCGCGAGCATATACGATTACGTCCCGGTATGTATATTGGAAAGCTCGGAGATGGAACTCAGAGTGATGATGGTATTTATGTGCTTATCAAGGAGGTTGTAGACAACTCTATTGATGAGTTTATCATGGGTGCTGGTAATCGTATTGAGATAGATATAGTTGACAATATTGTTCGCATTAGAGATTATGGCCGTGGTATACCTCTTAAGTCGTTAACAGCTGCTGTTAGCGAGATGAATACTGGTGGTAAATATAATGGTACAGCCTTCAAAAAGAGCGTCGGTCTGAATGGAGTCGGTGTTAAAGCTGTAAACATGTTGTCAAGTGAATTTACAGCGCGTTCAATACGAGATGGAGAGTCTAGAACGGTCTACTTTGAGCAAGGTGTTGAGGTTAGTGATAAGTGGGAGAGTGGCGTTAAGGAGAAGAACGGCACATTTATCTCATTTAAAGTTGATGAGGCTGTCTTCGGTAGCTACTCCTTTAATATGGAGTATGTTGAGCAGATGGTTCGTAACTTTACATATCTAAACTTGGGTCTCACCTTCTATCTTAATGGTCAACCATATGTCTCTAAAAATGGATTGTTGGATCTTTTGAATGAGAATATGACTGAGGCGCCATTATATCCTCCGATTCACCTTTCGGGTCAAGATATTGAGGTTGCTATATCTCATGGGACAGGGTATGGTGAGAGCTACTACTCATTCGTTAATGGTCAATATACACTGCAAGGAGGTACGCATCAAGCTGCATTCCGTGAAGCTATAGTAAAAGTCATCAAAGATTTCTATCATAAGGATTATGATGCGTCTGATATTAGAACATCAATTATTGCTGCGGTGTCGGTCAAGGTCACTGATCCGGTATTTGAGTCTCAAACAAAGATTAAGTTAGGATCTAAGGAGATTGAGCCGGGAGTATCTCTGCGCAACTATATAATGGAGTTTTTATCTCAAAACTTAGATAACTATCTTCATAAAAACCCAGAGAGTGCCCAGATCCTACAAAAGAAAATCGTTGAAAACGAAAAAGAGCGTAAGGCTATCTCTGGTATTCAGAAGAAGGCTAGAGAGACTGCTAAGAAGGTCTCTCTTAATAATAAGAAACTTAGAGATTGTAAGATACATCTTACGGATAAAAATGAGTTGGCTGAGTCGTCAATGATCTTTATCACGGAGGGTAACTCTGCGTCTGGCTCTATCACCTCTAGCCGTGATGTGCGCACGCAGGCGGTCTTTTCATTGAGGGGAAAACCACTTAACTGTTTCGGGTTGACAAAGAAAGTTGTCTACGAGAATGAGGAGTTTAACCTATTACAGGCTGCTTTAAACATTGAAGACGATATGGATAACTTGCGCTATAATAAAGTTATTGTAGCAACGGATGCTGATGTCGATGGCATGCACATTCGTCTTCTATTATTGACCTTCTTCCTGCAATTCTTCCCCGATATAATCAGATCGGGACATCTATACATATTGCAAACACCGCTATTTAGGGTTCGTAATAAAAAGGAGACCTTCTATTGCTACACGGAGGAGGAGCGTTTAAAAGCTATAGCAGATTGTGGTAGCAGCGCTGAGATAACTCGATTCAAAGGTCTTGGAGAGATCTCGGCAGATGAGTTCAAAGAGTTTATCGGCGATAAGATGATGCTCGATAAGGTTAGAATGACTAAGGATGATCCAATACATGATATGTTGGAGTTCTATATGGGTAAGAATGGCCCTGAGCGACAGAGTTTTATTATTAACAATCTTCGTGTTGAGGAGGATATTATTGAGGAGTAGGGTATGAGCGAAGAGAGAGAGATAATTAACCTTGAGACGGTGGTGGAGAGTTCGACTGTAGTCACAGGAAAATATAGTAGGCTTATCGAGGAGGAGGCTAATGTCAGAAAGCTAACTGGTATGTATAAGAGTTGGTTTTTGGATTATGCCTCGTATGTAATTCTAGAGCGTGCAGTGCCACATGTTCATGATGGACTGAAGCCTGTTCAGCGTCGTATATTGCATGCCATGAAGGTTGTGGATGATGGTCGCTACAATAAGGTTGCCAACATCGTAGGTCAAACCATGCAGTATCACCCACATGGTGATGCCTCCATTAAAGATGCTTTGGTTCAACTTGGTCAAAAGAATCTTTTGATCGACTGCCAAGGAAACTGGGGTAACATCCTTACGGGTGATGCAGCTGCTGCGGGTCGTTATATCGAGGCTCGATTATCGAAGTTTGCCCTTGAGGTGGTCTTTAATAAGAAGACCACTGAGTGGATGCTCTCATACGATGGTCGTAAAGATGAGCCTGTAACCCTGCCTATTAAATTCCCTTTGCTCTTAGCGCAGGGAGCAGATGGTATTGCTGTTGGTCTAGCATCCAAGATTCTACCTCATAATTTTATAGAGTTGATAAACGCTTCAATTCATCACCTTAAGGGAGAGGAGTTTGTTCTATATCCAGATTTTCAGACTGGTGGTATGATGGATGCAAGCCGATATAACGATGGTCTGCGTGGAGGTACTGTTAAGGTGCGTGCAAAGATCTCAAAAATAGATAAAAGAACATTGTCTATAACGGAGATCCCATATACCACCACCACAGAGTCACTTAAAGACTCTATTATTAAGGCTAATGAGAAGGGTAAGATAAAGATAAAGAAGGTTGATGACAATACCGCAGAGAAGGTAGAGCTGATAATTCAGGTGGCAAATGATGAGTCGAGCGATCGCACGATAGATGCCCTTTATGCCTTTTCCGATTGCGAGGTGTCAATTGCACCTAACTCATGTGTGATTTATGATGATAAGCCTCACTTCTTGGGTGTTAGTGAGATTTTACGACGTTCGGCAGATCACACCAAGGCACTTCTTGGGCTTGAACTTACAATTAAGCTAGGAGAATTGAATAAGGCGTGGCACGCTGCATCACTCGAAAGAATATTCATTGAGAATAAGCTATACCAACTTATCGAAGGGTGTCGCTCACGTGACGAAGCATATGCAGCCGTCGATGGTGGATTGACTCCTTTCAAGAAGTTGTTGCGTCGTGAAGTAACGACAGAGGATGTGCAGCGTCTAACCGAGTTGCGCTTTATTCGTATCTCTCGTTACGATACCGACAAGGCTGATAATGAGATTAAAGGTATTGAAGAGGATATCAAAGAGACTCAAAACTATTTGGATAATCTCACAGAGTTTGCAATTGCATATTACGAACGTATTCGTGATAAATTTGGAAAGGGGAAAGAGCGTCGCACAGAGTTGAGAGAGTTTGATATGATTGAAGCGACCAAGGTTGCAGTGACTAATGCTAAGCTATATGTAGATCGCGAGGAGGGCTTCTTTGGTATAGGTAAATCAATGAAAGATGGTGAATTGGTTTGCGACTGTTCAGATATAGACGATGTTATAGTCATCACCAAGGATGGCCGTTATATCATCACTAAAGTTAGTGATAAGGCTTTCTTTGATAAGAATATATATTATATAGGTGTGTTTAAGCGTAATGATGAGCGAACTATCTATAATGTTATCTATCGAGATGGACGACTAGGGCCAATTATGATGAAGCGTTGCGCTATTAAGGCTATTACTCGTGATAAGGAGTATAACCTTACTAAGGGTACCGCCAAGAGTGAGTTGCTCTACCTCTCCGTAAATGGAAATGGTGAGGCAGAGGTGCTAAAAATATACTTTAAACCTCGTCCACGCTTAAAGAAACTCATTATTGATCTTGACTTCTCGACATTAGCTATTAAGGGCCGTCAGAGTCAAGGTAACCTCTTCTCGCGTTATCCAATTCATAAAATTGTAGTTAAGGAGCGCGGTACATCGACTCTAGCAGGCCAGAATATATGGTATGACAATGATGTTCGTAGACTTAATAATGATGAACATGGAGTGCTCCTAGGTGAGTTCAAGGGAGATGATAAGATTGTTGTGTGGACTGCTAAGAATCAATATTATATAACTAATTTTGATCTTATGCAGCACTTCCCCGATGACACACTAAGAGTGGAGAAGTATATAGCTAACACAGTATATAACATTTGTTATTTCGATCGAGATCAGAATTATTTCTACTTAAAGCGATTTGAACTTGAGCTAACGGATAAAATTCAATATTTCTTAGGGGAGGATGGCAACTGTACTTTGATAACATATTGTAGTACAAATAACTCAAAACTAGAGTTGTCATATAAAGGTGCACATAAATATCGACCAAATGATATAATTGAGGTGGATGAGTTTATATCTATCAAAAGTCATAGGGCTAAAGGTAAGAGGCTCAGCACATATGAGGTTGATACCTTAACCTTTATAGAGGCTAGTGTATCGACCGAAGAGAGGGTAGATGATAATGATTTACCACCAGTGGAAGAACAGAATGATGATAGCGAGGTAATCATTGATACTCAGCAGTTAGGACTATTTTAATTAAAGGTAATTATCATGTTGATTTTTTTAGTCGGATATATGGCGTGCGGAAAGAGCACGATAGGTCGTAAGCTCAATAAGAGATTGCAAATGCAACTATTCGATACAGATAAGGAGATAGTTGCACAAGAAGGAATAACTGTTGCTGAGATATTTGACACCTATGGAGAAGAGCATTTCCGTAGATTAGAATCATCTATAATTAAAAAGTTGATTGATAATAATTTAGATGCTATCATTTCAACTGGAGGTGGAGCTCCTATGTGGGGCGAAAATATGGATATTATGAATAGAGCAGGTATCACCGTATATCTGCGAAGATCGGCAGAGGATATATGTAGTCGCATAAGTGAGTTTGGGCGGGAGAAGCGTCCGAAGTTACGAGGTTTGAGTGATTCGGAGCTTTTAGACTTTATGAGGAGTGGTATTGCTCAGCGAGATGCTCGCTATAATGAAGCAAGTTTAATCATTGAGTGCGATCATTGTGGTGACGATGAGATCATTGATACAATTATTAGAAGAATAGAATCTACGTAGTATAGTATGGATAAGAGGCCGATAGGGGTATATGATTCAGGGATGGGTGGACTCTCGTTGCGAAGGGCAATTCGCCGCTCTCTACCGCATGAGTCAATAGTATACTTGGGCGATGGTAAGAACTGCCCATACGGAGATAAATCACCCTCCGAGATTACTAAATATGCGTTTGAGGCTGTTGAGGAGCTGCTCTCCTATGGATGTAAGATGATCGTGGTTGCTTGCAATACTGCTACATCAACTGCAATAAGTCAACTTCGGGCTGCGTATAAGGATATTCCATTTGTTGGCATGGAGCCTGCTATTAAACCTGCGTGCAGAGATACGAAGAGTGGCGTGGTTGCGGTATTGGCCACAAAGAGAAGTTTGGAGAGTGATTTATATGCTGAGACTCTATCAAAATATGCAGGTAGCGTAGAGATTATTAGCCAAGTTGGTGAGGGCTTCGTTGAGATTGTAGAGGAGGGCTTGGAAGAGAGTGAAGAGAGTTGTTACTTAGTTAAAGAAATAGTTGATATATTGATATCTAAACATGTGGATAAGATAGTGTTAGGATGTACTCATTATCCATTTTTAATGCCTCAAATTATTAAAGCTGTAGGGGAGCGTGATATAGAGATTATAGATCCCTCTCCAGCTATAGTAAGAAGGATTGAACGACTATTGGAGCAATTTGATATGGCGGCTCCAAAGGATGCAGAGTTAAACGATAAATTTATATCTTTTGCGGGTGAGAGTTATTGTAATAAGCTAATTAATAAGAGTAAAATATAAAATCATGGCAACAACAGAAGATAAAGACAATATAATTGATAATAGAGGGTCAATGGGTAGCATGCGCATAATTCTTGGAGTTATGATCGTGCTCATAGGCTTTTTTGCTACATTAGCCTCAATATTTTACTTTTTTCACTGGAAAGAGGATAGTAGCCTACTTGCAGGCGTAGCGAGTTCTAGGCCAGATATTGAACTTAAATATGGAAATATTGGAGGAGGGTTAGGCGCTAGGATCGGTGATCTATTAATAGGTCGCTCATTCGGTCTTGTCGGGGTCATTATTCCAATATATTTAATGATATTTGGCGTGAATATTATGAAGGGTAGTAAGCGTTTTATCTTGAATAGAGATACTCTTACCATGTTCATTATATTGATATTAGGGTCATTGACGTTGGGGGCAGTGTTTGGCTCCTCGTGGAGTATCTTCGGTAGTGGCCTTGGAGGTGCATTCGGCGTTCAGATCGCCAATATGTTGTATGGTTCAATTGGCATTGGACTAATTCTTCTGTTGATTGGTGCATGGTTTGCCATGGGCGTATTTATAAATAGTAATTTTATAAATGTTGTTAATAAAGCGGGGTCATCAGCACTCAGTAGAACAGATAAGTTTTTTGCATGTTTTAAGAAGCGCGAGGTGCCTAAAGAGGAGAGAGAGGAGAGAGAGGAGCCGGTAGAGATAGCTACACCTAATACGCAAACAATCAACGATGTATATGCGACAGTGCCAGACCCAACTATTGAGGTTATTCCTATAGAAGAAGAGACTGAAGAAGAGACTGAAGAAGAAGAAGATCCATTTATTGAGGTGCTAGGCAAGAGAACTGTAGAGGTGATAGAGCCGGTAGAGCCAGATGAAGATGAAGCAGAAGAGTCAAATGGAGCTGTGGTTTTCGTTGAGGTAAACAAAGCTAAAGAGTTATCAGAAAGCGAGATTGAGCAAGAGTTATATGATCCAACATTGGATATAATGAACTACTCTCTGCCTACACCATCGCTTCTTGAAGATTATCAAACGGGTGTTGGTGTTAGCGACGAGGAGATCTTTGAGAATAAGAGTCAGATCGAAGAGACGTTGAGTCACTTTGGAATACCAATCCAGCAGAATATCAAAGCTACGGTTGGCCCTACAATCACACTTTATGAGATTGTGCAGGCGAGCGGTGTGAAGATATCCAAGATTCAAGGATTGGAGAATGATATTGCGCAGAACCTTAAAGCATTGGGTATTCGTATTATTGCACCAATTCCCGGCAAAGGAACCATTGGTATCGAGCTACCTAACCGTCGTAAGCAGATTGTATCTATGCGTTCAGCGATAATCTCTCCAGAGTTCAATGAGTTGAAGGCTCAACTGCCAATTGTTATAGGTCGTACAATTCAGAATGATAACTATGTGTTTGACTTGGCAAAAATGCCACACTTATTGGTTGCAGGAGCTACTGGACAGGGTAAATCAGTTGGACTTAATGCAATTATTACATCACTATTGTATCGAAAGCATCCCTCTGAGCTAAAGTTTGTTATGATAGATCCTAAGATGGTTGAGTTCTCTCCTTACAAAAAACTTGAGAACCACTTTATGGCCAAGATGGAGTCGGAGGAGGATGTTATCATAACGGATCCAAAGAAGGCTGTATATACCCTTAATGCCATATGTGAAGAGATGGAGAGTCGCTTAAAACTGCTCTCTCAAGCGGGTGTTCGTAATATAGTTGAGTATAACGAGAAATTTAGGAAGAGGCTTCTTCTGCCCGATAAAGGACACTTCTATATGCCATATATTGTTGTGATTATTGATGAGTTCGCAGATCTTATTATGACAGCAAAAGAGGTGGAGATGCCGGTTATGCGTATTGCACAGAAGGCACGCGCAATTGGTATTCATCTAATTGTGGCGACTCAACGTCCAGATGTTAAGGTAATTACGGGTGGCATAAAGGCGAATTTTCCTGCGCGTATTGCATTCAAAGTGACTCAGATGATTGACTCCCGAACAATTATAGATCAACCGGGGGCAAATCAATTGATCGGACGTGGAGATATGCTCTTCTCGAAGGATGGGGATCTAACTCGTATTCAATGTGCGTTGGTTGAGACAGACGAGGTGTCGCGCATAGTAAATCATATTAGCTCACAACCCGGATACTCGGCTCCATATAGGCTACCTGATTATGCTCCGGATGGAGGTAGTGGTGACTTTGATGGCGGTGAGAGTGGAGCTGTAATAAAATATGATGCGCTCTTTGCTGAGATTGCGCGAACAGCTGTCTCCAATGGCGGAATATCGACATCAGCTATTCAACGTAACTTTGAGGTGGGTTTCAATCGCGCCGGACGCATTATGACACAACTTGAGCGCGCTGGAATTGTAGGTCGTCAAGAGGGTTCTAAGCCACGTGATATATTGTTTTATGATATGCCATCGTTAGAGTCTAAGTTACAGGAGTTAGGATTGTTTTAATTAAACTAAATTATATGCAAAGGTTGTCTCTTATAATATTGTCTATTTTTTCATTGCAGCAATTACAAGCTCAGGATCATGCAGATCAGATTGTTGTTGATATGCTTGATATGGTTGAGAGTTATAATCCATATAAAGTCGATATTGAAGTAATGTATGAAAATACGTCAATATCAGGGTATTATGAAGTTGATGATATGAATTATTATATCGCAATAGACCAGCAAGAGTTATATGGAAATCAGAGTGTGAAATATGAGGTGTTTAATGGTCGCAAAGAGGTTATTATTGACTCTGTTTCTGTAGGTTATGATGGCAATATATTAAACAATCCTGCTACTGCGTTCGCCTCTATTAGAGACTATTATTCATCTTCAATTATATCAGAAAATGACAAGACATTTTTGGTCTCACTTTCTCCTAGAGATAATGTGGATAATCCCTCGGATACAATAGAGTTAATTATCGAAAAATCTACAATGTTACCATCTAAAATAATATATAAATTTGGTGGTACCGAAGTATCTATCAAAATAGTTAATATTGAAAATATACCATCAAGCATTACTTTATATAACAGTGATAAATATGTTGATTATGAGATAATTGATTTTAGATAATTAAGGAAGATAATGACCCCGATAATAACACTACTAACTCTTGGTTTCTATATCATTCTTCTATTGAGCATAACATGGTATAGTGGACGAAAA
This sequence comes from Rikenellaceae bacterium, assembly GCA_047172325.1. GTDB lineage: Bacteria > Bacteroidota > Bacteroidia > Bacteroidales > Rikenellaceae > Alistipes. Next base: position 4,175 of record JBCQWG010000004.1, on the reverse strand, counting down.
TCTAAAAATCTTGATTACTTCGTAGCTAACAGATCCAATCATTGGTATACGGCTGCAATCGCTATGATAGGAGCTGCAATGTCCGGGATTACATTTGTGTCGGTCCCCGGCTCTGTTGCTGCTGATGGATTTAGCTATATGCAGATGGTTTTAGGCTTTACTGTTGGCCAATTTGTGATTGCATTTGTCTTAATTCCAGTATTTTATAGACTAGGGGTGATCTCTCTCTATCAATACCTCGAAAATAGATTTGGGGTAGTTTCACATAAAAGTGGAGCTTGGATGTTTTTCATCTCAAAGATAGCAATTGCTGCTTTGAGGCTCTATGTAATGTCAGTTGTTATACAGCAGTTGCTTTTTGATTATTTTGGTATTCCATTTTGGTGTAATGTTTTCGTTACAATGGTAGTGATATGGTTGGCAACTAGAAAGGGAGGAGTTAAATCACTAATTTGGACAGATTCACTAAAGACTTTATGCCTTGTGGCAACACTTGTATTATCTGTTATATTTATTGCTAATGCTATGAGCTGGCCTATAGCTGATATATGGACAAAAGTAACTAGTTCTGAATATTATACATCTTTTAATTGGAGTGATGCTTCATCTCCAAAATATTTCTGGAAGATGTTCTTTGCTGGCCTTTTCACCCTTGTTGCAATGACTGGCTTAGATCAAGATATGATGCAATGTAACTTAAGTTGTGTAAATCGTCGAAACGCTCAAATAAATATTGTTATAACTGCAATTAGTCAGATTTTTGTTATTTTGTTATTTTTGATTCTTGGAGCAATGCTATATATCTATTCTGATTTTGCAGGATTAACAATACCCGAAAAGGGGGATCAGTTATTTGCGTTTGTTGCATTTAGTGGTGGATTACCATTGATTGTTGGGGTGTTGTTCGTACTAGGTTTAGTCGCCTCTACCTATGCTTCTGCGGCATCATCAATTACAGCTTTAACAACTTCACTGACTGTTGATCTATTAGGGTTACATAAAGTAGAAGATGAGGTGAAGTTAACACGTTCTAGATTAGTTAACCATGCTGTGATATCTGTTGTTATCGCCTTAATGATTTTATGTGTAGGGGAGACAGGTGATGAAAGCGTTATAAATACAATGTTCAAGTTTGTTGGATATACATATGGACCAATATTGGGACTTTTTGCATTCGGACTATTGACGAAATTTAAGTTGAGGGATAATTTGGTACCTGTCGTTGTTATCCTCTCTTTAATCTTTAGTGTTAGTTTGGAGTGGGCGATGAGCCATTTCTATGGATATGTGATAGGTTTTGAGTTATTGATATATAATGCACTATTTACTATGTTGGGGCTAACATTATTAATAAAAGATAAATAGATATGAATCAGAGAATAAAATCATTTTTAATGCTTCTTGCAATGACCATTGGAGCGGTGTTTGCCGAGCAGGTTCGTTTTGTGGATGTATTAAGTGGAGGGATATTGGCTCCGGCACTACTCTTTGCGATGCTTTTTATAACCTTCTGTTGCGTTGATTTGCGCGATATTAGACTCTCTATGCTTCATCTTTGGATCATCCTCTTTCAGTTATTTACGGGTATTGGATCCTATTATCTTTTGTTGCCTCTCTGTGGCGAGATCTTAGCGCAGGGTGTTATGGTATGTTTCATTACGCCAGTGGCTATGGCAGCAGTCGTGATAGGTCGCATATTGGGGGGTAATGTTCTAAATATTGCCTCTTTTAGCATTGCCTGTAATGTTGTCATGGCTCTATTTATACCTCTATTTTTTACCCATATCGGGGGTGAGGGGTGTTCATTTTCCCAGATCTTAATAAAGGTTGGTCCGCTGATGGTGCTGCCGCCTTTCGTTGCTCAGCTCATTCGTTACACAACTCCGTCAATCACAACGTGGTTTGGGAAAAGAGGATATATCTCTTACTACCTATGGCTCGTCTCATTGGTGATAACTGTTGGTCGTACAGTCTCTTTTGTATCTGCTAATATGTCTGATATTGAACTCTTTTTAGGACTTGCATTAGCTTTTGGGGCACTCATTACATGTGTAATCCAATATAGAGTTGGTCATCTATTAGGTCTTAAATATGGTGATCCGGCTGGAGCTCAACAATCGCTAGGTCAGAAGAATACGATCTTAGCTATCTGGATGACACAAACATTCCTTTCACCAATAGCATCTATAGCGCCAACATCATATGTCATTTGGCAAAATTTAATGAATTCGTACAAAATTTTTAAACATAGCGTTGAAAACAAATAATTATTTCCTGTAAAAAGATTGCCGTTCTACTTTTTTTGTTATTTTTGTAAAACTTCATTCAGATAATATTAAAATATGAAAAATTTAACAAAAGAGTACGTTGATTCTTTTATGGCTAATGTTATAGCTAAGAATCCTAACGAGAAAGAGTTTCACCAAGCGGTACACGAAGTTGTCGAGAGTGTAGCTGAGTATATTATTCAGTCACCACAACTTGTTAAAATGAAGGTGTTGGACCGTATAGCAGAGCCTGAGCGAGTTGTTATGTTCCGCGTTCCGTGGCTTGATGACAAGGGAAATGTACAGATCAATAGAGGCTATCGTGTTCAGATGAATAGTGCAATTGGTCCATACAAAGGAGGTCTACGTTTTCACGCAAGTGTAAATCTAAGTATCTTGAAGTTCTTAGCTTTTGAGCAAGTGTTTAAGAATGCACTCACTACTCTCCCTATGGGTGGAGGAAAAGGAGGATCTGATTTCAATCCTAAAGGTAAATCTGATGAGGAGGTGATGAAGTTCTGCCAAAGTTTCATGACAGAGTTGCAGCGACATATTGGTAGCAATACTGATGTTCCAGCAGGAGATATTGGAGTAGGTGCACGCGAGGTAGGTTTTATGTATGGTCAATATAAGCGTCTACGTAATGAGTTTACAGGTTCTCTAACAGGAAAAGGTCCGAGCTGGGGTGGTTCTCCACTTCGCCCAGAGGCAACTGGATATGGAACATGTTATTTTGCACAATCTATGTTAGCGACACGAGGTGATAGCTTCGAAGGTAAAACTGTTGTTATATCTGGTTCTGGTAATGTAGCACAATATGCAACAGAGAAGTGTATTGCTCTCGGTGCTAAGGTTGTGACACTTTCTGATTCATCTGGATATATTTATGATGCGGATGGAATAACTACAGAGAAGTTGGAATTTGTGATGGATCTTAAGAATGTGACTCGTGGTCGCATCAAAGAGTATGTTAAGGAGTATCCATCAGCACAATATTTCCAAGGAGAACGTCCATGGGGTATTAAATGTGATATAGCGCTACCATGTGCAACACAAAATGAACTTAACGAAGAGGAGGCTAAAGCGCTTGTTAAGAATGGATGTATCTGTGTTGCTGAGGGTGCCAATATGCCATCAACACCAGAGGCTATTAGTGTATTCCAAGGTGCAAAGATCTTATATGCACCCGGAAAAGCATCTAATGCTGGTGGTGTAGCTACATCTGGACTTGAGATGACTCAAAATTCGATTCGTCTAAAATGGTCTCCAGAGGAGGTTGACGAAAAGCTAAAGAGCATCATGAGTGATATCCACTCTGTATGTGTTGAGTATGGCGCTTCAGAGGATGGATATATAGACTATGTGAAGGGTGCTAATATTGGTGGCTTTATAAAGATTGCAAACGCCATGTTGGATCAAGGTTTAGTATAAAAACCGCATCTATTTTAAAGTGCACACTCTCTGTTTTTGGATTCAGCGTTTTTTGTAGTTGACAGCACAAATACTCATAACTTAGTATAACATAGCGTATTAGAAAATATTTTGTTGACGGGGTTTCTCTAAAATGTGAGAAAAATTGGCATGATTGCCCCCTTTTTGGTAAAAAGCCCTACTCTTATGTAGGTAGAAATGTAGCCTTGTTTTAGGGCGAGTTTTCACCGAAAAAGAAGTTTAACAAAATAATGCTAATACGCTATGTTTTCAATTAACATTAAGGGTAAGGAGAACCCTAAAACTCCAGAGCAGGTAAAACTCGAAATGGTGCTTTTCAAAACTGGATATCCACGAGTATCAAAGGTCATTACTATTGTAGGTCCATTAAAAGAGTGGGATGCCAAGAAACAACAATTCTCAGGTCGAGGAGTGGAATTTACTGAGCGTAACAAACGACTCTTAGAGATAAAGTGT
>JBCQWG010000003.1:0-85950 GCA_047172325.1 Rikenellaceae bacterium | reverse complement strand
AAAGTAGTACGTATCTCATATAAACTTCTGATTATGATGTAAATATACGAAATATTTGCCAATTATCCAAAGAAAATACGAAAAATATCGCAATAATTATTTTGCGCTACTTATCTATGTCAACCTGCGGTTGCCATCATCCCATCAGCGAGGTTAACCTCGGATTGGGTTTAAATGCCTAAAGGCATTTAAAAAATTAGATGGGTTAAAAAATGTATGCGAATTTATTCGTGATACATTTTTTAATCTATCTAATTTCATAGCGCTAGCTATAAGCCCAATCCGCAAGAGAAGAATAGCTCCGCAGGGAGCACCCTGCCCGCCGGAGGCATGAGAAGCAGTTGTCAAGCGTCTACTCCACAATCAGAAGCGACGAATCGCCATAGCTAAGGAATCTAAAGTCGTTGTCGAGGGCATATTTATATATCTCGTGCCACGCGTCGCCCACATATGCTGATACGAGTAGCAGTAGGGTAGATTTGGGTTGGTGGAAGTTTGTGATGATATATTTAACTATCTTAAAGCGATATCCCAGTGGGGTAATCATGATTTGAGTCGATGCCTTAAGCTCTTTGACACCTTGCTGCTCCATGTAGTCAATAAGGGTCGTGAGGGCGCAGGCGCCATCGAAAGAGTCCGGAATGTCGTAGAGCTCCCACTGACCCACTGTGCGTTCGGTGTGTGGGTCTCCCTGCTGCTTAATGCGCCATGCTAGGGCTGTCAGCGACTCAAGGGTTCGCACGGAGGTTGTCCCCACCGCTGTGATCTTACCACTGCGTGAGGCGAGTGCATGAAGTGAGGCGAGCGATATCTCGAAGTGCTCGGTGTGCATCGCATGTTGGGTGGCATCCTCCTCCTTTACTGGCAGGAAGGTGCCGGCACCCACATGTAGTGTGACCTCCTCAAAGGCGATATCGTGCTCTTTGAGCTCTTCGAGGAGCTCCTCGGTGAAGTGGAGCCCAGCGGTGGGTGCCGCCACGGAGCCCTCAAACTTCGAATATACAGTCTGGTAGCGTGAGTAGTCTATCTCCTCGCTCTCGCGATTGAGGTATGGAGGGATTGGGATCCGTCCGAGGTGCTCTAGGAGCTCCCCAAAGCTGATGGGCAGAGCCCACTTGAAGCGTACTATATGTTCATGTGATCCGCGCTCGACGATCTGCGCGGTGAGACGATGTGTGGAGCCCTCGAAGTCGAAATCAATATGGACCTTACCCTGCTTCCAGCGTTTGAGGTTACCCACGATGCAGCTCCACTGGCACTCCCCCTGCACCGAAAGAGCTCTCTCGTAGTCTGCCGGGGCGTGCGGTTCGAGGCAGAATACCTCTATGCGAGCCCCCGACTCCTTGTGCATGATGAGACGTGCTCGAATCACACGCGTATTGTTGAAGACAAGCATAGCACCCTCTGGTAGGGCCGCTCCAATATTCTTAAATGTACTCTGCTCGATGGTGCCATTGCGCCATATCAGAAGCTTGGAATCGCTGCGCGAAGAGAGTGGAAACTTTGCAATTCGTTCATCTGGAAGATCATAATTGAAAGCCTCAATGCTGATTGCTTTTTGGTACATACAATTACTTTTTGTTATATACGTAAATTGAATGAATCGCAGCGTGGTTGTTCCATACTGCGATTCATTATTTTAGGCTAAACCGGATGTTGATAGTTGAGAGTGGTTGGCTCGTTAAAACTATATCATATCCGCTTTAGGAGGTTAAGGTTATGCAAAGGTAGTAACATTTTTGTAACTTCCAAGAGACTTAAGTACTTTTTTTATTTATTTTAGCACATTTTACTTTCAATAGTTATCTATTTTATTTAAAATAGTGATATTTTGTAATTTTTTAGAAATGATTGTCTCTCATTAATTTATTTACTATCTTTGTCCCTTGAAATAGAGAAATAATTATAGTTATGTCAAAATTTGTCAATAAAAGCACCCCCACAATAGAGGGTCCTATGATAGTTGAGCCAGCTCTTTTAGGGGAGGATCGCAGCTGGTTGAAGAGCCTTGAGCAGAGTGATGTCTACGAGTCGATGAACCTCGAAGTGACCTTTGTTGATAGATATGAAGAGAGGCTTGCGCGAGGTGTTGTGCGCGGCCTGCACTTCCAGCGCAAAGATAGTTATGGCCGTTTAGTGGCGGTGAAAGCTGGTCGCATCCTCTGCGTCGTTGTCGATCTTCGCCCAGAGAGCAAAAGCTTCGGTGCAGCCAACTCCGTGGAGCTCTCCTCAGATAATGAGAGGATGTTATATCTACCTCCCTACTTCGCTCTAGGCTACCTCACACTAGAGGCCGCATCAGAGGTGGTATGCCTCTGCGCAGGAGAGTATACCCCCGCAGAGGAGTCGGGCATAATCTACGACGATGAGATCCTAGCAATAGATTGGCAATACGAGCGCTACGAGATAGACCAAAAACGCCTCAACATAAGCCAACGCGATAGAAAACTCCCCAGCTTCAGATCCTACAACCAAAATACCCTATGGATCAATCGCCCCAAAAAAAGCCGCTATGCGTTAAGTCGGTAGTTATATTTTCATCTCTTTGTACTAAACATTTAAAATAAATTTGTATTTCAAAAAAAAATATTTATATTTGCAGTCGCTAAGAAATTTAGCCCAGGTGGTGAAATTGGTAGACACGCTACTTTGAGGGGGTAGTGAACATTGGTTCGTGTGAGTTCGAGTCTCGTCCTGGGCACTATAAAAAACGCTAATCATCTAATTAACTGATGGTTAGCGTTTTTGCTTTTCTGTTTTTGCCGATAAATTGCCGATAATTTCAAAAAGTATAAAAAAGCACCACCCAAAATATCGCTATTCTGAGAGGTGCGTTTGCATATCAAAAGCGGTACTACTCGCCTTGACTTCTGCAAATATATGAATAATACCTGATATTTCAAAATATTAGCGGTATCTGTTGATTATCTTAAAATGACCTTACAAACCTTACAGCTAAAAAAAGAGCAGACGATTATAGTAACCATCTGCTCAGTGTATAGGGTGCTGTGCGCTATTTTCTCTCTGGATCCTCCTCAACCTGATTCATTACATTGTCTAACGCATCGCAAAACGTATCGACTTCGAGCATTGCGTTACTATGGAGTGCAAAGTGATGGATCTTTCCAGTGAGCCAAAAGAGTGTATCTATCTTGCTGGCTCTATCCTCTGGGGTGGTGTCTGTTTGTGAGGCATACCAGGTGAATACATTCTGGAGGTTGCTTAAATGCGTAGGGCTTATGGTGGCTATGCTCTGAGCTGCGTTTGCGATCGTCTGGATGTTCGAGATCATATCCTCCAGGGCTTTGTGTTGTGGGTTATCTCGATTCTCTATGAGACTTTGTAAGGACTTATAAGCGATCTCCTCGATTGAGGTTAGCACTGAGCTGGCTGGTTGCTCAGTGCCTGGGGTTTTGGTGTTACTCATCTCTATTCTCATTATAATCATTGTCGAATGCCTTAACCATTGTGGAAAAGACCGCCTCCCATTCGTGGATAAGATTGTTATATAACGTAAGGTTGTGGCAAATTGCACATATATCATCAGCACTCTCCATCACCTTATCCTGTATCTCTGGAGAATCGGTTGTGTGCTTACTATAACATCTCACCAATCTCACCAACGACCTATGTATCCCCCTGGTGTCAGTTGATCCGAACCTCTCCATAAATGTTTCAAGTAGTCTACTGTGTCTCTCCAGGATCTGCATATTGGTATCATCACCGAAATTATAGTTCTTAACTGCTGCTGCGAATAGTCCAGCCAAACCATTAAGATCGTTGATTGCTGGGGTGGTTATCTCTGTGTTCTGTTTCATCTTGTTTGAATTTTAAGTTAGTGATTTACTGCTGATTTTTGGCTTTGTTACGCTCAAAGTATAGATCCAGACCTATATGTTCTTTTATTATCTCTGAGAGGTCTAAGGCTATGGCAGAGAGGTTTTCGTTAATAGTGTCGCACTCCTCTTTGAGGCTTGGCTTTAAAGAGTCCTCTGCATTCTGATAGTGGTTTTCAACCTTAGTCCTGATTTGGTAGAGTAGGTTAAAACATTCAACGATTTCCAGCGGAGCTGATACCTGTGTTGTGATAGATGTGATTTTTGATTCCATAATGATTTTGTTTTGCAGCCCCCTAAGCGGAGGCTCTGTTAATGAACTTGTTATGATATGAGTTAAATGTGGTCAGTGCTGTAGCAACAAATGTTCTTATACAGCATTTTGCCGATTAAGTTACCTACACTCTCCTGTGCTGCTCCCATTGTGATATTAAGATCATCCAGCATATTATCAGCCTCCTGTGCATCGTAAGCATCATACATTACTTTGGATATAATGCCTGTGATCTGCTCCATATCCATCAGAGCTTTTATTAGGGTTGCTGTGTGCTCGCTCATTGGTGGTAACTGATCTGCTACAGATGTTGCACTCGTAGCCTCTGTTGATTGATTTGTTCGTTTCATAACTGTGTGATTTGTGGTTAATATACTGTGATTAGATTCTCGATCCTGAATGATCTGAACGCCTGAGCCTCGACATCGAAGTAGCGGAGGGTTGAGGGGGTGTTGGTGCCTGTTCCCTTGATTAGGTGGTTCACCTCCTGGAGGGTGCCCTTTGCTGTTCTAAGGGTGCCATCTACTTTTTCGTAGGTGAATTTAACCACCTCACCAGCCATTCGCTTTGATAGGCGATAGATCGCCCAAGCCTTTGACAAACATACGGCAAATGATTTGCCTGTGCTCTTTGCGAGCTGATACGCTCTCTGAAATACCTTTGTTCTGAAATTGCCCATTGCTGTAATATTTTTAGTTTAGTAAATACTTTTCAAACTCCTTATCTGTGTAGTCGTTAGCTACCTTGATATAATCCTCTGTCTCCTGGTCATAGACGAATGTTTGGCAATCAAGCGATACACTTGCATAAGTCAAGTAGCTTGCACCTGTGCCATTGTAGTAGTCATTCTCGCAAGTGCCATCGACTGAGTAACAACCCTCGAACACTACCAATACATCACCCTGCTCGATCTCGGTGTTGATATGACCCTCATTGTCGAGAAGCTCCTCTGATAGTCTCTCCAATATCTCGTATGAGATAGAATAGCTGTTGTTTGATGGTTGTGTGTTCATAGCTTTATGATAGTTGTGTTATTATTACAGTGCAAATATAACTCCTTTTATCAAAACCTCCAAATATTTCAGCATAAATTTATAACCAAAGTGTTATTTTTATTGAAATTATCGTAGTTTTATGTTATTTTTACATATCTTTGCACTATAACACATATATCATCATTATGAAATTACGAGTAAAAGAGATTTGCAAAGCAAAAAACATTACACTAACTCAGTTGGCTCAGAGTATGGAGATCGCCCAGGAGAGCCTTAGTAGATCTATAAATGGAAATCCCAGTGTTGCAACACTTGAAAAAGTAGCAGCTGCTTTGGGGGTGGAGTTCGTAGAGCTATTTGAGCAACCAGCCTCAACCGCTGTAAAGTGCCCTCATTGTGGTAATCCTATAACTATTAAAGTTGAATAGCTATGACCCAGCAAAACAAAATCCAGATATTCGAGGAACGCAAAGTGCGTACTCTCTGGGACGATGAAAAAGAGGTGTGGTACTTTGCTATTGTCGATGTGGTGGCGATCCTCACAGATAGCAGCAACCCCCAAACCTATTGGAGGGTTATGAAAAAACGCCTCATTGCAGAGGGTAACCAAACCGTTACAAGTTGTAACGCTTTGAAAATGGTTGCTGCGGATGGTCGTAAACGCCTCACGGATGTAGCCGACACAGAACAACTATTTCGCCTCATTCAATCCATCCCATCACCCAAAGCAGAGCCGTTCAAACAGTGGATGGCAAGTGTAGCGAGTGAGCGATTAGACCAGATGCAAGATCCTGAGCTATCCATCGACCAGGCTATGAATGACTATCGTAGATTGGGTTACTCTGAGAACTGGATCAACCAACGCCTCAAAACCATCGAAGTACGAAAGGAGCTAACAGACGAATGGAGAGAAAGAGGTGTAGAGGAGGGGCAACAATTCGCCACCCTTACCGATATTATCACTCGTGGTTGGTCGGGGCTATCCACCAAGCAATATAAGGCTCATAAGGGGCTAAAAAAGGAGAATCTAAGGGACAATATGACAAATGTAGAGCTGGCGTTGAATATGCTTGCAGAGGCATCAACCAAAGAGATCTCACAGAGCGTAAAGCCTCAGAACTTTGCTCAGAATAGGGCTGTAGCTCAACAAGGTGGCAATGTAGCCAAAGCAGCTCGCAAAGAGCTGGAGCGTAGCACTGGCAAATCTGCTATATCATCGCTCAATGCTAAGGGGTTATCTACTCGCAACGTTGAGGCTATCGAGGAGGGTTCTACTGATAGTGAGGAGTAATTTTTGAGGTCACAGATTGCAACCTCAACGAAAGTAACCATTATGAATAATACCATCATCATAGATAAGATAAAGGGGTTCTGCAAACTCTACAAAGGAGGCGATCAGAACCCCTATAATCATTCGGGATTGTCGGGTAGTGAGTGGGCTATGGAGTACCTGCGATTTCAGATCTGGGATGCAGAGTACTCTGTTATATCCAAATTCACCTGGTGGAGTGAGCAGTGTAACACCTCAGATCTCACTGATTCAGAAAAGGCTGAACGGATCTACCAGCTGGCAATCCAGTCAAAACTGAGTAAGATGCAACGCCCTGATATTGATTTTGTAGCTCTCTACTTTAGGCTCTGATAGTGGTGTCTGTCTTAAAGTGTGCCAAATTTATATATTTTCCAACGCTTTAGATGTATATTTTCAATAAACGTCTGATATTTGTGTCGTATATGTGTTTAATAAACACACTGTGAAAATGTGGCAAAATGGCGTTCTATGCTATTTACGCTACGATTAGAGCTATAATTAATCAAAGGTTATACGCCGTTTTCGTGCCGTTTACTGTCGTTTTCGTGTCGATTGCATTAAATCGGAGGGGGAACAGATATGAGTGTACCTATCCGCTCCCCTGCGATTTACTTAGTGAATTGTTTCATAATTAATATAATCCGTATGGTAATAATGATTTTTGGCTGATCGTCTTTAAGGTACTCTCTATAGAGGTTAATCGTTCTGCACTTAGCTTTGTGTTAGCAGCTATCTGAGCCTGATAGATCAATGCCCCTCTGGAGATCTCCATCTGGGCAGCCTGGTTGATAACTATAGCATTGAGCCGACCAGCAATTACACCTCCAGTATCTTCACTCAATGATGATACGGCACCAGAAAGAGAATCATCATCACTATCATCATTCCAAATGTCGTAACCACTTGCAGCAGCTTTCTCTTTCCACTGCTCGCCAAAGGCTTGTGCTGCCTCCAATTCATCGGTGATGTTATCGAAAAAGTTATCCAATAACTCCGCTTGCATATTGGCAATATCCTCAGCACTACCAGCCGTGTAGCTATTAGTTAGATCACTTTGTAGCTGCTCAAAAGCAGAGGCAAGGTAGAGTTCATACATCAGCTGTTCACCCAGAGCCTCGATTGCATCAGATCCAGCCTCTTTGAATGTTTCCCAACTGTCGGCACCTGTTGCTATCGCTGACACAAGAGCCTCCGTTGCTGATTCTCCCAGGTAGCCGAAAGTGTCTGATATTGCAGATTCAATTATGGCTAAATTCTCCTCATAAGCCTCGTATAGGTCAATAACATTCTGAATTTGAGTGCGCTGCTCATCACTGATCTGCGTGTTGGTGTCAAGGAATGCCTCCGCTGCATCAATATTAAACTCGCCTGATTCATCCCACAATTCAGGTGCAAGATCTTTCAATGAGGTGTACTTATCATCTTTACCCCAGAAGTTAGCCCAACCTGAGTAATCTGTGGTTTTAACTGCCATTGCTTGTAGATCAGTATAACCTTTCACATAGGCTGTTAATGCGGTTAGAGAAGCATTTGAGAAGTCTGTGAAGTTGCTTAACGAATAGGTAGAGGCGTTAATCGTCTCATTGTATTTCGCTAATGCCTCAGTGGCTTTCTCGATAGCTGCTATACCCATTTCAAACGTTTTGTCCCCAAATTCAGATGAGTAATCATCCTCACTGATTTCAAGAAGTTTGAGTTGGTAGGCATCAAGGAAATCAAGGCGGTTCTGCTCAAATTCAGCTGCCTCAGCCTTTGCGGTTGTAAAGGCTGATATAGTTTGAGAGATTATATCGGTAACTCCACCCACAATGGCACCAATCCATCCACCTGAGGCAAAGCCCTGAGCTGCTGCTGAAACATTTTGAGCTACTGCGCTCATTTGATCCGCAACCTCACTTAGGTGCTCATCATCTGTTGCCTCTGCAAGTTCGTTAAATGCCTCTGCAAGGGTTGTTACCGCAGAAACCGCTTGTAAGGCTCCAGCTGATATATAGCTCATACCCTTAGTTTTTGCCAACTGAGCCTGTTTGAGTATAAGGGCTTTCTGCTTTTCATCGTTTGCATCAAGCGCATCCTCTGATAACTCAGCTGCCTCCTTTAGGTACTTAAAGCCTTTAACAAAACCAGATAGAGGGTAATTAGATCTACTATCTAACTCCTCCTGTTTGTTATATAGCTCCTCTATGATGGATTGCATCTGATCGGCATTTTTAGCGATTTTAGCCACATCCTCTGCGCTTATGTTGATTGGTAGCTCTACATCACTTTTGCCATTGATATAATCCATTACAGCCTGAATATCGGCAATGATCTTTTTGAGTGATTTAGTGCTTTGATCCTGAGCCTTGGTAAATACATCAGATAGGAACCCAGCACTTACAATCGTCTTTTTCAACTCTGCATCCAGCTCCTTTTCTTGCTCCAGAACAAATAGGTTAGCTGCTGCATTCTCATCAGCACCAATCAACCCAGTGGATCCATTCGATAGGCGTTCCTTTGCATCAGCTACGATCTTTATCTTCTCAGCCAAAGTAGCAGCCTCAGATATAGCCTGTGTTAGAGACTCCTTAAAAGCATCCATAGCAGTTTTGGCACCTGTGATCTCATCGTATTGCATATTGAGAGCTATGAGATAATTACTCTCACCCTCGGTTAGCGTTCCGCTGGTCTGCTTTGTTTTAAGCTCCTGGATCTGTCTCTCTACATAATCCTTGTACGAAGTACCACTTTTTAGGAGGGTAGAGAATTGAGTGTTCGCCACATCCTCACCCATATTGCGCACCCATTTGAAATATAGCTCATATTGAGTTTTTTTGTACTCCATCTCGCCATCGAATAGGTTGTTTTGAGCCTTGGTGTATGTCGTATTCTCAGATTGTACCCTATCATCATAGTTCTGTTGGTCGTAATCAGATAGACCGCTGTAACCAGCCTCTTTTCGGGCTTTCTCCAGCTCTTTGCGCTCCTCCTCAATAGCATATAGCTCCTGTTGGTGTTGAAAATCGAGTAGAGCCTTTCGTTTCTCAAAGCCATCTTCCATTACCTCGATCCTGGATTGCTCCGCTTTCACCTGGGCTTGCCTCTGTTTCTCAGCTGCCTGTTCTGCTTTTTTGATAGCATCCTCATCCGATTTGTCATTTTTTGTGCTCGGCACTCTCTTTTCAAGGGTGGTGATTGTTGCAGATAGCTCTTTGTAACGATCGCTATTGATCTCTACATTCTCCCTCTCCTCTTTGAGCTGCTTTACCCTCCCTGATATTCCAGCCTCCGTGTTGAGGTTGGTGGTTTTCTCAGTGATAGCAGAATTAACCTGTTTTAGGGCGGTGTAAAGGTCGCTGAGATTTGATTTGTCGGTGTCTAATGTGATTTCGGTGCTATTGAGCTTGTCGATCTCGCTTTGGGTCTCTATCAATAGCTTATCAAGTTCGCTAAAACTCATAGCAGCATAATCAACACTCTCAGCAACATTTGGTGTTTGGTCAATGGCATACCACTGATTCATACTGTTGGTGGTCTTATCGACAACGCCACGTGTTTCGATTGACTTCTCAATCACTTGGTTAAATGCTTGCGATACAAACGGAGCGAAATTATCTATCTCGGCTGTTGTAGCCTTAGTGGCACCCTGAATCTTCACCAGGGTTTTGTTTAACATAAGTTCCAACGCATCATCATACTCCGAACCAGAGAGATTTTTTAACTCCTCTGCTGCATCCTTAGCATCAGATATTACAGCCTCCCATACAGCGTTAGAGGCACCACGAATACTACCTGACTGTTCATATACTGGTGATGCAACACCGCCACCCATAACAGATGGAGTGTATTGCATACGCCCAGTGTTGTAGGTCGCTTTTTGCGCCCTCTTTTGTAGATCCTCCAGTGCATCTGCCTCAGCCTCCGCTTGCTCGACCATAGCAGCCTCAATATACTTAGCTTTCAACTTCTCGGCTGTTGTAGCCTGGATCGCTGCTCTTAGCTCCTCATACTTTGTTTTTTGATCCTCCAGTGTCGCATTCTCTGTGAGTAGAGTTTTGTTATACTCCTTACAGATAGCGTTGATCTTCTCCAGAGCCTTACGATGTGTAGAGGTGCCACTTTCGCTATTTTGGAGAATAGACATAAATGTGCGTAGCTCCTCACTCGATTTGCGAGTAGCCTCTTGAAACTCCCCCTCAACAGTTGTAGCCTCATCGGTTTTCTTAGAGAATAGAGTAAATGCGCTGATAGCAAGTCCGACCATAGAGACGATCCAACCCAGAGGATTTGCTTTTATCGCCAACCATAGAGATTTGACCGCCAAAGTAGCCTTTGTGGTAACAGCCGTGAATATGGATGTTACAGTACTCTGAGTGGTTTTGGCTGTGGTATCGGCAACGCTCGCTAATGTAGATTGCTTGATCGCTAAGGTCTCCAGGTTCTTTTTCTTTGTGTTGAACTCAGTTATAGCACTCTCCCTTGTTTTGCGAATTGTTGCCTGTTCTGTTATTGCTGTCTCCAACTTCTTTTCAGCAGCAGCGATCTTAGTGGCATCGCCTGACTTCTTAGCCATCTGCACCTCCCATCGGGCTGCCTCAGTCGCTTTGGTCGATTGCTCAACAGCAGCAGTGTAGTTCTTGATCTGTGCTGCACTCGCCTTTACATCGGCTCGCATAACCTCCAACTTTTGTGATTTGGTGGCTACCTCTTGTTTTAGTGCTGCTCTGTAGATCTCACTCTTAGATGATAGATCCGTTTTGCTCAGAGCCTCTTTCTGCTCAACAGACATTATTTTTAGAGCCTCAGCCTCATACTCCTTGCTGGCGGTGGTGATATTGAGGAATGATAGGTGCTCTTTCTGCTGTGCTGTGAGTAGTTGATCTATGGCACTCACCCTGAGTTTCTTTGCTAAGTTCACCTGTTGCTCGGCACTCAGCTGTTTGAGTAGAGATTTAACCTGTGCCTCCTGTGCTGTGGTCATTGCCTCGGTCTGTGCTGCAGCCTCCCCTGTTATCTTAGCATCAAGTTTCGTTAGTGCTATCTTTGCCTGGTCTACAGTGTTGTTAATCAACATAACGCCTGTCAAGCCTTTGGTAGCAATAGTATTAAGCAAAATAGCAGCTTTGTAGCTACCATAGGCTATTGATACCGCCTTGATGATAGTGAGGATCTTATCCATATTATTCACCAGGTCAATCGCTCCAGATATACCAGCAGCAAGTGCCTCCTGGCTACTCTCACCTATAGCGTTCATCTGGCTATCCCACGCATCGCCCAGGTTCGACATAAGACCAGTGAGGGATTTACTCTGTTTCTCCATAAGGTTGTAGAACTGACCACCCGAATCAGTCATTTTCTCGATCACTTTCTGAACCTCTGGGAATCCGATCTTACCAGCTGTTACCATAGCGTTGATCTCCTCCTCAGTTTTGCCCAGCTCAGTAGCCAACTCCTTGACCAAAGGAATACCTCGACCCATAAACTGCCTAACATCCTGTGTAAACAGCCTACCCTGTGTCATTGTAGTACCATAGAGATACACAATGTCATTTAATGGTATAGATAGACCAGAGGCGATATTTCCAAGCCTTACCAGGGTGTCATTAACTGTTTCAGATGCCTCACCATAAGCGAGTAGCTGCTTAACACCGCTGGCTACACCGATTAGATCGAATGGTGTAGTAGCTGCGGTGTTGGCTGTTTGAGCCATCAACTCCCTCGCTTTGGATGCACTACCTAACATTGTTTCAAAGGCGATCTCCAGTTGCTGGAATTGACCTCGTGTAGTTACAATAGTCTGTAACAAATTACCCATACCTTGACCTATGAGGTACGTTGTTATGTATTTCGCTCCATTCTTAGCAAAGTTCATTATACTATCCTCCATCCTCTCGGATTCAGAGATAGCCGTATTAGAGGTATTTCTAATACTTCTCTCCATTGCTTGCGTGGAAACGTTAAAATCATCTATGTTTAGCGATGCCTCAAAAGCCAACGCTCCATCAATATTATTCATAGTTACATCTGTCCCTTAATAAAGTTTCTAATTTGCTCCTTAGATGTTAGCTCCATAGGTGCATTATCGCCATTATTCTTTTCCGCTGGTTCTGTTTTGTCTATTCTGGCTGAGTCAGCCATCATAAGTTGCACAACAATCCAGGGTATGCCCCAAAGCAGATAATCATAAGTCCATCCTCCAAAATTTTTGCAGATCTCGCCTCGATTACCAAATGGACTATTAAGTCCAATTACTCTATCAGATTTGCCTTGTTTGGTTTTGGTTGCGTTATTCCCATCTCCTTGATTAATCTGATAGAGGAGGTAAAACCCCCAGGGTTCATCATCTGGCTTATAACAGAGGTCATCTTTTGAAGTCGATCTACTGTTAAGTTGTCGATAAAGAAATCTTTTAACTCCTTTACACTTCTCGATAAGGGATCCGAAATAGAGGATTCATTTAGGACTGCTACAGCAGCAATTTCAGCCATTACAGAGACATACCTAAATAACTTCTCGCTCTCCTGGATAGGCTCATTTTGTATAGCCTCCTCATTGTACTCTATCTCAATGTAGAGCCTACGAATCGCATCTATAGTTCCAAGGTATAGAGGTTTGATGTGAAAATTGCGCACATAGATTCTTTTCATTTTACCAACACTTACATCAGGCACCTCTATAGTTGCTACATCCCAATCTTTAGGGATCCTCGAATCTCTCCATACTTTCACCCTCTTTGGGAATAGCCTATTCCACATCCGAACCCACTTAGGCGGATTAACTGGGTGAATATTTAAGGGAACAGTGAATTTTGCACCCATTTCTATGAGTGCCATAATTGCCTTTTCCTCGATCTCCAACTTTTGCTCCCTGGTTAGTTCAGTGAGCTTACTTTGTGTATTCATATTAAATTTTAATCGTTTTATTGTTAATACTGAGCAAATAGCTGTTAAGTGTGCATAATTTGCGACTACAAAATAGTAGCAAATCAGCCCTGTATGCTATCTGCGCTGTGATTTCACCCCTGACTTTTTGCGATCATCCGTTGTTTTCTCGTTGTTTCCCTACGTGTGTTCAATAAACCAGGGGTGATTGATAATCAAAATGCCTCACTCTCTAAAGTGCCATCATTGCTGTAGTCCGTGATCCTATTGAGGTCTGGCGAATGGCGGAAATAGGTTGCTCCACATCTGCCATTGCGCTGCTTTGCCACTGTCAAGACACCAACATTCTCAGAGCTGATTAAGCCCCATCTTTGTGTGTCAATAGTCACATCGCCATAGTATGATGGTCGATGAATGAACATTACAACATCAGCATCCTGTTCAATGGCTCCACTCTCCCTAAGATCTGATAGTAGAGGTGTCTTATTAGCTCGCTCCTCGACCTTACGTGATAGCTGAGATAGTAGGATCACTGGTACATCCAATTCGTTAGCCATTACCTTTGCCTGTCGGGTGATCTCGGCTACCTCTCGCTCTCGGTTGTTGGATTTATTGCGACCCTCTGAACCCAATAGTTGCAAGTAGTCTACTATTACCATCTCGCATTGCCCTTTGGCTTTGAGTTGTTGGCATTGAGCTTTGATCTTTTGCATTGTCATTGCAGAACTATCACCTATCGAGATAGGCAAATAGCTCATAGAGGTGTTGGCTCGTTCTATGTTACTCCAATCAGTAGTGGATATATCACCAACCTTGTAGCGATTAGCCTCAACGCCTGAACCACCCAATATTAGTCTATCACCCAGCTCTCTACCTTTCATCTCCAGAGAGAACACCACCACTGGAACACCTCCCTGAGCTGCCGACTTAGCAAAGTGTAGCATTACCGCACTCTTTCCCATCGCTGGACGACCAGCAAGAATAATGAGCTGACCACCTTTCCAGCCACCAGTGGCATTGTCAAGATCAATTAACCCAGTAAATATGCCTGTTGGCTCACCTTTGGCAAATGCTTTGGCTCGCTCCTCTACTTGTGTCAGGGTCTCACTAAGGATTTCCTTAATGTGTCGGGGTGTAGATCCAATCGTAACAACTCCCAGCGTTTCATCTAATCGACTTTGAGCCCATCCCATAACATCACCTACATCATCGCCACTTATCGCCTTAGATACAAGTTCTGTGGCAAATAGAGTGAGTTTTCGCCTAATAAGCAACTCGGTGATGATCCGTGAATGAACTATGCAACTGGATCCACTACCAACTGTCTGGGTAAGTTGCGCTAAATATGCTACACTACCTTTGAGTTTCGGATTAGATGCAAGTGTTACCAGATCAACTGTATCACCAGCCTCATACTTTGTGCGGATAACCTCGTAGATTGTTCGATTGAGAGGATCCGTAAAGGTGTCAGGGTCTGATATGATCCCCATTACATCAGGTAAGTATGATGGTTCGATTATAATAGCCCCCAAAACAGCTCGTTCAGTGGCTATGTTCGTTATCTGTTCGTTGTTATAAGTCTCCATACTGTTTAGGTTGTTGAGTAGTTTGTGGATTGCCTGGAGCTGTTGCATCTCTACGAGCCCAGTTGTTGATAGCGGATCTCCAATCTTTCATCTTAGTTCGACCAACCATCCATCCGTTAGAGGTATAGTAGTCGATGAACGTTTGAGCAGATAGCGAGTAGCCATTTTGGACTATATAGCTATTCACCTCCTCAAAAGATGGAGGAGTGAAACGCTTTGCGGTTCGCCTATTATGCTTTACATCCTTATCTACATTAACATCTACATCCTCATCTACATCTACATTAGGTTGAATAGTTGGATAACCACTGGTTGAATGTTGGTTGTTTTTAGGTTGTTTTATGGCGTTAGCATTACCTTTAGGGGCACCACCTTTACGCCCATTCTCCCATTTTCTCCAGTTGGCATCTAAATTTGGTTGGATAAGAGCCCACACTACAGCACCCATCCCCTCCAGGTCTGGAGGTTTGCGATATAGTGCATACTCTGTGATCGCCTTGTAGATTGGTAACTGATCTGCAATCTCCATCTTGTCGATAGCTTGAAAGAAACTCTCATAAAAGATAAAACTCTCTCTCTTATCATTGCTCATTGCAGCCCTCCCAGTTAGTTGTACACTCCGCTGGATCAATCCAGTAGCGTTTGTGTCTTGGCGTATTCTCTGTTGATGCGATCCACTCATCCTGAATATTGATACCCTTACGCCTTAGATATTGAACCTCTTTGCGTGGGTCGGATGTCTTGCACTGCTGCATCAGTTGGTGTGAGCTATGGCGGTTGCCATTTGATAGGGTGATAAAAAAGGCTCTTTGTAGTTCTGATAACAAGTAGTAATTACCTTTGTATAGAACTGTGATGTTTTTAGTCTCCATATTATTTATCCTCCTTGCCGTTAATAAGTTCGTCAATCTGTGATTTTTTGTATCTGAGCATATCCCCAATCTTAATAGGAACCAGGTAGCCGATCTTTCCCCACCTCCACACTGTGGACTTATCAACACTCAGAATCTCGCAAACCTGCTTTTGCGTGTAGAGAATATCATCAGGGTTTGCTTGAACCTCTCTTTTGTAGGACTGAATAGCGTTATCAACGAGCGACTTAAACGCCTTGGTTAGATCATTTGCTTTGATCGTAACGCTTACATTGGGGTTATCCCCCATAAGATCTATGGTAGTCATTACATTTGCTTTTTTAATGGTTAAAAATCATATCGCACAACTTAGCCCTGCGCACTGACTTTGTTGTATCTGGTTGCAAATGTATGGCGAAAATATAGCCGTGTAGTTGTGAACAGTTGTGGATTAGTTGCGACAACTAACGACAATAAAAAAAGAGAGCAAAAGCCCTCTTTTATCCCTGAATCACTGTTGTTCTATTTTCTTCGACAAAGTATTTATTTGCCCATCTAACGTACTATCAGACCAGTATTTGTTAATGCCTGATGCGGATCCTATTTTTTCACCTATAAGCTCCTCAATAGCCCTATATATTACCGCTTTATCAGTGTCTGTCTGAGTTATTATTTTTGCTTTTATCAAGGCTCTAATAGCTATACACGCCTCTTTCCCCCTTTTGCCTTTCATAGTGCGTTGTATAATTTTTTTAGCTTGCTCAGAATCTTGATAGATTACTATATTATCTATTTGTTTAATTTGTGGATCTTTTATATCATCGTCAAGAACATTAACATTGAATTTTTTGCTTATAATTGAAATTGCGTAGTCTATCCGCCTCTCTCCGCTACAAGTTGTTACTAATGGTTTTCCAGTAGATTCTACGCACGCAATATTAGAGAGCCAAAGGCTGTATAGTAGCTCTTTAACATCATCAACCTCTCCAGCATAATCTATAATGTCTGAATGGTGCAGAGTTCCATCTGCAATGAGAGATATAAACTCATTAACACTATATTTTAGTCCCATAGTATAACTATTTTATCATCAACATCAGAGGCTATATTATGGCATAGCGGACATACGACAACATCCACCCCAAAGGTGCCACCACATTCGCACGTGTCAATCTGATCGCCTACTCCAGCTACTAACTCCTTACCACACTTATCACAATGGTAGTAGGTGGTATTAAATCCAGATCCAACTGGCTGCTGCCATTCGTTTCCACATACGCTACACTTCATATTTTTGATCTGTCCCATAATTTACTCGGTTAATTTATACTATTCCAACAATTTTACTAACTCAACTTTCATATCATTATCAATATCTCGATACCTCGCAAAGGCTTTTGATCCCTCTTTGTGTCCTGAGAGTGCGCCTACCAGATTAGGATCTTTCACCTGCTTGTAGAGATTGCCCACAAAAGTTCTGCGAGCTAAGTGAGACGATGCCACCTCATATATTGGTCTCGGTTCGCTATCCCCTGTCAAGGCGTTACGCACCTGTACTATTCGATTAACTCCAGATAGCTCAAAGATCCGTTTGATAGCATCGTTATATCTTTGCTCAGAAATGTAGGGTAGTAATTTTACTGGGTCGCTATATGCGTACTTCTTTAGGATCTCCAACGCTACTGAATTGAGAGGAACAGATACTGTGACTGGTCTCCCCTCCTTGGTCTTACGTGGCACATATTGAATTGCGCCATCTACAACGTTCTGAGGTGTGAATTTGTAGAGATCGCCCACCCTGCACCCGATACAGCATTGAAACACGAATATATCTCGTTGGATAGCTAATTGAGGGTGTGCGCTCAGATCTGCACTCTCAATCTGCTTGCGTTCATCAATGGTGATGTAAAAAGGTGTGCCGTACACACATTCGTTAATCTTGATCTTTGGTAGATTGCTGCACTTTTGCCCATCACCTGCGCACCATATCCAAAAGGTACGTAAACGCACCAAAATATTATTGATTGCATTTTGCCCCCTGGGTTGAGGTGTTCGGCTCTCTGGGACTTGCTCCAGGATCTTGCCGTAACGCTTGGTTAGGCATAGGGTATGTTCATCTCTGAGGAATGTTTCAAACTCTCTGATAGTGTCGTTAGTGGAGGTCTCCAGATCCAGGGTGATACCTTTGTATAGCTCGAAACGTTTGAGCGAACGCAAAACGACCTTAAAGCTGTTACGCCTTGCCTCTGAGAATTTGCGCACTATTAGAAACTCCTCAAATACCTCAAAGAATGTAGGCTTTTGCTCAACCTCAACAACGTTGTACTTTTCAGGATAATGGAATTTGTCGATAAGAGTAGTAAGCCATTCGCCATTTACTTTGCTTGGTTCTGTCTCGATGAATGTATTGAGTATGATAGTGCAAAGTGTATCGAGCTTTGTCTTGATCTCTGCTTGCTCCCTGCCAAAGGTAGCTGATTTGAGTTCGCCCTTTTTCTCATTCCACGTTTTAGGATCTATAAAGATGCCACTCTTAGCCCTCGCCTCTGTGCGGAATCCACCCACGAAACGAAATATTATCTCTGCTTTGCCTGTCTGCTTATCGACCTTTGCAGATAGGCGTTTTATAATCTTTGCCATAGTAGTACGTTTTGATATGCACTACAAAGATAATGGTTTATCGGCAAAAACCACAACTTTTGCCGATAATTTTACAATTACTTGCAATCTTGCACAATTCTAAACCACTTTAACTATATACGATAATAGGCTGTAAATCAGAAATATATTTATCATTTATGCTGGCTTATAGCAATTTACACAAACTGCCGATATTGCATGTTTCAAAAATCGTCCTGGGCACAGAATAGAAGGTTAGATGGTTGGTTGACAACTGTTTAACCTTTTTGCTTTTCTATTGTTGTCAACAATAAATAAAAGAGAGGGGAACAATGACACAACAAAACAAAATCCAGATCTTCGAGGAGCGCAAAGTGCGTACTCTTTGGGACGATCAGCAAGAGAAGTGGTACTTTTCTGTAATTGATGTGGTGGCGGTACTAACTGATAGTAACGACTATCAAGCTGCTCGCAAATATTGGAAAGTACTAAAAGGTAGACTATTAGCAGAGGGTAATGAAACGGTAACAAATTGTTACCAGTTGAAAATGCGAGCTGCTGACGGTAAAATGCGCCTCACCGACGTAGCCGACACAGAGCAACTATTTCGCCTCATTCAATCTATTCCATCACCCAAAGCGGAGCCATTCAAGCAGTGGATGGCAAGTGTGGTGAGTGAGCGACTGGATCAGATGCAAGACCCTGAGCTCTCGATCGACCAAGCTATGGCAGATTATAAACGCTTGGGGTATTCGGATAATTGGATCAACCAACGCCTCAAAACTATCGAGGTGCGCAAGGAGCTTACAGACGAGTGGAGAGAGAGGGGGGTAGAGGAGGGACAGCAATTCGCCACCCTTACCGACATTATCACACGTGGTTGGTCGGGGGCTATCCACCAAGCAATATAAGGCTTATAAGGGGCTTAAAAAGGAGAATCTGAGGGACAATATGACAAATGTAGAGTTGGTGCTCAATATGCTTGCTGAGGCATCGACCAAAGAGATCTCACAGAGCGTAAAGCCTCAGAACTTTGCTCAGAATAGGGCTGTAGCTGCGCAAGGTGGTAATGTAGCGGGTGCAGCTCGTAAGGAGTTGGAGCGTAGCACAGGCAGATCTGCTATATCCTCGCTCAATGCTAAGGGGTTATCTGCTCATAGTGTTGAGGCTATAGAGGGACAGCAAGATAGCGAAGAGTAATAAGATCAAAAAAGAGGATATATATCATCTTCACCTCCGTGAGCATCATTATCATTAGGTTGTCTCTTGGTTGTTTTATATCGTTAGCACTACCTTTAAGCGACTCCAAATAAAAAACGACAACCTTGAAGATTCAAAGTTGTCGTTAGTGCGGATGAAGGGACTCGAACCCCCACGCCTCTCAGCACTAGATCCTAAGTCTAGCGTGGCTACCAATTACACCACATCCGCTTAGCTGAACTAATTGTGAGTGCAAAGATACAAAAAAAATGTAATTTCAAAGGTTTTTTTGAAATTATTTTTGTGTTTTATAGCAGGTGTGATTGCAAGGTGCAATATATCAACTATTTAGCAGCGTATATTTTTTACTTAAATACTCTACCTACATTTGCTGTAGTCACCTCAGCGACTCTCTCGATGGATTCTGCTTGGAGCTCTGCTACAAATGAGGCGATAAGAGGGATGTAGGAGGATTCGTTGCGCTTGCCGCGGTGGGGTGTTGGCGTAAGGTATGGAGCGTCGGTCTCAAGGATGATGTCGCAAAGAGACATCTCTGCGACGACTGCCGCTAGAGCGGACCTCTTGAATGTCACGACACCCCCTATGCCAAAGAGGAAATCCCCCAGCGTAAGTAGCGTGTGGTAGTGCTCAATGGTGCCTGTGAAGGCGTGTAGCACGCCTCTCACGCCACGCTTTGCAAATGGTGTTAGCTCCTCTATGATGGCCTCCCATGCATCGCGCGAATGGATGGCGACGGGGAGGTCGTAGCGCAGGGCGAGTTCAATTTGAGCGGAGAAGGCCTCTCGCTGCTCCGCCTCAAACTCGCTGCTCCAGTAGAGATCTATTCCAATCTCACCCACGGCACAGTAGCGCGCGCTATCCTCCTCTAGGAGCATCTCAACGGCATGTAGCTCTTGGCGCCATGCGGGATTCTCGTTGATGGAGGTTGGGTGGAGCCCAACCATAGGTGAGCAGCAGTCGTAGCGCTCCGCCATCGCCATGAGAGCACCCCGCGAGAGGGAGTCTATATCGGGCAGCAGCATGCGAGTGACGCCTGCCGCCAAAGCACGCTCCACAACCTCGTGTCGATCTGAATCAAACTCCGAGGCGTAGAGGTGTGCATGTGTATCTACAAAGGTCATTATTGAGCTAGTAAGAATCTCTCACAGTCGAGTGCCGCGACGCAGCCAGAGCCCGCAGCGGTGATTGCTTGACGATAGGATGGATCCTTCACATCGCCCGCCGCGAATACCCCCTCCACAGAACACTTAGAGGTGTTGGGCTCGGTGACGATATATCCCTCTGCATCGAGTGTGATTTGACCCGCGAAGAGCTCCGTGTTGGGGTGGTGGCCAATTGCCACGAAGAAGCCCATTACATCTATCTGCGTCTCGGTGCCATCCGTATGGCGGAGGAGAGCTCCCGTCACGCCACTCTCATCCCCTAGGACCTCCGCTGTGGTGTGCTCAAAGAATACTTTGATGTTGGGGGTGTTGAAGACCCTCTCCTGCATCGCTTTAGAGGCGCGAAGATGATCCTTGCGCACGATAAGGTATACTTGGCGACAGATCGACGCGAGGTAGGTAGCCTCCTCACATGCGGTATCGCCACCGCCAACCACCGCCACATCCCTCTTGCGATAGAAGAAACCATCGCAGGTGGCACATGCGCTAACGCCCTGCCCGCGATACTTTGTCTCGGAGGGGAGACCTAGGTACTTCGCAGTGGCACCTGTAGAGATGATGATGCTCTCAGCAGAGATCTCATGCTCTCCATCGACCACAACATGAAATGGGCGTGAGGAGAGATCTACACTGGTGATAATTCCCGTGCGGATATCTGCTCCAAAGCGCTCCGCCTGACGGCGCAAATCCTCCATCATAGCGGGGCCATCGATGCCCTCTGGGTAGCCCGGAAAGTTCTCGATCTCCGTTGTGGTGGTGAGCTGACCTCCCGGCTCCAGCCCTTGATAGAGCACTGGAGAGAGGTTGGCACGTGATGTGTAAATAGCTGAGGTGTAACCCGCAGGGCCACTACCGATAATCAAACATTTTAACGATTCCATAGATATATTGTTTTAAACTTCTAAATTCAATTTTATTGCCGACCCACCCCACGCATTGATCTTATGCTCGCGGTGGTATATCTGAAGATCTCGGCTCTCGATATCGATCACAGCATCGAAGGGCGGATGGTCTGCAATAGCGGCACCCTTCCCCTTGGGTAACCCCTTGGGTATGAAGTAGATGATTACCTCAATGTGGTGAGCACTTGGTGCCTCCAGAGATGTTGCGCAATGCTCCTCACACTTCTGCGCGGAGGTGACATAGAGCTGCTCCGACTCCCTATCGAAGCCGCCACACATAATAATCATATTATATTGCGAGTAGTTGCTATAGCTACTCTCGACGCTAATCTTTATCATTCTCCAAGTGTTCAATATGTTTATACCCAAAGAGCAAAAATATTACCACAGCAACCGAGATATAGCTATCCGCAAGGTTGAAGATAGCGCCAAAGAAATAGTTGTTGCCATCAACCAAGAACGAGAGGAACGAAGGGACACCACTCCACTGGAAAAGAGGAAAGTAGAACATGTCGACAACCTTACCCATAAGAGGTGCTGCATAGCTCCCCCCGAAGTGAGCAACGGTAGATGCAGTAGACTCCGAGAAGATCATGCCATAGAAGATACTATCAATCATATTGCCAACAGCACCCGCCAAAACCATAGCGTAGGGTATCAGCACCATCTTGTGGGCACCCCTCCTCACCATTGTGGGGAGATAGTAGATCATACCCCCAATAAGCCCCACACGGAACAGACTCAAAAGCAACTTCCCCCAGTCAAAAGCCCCACTGCGCGAAATCTGCATGCCAAAGGCCGCCCCATTATTCTCCAGAAATCGTATCTGAAACCAATCAGGGCAGATTATAATAGCCTCTCCAATAGACATATTCGTCTTCACCCAAATCTTAAGTAGCTGATCCAAAAGCAGCATCACAACAATAAAAATAGTTATCCCTCTAATCTTCATAACGCAAAAATAGTATTTATCCCCACAAAGATAATAAATAAACACTAATTTCCCGCTGTTGATTAAATATGTCGTATGAAAAATAGAGCTTACACCACTTGCCCACTGCGCTCATGCCGCGCGGCACCAAGCTTAGCTTGGATCCAAAAACTATCGTTTTTGACTCTTATTGCACTGATGTGACGGGGCTTTGCCCTACGATAGATGTATAACACCAAGCTTTTGCAAATGAATTTGCAACGCTTAATCTTATACATCTATCTATGTCAACCTATGGTTGTCATCATCCCATCAGCGAGGTTAACTTCGGATTGGGTTGTAAAATCTGATAGTGTCAATCATAAGCATGATACTCAAGCTAAGAGATCATAGAGAAGTCGATTGACTCTTTCCCGGAGAATGAGCGTTTAAGTTCTCGCAGGCCGATATTTTGGGGCGTGCTGAGTGTTGGATCTACCTCAAGGAGGGAGGCGGCTATGTCGCGTGTGAGGCTGAGTATCTCCACGTCGCGTGTGGGGTTGGCTATACGGAGGTTGATGGCATCTCCACTTTGGAGTGTGCCGTTGACGTCACCTGCGCCGCGCAGCTCTAGGTCGAGCTCTGAGAGGCGGAAGCCGTCGTTTGTTTCGCACATTGCCTCGATGCGCTTGCGGGAGTCGCGTGAGAGCTTCTCACCGGTCATAAGTATGCAGTAGGATTGCCCGGAGCCTCGTCCCACGCGGCCACGGAGCTGGTGTAGCTGGGAGAGCCCGAAGCGCTCGGCAGACTCTATCACCATGACTGTGGCGTTGGGCACATCTACACCCACCTCAATGACGGATGTCGCGACCATGATGTGAGCCTCTCCGCTTTTGAACTGTCGCATGGACTCCTCCTTGTCAATGGGTTTCATCTTGCCGTGGCATATTGTGGTGTTATAGTGTGGCAGTGGGAAGTCGCGTGAGATGGATTCGTAACCATCCTCCAGATCTTTGTAGTCCATATTCTCCGACTCTCGTATGAGAGGGTAGACTACATATACCTGCCTCCCTTTAGAGACCTGCTCGCGCATAAAGCCCTGCACACGTAGGCGTGCGGAGTCTGTGTAGTGCAATGTCTTTATGGGTTGCCTGTTGGGTGGTAGCTCATCTATGATGGATACGTCGAGATCCCCATAGAGGGTCATGGCGAGGGTGCGTGGGATGGGTGTTGCTGTCATCACGAGGATGTGGGGAGGTTGTTCATTTTTGCTCCATAGCTTCGCGCGTTGCTCCACACCGAAGCGATGTTGCTCGTCGATCACCACGAATCCTAAATTTGAGAATTGCACTCGCTCCTCGATAAGGGCGTGGGTGCCGACCAAGATATTGATAGAGCCATCTAGAGCTCCCTCGATGGATGTGCGCCTCTCCTTGGCACGTGAGGAGCCCGTGAGCACTCCAATATTTATGTCGAGCCCCTCGCACATGCGGCTGATGCTGGCGTAGTGCTGCCGTGCGAGGATCTCCGTTGGTGCCATGATAGCTGCCTGAAAGCCATTGTCCACCGAGAGTAGCATCGACATAAGTGCCACGATGGTCTTGCCACTGCCTACATCCCCCTGTAGGAGGCGGTTCATCTGGAACCCGGTGATGGTATCTTGGCGTATCTCCTTTATCACTCTCTTCTGCGCTCCAGTGAGGGCAAAGGGCAGTCGTGAAGAGTAGAACTCATTGAAGAGCTCACCCACCTTATTGAATATGAAACCATTGTTCCTGCTCATGCGCACCGTGCGACGCGACTGTATGTTGAGCTGCACGCCTAGAAGTTCATCGAACTTAAGTCGGAATTGAGCCCTCTGGATCATCTCCTCAGATTGCGGGAAATGGATGTTGTAGAGGGCCTCTCGAAGTGAGAGGAGCGAGAAACGAGCCCTCAGATACTCCGGGCAGTGATCCACGATGGAGCCCTCGACCAAGCGCCATAAGTTACATATGATATTATATATGCCCTTAGCACCTACCGACTTCGAGAGCAGCTCCGTGGAGGAGTATATCCCCTGCATGCCACTCTCCATCTCTCTGCTAAATGCCTTCTCGACGCTCTCCACCTCTGGATGCACAAACGAGAGAGAGCCATTGAAGAGCGTGGGGCGCCCAAAGATAAGATACTCACGGCCCACCTCAATCTGCCTCTCTACCCACTTGATGCCCTTAAACCATAGAAGCTCCGCTGAGCCACTCTTATCGGCCACCGCCACAATAAAGCGGCGCTTAGCACCCTCACCCATGTAGCTCACTCCGACAACCCTTGCACGAATCTGCAAGAGGCTCTGCTCGGAGCTCCCCACATCTGCTATTGGGTAGATCTGAGTGCGATCAATATAGCGGAATGGAAAGTGGTAGAGCATATCCCCCAAGGTGCTAATACCCAACTCACGCACAAGCAACTTTGCTCGCGCCTCACCCACTCCGGCAACAAATTTTATATCTGAACTCAAATCCATACTACAAAAATAGAATAATTTTCTCAATTTCCTTGGGCTATATTCTCAAAAATGGTATCTTTGTAACCAAACACCAATTGTTTTATTGTAACACAAAAGTAAAAATAAGAGTTATGGAAGAGAATAAATGGGAGTATGACCCCTCAGAATTTGAAGATAATAGAGATATCGACACCACAGAGAGACCCGATAAGTCAATCTTTGGATACCGTATAGTGATAGCAATATTGGCTGTGATATTGGCAGCCCTCTCCATCCTATACTTCAATATACATCGCCAGCAGGAGGCCGACTACGAGCTGCTCTCCATCGCTCGCGACTCCATCGAGAGTAACCTCAATACGCTTATCGTAGATTTCGATGGCCTCCAAGCGACCAACGACAGCATGTCTGTGACGATCCTCGAAGAGCGCCACCGTGCCGACTCGATCATAAACCAACTTAAGCGCGAACGCACCTTCAACTACAACAAGCTAAAGCAGTACGAGAAGGAGGTAGGCACACTACGTACCATCATGAAGGGATACCTCCACCAGATAGACTCCCTGAATAACCTCAATAAGAAGCTTATAACAGAGAATGTATCCTACCGCAAAAAGATCTCCGATCAGGAGCTTCGAGCAGAGCTCGCCGAGGAGCGCGCAAAGGAGCTAGATAACATCGTGGCACAGGGCTCAGTCCTCCGCGCCCGCGACATCACCATGGCTACACTCAACGAACGCGGCAACGATGTGTCACGCATACGTCGCGCAGAGCGCCTCCGCATAGATTTCACCATCTCCGCAAACGAATTTGCAGAGCCGGGTAACATCGAGATATTCCTCCGCATAATCTCCCCCGACGGATTCCCCCTCTCCACAGAGTCACTACCCACATTCCTGTATGAGGGTCAAACCCTAACATACTCCTCTTCACGTGTCGTAGATTACCAAAACCAAGAACTCCCCGTAAGCATCTTCTATAGCGGCTCCGGCTACATCGACGGAACATACAAAATAGAACTCTACACAAACGGATATCAATTGGCAAAATCACAGGTGGAGGTTAAGTAGCGGTAACCTCGCTGATGGGATGATGGCAACCGGAGGTTGACATAGATAGATGTATAATAAAGAGCGTTGAAAATTTATTTTCATAAGATCTTTATTATACATCTATCGTAGGGCAAAGCCCCATCCCATAAGCGCAATACAGGTCAAAAACGATAGTTTTTGGATCCAAGCTTGCTTGGTGCCGCGCGGCATGAGCGCAGTAAGAAAGCAACCACCTCTACAGGCAGTTATTCTTAGGCATTCCTATGCGTTCCTCCTCATTATCCTTCTCCTCTTTGAGCTTTTCGTCCTCTTCCCATTCGAAGTGGGGGAATGATTTTTTGCCACCCAGTCCAAAGCGGGTGTATGTTATGGGGAGTCCGCGGCGGAGGAACATCTCCTCGTATGCGGTTTTCACGGAGAGGGTCTCGTCGGCATATCCTGAGCCGTAGATATCATCGTTGGCTACCTCTAGTGGTAGTTCGAAGTGGCGTATCACCTCTTGGGTGTAGTGGAATAGATGTTTGGAGTCGCTCTTAAGGTTTATCACGCCATCTTCGGAGAGCATCTGTGCGTATCGTTCCAAGAAGAGGGGGGATGTAAGTCGCTTCTTTGCGCGGCGGCGCTTGAGTTGCGGGTCGGGGAATGTCACCCATATCTCGCTGATCTCGCCCGGAGCGAAGAAGGAGTTGATAAACTCTATGCGTGTGCGGAGGAATCCCACGTTGGTCATGCCAGCTGTTGTGGCCAGCTTCGCTCCGCGCCACATGCGGGCACCTTTGATATCTATACCTATATAGTTATGCGACTCGTCGCGCGCAGCTAGTGCCACCGTGTATTCACCTTTGCCGCAGCCAAGCTCCAAGATTATAGGCTTGTCACTCTTAAAGAAGTCGGTCGCCCAATGCCCCTTTAGGGGGTGCTCCTTAAGGTATATATCTTCAAATTCAGGCTGCACAAAGCAGTCGAAAGTAAGGTTCTCGGCAAATTTGCGTAGTTTATCTTTTCCCATTTTGTTAATTATATATCATGTTAATCCCCACGGAGGT
Organism: Rikenellaceae bacterium; assembly: GCA_047172325.1. Lineage (GTDB taxonomy): Bacteria > Bacteroidota > Bacteroidia > Bacteroidales > Rikenellaceae > Alistipes. Next base: position 58,835 of record JBCQWG010000003.1, on the reverse strand, counting down.
GATACCCTCGTAGAGACGAAGTGGCTGCAATGTTATGGAGTACTCCCCCTGCTGCGACCACTCTATATTGCGTCTGTAGGGCACCTCAGCAATATTTATCGAGGCCCCTGCTGCCACCTTGCAGATGGTAAAGGGCTCACTCCATAGAACACCGTCGGGCGCCTTGGTGGTAATAAATAGCTCTATGGTGTCGGGCGACAGCAGCTCGCTGCAACGAAATAGAAGCTGCAACTCTGCCCTCTGAGGAGCCGCCTCAACGGTGAAACGCACCTCAGTGGGTGTGCTCCAGCCGGTGATGTCGACATCCACCACCTTTGAGAACTGCCCCTCTGTGTTGCAACCAAAGAACAGCAGCAGTAAAAATAGTAATATGCTACGATTCAGTGGCATAGTAACTACTCCGCTTTAGGTTGTTGTCTCTTCTGCTTTGGCTTCTCCGCATTGCTGTTGCCATTGCTGTTGCCACCACCCTCAGCTGCGGCTGGACGTGGACGACGATTGCGATTGCCACGATTACGGTTCTCGCCACCCTCACGGCGACGTTGGTTATTTGGGCGTGGCTTCTCACTACCCTCACTACCCTCACCACCCTCAGAGGCCTTTTGAGGGGTTTTTGCTGCTGCTGGGCGCTGAGAGCGGCCGCGATCACGACCACGAGAGGAGCGACGAGAGGGCTTTGCACTATCGAAACGAGTGATGCTATCCTCCGTTGAGCAGAACTTAGGCTCATCCGAAGGCTTTGGCATATCCTCCTCACGTTGAAGCTGATCCACCTTCTTGCCCGCCTTATTGATATTTACAATCTCCCAAACTCGCGACACAGGTAGTGTGATAAGATTTGTGATGGTATCCTTGCTGCTGCTGAAGGTCATCGTGCGAGCTAGGACATCATTCTTGAAGAGGTAATATTCGCCATCCAACGCCTGAAGAGGCTCCCTCAATCGTGGGAACTCCTTGCGCGCATCTGCATAGGTGTCATACTCATACATCATGCAGCACTTGAGCTTAGAGCATTGACCAATAAGCTTCTGCGGGTTCAACGATATCTCCTGCATGCGAGCAGCATTTGTGGTGACACTGGTGAAGTTAGACATCCAAGCAGAGCAGCAGAGCTCACGTCCACATGGGCCAATACCACCAATCTGTCCCGCCTCCTGACGAGCACCAATCTGCTTCATCTCAATACGAATATGGAAGCGCTCAGCAAAGACCTTAATCAACTCGCGGAAGTCAACCCTCTCATCTGCAATGTAATAGAATATCGCCTTGATGCGATCTCCTTGATACTCGACATCCCCAATCTTCATGTTAAGGCCCATCTCTGCGGCAATCTGACGCGATGCGATCATCGTCTCATGCTCAAGGGCTATCGCCTCCTGCCACTTCTCAATATCGTAGGGCTTAGCCTTGCGATAGATCTTCTTATACTCCCCATTGTAAGGGTTAAATCCAGTACGCTTTATTTGGCGCGCCACCATATCCCCAATGAGAGATACCGTGCCGATATCATGCCCCGGAGAGGCCTCCACAGCGACAATATCCCCTAACTTAAGATCTAATCCATTGACATTATGGAAGAATGAACGACGCGTATTTTTAAATCTAATCTCAACGATATCCTCCGGCAAATTGTTGGGATACTCCGCTAACCAATTACTCTCATGCTTCTTATAGCACTCCTCATGGGCATATGCTTGCGGCTCAGATTCACAATTACAAAATACAACTCCTCGTCCTATATTTGGTCTGTTTTTACAGTTACAACTCATTTTTTGATAATTTTGTGTAAAGATAATAAAAATATCGTCACATTCCAATATTGGATAATTTTTTAAATGTTTGAAAGCATTAAAACCCAATCCGAGGAGACCTCGCTGATGTGATGATGGCAACCGGAGGTTGACATAGATAGATGCATAATGTTGAGCGTTGCAAATGAATTTGCAAAAGCTTAATGTTATGCATCTATCGTAGGGCAAAGCCCCATCACATCAGTGCAATAGAGGTCAAAAACGATAGTTTTTGGATCCAAGCTTAGCTTGGTGCCGCGCGGCATGAGCGCGATGAGAGAGTATAATCAAGCGTCGCAGTAGTTAAGCAAAGCGGTGAAGATGCCTTTGCCACTTACAGAGCCCTCCACGTGTATGGAGTTGGGGTTGAGTTGAGCTGTGCTGAGGGTTACTAGTTCGCCATATGTTGCTTCGTGGTTGAAGTTTAGTATGAAGCTGCTTAGGTGGCTGTTGTTATCCATCTGTTGAGGGGAGTTGTCGCAAGCCCACTCCATGTAGCGAGCGTTATTCACGTGGTTGTTTACATCCAGATCGGAGTATGCTACGAGGTGGTCGCGGGCTGCCACTTTTTGTTGGGGCATCTCTATGCGTTCCGCCTCTATAGCTATGGCGTCGTGGGGGTATTGTGATATGTTGAAGGTGTCGTCGGAGTTGAAGATGCGATCGATGCGTGTTATGCGTCGTGTTGCGATATTTATTGTTAGCCACGAGCTGGTGACCTTTATTATGGGTTGTTGCAGCTCGTCGTAGAAGATGTAGTCGCGTAGCGAGAAGAGCCCCGATTGGCGCTTATGCCATGTGCGCACCGTGATCTTGTCGTGCCACACTGGGAGGTGGTCGATTTCAACTTTTATGCGTGAGAGGACCCATGCGGTGTTTGTCTCTTGGAGGCGCTCGAAGCCGAATCCTAACTTTGTTGAGTGCATGTAGGCGACCTCCTGACAGATGTGAAGTATGGATGTGGGCTTTAGAGTGCCCCATACATCCATGTCGCATGAACCCACCTCAAAGGTGTAATCTAGATATTCGCAATGTGCCATATTTACTCCTCCTCCATCATTGTGCTGCTGTTTGTGGCGTAGCCCTCCCACTTGGCGATCACCGCTTTGAACTCCTCTGGGAGCTCACTCTCGAAGTACATCTGCTCCTTGGTGCGAGGGTGCACGAAGCCGAGAGATTGCGCGTGGAGCGCTTGGCGGGGCATTATGGAGAAGCAGTTTTCGACAAATTGTTTATATTTTGTGAATGTGGTGCCTTTGAGCACTCTGTCGCCACCATATCGCTCGTCGTTGAATAGATGGTGCCCTCTCCACGCCATGTGGACGCGTATCTGGTGGGTGCGACCTGTCTCTAGGTGGCACTCAACGAGTGTGACGTATCCGAAGCGCTTAAGGACTTTGTAGTGGGTCACGGCGTGCTTTCCCTCCGATCCATCTTCAAATACATGCATGCGTAGGCGGTCGCGTAGTGAGCGGCCGATATGTCCGGTGATGGTCCCTTCCTCCTCCTCGAAGTTGCCCCAGACCAATGCTATATAGCGTCGACGTGTGGTGTGATCGAAGAACTGCTTTGCGAGGAATGTGTGAGCATACTCATTTTTAGCTATCAGCAGCAGCCCCGACGTATTTTTGTCTATGCGGTGCACGAGCCCCGCACGCATGTCGCTATCCTCCAAGAGGCTAAGGCCTTGCAGGTGATGTGTGAGGGCATTCACCAGAGTCCCTGAGTAGTTACCATGACCGGGGTGAACCACCATTCCTGCCTCCTTGTTGACCAGCAATATGTCGTCATCCTCATATATGATGTTGAGGGGGATATCCTCTGCGATGATCTCATTCTCGTACTTAGGGTAGTCCATCAATACGGAGATCTCGTCGAGAGGCTTCACCTTGTAGCTCGACTTCTGAGGCTTTCCATTGACGATGATGCGCCCATTGTCGGCTGCCTCCTGCACCCTATTGCGGGAGGCGTTGCGCATAAGTGGTGTTAGGTACTTATCTAATCGCAGCTGCTTCTGTCCCTTATCCACCACAAAGCGGAAGTGCTCGTAGAGACCACCCTCAACTGCTTCCCCTGCAACAGGTTCTATTAATCCCTCTTCGAGTTCATCCATCTCGAAGTCGAGATCCATATCTATATCGTTATCTATCATTAATTAGCAAATTTAATCAAAAAACTCATCACTCTGCTCCTCCTCTTCCTCTAGTGCCTCTGGACTCTCCTTGGCCTCTAGAAGAGCCTTCTCATACTCCAACTCTGCTTTGAGTGCTGCCGCTGTTGCGTTGTTGATCTTTGTCTCATCGAGGGTGAGGGTGAGACTTATCGAGGAGCCCCATCGAGCGCTGCTGTTGGCAGTTACACCTTGCAGATATACCTTGGCGCTGTTCTGCTTCAAGGGGTTTACGCCCTCGTCCATATCTATGCGACCCACATTCATTCCGGAGAGCCATATGCGGCTCTTAGCCTCCTTTAGGCTTAGCCCAATGACATTTGGTGTGAGGGTGTAAGGATCTATCTCTGAGACACCTACAGTAAGGTCGATGCCCTTTCCTACGGCTGCTTGAAGATTGGAGTTAGCCTCTATGGAGCGCCCCTCGAAGCTCTGTTTGAGCACATAGTTGGTGGCCATATCTGGAGTGTAGGAGATCTTTCCAATCTCCAATCCAGCTACATCCAACATGTTTTTAGCTTGACGCAACGAGTAGCCGGCAACATATGGCACCTCCACCATACGATCCCCAAAGGCATTTATGACGATATATACGGTGCGACCCGGCTTCACCTCAACGCCACTTGCGGGAAGCTGGTCGAGGACTGTTCCTCCGGCATATGCCGTGACGTAGAGTGAGTCGTTGATAAATATGTCAAGATCATTCTCCTGCGCTAGAAGCTCTGCTTCGCGAAGTGAGATTCCCTTAAACTCAGGCACGATACGACGTGCGCCATGACGCGTAGCTGCTCGCAATACAAAGTGAGCTGCAATCGCAAGTACAATAATCACCGTTACGATAATTGCCGCATTGGTGAGGATCCTAAGAAGTGTTACCTCTTTTTTCATACTCTCTTTATTTCGTTGTAATGTGTATCTCTCTCAACCGCAATGAAGCCTGCGCGGTTTATGATCTGCTCCATCTGCTCGATGGTCATCGTGGGGCGTTGATCCTCTGCTCCCGCCATCGAGTAGATCTTGGTGGAGTCGTCGATGGTGCCATCAATATCATCCGCACCAAAGGCTAGCGCCATCTCGGTGGTGTCGCGACCATACATCACCCAATATGACTTTATGTGGGGGATGTTATCTAGATATATGCGACTTAGTGCGAGCATCTTCATATCTTCAACTATCGAGACCTCTCCGAGCTCACTCATTGAGTTGCCGAAGTTACGATATTTAAGCGGTATAAAGGCGTTGAAGCCCCCCGTTTGATCCTGCAACTCACGCAAGCGATCAAGGTGATCTATGCGCTGTTCGAGGCTCTCTAGGTGTCCATATAGGATTGTGGCATTGCTCTTTAGCCCCAGCTCATGTGCTGTGCGATGCATCTCCAACCACACTTTGGTTGACCCCTTATCGGGGCATATCTTCGAGCGTAGCTCCTCATCGAAGATCTCGGCACCTCCTCCGGGAATTGACTCCATGCCCGCTGCGCAGAGCCTCTCCAAACCCTCCTTGTAGCTAAGTCCCGCTCGCTCGATCATATCGGCAAGCTCCACCGCGGTGAATGCCTTGATGGTCGCTTCGGGGAGGATCTCTTTGACCCCCGCGATAAGAGTTAGGTAGAAATCGAAGTTGTGATCCGGGTGAACCCCACCTACAATGTGCACCTCGGTCATGCCGCGTCCAACATATCCGCGAGCAATCTGCAACATCTCCTCAATGGAGTGATCCCACGCATCGGGAGCACCTTTGCCGCGACGATATGAGCAGAAGAGGCAGTTGAAGCGACATAGGTTAGTTGGCTCAAGGTGGAAGTTACGATTGTAAAAAACCTTGTTGCCACTCACCGCACACTTGCGCTCTGTGGCTAGCTGCGAGAGGAGCCATAGAGGAGCCTCGCGCCAGAGCGCCAGAGCCTCTCCGGGAGTGATTCTCTCCGCGGCTCTGCACTTACGCGCGATTTCATCTAGTTGTATATTGTTAGTAATCACTATTTTGGAGCTTTATTATAGAAGAAAATTGATATAAATAGGAAAATTATATTGGGTAGCCACACGGCCAATCCAGAGTTCATCGTGCCACTCTTAGCAAACTCCTCAAAGAAGCGGCTAAAGAGAATATATGAGAAGCAGAGACCGATGCCCAATCCAATATGGAAGCCTGTACCGCCTCGCACCTTACGTGAGGAGACCGAGACACCAATTAGCGATAGGATAAAGGTGGCCAAGGGGTATGCGAAGCGAGCATGCTTCTCCACCTCGATGATCTTGATGGTGTCGGAGCCCTTCATCTTCTGCTGGTCCAAGAACTCATTTAACTCACTTATAGGCATTGTCTTAATAATCTCGTTGACCTTGCCTAGCTCGTTGTGGTCGATGTTAATCAGTGTGTCGAGGTTGCGATGTTGTGTGAAGGTCTCAGTGCCAAGCGAGTCAAACTCTCGTGTGATGTAGCGTGGAGCCTGCCAGCGCTGTGTCTCCTCATTGAGGCTCACCGAGGCAGCCTCCAGTGATGCAGAGAGCACACCATCCGTGTAGTTCTCTATGGCGAGGAACGAAGCCTTTCCATTGATGCTATAAGCGCGTAGGTAGAGGAATGTGCCGGGCTCAATCTGACGATAGATGTGTCGATCGAACTTTGTGTTGCGCTTGCGTGCTAGATATTTACCCTCGAACTCGATACGTGACTTCTGCGCCTCTGGGATGATCCATAGGTTCATGGTGAGCGAGAGTGATGCGATGATGAGGGCTCCCACAAAGTAGGGCCACATGAGTCGTCTAAAGCTCATACCACTGGAGAGCATCGCTACGATCTCGGTCTTATAGGCCATCTTCGAGGTGAAGAAGATCACAGCGATAAATGCTAGCAACCCACTAAACTGATTTATGAAGAAGGGGATAAAGTTGAAATAGTAGTCCATAACAATCTCATTGAATGGAGCTTTAAACTGAGTGAAGTCATCTAGCTTCTCGGCATAATCGAATACAATTATGATTACGACAATCATCGCAATAGCGAAGAAGAATGTCGATAGGAACTTACCAATGATATACCTATCCAATATCTTTATGCCCGGAAATTTAATCTTCATCTCTCAATCCTCTTAGATAATTATTATAGTCTGCGACTAAGTTTCTCGACAGCACCCACCTTCCACTCAGCGAAATCCCCCGCAATGATGTGGCGACGTGCCTCACGCACCAAACTTAGGTAGAAGGTGACGTTATGTAGCGAGGCGATCTGCGCTGCGATCATCTCATTGCAGCGTGTCACATGGTGCAGGTAGGCTTTCGTATATTGGTGATCCACGAAGGCCTCCCCCGCAGGGTCTATCGGTGAGAAGTCATCCGCCCACTTCTTGTTGCGGATATTTATAACGCCCTCCCACGTGAAGAGCTGACCATTGCGGCCATTACGCGTAGGCATGACGCAATCGAACATATCTACACCGCGGTCGATACCCTCCAAAATATTGATCGGAGTACCCACCCCCATTAGGTAGCGTGGTTTATCCTCCGGCAGCACAGCGTTAGTCACCTCGATCATCTCATACATAACCTCGGTCGGTTCCCCCACGGCTAACCCTCCAATGGCATATCCATCAGCGTTATATTGCTGCACACTCTCGGCAGCTTTGGCACGTAGGTCGGGGTAGCTACACCCCTGCACGATAGGGAATAGTGATTGGTAGTGACCATACTTGGGTGAGCTCTTAGCATACTGCTCGAAGCAACGATCGAGCCAACGCTGAGTAAGAGCCAACGACTTGGCTGCATAGTCGCGCGGAGCATCTCCCGGAGGGCACTCATCGAAGGCCATCATGATGTCGGCACCTATGATGCGCTCGGTGTCGATAACGCTCTCAGGGGTGAAGAGGTGACGTGAGCCATCTATGTGCGACTGGAAGTGACAACCCTCCTCCTTTATCTTGCGGCACCCTGCGAGCGAGAAGACCTGAAAGCCACCACTATCGGTGAGCATAGGTTTATCCCACGAGCAGAAGCGATGAACGCCTCCCGCCTTCTCGATGATCTCCATTCCGGGACGCATATAGAGGTGGTAGGTGTTGGCCAAAATTATCTGAGCCTTAGCCTCCTGCTCCACGTCGCGATGGAAGATTCCCTTCATTGTAGCAGCCGTTCCCACAGGCATAAAGATGGGAGTCTGCACCACGCCATGATCCGTGGTGAACTCTCCTGCACGAGCCTTACTACGAGGCGCATTATGTTGTAAAGTAAATTTCATTTCAAAAAATAGTATTCCAAGATGCAAAGATAGCAATAAAAACTGAGAGTCTAGTAATTTAATAGCAGTTTCCTCTTTGACTCTCACAAAAAAAAGTTAAATTTGCACAAAACAAAATTAAGATTATGGATATTAAGCATTTCGCGCGTCGCATGTCACATGCCGTCAAGTTTGGTTCAGTGGCAATTGGCTCAGAGTTGCCAATTGCTGTGCAGTCAATGACTAATACTTCAACTAGAGATACTCAAGCAAGTGTAGACCAAGTAGTTAAAATAGAGCAGGCGGGAGGACACATCGTGCGCCTCACAGCACAGGGGCGCCCCGAAGGGGAGAACCTAGAGGCGATCATAGCGGAGCTCAAGGCGCGCGGATCGAAAGCGGCCATCGTAGCGGATATTCACTTCACCCCAGAGGTGGCGACGATCGCGGCTCACTATGTCGACAAGGTGCGTATCAACCCCGGTAACTATCGCCTAGATGGAGGCAAGCTTCAGCAGCTTATCGCCCTCTGCCGTGAGCGCGGTGTGGCGTTGCGTATTGGCGTGAACCATGGCTCTCTCTCTGAGCGTCAGATGGAGAGGTGGGGTGACACCCCAGAGGGGATGGTGCATTCCGCCATGGAGTTCCTCGAAATCTGCGAGCAGGAGCAGTTCGACCAAGTTGTAGTCTCGCTCAAATCGAGCAACACTCGCGTCATGGTGCAAGCATATAGGCTTCTATGTTGCGAGATGGATCGTCGCGGCATGAGCTATCCTCTTCACCTAGGTGTCACCGAGGCGGGAAGTGGCATCGAAGCGCGCGTCAAGAGTGCGGTGGGCATTGGAGCGCTCCTCGCAGATGGCATTGGCGACACCATTCGTGTATCTCTCACCGAGGCTCCAGAGCGGGAGATCCCCGTAGCGGAGCTTATCGTGGAGCACTTCAAGCAGCGAGAGGGTGAGTTCGAGGTGAATCACCCGGAGTGCTACTCCCCATTTGAGTTTAAGCGTCGTAGCAACATCACAACGCCCATCATACATACCGAAAATAGAGAGGGGTACACCATAATTGAAGCCACCTCGCAGAATCCTACTACGGAGCTACGTGCAGCAATCCTCAACCTCAACTCCAAGGAGCCAATCATGATTAAGCGTCGCTACGAGCAGCGTGACTTCACGGAGCTCTCTATAAAGGCCGCGGCAGATCTCGGAGCGCTATTCCTCGATGGCTTGGCAGATGGCATCTGGATAGATGCTCCCCACCACCCTGAGCAGGCTATATCTGAGGTTGAACTAATGATCCTGCAAGCCTCTCGCGTGCGACAGTCGCAGACAGAGTATATAGCATGTCCCAGCTGCGGACGCACCCTCTTCGATATCGAGAGCCGCCTCAAGGAGATCAAGGCACGCACCTCACACCTCAAGCACCTTAAGATTGGCGTGATGGGATGCATCGTCAATGGCCCCGGCGAGATGGCCGATGCCGACTATGGATATGTAGGTGCCGCCGCAGGACGCATAACGCTATATCGCGGCCGTGAGGTTGTCGAGCGTAACATCCCAGAGGAGCAGGCGCTAGATCGCCTCGTGGAGTATATCAAGGAGAGTGGTGACTGGATAGATCAAGCATAGATGATAATACTACCCTCAACATACCTCCCCTCGATAGACCACCTGCGTGCAGTGGTCCGGGAGGACTATGTAATTGACCTAGGCGAAAACTACGTTAAACGCTCCCCCCGCAACCGCGCTGAGATAATGACAGCCAACGGCATAATGCAACTCTCGGTCAACATACGTCGTGCAAATCGCCCTCGAACCCCCATTCAGCAGATCGAGATAGATTACTCCAAACGTTGGCAGCACCAACATTGGATGGCAATAGTATCAGCATATAAGTCATCACCCTACTTCGACTACTATGCCGACCACCTAGAGCCCCTCTTCACAACAGAGTATAAATACCTCGCGGAGCTCAATATAGCCACAACAAAGAGACTTCTTCAACTCATGGGACTCCCCCAAGAGCTAAAGATGTCACACAGCTACATCGAAGCCACCGCAAGCGACATCGACCTACGCACAAAACGAAGCCTCATACAAGAGCCTCCCATGCGCGAATATATCCAAGTATTCTCCGATAGACACCCCTTCGCACAAAACCTATCAGCACTTGATCTGCTCCTCTGTGAAGGTCCCAATGCGGTGAGCTTTCTCGTATAGCCTCGGTAGCAAATATTACTTCATAACAAATGCGCGCATGCCCTCGGAGAGGTATTCGCGGTACTCTGTTGTGGTGTCGGCGAAGATGAAGTATACTTCGGCATTGGTTAGGGTCTCGGCAACTGCGATAGCATCTTGGGATCCTAGGGCCATGAACATTGTGCCGTAGGCATCTGCTAGGGCGCATGTAGGTGCGATGACGGTTGCAGAGAGGAGTGATGAGATCTTGCTGTGACCCGTTTGTGGATCTATGGTGTGGGCTATTTTGTTACCCTCTTCGTCGAGGTAGAAGCGGCGGTAGTTGCCGGAGGTGGCCATTGCACGGAAGGGAGAGTCGGCAGGTATGGCGATACGCTTTTCGATGTAGTCGCCATTGGTCATGTTGCCATCTATGGGGCTCTCTACACCTATGCGCCACGGTTCGCCATAGGGGTTTGTGCCGTGACAGGTGATCTCGCCACCTATATCGACCATATAGTTCTTTGCCCCCATCTGTGCTGTGAGCTCTGCGAGGCGATCTACGACATATCCCTTTGCAATTGAGTTGAGATCTATCTGGGTGCGAGGGTCTTGTCGCACTAGACGGTCACCCTCGATCGAGATCTTGGTGTACCCCACAAACTCTAGTATTGAGTCGATGTTGGGCTTTTGGAGCTGCTCCTCTTTGGAGCCGAAGCCGAGGGCCTTGACCAGAGGAGCTACTGTGATGTCGTAGGCACCACCACTGAGGCGACTCACCGAGTCACTAAGGATGATATTATATTTGATGCCTGCACTCAGGGAGTCGCTCTCATAACGATTGATGCGGCTCAGCTGTGAGGAGGGGTCGTAGAGAGACATCTCCGCTTTGAACTTCGTGTCGAGCTCCATGGCGGCAGCGTAGAGCTCGCCCGCAGAGCACTCCACATCTGCGACAATCTTGAGGGTTGTTCCGAGCATGGCCCCTTCGACGGTTGTGAATTGTCTCTTGGGGGTGGAGGTGCAACTCACTAGTATAGTGAGGGCAGAGATCAAAATGAGGGTTACTTTATTCATGATATTTGAAAATTTTATGCAAAAATAGGTAATATTTCACGCTTTTTGTATTAAAGTCCTATTAATATTAAAAAAAAGTTGTGCGGTGGTTGCGTCTTAATAAATTATGTCGTACCTTTGCGGAACGCTCTGGCGTGATTACGAGTAAGGGTAATGCGTTGTAGAGTGGAACTTAATTTTTTCAAAAAAATGGCATATTTAACACCAGAGAAAAAGCAAGAGCTTTTTGGCAAGTACGGAACGTCTAACACTGATACAGGTTCTCCAGAGAGCCAGATCGCACTGTTCTCATACCGTATTAGCCACCTTACAGAGCACCTTAAGAAAAACCGCCACGACTACGGAACACAACGTTCATTGTTGGCCTTGGTTGGAAAACGTCGTAAGATGCTTAACTACTTGAAGAACAACGATATCGAGCGTTACCGCGCGATCCTTAAGGAGTTGAATCTTCGTAAGTAAGAGGTATTTAAGGGTGCAGTTCTTTCTTTGAAGGGACTGCTCCTTATTTATTTTTTGGATGCAACAAAGACAAATTAGATAGAAATTATGGAAGGACAAGAGTTGTACAACATTGTACAAAAGACGATCACCCTCGCCGATGGACGCGAGATTATGATCGAGACAGGAAAATTGGCTAAGCAGGCAGATGGTGCCGTAGTTGTGAAGATGGGCGATACAATGCTCCTCGCAACAGTTGTAGCCGCAAAGGATGCTAAACCAGACACAGATTTTATGCCATTGCAGGTGGAGTACAAGGAGAAATACGCGTCATGCGGTCGTTTCCCCGGAGGCTTCATGAAGCGTGAGGCGAGAGCTAACGACAGCGAGATCCTCGTTGCACGTCTTATCGACCGCGCTTTGCGCCCACTATTCCCTGCTGATTACCACGCTGACGTCTTCGTCACAGTGAACCTAATCTCGGCAGAGAAAGATATTCAGCCAGATGCACTTGCAGGATTGGCCGCTTCAGCAGCGCTTGCAGTATCTGACATTCCATTTCAAGGACCTATCTCTGAGGTGCGCGTAGCTCGCATCAATGGAGAGTTTGTTATCAACCCCGGCTTCTCTCAGATGGCCGATGTAGACCTCGACATTATGGTTGCAGGAACCATCGACAACATCATGATGGTTGAGGGTGAGATGAAAGAGGTCTCTGAGGAGGTTATGCTTGAGTCAATCAAGGTAGCTCACGAGGAGATCAAGAAGCACTGTATCGCTCAAAATGAGTTGATGGAGGCTGTAGGCAAGAGCGTGAAGCGCACATATTGCCACGAGCAGAGCGACGAGGAGCTTCGTCAGAGAATCATCACTGAGCTCTACGACAAGGCTTATGCAATCGCTACTAGCGGCACCATGAAGCACGAGCGCAGCGAAGCTTTCGAGGCGTTGGAGGCTGACTTCATGGCAACATTCTCTGAGGAGGAGCTTGCAGAGAAATCTACTCTAATCAAGAAATATTTCCACGACGATGTACTCAAGATGGCTATGCGCAACATGATCCTCGACTTGGGTCAACGTCTCGATGGTCGTCGCACAGACCAAATTCGTCCTATCTGTTGCGAGGTGGGTTACCTCCCCGCAGCTCATGGTTCGGCAATCTTCACTCGTGGTGAGACTCAATCACTTACAACAGTGACCCTAGGTACAAAGATGGATGAGAAGCAGAAGGATGAAGTTCTTGTAACCGGTTCAGAGCAGTTCGTACTTCACTATAACTTCCCTCCATTCTCAACTGGTGAGGCACGTCCACAACGCGCTCTAAGCCGTCGTGAGATCGGTCACGGAAACCTCGCTTGGCGTGGTCTTAAGCCAATGGTTCCACTAGGGGCTGAGAACCCATACGCAGTTCGCGTAGTGTCGGATATCTTGGAGTCGAACGGCTCCTCTTCAATGGCTACCGTATGTGCTGGTACACTTGCACTTATGGATGCTGGAGTGAAGCTTAAGAAGCCAGTTTCTGGTATCGCAATGGGCCTTATCTCTGATTCAAAGAGTGGTAAATGGGCAGTCTTGTCAGATATCTTGGGTGATGAGGATCACTTAGGTGATATGGACTTCAAGGTGACTGGTACAGCTGATGGTATCACCGCAACACAGATGGATATCAAGGTTGACGGCCTCTCTTACGAGGTGTTGGCAGCAGCCTTGGAGCAGGCTCGTGTGGGTCGTCTTCACATCTTGGGTAAGATCACCTCTTGCATCTCTGAGCCACGCGAGGATTACCGTCCATTCGTTCCACGCCTAGTACAAATCGCTATCCCTCAAGATATGATCGGTGCGATCATCGGACCGGGAGGTAAGATCATTCAAGATATCCAAAAGAGCACAGGTACAACCGTAACTATCACAGAGGTTGCCAACAAGGGCTTAGTTGATATCTTCGGAGTAGATAAAGACTCTCTCGACGCAGCTTTGGCTCGCATCAAGGGTATTGTAGCAATCCCAGAGGTGGGTGAGACCTACAACGGTACTATCCGCTCAATCGTTGCCTTTGGTGCTTTCGTGGAGATCATGCCGGGTAAGGATGCACTACTTCACATCTCAGAGATCGACTACAAACGCTTCGAGACAATGGATGAGACAGGCCTCAAAGAGGGTGAGAAGATCGAGGTGAAGCTCATCGGAGTAGATCCAAAAACAAATAAACTTAAGTTGTCACGCAAGGCACTTCTCCCAAAGCCAGAGGGCTGGGTAGAGCGTGAGCGCAAACCTCGCGAAGATCGCGAACGCCGCGAACGTCGTCCTGCAAGAGACTAAGGAGGGTAGAGCAAAGGCCCGAAAGAGAAGTTTCTCATCGCCTCCGGCGGGCAGGGTGCTCCCTGCGGAGCTACTCTTATGTTGCGTATTGGGCTAAACCCAATCCGAGGCAACCTCGCTGATGGGATGATGGCAACCGTAGGTTGACATAGATAGATGCATTATAAAGAGCGTTGAAAATTTATTTTCAAAAGATCTTTATAATGCATCTATCGTAGGGCAAAGCCCCATCCCATCAGTGCAACACAAGTCAAAAACGATAGTTTTTGGATCCAAGCTTCGCTTGGCGGCCGCCCGCTGTTAGGGCAGTGAGCAATATGTTATCTCATCATCTCGAAGATCTTGCGGCTGCGCTCTTCTACATCTGTGCAGAGCTCTTCGATGTTGCAATTTAAGAGTTGTGATTTGGCCACTTTTAGTTCACCATTTACCATTACCCACTCTACGTCGGCTGCTTTTCCGCAATATACGAGGGAGGAGATTAAGTCGTGGTGGGGGCGGTAGTGGATTTTATTTGTGTTCACTACGATGATGTCGGCTAAGGCGCCCTCTGCGATTACTCCTAGCTCCCCTTGGCGGCCTATAGCCTTTGCGCCCTCTGTAGTGGCTAATTTTAGCACCTCATATGCGGGTAGTGTTGTTGGTGACTTTGAGGTGAGTTTATGAAGAAATGAGGCTGTTCTCATCTCGTCCCACATGTCGAGATCGTTGTTGGAGCAGACGCCATCGGTTCCTATGGAGCATGTTACGCCCGCTGCGAGGAGTTGAGGGATTGGCGCTACGCCACTGGATATCTTCATGTTGCATTGTGGGTTGTGTGCGATGCTCGCACCGCGGCTCTTGATGATCTCTACGTCGCTTTCACTTAGGTAGATGCTGTGTGCAAGTAGTGTGGAGGGGGTTATCACGCCACAGCGATCAAGGTACTCCGTAGGGCTTTGGTTGTAGAGCTCCTCTATTGTATGTTGCTCATCGAGGGTCTCTGCGAGGTGTATCATAAGTGGCAGTGAGTGCTCTTTGGATAGCTCCACGCAGCGCTCCAAAACAGAGGGAGGGCAGGTGTAGGGTGCATGAGGCGCTATATATGCCTCGATAAGCTCCGAGTGGGAGGCTCTCTCAAGGAGCTTGGGTAGGTTATCCTCAAAGGAGTCCATGCGACCATCAAGGCAGCTCTCGCCAAGCATTGCGCGGATTCCCATGTGCTCAACGGCTGAGGCTATAGCATGCTCCGACCAATACATATCTACAAATGTTGTAGTGCCTCCTAGCAACATCTCAGCGATACCGAGACGTGCTCCCGCCTCGATATCCTCATCACTTTGGATACTCTCGAAGGGCCATACAATATTATTGAGCCATGGCATCAGCTCGACATCATCGCCCGTGCCACGCTGCAAGGTCATTGCAACATGGGTATGTGTATTTATCAATCCGGGCATAAGGAGCTTTCCCCCGCAATCGATCTTCTCGCACTCTGGGTGCTCTCTCTCGAATGCGGCCATAGCATGCTGCGAGTCGCTCACAAGAGCTATGCGTGAGCCTACGACACCTACTGTGCCACTCACGAGAGAGGGGCTCTGCTGTGTCATGGAGAGTATCTTGGCGTTATAAAAAAGTGTTGTCATAACGATGTTAATTCATTTTAAAGATGTAGGTGATGGTACCACCTTGAATAAAGTTATCGGAGGGGGTGAATCGTGCTTTGAGGGCTGCCTCCTGTGCTGCTGCTACCAGCTGCGAGTTATTTGTTGTTGATCCCTGTGCTCGATATGTGGCGCTCTTCACATGGCCCTCTTCGTCGACGGTTATATCTATCATCACGCGTCCCGCAGCATTTGCGGCATAGGATGGTTTTGGAAGCTGCCCCACAATGGAGCGATCTTTGAGCTGCGCGAAGGACTCCTCGCCACTGCCACCGCCCTGCGTTGCCTCTCCCTCCTGCGTGCCACTCTGCACCCCTTGGTTGCCGTCGATGTCGGTTGTGCCCTGAGAGGTGGATGTGCTCTGCTCCTTGCGTCCGGGGAAGAGGGCATTTTGATTTACTATACGCTCCTCGACAACTACGGTATCTCGCTGCTCGATGGGTTGCTCAACCTGTGGCACCTCCTGTTGGCTCTTCACCTCGTTCTGCTCCGTCTTAAGGGTGATATCCTCATTGGGGTCACTCTCTAAAGGTTCCTCTTGAGGTTGTGGCGGGGGTGGTGTTGTCGCCGAGATGTCGGTCGCTACTATCTCCTCTTGGCCATCCCCATCAAGGGTCTCACCAAACTCCACTAGGATACCCTCAGCGGCGGGATCGGTCTCTGCCAAGGAGAAACGTATGGTAACCATAAGCACCACGAGCAGCACCACGTAAAGCAGCACCGCAAGAGTTGCCCAACGTAGTGACCTCTTATTATCTGAGTTGTAGTACTCCATCTATCTGGATTTTGTTAATTGGCCGAAGTAGCCAAGATAAGTAGGTAGTTGTGTTTTTTGGCGACATTCATCACCTTGACCACTTCGTCCACTGCGACACTCTTGTCGCAATGGAGCGATATTGTAGGGCTCTGCTGACCCTCCAAGAGAGTTGTTAAGCTCTGCTCCACTCCTGCGATGCCATCGACCTGCTCCAGCTCGACATAGTAGCGGTAGCCACTTGAGGTGGGCTCTATCGAGACTGTGGTGATAGCTTTATCTTTGAGTGCATTGCTGCTCTTAGGCAGCATCAGTTTAAGTGCATTGGGGTTGATAAGGGTTGTGGCGATCAACAAGAAGAGAAGTAGAAGAAACATCAAATCTGTCATTGAGGATGCCGCAAAGGATTTATCAACCTTTGAACCTCTTTTAATTGCCATAATTATTGCTGATTACTTTGTTGTGTGCCCTGTTGTGCGCTTTGAGGGCGTGCAGGACGATTTAGAATATCCATAAAGGCGATTGTGTTAGCCTCCATGCGGAAAACAAGCTTCTCGATGCGAGATACCAAGTAGTTGTAGCCGAAGTATGCTGGAATACCCACGCAGAGACCGGCAACCGTTGTCACCATCGCTACATACATACCACCGGCGAGCAGCGACATATCAATGGTGCCACCCGCAGCCGAGAGATCCATAAAGGTGCGAACCATACCGAGGACCGTTCCAAGGAATCCTATCATGGGGGCTCCACCGGCGATACTAGCTAGGGTAGGTAGGTTCTCTTCAAGCTTAGATACTTCGAGGTTTGCTATATTCTCGATTGCATTTTGAACATCCGACATGGGGCGACCGATACGCTCGATACCCTTCTCCACCATTCGTGCAATGGGGGTGTCGGTGGCGCGGCAGAGCTCCACCGCGGAGCGCATCTTGCCCTCCAAGATAAAATCACGAATGCGATTCATGAAGTTTATATCGAGCGTCGAAGCTTTGCGAATAGCTAAGTAGCGCTCAACAAAGATAAATATTGTTACACCACCCAAGGCGAGTAGAGGCCACATAAGCCATCCTCCCTTTGCAAAGAGCTCCCATAGCCCCATTTGTGATTGAGTGGTGGTTGCAGCGACGTCGGCTGCCGAAACTAATAAATTGAACATGTTTTTCTGGGTTTTAATTATTTTTATTCTAAATTTTCTTCATCCTCTTCACTCCTCTTCTTGCGGCGGAAACGCTCTCTGATCTTTTGTGTAAGCTCCCTAAATGTATCGAAGCTCTCACTATAGTAGATTCCAATGCCGGTCTCCTGCAAACCTTGGTTCTCGTCGTAGCGGTCGATGGTCTGCGTGAAACCTTTGAGGCGAAGTGCTCCCGCCTTGTCGATAAGCCACGTTACGTAGGCCTCACCCATAAAGTTAGAGAAGTTGCTATCATCCATCGTCTTGTTGTCGGCCAAGTAGTTACCCTCCACCTCGATTAAGAGACGATTATCAATCAACCCTCGCGAGAATCCCAAATCTACCTCATCGCTAGTTAGCTCCGACTCAGGGCGATATCGAATAACCCAATTGTAGGTGCTCGACGAGAGCCAGTTGCTGAGTTGATTTGTGAGCAGCTCAAAGCCCGTTGAGGCGGTAGAGGAGGAGAGCAAGCTTGTAGAGCTCGAAGAGGTTGAGATAAAGCTATTTGCAAACATCAAGTAGAAGAACTGCTGCGAGATTGTCTCTTGGTCGATAAGGGTATTCGCGATTACCGCCTGCTGCTCCGTGTCGGCTGTGGGCACCTCAATATTGAAGTTGACCGAGGGTTGACTTAGGCGATCCCCAATCTCGATGATACAGTCGACAGGCACCGCACGTGAGCTGCTCTCCGAGGAGTAGTCACTTGTGCTATTGATAAGTGGATCGAGCGAGGTTTTAACCTTATATATGGCATCAATATCGAGCATTGGGTCGATGGGGTCTCCATTCCACTGAATCGAGGAGCCGCTCTCAATAACAAAGCGCTTTGAGATGGGGTTAAGCAGTGTGAAGAGGTAATTTCCCTCCGTGATATTGTAGTCACCATACATCTCAAAGAGATTCTCCTGCGGTGCAATATTAAGATTTAATCGTCCCTCACCCTTAGCCTTGATAACATCGCCCACCACAGGATCTATCACCAGCTGGAAATCGACATCGGGTGTCGCTTGAATCGCCATAGTCACATTCACACTCTGCGAGCCTGCGGTGTTGAGCCTGCGGTTGCGCTCCTCGATATATGATTTACGGAAGTTCACAGAGCTACCTTGATCGGGGTTCTCTCTCTGTTGTTGAACAAATGTGATAAAGTCCGTTTTGGCAATGGCCGACTTCGTTGAGAGGGGCATGTAGAAGCTTGAATTGGGCTTCGAGGTAGCTGTAATATCCATATTCACACCTCGCTTATCGCCACTAATCACTGCGACGCCACTAGCATATAGCGTTCCGTAGAAGAGCTCATTATCCCTCTCCGTGGTGTTGAGAACCATCATATTGTCGGGTACCACTCGCATTGAGTAGGAGACATTAGAGAGGTGATCGAGACTCAAATTGAGAGTTATCAAACCGCTGTTACCATCCCTATCGTAGAAGCGTTGTGCCTTGCTACTAAGGATGTTATCATCAACATCTATATGAGCTGAGGGGAGTAGGTACTCCACCTGTGTGAAGATCACACGAGTGCTCATGTCGTAAATGTCGATACCTCCATGCAGCGAAGCTTGCTTGCCTACACCCTGCAACGAGACGTCGACATTGGCTAGGCCATGGGTATCAGTGATGGTTGTTGCAAGTAGTGGGGTGATAAGAGCCATGTTGAGGCTATCAACCTTTAGGTTAGCATAATAACGATTGTCGGATGGGGCGTAGTAGCCCGTCATCACCGTGTCGCGATTGTCGCGATTGGTGACATAGACCCCTGCTTTATTCTCCTTGGTATCCCAATTGGCATCAAGGCGCAATGGGGGAGATGGGATGGAGTTGACATCCACATCGTTGAGCTCCACCTCAGCTACCACACGCGGGCTGCCCAGAATTTGTGATACATAGATGTAACCACTGCTCAGACCATTTACATCATATCCTAGATCATTTATCACCGAGGTAATCATGCCTATATCGTAGTTGTCCAGCTGCAAGATCAATGACTCTGAGGGATCTTTCGAGATCACTCCATCGAGGCTCAATCGCTGCGCCCCATTGACCATCGTAAAGTTGTCTATATAGAGGTTGGAGCCAACTTCCAAGATCTCATTTGCCGAGATCATCCACATATCCTCTCCCAGTGACACCTGCGAGGGTAGCAGCGATACAACCACGCTATCGGCCTTTTCGAACTTTGCGCGCAGCCCCATCGTCGCAGAGCGTGAGGCAGCTATGTCGCGGAAGCCGGTGGAGAGCTCCACTTCGTTGTTGCGGGCGCCTGCCATAAGCGTGCATGAGGAGAATGAGGTGCGTCCCACGAAGAGATCCGAGGCGGTAGCATAGAGCGAGAGTGAGTTCAGATCGTTCGAGGCGTTGATATTGAGCTCCGTCGCGGCTAAGTTGCGATGCTCAATATAGTCACTCTCGAAGCGCAGAGAGAAGCGCTCGCTATGAGGGTTAACCATCAAGTTGAACGACGAATTGTCGGCGACATTAAAGCCTGTGGAGATAGCATTGGTCAGTGGCGATATATTTTTGAAGTCAACCTTAAGTGTGGAGTAGTTGTTGGCGATAGTCACCTTACGTCCCTCCTTGCGCTCCTTGTGGTCGTTGTAGAGCATTGGTATATACTCTCTGAAGCCCTCGTTGAGGTAGTCGTAGAGCCCCTCAAAAGAGCTCTTCGAATTGAAGGTCATATCGAGGAAGTCGGAGCTGAGGTTGATATATTTGCTTTGGGCACTGTTGCGAGCAGTGATAGAGATGATTGGCGCATAGATCGACTCCTCGTTGTAGAGGTAGTTAACATTGCGCAGCGTCACCGCACCACTGAGGTTATCAACAGCGTCACCACTCAGATTGACCCTCATCGAGCCGGAGGCGCGCGATATGGAGTCTCTCTTGTTGATAGCCAGATCCACGAGATCTACTCGATTGACACGTAGTGTCACATCGTAATGTCTCTGCTCGCCTAGCTGAAGAAGTGCTGCAAGGTCGAAATCAAACTTTGGGTCGCGTGAGACCACACTGCTCGAAAGGCTCTCGCCATCGAAGCTACCCTCGAAATCAATCTGCGAGTAGAGAGATGAGTTATACCCTAGCGAGGTGATCGAACCATCTATGATACTCTCCATGCCCTTATCCTTTGCCGCATAACTCACCTTGGAGGAGGCTGTAAGAGCACCTACAGTGCTGTTGTCGATCAATCTTCCTAGGGCAAAGTTCTTAGCTAAGAGCTCCCCTTGAACCTTAATGAGGGTTGTGGCATCATCCACAACTCCCTTGTAGCGGAGCTCCCCCAATTGTGATTGGAGGGTGGCATCAAGGGTGATCTCCTCGGCGCTGCCCTCAGCTGTGGCGATAATGTCAAACTCCCCTAGGCGCTCTGCGATCCTCATTGTGGAGTCGTCGAGGGGCTCCATGCCGAAGCCTACGGCAACTGCATTTATATCTGCCGCATTTGTGGTAAGTGCATTGAGGCTTATATCAAACTTTGCGCTAAGAGGATCCGTGATGCCCTCGATAGAGAGCTTTGCATCAAGGGAGCTATGATCCCCAAAGAGCATGCTCTTGATATATGTTTCGAGGTGGTCGACGGTGCCATTGGCCACAAACGAGAGGCCTCTCACCTCAAGGGGATTACCCCTCAGCTCCGGAGCGAAGTATGCGACATCGCCTAGCGATAGGAGAGTACCATCGGAGACTAGATCAACGCTCACCTTAGAGTTGAACTCTTGATATGCCTCCCACTCGTCGCTCTCCAAACGAAGCTTAGGTAGCTTCAGTATAGAGCGCTTTGTGGTTATGTTGAGATCTATGAAATCGACCACACCGGTGTATGTAACAAGATTGGTGCTTAGAAGAGAGATGCTCAGACCACTCTGCTCAACGCCATCAAAGTGATCCACCGAGAGCTCCGTGATGCGATCATGACTCACAAAGTTGGAGATGCGCGCATTGGCTCCACTGATACTCATATTGTTGAGGTCAACGCCAAAATCCCCCTTTAAGGTAGACTTAGCCAACCGTTCAAGGGTCAGCTCGAACCGCTCGAAGGAGATCGAGCTGATAGCCGTGCGGAAGGAGCCATCCCCCTCAGGGTTGGTTAGGCGATCCACAAAGCTCTTTACATTCATCACACCTGCCTCCAACTCGCGCAGGTGGAACTCGCCATCGCTTAGCGCAAGGGAGGATATATGTAGATCTTTCGAGAGCAGAGATAGTGTCGAGAGGCGTGCTGCAAGATGCTTCGTGTAGAGCATGGTGTCGCCCCCATGATCCTCTATCAATAGGTCACTTACGACAAATTCGCGCAGAAGAGAGAAGTGTACACCCCCCACCTCGACCTTAGCATCCAAATAGTCGGAGGCATAATGAGCCGCTTGACGCACCACATAGTTCTGAACGGCGGGCAGTGTGAGCGCTAAAGAGAGCGTTAATGGCAAAATAATCAGCAACAAAATTGTTGCCGATAGTAGCTTTGCCAATATTTTTGTAACTTTGCGCATTGATTGTTGGTTACACTTATCTGTTTATTGCCTCTCCCCCATAGGGGTCAGTATTATTTAAACGACAAAAATAGCCATAATTTAATGAAAAACGAAAAAAATAAATAACTTTTTACGCCATCTATGGATATTACAATTTTAGGTATTGAGTCATCGTGCGACGACACCTCCGCCTCGGTGATAAGAAACACAACTCTCCTCTCGAATGTGATTGCTTCTCAGGCAGTTCACGTCAAATATGGTGGAGTAATCCCGGAGCTAGCCTCACGAGCACATCAGCAAAATATCATCCCCGTTGTCGACACCGCCCTCAAGGAGGCTGGAGTGACAATAGACAAAATAGATGCCATAGCTTTCACGCGTGGTCCCGGACTTGTGGGCTCGTTGCTCGTTGGAGTCTCCTTCGCGAAGGGTCTCTCCCTCGCGCACGACATACCCCTAGTTGAGGTAAACCACCTTCAGGGACATATCTTATCCCACTTCATAGATCTGCCCGACAAGCAGCTAGATCATCCATCGTACCCCTTCCTCACACTCCTTGTGAGTGGTGGTCATAGCCAAATAGTGAGGGTCGACTCCCCTCTCGACTTCGAGATAATCGGCTCCACCATAGATGATGCCGCAGGTGAGGCCTTCGACAAATGCGCAAAGGTGATGGGATTGCCATACCCCGGAGGCCCAGTGATAGATGCATTGGCAAAGGAGGGAGAGCCCAAAGCCTTCAAGTTTGCACAACCGCAGGTGGGAGCCCTCAACTACTCATTCTCAGGCCTTAAGACCTCATTCCTCTACACCCTGCGTGATGCCATTGCACAAAATCCAAATTTCATTGAGGAGAACAAAGCAGACCTCTGCGCCTCTTTGCAGCACACCATAATTGAGATTCTATTGAAGCAACTCATAAAAGCCGCAAAGAGCACAGGCATCAAAGATATAGCAATCGCGGGAGGAGTCTCAGCCAACTCCGGCCTCCGAGACGCCATCGCAGCCGAAGGCCTCAAACGCGGATGGCGCACATTCATCCCCGAAAGAAAATTCACCACCGACAACGCCGCAATGATCGCCATAACAGGACTATTCAGATACCGCGCAGGACTCTTCTCCTCGCTCGATGTAGCACCATTGGCCCGAATAAAATAGTTGGGGAAGTAGGGGAGGTAACCTCGGATTGGGTTTAAATGCCTTCAGGCATTTAACAAATTTTATAAGTCAAAGTGGTACGCGAATTTATTCGTGGTATCACTTTGACTTATAAAATCTTATAGCGTCAGCTATAAGCCCAATACGCAACAAAAGAATAGCTCCGCAGGGAGCACCCTGCCCGCCGGAGGCATAAGAGACTGTATATCTATGCCTTAGCCCCAGCAAGAACCGTGATAAGATCTTTGCGGTCGAGGTATGTGGCGGCTAGTTGTTGTATCTCTTGGGCTGTTATTGTCTCTATGCGTTTGAGGTTTTGTGCGATTATGCTATTGTCGGTTTGGCACATAATATTTTCGATTGTCACATCGGCTATACCGAATGGGCCATCGAGGATTCTCATCATTTCGCCCGCCATAATATGTTTAACCATTGTTAGCTCCTCTTCGCTTACTGGTTCGGTGCGGAGGCGCTCTATCTCGTTGTAGATCACCTCAAGGGCGTCGTTGGCCACCTCGCATCCCACCTGTGTTGCCACGGCGAAATATCCCTCCGCGGCGAAGTTAACTAGGGCTGACACCACTCCATAGGTGTATCCACGCTCCTCACGTAGGGATTGCATAAGGCGCGAACCGAAGTAGCCTCCAAGGAGTGTTGCCACGACCTGCATCCCTAAGAAGTGGGGGTGTGAGCGGGTGAATAGGCGTCGTCCAATTCTGATTGAGGATTGCACCGCGGAGCTATCCTCCATGAAGATGTATGGTCTCTGAACAGCTTGGGGGAACTCCACTGCGGGTATTGAGGCACCTACGGGCATTGCCTCTACTACGCCCTCTATAAGCTCTATTTCGCGCTCTCCAACCCTGCCGCTGCATACCACGAAGCAGTTGTTGGCGCAGTAGTGGCTCTTGAAGAAGGCTCTGACATCCTCCGCGCGAAGTGCGTCGTAGGCCTCTGTAGGTGAGGTGATGCCATAGGGGTGCTTCTCCCCGAAGAGGGAGCGTGCAAACTCCTCGCGAGCCTTCGTCTCGATCCTCTGACGCTCGATGGTGAGGCGCTGCTTACGCTTTGCAGCATATGTCTCAACCTCTGAGGAGGGGAAGGAGGGGTGAATTATGATCTGCTCGGCCACCTCTAGGGTGGGCTCAACAAACTTTGTGAGGGAGCAGAAGTTGATATAGGTGTAGTCGCGATCGACATTCACATCATAGTAGGAGCCATAATAGTCTAGCTTCTCGGCAATCTGCTGTGAGGTCATACTCTCGCTACCCTCACTTAGGAGGTTGGCTGTAGCGGAGGCGACAAAGGGGGCACTTTGGTGCACTGATCCTGCTGCAAAGATGAAACTTAGGCGCAGCACCTCGAACTCCTCACTGTGGAGGATATATATTTTTACACCGTTGGAACATTCGCGCACGGTGGCATTTTGTAGTGATATCTCCATCTGTTACTCTTTTTTTCGATAGATAAGGGTTGAGCTACGCTCCTCACGTAGCTGACGACGACTAAACTCCATGATCCTATTGGCATCTATCGAGCGGTATATATCCACCTCTCGATTGATTAGCGTGAGGTCGCCCGCCATCTCATAGAATCCTAGGTTCATCGCCTTGTTCATCACGTTGATCTCCCCAAAGAGGGTGTTTGCCTCAAATTTATTTTTAACCTTCTCCATCTCATATTCAGTTGCGGGGCTCCTCTTAAGTGCCTCTATCTCTGCCCAGATAGCCTCTCGCGCCTGCTGCTCTGTGGTGGTGGGGAGTAGCTGCCCGGTAAAGATCAACATGCCGGGGTCTATGTCGCCCGTGATATAGCAGTTGACAGATGCAAAGAGCCTCTTCTCCTTAACTAGATGTTGATTCATGCGTCCCGACTCTCCTCCCGCGAGGATATCTGAGATGAGATCCGCCGTGAAGTAATCATCACTGAAGCGACCTCCAATATGGAAGGCTACGGTGAGAGTTGTTGCCGGCACATCGCGCTCCACCTCCATGCAACGCGCCTCCCGCTGCTCAGGCTCCTGCTCGATGACAACATCAGGAACCTTGATATCTTCAATTGGGGAGAACCACTGCTCCGCTATGGCGAAGAGCTCCTGCTCGTCAATATCTGCCGAGATAGATAGAATGGCGTTCGAGGGGCGATAGTGGGTTGAGTAGAACCTCTCTACATCCTTCATGGAGGCTGCCGCAATATGATCTGGCGAGAGACCTATTGTAGACCAGCGATAGGGGTGCACCTTATATGTCATCGCTCGAAGCAACATATTCTGATCGCCATAGGGTTGATTCAAATATCGCTGCTTAAACTCCTCTATAACAACCCTCTTCTCAACCTCTAGCAGCTCCTCGGTGAGGGCCAAACCCCTCATGCGATCCGCTTCGAGAGCCAACGCCACCTCGATATTATCCTTGGGTAAAGTTATATAAAAATCGGTGTAATCACTATTGGTAAAGGCATTATTCTCCCCAGAGGCCATCTGCACAATAGCGTCATAGTCGGGGAACTTCTCAGTGCCACGAAACATAAGATGCTCAAAAAGATGAGCAAACCCCGTGCGCGTAGGATCCTCATTGCGAGCCCCCACACAGTATAGAAGATTGACCGCAGCCAACTTCGAAACCCTATCACGATTGACGATCACCGTCAATCCATTCTCTAAAACTCTTTTTTGATATGCTATCATAAGATGCAAAGGTATGATTTTTTCAAGAATCAACAAAAACAATTCCAAGAATTAGTGGGGATATGGTTGCTTATGCCTCCGGCGGGCAGGGTGCTCCCTGCGGAGCTATTCTTTTGTTGCGTATTGGGCTTAAACCCAATCCGAGGTTAACTCGCTGATGGGATGATGTCAACCATAGGTTGACATAGATAGATGTATAACAAAGAGCGTTGAAAATTTATTTTCATAAGATCTTTGTTATACATCTATCGTAGGGCAAAGCCCTCATCACATCAGCGCAATAAAAGTCAAAAACGATAGTTTTTGAATCCAAGCTCGCTTGGTGCCGCGCGGCATGAGCGCAATAAGAGAGTATGAGTATACCTTAGAAAAGGAAGCTAATACCTACTGTCATATACTCTGTGATGTACTCCTCAGCGATTTTGAACTCAGCGAAGTTCCACTTGTAACCTGCGTTAACGCATACGTTATCCAAAAGTTTAAGACCGGCGCGAGGTGCTGCGAAGTAGCCCCATGTGGATGTTGTCTCGCTATCACCGTAGCCATTTTCGTATACGATAGAGTTCTCGTGGTAAGCTGCACCTACGCGACCCTCAACGTAAAGGAAGCCAAAGATATAGATACGCTTGTTAAGACCAGCGCCAGCACCCCATGATGACATGCTCTTTACACCCTCTGGCATAGTGCCCATTGGTTGATACTCTCCGAAAAGAACCAATCCGCCAAGGTTAAGGTTCAATCCCAATGCTGGGTTCTCCTCCATGAATGAGTAGTCAAACTCAAGGCTGCCTTTAAGCCTCTCCTTAGTTGAGCTTGAGTCAGATGATGAAGAGCTGTAGTTGTAAAAGTTGTTTGTGATAACGCTCTCAGAGTCTGTCACAAAAGAATGAGCTGATGCACTCTGAACGCCGAATTGCATCATCGCGATAAGCGCGAAAATAGAGATGAAGGAGATGTGTTTCATAAATAAAAAGGTTTTTACTTGCCCGTGAAAGGACCTCAGTTAATAATTATTGTAGTATGTATTTGTGATTTATGATGCATAAGTTAAAAAAAAAATAGATAAAAACCAATGCTGTAACATTATTTTCACATAGGAAGCATCTTTTTTTACACCCAATTCATTTCATTGTTAAGAAACTAACATCGTTTTATTTATGTATTGTCATTTTTTTTTACTTTATTTGCATCTAAATAGAGTGATAATTTAGGGTCTTTGTTTATTCCAAAGAGTCAATTCATTGATTACTAATAGTTTACATACAATAAAATTAAAAATTTAAAGAAAATGGCAGAAAAGAAATTTATTACCTGTGATGGTAATTATGCTGCTGCGCATGTAGCTTACATGTTTTCTGAGGTTGCGGCGATTTACCCAATCACCCCATCCTCTACTATGGCAGAGCTTGTTGACGAGTGGGCTGCAAAGGATCGCAGAAACATCTTTGGTGAGACCGTAAAGGTTGTCGAGATGCAATCTGAGGCTGGTGCTGCTGGTGCTGTTCACGGCTCATTGCAGAGTGGTGCTCTAACGACAACTTTCACCGCATCTCAGGGTTTATTGCTTATGATCCCTAACATGTATAAGATTGCTGGAGAGTTGCTTCCAAGTGTTTTCCACGTATCAGCTCGTGCTTTGGCTGCTCAATCTCTTTCTATTTTTGGTGACCACCAAGATGTTATGGCTGCTCGTCAAACAGGTTTTGCGATGCTTGCTACCTCTTCAGTTCAAGAGATCATGGACCTTGCGGGTGTTGCACACATCGTTGCACTTAAGTCTCGCGTGCCATTCCTTCACTTCTTCGATGGCTTCCGCACATCGCACGAAATTCAGAAGGTGGAGCTTATCGACCAAGATGAGCTCGCTGAGCTCTTCGACAAGGATTGCCTCAAAGCATTCCGCGACAATGCGCTTAACCCTGCTCACCCAGTGACTCGTGGTACTGCTCAGAACCCTGATATCTATTTCCAGACTCGTGAGGCATCTAACAAATTCTACGACGCTATCCCTGATATGGTTGCCGAGACTATGGAGAAGATCTCTGAGATGACTGGTCGCACATACAAGCCATTTACATATTATGGAGCTCCAGATGCTGAGAACATCATCATCGCGATGGGCTCTGTGAACGATACTATCAAGGAGGTTATCGACTTCAAGGCGGCTCAAGGCGAGAAGGTTGGTCTTATCACCGTACACCTATACCGTCCATTCTCTGCTAAGTACTTCTTCGATGCAGTTCCTGCAACAGCTAAGCGCATCTGCGTTTTGGATCGCACAAAGGAGCCGGGAGCTTCTGGTGAGCCATTATACCTAGATGTAAAAGATATGTTCTATGGTAAGGAGCAACAGCCTCTTATCATCGGTGGCCGCTATGGTCTCTCATCAAAGGATACTACACCTGCTCAGATCATCGCAGTATATGAGAACCTTGCAGCAGCTGAGCCTCGCAACGGCTTCACTGTGGGTATCAACGACGATGTTACAAACCTCTCATTGCCTGTAGGTGAGGAGATTCCTGTAGCTAAGGCTGGTACCTTCGAGGGTCTTTTCTTCGGTTTGGGTGCTGACGGTACTGTTGGAGCAAACAAAAACTCTATCAAGATCATCGGAGGTTCAACCGACAAATATTGCCAAGCATACTTCTTCTACGACTCTAAGAAGTCGGGAGGTTACACCGCATCTCACCTTCGTTTCGGTGACAACCCAATTACCTCTCCATATCTAGTTACTACACCTGACTTCGTGGCATGTCACGTTCCATCATATGTAGATAAGTACGATGTGTTGAAGGGTCTTAAGGCTGGCGGCTCATTCCTCTTGAACTCTGTTCACGATGCTGAGACAACTTGCGCTACTCTTCCAGACCACATGAAGTCATACCTAGCTAAGAACAACATCAAATTCTATATCATCAACGCAACTAAGATCGCCGCAGATCTAGGTTTGGGCTCTCGCACAAATACCATCATGCAGTCGGCATTCTTCAAAATCGCTGATGTGATTCCTTTCGACAAGGCTAAGGAGGAGATGAAGAAGGCGATCTTGAAATCTTATGGTAACAAAGGTGAGGAGATCGTAAATATGAACTACTCAGCAGTAGATGCTGGTGGTGACGCTGTAGTAACTATTGATGTTCCTGCTGAGTGGGCTTCAATCGCTCCTGCTTGCGCTTGCTCTTGCGAGGTCTCTGTAGATGAGTCACGCCCAGAGTTCGTCCGCAACATCGTTGATCCTATCAACGCGCTTAAGGGAGACGACCTTCCAGTATCGGCATTCAACGGCCGCGAGGATGGTACTTGGGATAATGGCACTGCTGCCTTCGAGAAGCGCGGTATCGCGGTGAAGGTTCCTGAGTGGATCGCAGAGAACTGTATCCAATGTAATCAATGTGCTTACGTCTGCCCTCACGCAGCAATCCGTCCATTCCTCGCAACTGAGGGTGAGGCAGCTGCATCTGGCGTAGAGTGGAAGCAAGGTATGGGTGAGACCAAGGAGTATAAGTTCCGTATCCAACTCTCTCCACTTGACTGTACAGGATGTAATAACTGTGTGGATGTTTGCCCCGCTAAGACTAAGGCTCTTGTAATGAAGCCTCTAGAGAGTCAGCTAGGCCAACAAACAACTTGGGACTACGTAACAAAAGAGATTGGTTACAAGCAGGTTGTAGATAAGACTAAGAGCGTGAAGAACCTTCAATTCACTCAACCTCTATTCGAGTTCTCTGGAGCTTGCGCTGGTTGTGGTGAGACCCCATACATCAAGGCTATAACTCAGCTCTTCGGTGAGCAGATGATGGTTGCAAACGCTACTGGTTGTACCTCAATCTACTCTGGATCAGCTCCATCAACTCCATATTGTACTAACGCTCAGGGAGAGGGTCCAGCGTGGGCTAACTCACTCTTCGAGGATAACGCAGAGTTCGGTATGGGTATGCACATGGGTGTAGAGAAGCTTCGCGACCGTCTACAAATCACCATGGAGGAGGCTATCGCTTCATGCACATGTTGCTCTGAGGAGCTTAAGGCTGCTATGCAGGTTTGGATCGACTCTCGTAACTCAACCTCTGCTTCAGCTGCCGCTTCAGCTGCTCTTCTTCCACTCGTTGAGGCTTGCTCATGTGAGGCTTGCACCAAGATCCTTTCAATGAAGGAGTGGCTCACTAAGAAGTCACAATGGATCATCGGTGGTGACGGCTGGGGCTACGACATCGGTTTCGGTGGTGTAGATCACGCGTTGGCTTCAGGTATGGATATCAACATTCTTATTGTAGATACCGAGGTATACTCAAATACTGGTGGTCAATCATCTAAGGCTACTCCCGTTGGAGCTATCGCGAAGTTCGCTTCAAGCGGTAAGCGCATACGTAAGAAAGATATCGGAGCTATCGCAATGACATATGGCTATGTCTACGTTGCTCAAGTGGCAATCGGAGCCTCTCAAGCACAACTCCTTAAGATCCTTAAAGAGGCTGAGGCATACCAAGGACCATCGCTCATCATCGCTTACGCTCCATGTATCAACCACGGTATCAAAGGCGGCATGACACGCACTCAAACCATCGGAAAGGATGCTGTAGCCTGCGGTTACTGGCACCTATGGCACTACAACCCAGCTCTAGAGGATGAGGGCAAGAACCCATTCGTCCTCGACTCAAAAGAGCCAGACTGGTCTAAGTTCCAAGACTTCTTGATGCGCGAGGTACGTTACACATCCCTCAAGAAAGCGTTCCCAAGTGAGGCCGACGAGCTATTCCAAGCCGCTGAGGAGAATGCAAAATGGCGCTACAATGGCTATGTCCGCAAATCTAAACAAGAGTTTTAATCTATAGTTAGTAATAAAGAGAGCTTTTTTGGCTCTCTTTATTACTATACTCTCTCATCGCGCTCATGCCGCGCGGCACCAAGCTTAGCTAGGATCCAAAAACTATCGTTTTTGACCTTTTGTGTTGCACTGATGTGATGAGGGCTTTGCCCTACGATAGATGCATTATAAAGATCTTTTGAAAATAAATTTTCAACGCTCTTTATAATGCACCCGCGGTGGTGCTATCACCGCCCGCCGGAGGCATATGAGAAACATTTTCATGCATCTGCCCTGAGATAAAAACCGCTTTCATAGCGCCACAGCAGATTTTTTACTATCTTTGGCGCGTAGCATAAGCTACTAAAACAAATTTAGATTATAATGAAAACATTGAGTATTGGAAATCTTACTGCCAAAATCCCTATTATACAGGGAGGTATGGGTGTAGGAGTGTCGCTCTCAGGTCTCGCTTCGGCGGTGGCCAAGGAGGGTGGAATAGGTGTTATCTCGGCTGCGGGCTTGGGATTGCTTTATAAGAGACTATCATCGAACTACACTGAGGCGGGCAACTTGGGTCTGAGCAGTGAAATCCGTAAGGCTCGCGAGCGGGCGCAGGGCATCATTGGTGTGAATATCATGGTTGCGTTATCGGACTTTGCGGAGCTTGTTAAGACTAGCATTGCTGAGAAGGTAGATATCATCTTTAGTGGTGCGGGGCTTCCCCTTGATTTGCCATCATTCCTTAAGAGTGATAGCACCACAAAGCTTGTTCCGATCGTGTCGAGTGCACGTGCGGCGAAGCTTATCTGCGAGAAGTGGAAGCAGAACTATGATTATCTTCCCGACGCAGTTGTCTTGGAGGGTCCCAAGGCGGGTGGGCACCTAGGTTACAAGAGTAATCAGATTGATGCTGAGGAGTTCTCCCTTGAGGTGACCTTGCCGCAGGTTGTAGCTGAGGTTTCTCACTTCGAGGAGCTCTACGGTGTTAAGATCCCTGTGATTGCTGCGGGTGGCATCTACACAAATGAGGATATCGAACATATCATGTCGCTTGGCGCCTCTGGTGTGCAGCTGGGGTCTCGCTTTGTGACAACATATGAGTGTGACGCGTCGCAAGATTTCAAGCAGATCTACCTCGATGCAAAGGAGTCCGATATTGAGATTATACAGAGCCCCGTGGGGATGCCCGGACGTGCTATACACAACTCCTTCCTCGATAAGGTGAGAGCTGGTATAAAGCAACCTAAGAGCTGCCCCTTTAACTGCATTAAGACGTGTGACATTACGCGAAGCCCCTACTGCATCGTTTCGGCTCTCTACCAAGCGTTCCGTGGCAATATGGACTTCGGATATGCCTTCGCTGGAGCTAATGCGTGGCGCGCTGAGAAGATGCAGTCGGTGCATGAGCTCTTCTTGGAGCTCACAGGGAAGCAGCAACTAACCAAGTAATCTGCAATGGCAAGTATATATCTTCAACGTCACACGAGACCCGATATTGATCCAAAGATCTGCTATGGTGTAAGCGACATCGACCTTGATCCAGAGTTCGAGGAGAAGCACCTACCGCAGGTTGTAGAGCGGTTGCGGGGAGTTGAGGCGGATAAGATATATAGCTCGCCCCTGCAACGCTGTCGGAGGCTAGCTCTAAAGATATGGGAGATGCAGCAGGATCCCTGCAAGGAGGATCTCATCATCGACCAAAGGTTATTAGAGCTCAACTTCGGCGAGTGGGAGCTCACCCCATGGGATGATATCTTCGAAACAGAGGAGGGTAAAGCGTGGTTTGAAGACTACCTCAATGCAACTCCTCCCCGCGGTGGCTCCTTTAAGGAGCTTGTAGCCGCAGCAAAAGAGTTTCTCACAGAGGTGGGTAGTAGCGATCAAGATGTTATTGCAGTCACCCATAGCGGCTTTATACGTGCCGCGATGGTTGCAGCAGGTAGGATCTCACTTGAAGAGGCCTTCAGCATAAAGATAGAGTATGGAGATCTTATTGAGATTTAAAAATTAGAAAATATAGTCTCCCATCGCGCTCATGCCGCGCGGCACCAAGCTAAGCTTGGATCCAAAAACTATCGTTTTTGACCTTTGTGTTGCGCTGATGAGATGGGGCTTTGCCCTACGATAGATGTATAATATTGAGCTTATGCAAATGAATTTGCAACGTTCAATATTATACATCTATCTATGTCAACCTATGGTTGCCATCATCTCATCAGCGAGGTTCCTCGGATAGAGACGATGAAAAATTAGAGGGTGGTTAACTTTTTAGTCAACCACCCTCTAATTTTATCAAAATGTTTTCTATCACTCTCCAGTCCAGTTACCAGCCTCGTTGTTACCACCCTCCATTGATCCGAACTTGATGCCGGGATACTTGTTGTAGTTGTTGATAAGGTCATCATTCTTGTTGATGATCTCTTGGCGATATCTTACTGTATCGAGGAACAAGATGTAAGGTGCCTTCACCTCAACAACAGGGATAGAGACCTTGGACTCGGTTGTAACGATACCCGCAGCGATCATAAACTCTGTTTGGCTGTTTGTGCCGGGGATGTAGCGCAAAGCCTTAACCTGCTCTACGGTGAGTTTACGTGGTGCAAATACGGTGTCGATTACAGCCACCTTGAACTCCTCGATGTTCTTAAGGTTCTTGTCCTTTTTCTGAAGAAGCTTAAACTCGGCCATACCTACTGAGTCATCCTCATCAACTCTTTTACGCTGCATTGTAAGTGAGTCGTTAAGCACAAAGTTAATCAATGTGTCGAAGTCGGCAGTGAAGCGTGCATTAGCACTCTTAAAGGCACGTTGCGCTGAACGAACATCTTTGATTCGCTCGATTACGGCTTTCTCCTTTTGAGCCATCTCCTGCTCAAATTCAATAGGTGTCGAAATCTGAACATAGATCACATAGATCAGTGCTATGACGCCACCAGCTAAAAGTAATTGAAAAATCTTTCTCATTTTTGATTATTTGTTATTAAGTTTGTACAAAATTAAACGTTTGCAAAATGCTTAGCACACATATCACGTCCCAAATTTACAGTAAAATTTGTTTCAAAACAACAAATGACCAAAAAAAAATCATCGAAATGTTATCAAATTTCATTTGCGATGATGATTTCACCTCTATTTTTATCCTAAATGGGTATGCTGGAACCGGAAAAACAACTTTGCTAGCGGCAACTGTAGCCACTTTAAAGGAGCTAAATATAAAGTGTGTGCTGCTAGCACCTACCGGCCGTGCAGCCAATGTCTTAGCGCGAGCAGCAAAACAAAATGCATATACCATACACAAAAAGATATATCGCGAAAAGAGTAGCGCGGACTACGACTCTAAGTTTGCGCTAAATTTCAATCGCGAGCAAGATACAATTTTCATCGTCGACGAAGCCTCAATGCTCTCCGAGGCCACGGGTCAAGATGCAATCTTCGGCAGTGGCTCCCTGCTCGACGACTTGGTGAGTTATGTGCGTAGCGGCAAGCGATGCAGGTTAGTCCTAGTTGGTGACAATGCGCAGCTGCCTCCTGTAGGCCAAGAGTTTAGCCCGGCACTCGACGCTGCCACTATGTCTCACTTCGGCCCAATCGTTTATGGCACGATGGATGATGTGGTGCGCCAAAATTCGCAGTCGGGAATACTCTTCAATGCAACGATGATCCGCTGCATGATCGAGAATAACATCTGCGAGATACCCATCTTCGAGATGAACTACCCCGATGTAGAGGCGGTAGAGGGTGGCGAGTTCACCGAGAAGCTGCAAGAGTGCTACGACAAATATGGTCGCGACCAGACCATCGTCATAACCAGATCCAACAAGCGAGCCAACCGCTACAACGAAGGAGTACGACGATACTCCCTAGGTGCCGAGGAGGAGATCGAGAGTGGTGACATGCTTATGGTGGTGCGCAACAACTACCACTTCACCGAGCGCATCGAGGAGTGTCCGCTAAGCTTCATGGCAAATGGCGATATCGCAGAGCTACGTCGCCTACGTCGCTTCGAGGAGTTCTACGGCTTCCGCTTCGCTGAGGCGACCCTATCTTTCGGTGATTATGATGGCTACGAGATAACATGCAAAGTGCTCCTCGACACCCTCTCCAGCGAAGCCCCCTCGCTAAGCTACGAAGAGAACAAGAGACTCTTCTACGAGGTGGAGAAAGATTACACCGAGATAAAAAGCAAAGCAAAGCGCTTCAAAGAGATCCGCGAAAACCCCCACTACAATGCCGTACAGGTGAAATTCGCCTACGCCGTAACATGCCACAAGGCGCAAGGCGGACAGTGGCACTCAGTCTTCATCGACCGCTGCATCTTCGGCGACGAGACAATGACCCGCGACATGCTCCGCTGGCTCTACACCGCCATAACCCGCGCCACAGATAAAGTCTACTTCGTAAATTTCGACGAACGGTTTTTTTGAGGGGTGGTGCTTTTTCACGCCCATCGTAGGCGATACGAAACTTTTTTTTCATGTGTTTGCCCTGAATAATATACAATAATATAAGTGTGTTCCAGAAAATATTAATTATCTTTGCACCTCTCATAATTAAGTAATACAATGGAAAAAGTTGCCAAAATAAGTAAGTTATATGGTTCGCAGGGGCAGGCTGTGATTAATCTTTACTCTTCGTTTCCGGAGGAGTTTTCGATAGATGATCCGATCTTTATTAAGGTTGATTCTTTGAGTGTGCCGCTCTATTTTGACTCTTTTGAGCGTCGTGGGCGTTCTAGTGCTGTGGTGCAGTTTGCGGATATTGATACGGAGCGTCGTGTAATGGAGTTTATGGGCTTGGATCTGTTGTTGCCGGAGAGGGAGTTGGAGGAGATTGATGATGAGTTCTTTATGGAGGATCTAGTTGGGTTTGATGTGGAGATCATAGGGGATGTGATGCTGAAGGGGTCGCTTGCTCACTATATTCACTCTGAGGCGAATCCGCTCTTTGAGCTCCTTGTTGATGGGCGTGAGGTGCTTGTGCCTGCTGCGGAGGAGTTTATTCATTCGATAGATTTCGATGGTCGGATCATTCGTTTTATCTTACCGGAGGGTCTTTTAAACCTATAGTATATGGCACGTGTAGTAGTTGGAATTTCTGGTGGCGTCGACTCTTCGGTCGCTGCATATCTGCTTAAGAGGCAGGGGCATGAGGTGATAGGGCTCTTTATGATAAATTGGCACGATACCACAGGTACGCTTGAGGGGGATTGCGCTTGGCATGACGATAGGGTCTTTGCGGAGCTTGTCGCAAAGAGGCTCGATATTGAGCTTCATGTCGTTGACCTCTCGGAGCACTATAAAACTCGTGTCGTCGATTACATGTTCTCGGAGTATGAGAAGGGGCGTACCCCCAATCCCGATGTGTTGTGTAATAGAGAGATAAAGTTCGATGTATTTCTTAAGGAGGCCCTTAAGTTGGGTGCGGATTATGTTGCTACGGGGCACTATTGTAGAAAGAGTGAGGAGGTTGTAGGCGGCAGAACTATCTATAAGCTGCTCGAAGGAGGCGACCCAAATAAGGATCAAAGTTACTTCTTGTGTCAACTCTCGCAGGAGCAGCTCTCGAAAGCGCTCTTCCCCATTGGTGATCTATTGAAGCCAGAGGTGAGAGCCATTGCAGATGAGCAGGGGCTAGCTACAGCCAAGCGAAAAGATTCGCAAGGGATATGCTTCGTGGGAAAGGTTGATCTACCCATCTTCTTGCAGCAGAAGCTCTCTAAGAGAGAGGGTAACATCCATGAGATTAAGGCGGAGTGGCCAAAGTATGATAGGGTCATTGCACCCGATGACGTTGAGGCGCTAAGCATGCCGTTTCACTATACGGTGCGGGATGGCAAAAAGATTGGCACACACAATGGGGCTCACTTCTACACTATAGGCCAGCGTAAGGGGCTGGGTATAGGTGGCCGCAAGGAGTCGCTATATATTATAGCCACCGATGTTGAGCAGAATGTAATATATGTCGGTGAGGGCGATGCCCATAGAGGGCTCTATCGTCAAGCCCTTCGCATTGCTACAGAGGAGTGTCACTGGGTGAATCCCACCTTTGAGTTGGGCGTTGGTGAGAGTAGAGTATTTAGTGTGCGTATTCGATATCGTCAAGCGCGACAGGCAGCAACTCTCTTGCGTCGAGATGATGGTTACTATATCCTCTTCGAGGAGCCGCAACGAGGAGTTGCCGCGGGGCAGTTTGCAGCGTGGTATGCCGATGATGAGCTCGTTGGGTCGGGTGTGATTGATAAGTAATAAGCTATGCGCCGCCTCTCTCTATCCCTCTTGGTGCTGTTACTCTCTGTGGTGAATGCCGCTAGAGCACAGAGTGTGGGGATCGGCTATTATGATGTCGATGGGCTCTATGACACAATCCCATCAAAGTTTTATGATGATTCTCGCTATACACCTTCGGGGAGCTATCACTGGACAGGTGAGCGCTATAGACGCAAGGTTCAAAATATAGCAGCCGTTATTGACTCTATGGCCCTTGACATTGTTGGGCTCTATGGAGTGGAGCACGAGGGTGTTGTGCGAGATATAGTGAAGTGCTGCACCCTCGATTACACCTTTATCCACTGCACGCGTAATTCGTTCGATGGTCAAGACTTCGCGCTGCTCTATTTTGGTGATAAGCTCTTTGTGGAGGGGCTAGAGAGCGTGCAGAGTGGTCGAAATATGATTGCCGTTGAAGCAACCCTCGTTGATGATACACCCATTACAATTATACTCTCTAGAGGTGGATCCGATATTCACGCCTATCTTAGCGAAGAGGATCACGAAGAGTTGGTTGTGATACTAGGAAAATTGTATCAGGATGAGATTGATAAGATTGGTTACGAGAACCTGCTTCTCGACAAGGAGCGCCAAGGCGAGGGGAACTACCTAAGCGCACGTGGCTATGTTATGCATGATAGGGTAGCTACCAATGATGTTTCAAAAATCTTAAAAAGTGGTGTCTATATCACCCCATGGCTGCTGTCGCCAGATCAGCAATCACCTCTCCCAACATATCTAAAAAGCCACTATAAAGGTGGTTATAGTAATTATTTGCCTCTATTCGTATATTTAAAGTAATTTTTTTGTTTATATCCATGATATTTATTATATTCGTAATCCAAAAAGTGAATATTTAATAAAATTTTAAAAATAGATATTATGGCAAATCAGAAAAGAGTTTACACCTTTGGTAATAAGGCAGCCGAGGGTAATGGTAAGATGAAGGAGTTGTTGGGTGGTAAGGGAGCCAACCTTGCCGAGATGAATCTTATTGGCATCCCTGTTCCTCCGGGTTTTACCATCACAACGGATGTATGTGCTGAATATTATACACATGGTCGTGAGCGCGTTATTGAGTTACTTCGTCCAGAGGTTGAGCGCGCCATTGCAAATATAGAGAAGTTAACGGGTCGTAAATTTGCCGATAAGGAGCTTCCTTTATTGGTCTCTGTGCGTTCGGGTGCTCGCGCCTCAATGCCGGGTATGATGGATACGATTCTCAATTTGGGTATGAATGATCAAACCGTTGAGACTATAGCTCGCCTCACGGGGAATCCACGTTTCGCATGGGACTCATATCGTCGCTTCGTGCAGATGTATGGTGATGTGGTGCTGGGGATGAAGCCGGAGAAGAAGGAGGATGAAGATCCATTCGAGGTTATCATCGAGGCGAAGAAGCATGCGCGAGGAGTGGAGCTAGATAATGATCTCTCGACAGAAGACCTCAAGGAGCTTGTTGCGGAGTTTAAGGCTGCCGTAAAGCAGCAGACCGGCTCCGACTTTCCTGTCTCTGCGTGGGAGCAGTTGTGGGGAGCAGTATGTGCGGTCTTTGGTTCGTGGATGAACGATCGCGCAATTCTCTATCGTAAGTTGCATGCGATCCCCGCGGAGTGGGGCACCGCGGTAAATGTCCAAGCGATGGTGTTTGGAAATATGGGTGATAACTCCGCTACGGGTGTTGCCTTCTCGCGTGATGCTGGCACGGGTGAGAATATCTTCAATGGTGAATATTTGATTAATGCTCAGGGTGAGGATGTGGTTGCTGGAATCCGTACTCCTCAGCAGATCACCATCGAGGGGTCTCGTCGTTGGGCCTTAGCACAGAGGGTAAGCGAGGAGGATCGCGCCACGAAGTTCCCATCTCTAGAGGAGGTTATGCCAACGGTATATAAAGAGCTTTTCGATATCCAGCACCATCTGGAGACCTATTTCACAGATATGCAAGATATTGAGTTCACTATTCAAGATGGTAAATTGTGGATGTTGCAGTGCCGTAGTGGTAAGCGCACAGGTGCCGCCATGGTGAAGATAGCTATGGATATGCTCAGTGAGGGTCTCATCGACGAGAAGAGAGCAGTGTTGCGATGCGAACCAGCGAAGCTAGATGAGCTCCTGCACCCTGTTTTTGATGTCGCTGCGATGAAGTCGGCTAAGGTCTTGGTAAAGGGTCTGCCCGCCTCACCGGGTGCTGCGACAGGTCCTGTGGTCTTCTTTGCGGAGGATGCCGAGAGGAGCCTTACAGAGAGCGGTCAGCGCGCCATCTTAGTGCGTATGGAGACCTCACCAGAGGATCTCAAGGGTATGATTGATGCGGGTGGCATCCTCACGGCACGTGGTGGCATGACCTCACACGCAGCGGTTGTGGCTCGTGGAATGGGTAAATGTTGCGTTTCGGGCGCGGGTGAGGTGAAGATTGATGCCAAGGCGCGTCAATTCATCATTGGTGATGTTGTTGTGAAAGAGGGTGATTGGATCTCCCTTAATGGCTCCACAGGTGAGGTGTATCTAGGTCAGGTCGCAACGCAAGCGGCAGATATGACAGGTGACTTCGGTAAGCTCATGGAGCTCACGGCAAAATATGCTGTCCTTAAGGTTCGCGCAAATGCCGACACCCCCAAGGATGCTGCTCAAGCATTCTCCTTTGGTGCTGAGGGCATTGGCCTCTGCCGCACCGAGCATATGTTCTTCGAGGGAGATCGCATCAAGGCAGTTCGCGAGATGATCCTAGCAGATGATGAGGCGGGTCGCAGAGTGGCTCTAGCCAAGCTCCTTCCAATCCAGAGGGGCGATTTCGAGGGTCTCTTCAAAGTTATGAAGGGGCACCCCGTCACCGTTCGCCTGCTCGATCCACCTCTCCACGAGTTTGTGCCACATGAGGAGAAGGAGCAACGCGAGATGGCCGCAGAGATGGATGTCTCCTTCGAGAAGATCGTGGCAAAGGTCGAGGAGCTCTCCGAGTTCAACCCAATGCTGGGCCACCGCGGTTGCCGCCTTGGAAACACATATCCTGAGATCACAGAGATGCAGGCTCGCGCCATCATTGAGGCCGCGATGAATGTCAAGGCGCAGGGAAC
The DNA here is from genome assembly GCA_047172325.1 of Rikenellaceae bacterium. GTDB lineage: Bacteria > Bacteroidota > Bacteroidia > Bacteroidales > Rikenellaceae > Alistipes. Next base: position 18,606 of record JBCQWG010000003.1, on the reverse strand, counting down.
TCCCGTGAAGGTTGAGATCATGGTGCCTCTCATTGGAAACCATAAGGAGCTACGCTACCAGAAGAATATCATCGACCAGATGGCCGACACCGTATTTACAGAGCGCAACGATAAGATAGAGTATATGGTCGGAACAATGATCGAAGTGCCTCGCGCCGCAGTTACTGCCGATCAAGTAGCCGAAGTAGCCGAGTTCTTTTCGTTCGGCACCAATGACCTTACACAGATGACATTAGGCTTCTCGCGCGACGATATCTCCAAGTTCCTACCGGTATACCTCGATAAGGGAATCCTTAAGAATGACCCCTTCCAAATTCTCGATCGCAATGGCGTAGGTCAATTAATTAGAGAGGCCGTCTTCAAAGGCCGCAAAACCCGCGAGAAGATCAAGTGCGGAATCTGCGGAGAGCACGGTGGAGAGCCCTCCTCAGTTGAGTTCTGCCACTTCGCAGGCCTCAACTACGTCTCATGCTCCCCATTCAGAGTGCCAATAGCTAGACTCGCGGCGGCACATGCTGCACTCAAGGAGTAAGGGTTGACTATTTAGCTGTAAGGTGGTCAAAATCGATGTTGTAGATATCTTCGACTTCGTTGAATAGTTCGCGGGTGTTGAGGTTAAGGTCTTTGAGGTGTCCTGTGCGCACATCGAAGATCCAGCCGTGGACGTGGGGGTATTCGCGTTCGGTCCATGATCGTTGCACGTGGTCTATTTTCATGATGTTGATGCATTGTTCGCGGACGTTTAGCTCTACGAGGCGGTCGTAGCGCTCCGAGAGGGTCTCTATGGCATCTAGCTCTTCGCGGTGGGTGTGGTAGACGTCGCGGATTGTTTGGAGCCAGCCATTGAGCTGCCCCATATCTTCGGGGTGCATCGCTGCTTTGATGCCTCCGCACTCGTAGTGACCACATATGATGATATGTTTCACTTTGAGGTGCTCGACGGCATATTGCACCACTGCATTGATGTTGCTATCTGTGTTCACGATGATGTTACCAATGTTGCGATGCACGAAGAGCTCACCGGGCTTCACGCCCATGAGCTCCTCCACGGAGACGCGGCTATCACTACATCCTATATATAGGTATTCGGGGTTTTGCCCCAGTGATAGCTTCTCAAAGTATTTGGGGTCTGAGGCTTGACACCTCTCTACCCACCTGCGATTATTCTCAAAAATATCTTTATACCACATTATTCTTTAAACTGTTCTTTTGGTTGTTTTCTATTTATTGCAAAAATAGTGAAAAAAAGTTGTTTTTTAGCTGTTGAGGCAAAAAATGAGATTATTGATATTTTAGTTCTGCTGTAATCGCTTGGTTATCAACAATTAAAACCCTTGTATTGTATTAAAGTTAATTTTTTTAATGATATTGTTTGTGGTGTAATATATTTTTCATATCTTTGCACCGCTAAATCTCCCTAAAGAGATTAGCGGTAAGGCCCGTTCGTCTAACGGTTAGGACGCAAGATTTTCATTCTTGAAATAGGAGTTCGATTCTCCTACGGGCTACACGGGTGATAGATCACAGGAGCGGACAGCAGTTGCAGTTTGAGTTTTGAGGTGAGTCGGTTTGGCTCTCTTATTTGAGAAATGATTTTGTAGTGCAGTCTATCCGAAATAAGCTAAGGCTTAATTTTGTTATACTGGATTGTACAATTAAAATTAAAAACAAAAAAAATATTATGGCAAATCATAAGTCATCAAAGAAGAGAATCCGCCAGACATTGGTGAAACGTACTCACAATCGTCTTGCACACAAGACTGCACGTAACGCTGTAAAGGCTATGCGTAACACAACTGAGAAGAGCGCTGCTGAGGCACTTCTTCCAAAGGTATCTGCAATGTTGGATAAGTTGGCTAAGCACAACATCATCCACAAGAACAAGGCTGGTAACCTTAAGAGTGCGATGCAACTTCACGTAAACGCTCTATAGTCTTACAAGGAGAATAAAATATTAAAGCTGGCTCATTGGGTCAGCTTTTTTTTGTATTTTGCAAAAATTATAGTTATCTTTGTCGCCAAATCAGGCGTTTATGGGATTTTGGCAATAGGGGGATGGTCTTGATGCGACCAAGATTGAGTGACGCTGGTGGTAACATAAAAATAAAAAAACAAAAATGAAAAGTATTCAAATTTCAGCAGTAGCACGTGCCGAGTATGGTAAGAAGGCTACTAAGGCGGTTCGTCGTGAGGGCGCTATTCCATGTGTATTGTATGGTGGTGGTGATGTTATCACCTTTGCTATTGATGCAAAGGAGGTTAAGAAGATCATCTACACTCCAGCATCTTACATCGTTGAGCTTAACATCGACGGAAAGGTAGAGAAAGCAGTATTGCGTGATGTTCAGTTCCACCCAGTACGTGAGCAGATTCTTCACATTGACTTCTACCGCGTTCAAGAGGGTAAGCCAGTATCTATCGCAGTTCCTGTAGTTCTTACTGGTAATGCAGCTGGTGTTAAGGTCGGCGGTAAGTTGGCTCTTTCAGCTCGTAAGATCGTTGTAAGCGCTTTGGAGGCTAACCTTCCAGATGAGATCGTAGTAGATGTTACTTCACTTGAGTTGGGTAAGACCATCTTCGTGGGTGACCTAGATGTAGAGAATGTTAAGTTTGTAACTCCAGCTACAACTGCTGTATGTGCTGTACGTGTAACTCGTGCTTCACGTTCACTTAAGGCTGAGGCTTAGTATTATATTCTATGAAATACCTCGTTGTAGGATTGGGTAATATCGGTGCTGAGTATGCTGAGACCCGCCACAACATAGGATTTAAAGTGTTGGATGCCTTGTCTGAGGCATCCAACATCTCTTTTAAGTCCGCTCGTTATGGCGATGTAGCAACAATAAAGCATAAGGGGCGCACGATAGTGCTCCTCAAGCCCTCCACATATATGAATCTTTCGGGCAAGGCTGTTCGCTATTGGCTTGAGGCGGAGAAGATCCCGCAGGAGAAGCTCTTGATTATCTCCGACGATATCGCAATCCCCTTTGGCACGCTGCGCATGCGGCAGAAGGGTAGCGCAGGAGGCCATAATGGTCTTAAGAATATCACGGAGCTACTCGGCAACGATGCCTATGCACGTATCCGCTTTGGTGTGGGAGGTGACTTCGCACGTGGCCATCAAATAGATTATGTCTTGGGGGAGTGGTCAGATGAGGAGCGCACGGCACTTCCGGAGCGTTTGAAGCTCTTCGGGGATGCTATTCTCTCGTTCGCTACGGCAGGAGTGCAACTCACGATGAATGGGTTTAATAATAAGTGATGTTTCATCCACTGCCACCATATCCAGAGGCTCTTCCGGAGCTCTTCACAAACCCCTTTGACTATGTGCCACACCCCTTGGTGGAGGTGGCGCGTGAGCATCTATGCACCTACCTTGGGCAGCAGGAGCAGTGGCATGAGGAGATCAACCAAGGTAAGATGTTTGGTGTGTTGGTAGTTGAGGATGACTCCCATAACTTAGGTTTCCTAGCGGCCTTCTCTGGGTATCTCGCAAAGCAGACACTACACTCATATTTCGTCCCGCCTATCCTTAATCTGCTGGAGCCCAACGGCTTCTTCAGAGTTGAGGAGGCTAATATATCTCATATAAATCATCAAATAGAGACTCTCGACACCTCGCAGCACTATGCTGAGGCGTGCTCATCGCTAGCATCCATCATGGAGCAGGAGCAAGAAGAGGTGGAGCAGCTAAGGGGAGAGTATCTAGCCTCTCGGAAGCGACGTCAGCAACTTCGGGAGGAGGGCTGCGACAGTGCTATGCTAGAGGCATTAGGTGCTGAGAGCCAACGTCAAAAGGGTTCTCTTCGTCGCTGCGAACTTCGTTTCCGCACGCTGCGCGCACCCTTGGAGCGCACCCTTGAGGAGCATCGCACGTTGCGTGCCTCCCTCGCAGAGGAGCGTCAAAAGCGCTCAGCAGCCTTGCAGCATCTTACATTCAGTCGCTTTGCACCACTCTGCGCTGAGGGCCACTCCAAGGATCTAATATCAATCTTCAAGGAGTATAATGATACTACGCCACCGGCCGGCTCCGGTGAGTGTGCAGCGCCAAAGTTATTGCATTATGCCTTTAGCAACTCCCTGAGACCCATAGCAATGGGGGAGTTCTGGTGGGGCGAGTCAACACGAGGTGAGGTGCGTCGACATCTTCAATACTACCCCGCATGTCGCGGTAAATGCCACCCTATACTCTCGCATATGCTCAGAGGACTTCGTGTGGAACCTGCTCACAACCCTCCCAAGGAGGAGTCGCTAGCAGAGAGGCTTACGGTGATCTACGAAGATGATCTCCTCATCGCATTCAACAAGCCTTCGGGACTACCCTCCGTGCGAGGCATTAACCATACACTATCCGTGCAGAGCATCGTGGAGAGCCGTTACACGGATCTCGACCCAAACCACATCATTGTACATCGCCTCGATATGGATACCTCCGGGGTTCTTATAGTGGCAAAAAGTGCGGAGGTGCAGCTATCTCTCCAGCGACAATTCGCTGAGCACTCCATACGTAAGCGATATGTCGCTCTGCTCGATGGCACCCTTGAGCAGAGCAGCGGCTTCGTGGAGCTCCCCCTAATCATGGATCCCCTCGACAGGCCACGCCAAAGAGTAGACCTCAAAGCGGGAAAGGCAGCATACACCGCCTACAACACCCTTTCGGTAGAGGGCCCATACACCCGCGTAGCGCTCTACCCACAAACAGGTCGCACCCATCAACTCAGAGTGCACTGCGCACACCACAAAGGTCTAAACACCCCCATAGTGGGAGATAGACTCTACGGCACAAGCGCCAAGCGGTTAATGCTCCATGCAGAGCAAATCACACTGCTCCACCCAGCCACATCTCGCAAATTCACTCTGCGCTGTGCTACCCCTTTTTAGAGGGCTAGGGTCTCTATGTCAACCTGCACTCGCGTGGGTGCTTTTTCACGCCCGCCGAAGGCATACGAAACTTTTTTATGCGTTTATCCAAACTTTTAATCATAAAAGTTTGCAGATTAAAAAAAAAGCCCTATATTTGCACCCGCAATGCCTCTTTAGCTCAGCTGGTAGAGCACGACACTCTTAATGTTGGGGTCCAGGGTTCGAGCCCCTGAGGGGGTACTAAATAAGTACTACTTATTGCAGCAAAAGTCTGTATCTGAAAAGGATATAGACTTTTTGTTTTTAGTGCTTTCCCCACATTTTCCCCACGCGTGCTATAAGAACAGCATATTTCCTAAAAATACAAGATAGCAAAATCCCAATACGTTGATAAATTCATATCAACATATTGGGATTTTTGCAAATGCGTGTATGAATGGTTAACTCAAATTCTCCACGGGGTTGGCGTTGGCGGCCTTGCGAGTGGTTATTAGGAGTACTGTGGTGATTACTGTTATGACCACCACTGCGCTTGCGGTGAATATCCACCAGCTTAAGGGGATCTTGTAGGCGAACATCTCGAGGAGCTTGCCCGCGGCAAAGAGGCTTGCGGCACCTCCCGCCACAACTCCTGCAGTGACGAGCCACGCTACATCGCGCATAAAGATCTGGATAATCTCGGCGGTGGTTGCTCCGTGGATCTTGCGGATTGCCACCTCGGAGCGGCGGCGCTCTATCTCGTCACGCGTGTAGCCAATGAGTCCGATCAGGGTGATAATAAGCACTATCAAGCCGGCGTAGATGACCAAATCGCGGAACTTCTTGCTCTCGGAGTATGCGGCGATTACCTCCTCGGTGTAGCTTTGGGTGTAGAGCATCTTTTCGGGGAATAGACTCTGTAGCAGCTCGTTGATTGATGCTATTACTTCGGCTCTCTCCTCCTCTAATTTTATCATTAGCACGTAGAGGTAGTTCTTGTGAAAGCTGCTTTCGGTCTCGCTGAAGAATATAACCTGCGGTCTACTATCATGGTAGTAGGCTGTGTTGCCCAAAATCTCTTTGAATACTCCGCAAATAGTATATCTCTGGTCACCACTTTGGGTATGTTCCGAAAAGAACATCTCGCGACCAATGGCGTTTCCGCCCCAATTCACCTGCTTCTCTATCTCTGTGATAAACTTCTCGCTAACCAAAATCTCGCGACCCACGGGGGCATCTTTGCTAAAGTTGCGACCCGCTACGATCTCTATGCCTAAGAGGTCGATGTAGTTCTCATCTGCTGAGTAGAAGTCTTGAATATTAAAGCGCACATTAGCATCTTCGGGGAGCTCTGCGTCATTGCCGGAACCACTATTGAGAGGCAAAAGAGAGCAGTAACTCATCGTCTCGACCCCTGCCACCTTGCCGAGCTCCTCTTTGAGTAAAAGCCTCTCTTCGGGGGTTAGGGTTGCACTCTGCACGGTAATGATATTCTCGTAGTTGTAGCCCATGTCGAGCTTCAGTACAAACCGGTATTGCAGGGCGATGATTCCCAAGAGCGAGATAAAAAACATTGCACCGGCGAATTGAACCATCAAAAGTGCATGCTTCCACTTCGTGTTACGCTCCTTGAAGCGAGTAAATGCCGCTGCAAGGGGAATACGAGAGTAAAGCACAGCAGGCAAAACTCCACACACAGCCACCACAAAGAGCGAAACAACAGCGACAATCACTGCCGAGTTCCATCCAAATAGTGCACTATACTCCACACCTACAATCGCCACAACCTGCTCTTGCAGAGCAAAAATCAGAGAGGCAGCAAGTGCAAGTGAGAGAAGTAGCGTGAGCAGCGCCTCGCTAAGGAGCATCTTGTAAATCACCCACGTGGGTGCGCCATAGCAACGTCGAGTAGCTATATTTTTGGCACGCTTAACAAGTGCAGTAACAGCAATCAGAACATAGTTGAGCATTGCTATAAGCAACATCGCAATGCCAAGCGAAGTGAGCATATAGGTCATAATCTTGACGTCGGCTTGTCCGCTGTGATACTCAGATAGGGGTTGAAGATGGAATGTTATCTCCATCTCATCGGTGTTAAGCCCCCACTCCTGAGCCTGCGCAAACATATTTTTATTTTTGACATCTACAAACGCCCGCTCAACATCTGCAATGTTAGCCCCCTCAATAAGCCTTATATATGCTTGATATCGATCGTTGCCCAGCACTCCATCTTTGCCGCCACCCATAATGTCGACAGGGGCGATAATTTCGATATCGCAGAGGTCGGAGTTTTCGGGGAAGTCGTCGAACAACCCTTTAACAACGTGCTCGCCGTAGTTCTTAGTTAGACACTTAACGCTTACGCCAATCATCGAGGTTGGATCGCCATTGTCGCTCATCTTTTCGGCGAGAGAGCGAGAGAGCATCACCCCTCCGATATGTGAGAGGGTAGTCTTGGGATCTTCGCCAGTTGTTGCTGTGGGAAACATCTCGAAGAGTAGGGTGTCGGCAGCGATAAGAGTGGCAGCAGTTGTTGGCTTCGACTCCTCGAAAGCGACCCCCGCGCGAGCAAAGGTGAGATTCTCCCCAAGGGAGGTAAAGCGAGTTGTAATCTCGATCTGAGGTGTGTAGGCGGCGGCATGCCCCACGATACCACCCGAAAGGTGGTCGAAGTTGCCTGAGTAGTCACCATCTACAAATGTCGTTGTCACTCGGTATGTTCTGTCGAGGTGCACTACAAAATTCTCGTAGCTATTCTCGAACCACACCTTCGAGAACATCACCAGCGACATGGCAAGGGCAACGCCGAGTAGGATGACCTTGAGCAGAGCGCCATCACGGTTTTGGAATATGTTTTTCATAATAAAAACGGTGTTTTTAATTGTGAATGGTCAATTGTGAATTGTGAATGGCGACAAGCGGTTTAAAAGCGACAGTCAATTCACAATTCACCATTGTTTAAGTTTTTTTATTATTTTTGTTGTATGAAAGAGAACGTTATCAAATCTAAAAGTTTTTTGTTTGCCATTCGTATTGTGAATGTGTACAAACATCTTCGTAAAGTAAAGAAAGAATTTATAATGTCCAAACAGCTATTGCGTTGTGGCACGTCTGTCGGAGCAATGGTGCGAGAATCTGAGCACGCAGAGAGTAAAGTTGACTTTATACATAAATTAGCTATAGCACAAAAAGAGATTAACGAATCATTATATTGGATTGAACTATTATATCAAACTGATTATATATCAGATAGTGAATTTAAAAGTATTTTTAACGATGCCGATGAATTAATGTGTTTGTTAACGAGCATTATTAAGAGTGCTAAAAAAAGCCTTGAGTAATTGTGAATTGTGATTTTTGAATTGCGACAAGCGATTTAAATGCGCCAGCTAATTCACCATTCATAATTCACCATTCACCATTCTACTACATATAGTTTTGCACATCCTCGACTATTTTACCATCAAAGAGGTTAATCGTGCGGCTGGCGTAGGCGGCATCGTGCTGAGAGTGGGTAACCATAATTATGGTGCTCCCCTCGCGGTGCAGATCCATTAGTAGGTGCATCACCTCCGAGCCATTTTTCGAGTCGAGGTTTCCTGTTGGCTCATCGGCAAGGATCAACTTGGGGTTGCTCACCAAGGCGCGTGCGATAGCCACACGTTGTTGCTGACCTCCCGAGAGCTGCTGTGGGAAGTGACCCGAGCGGTGAGTGATCGCCATTCGGCGGAGTATTGCCGTTACTCGCTCCTTGCGCTCCTTAGCCTTCACCCCCATATAGATCAATGGCAGTTCGACATTCTCGAATACCGAGAGCTCATCAATAAGGTTGAAACTCTGGAAGATAAAGCCGATGTTACCCTTGCGGAATTTGGTTCGCTCACGCTCCTTTAGCGCTCCGACCTCCTGTCCCAGAAGCTCATACTCCCCCTCTGTGGGGTTGTCGAGAAGCCCCAAGATATTGAGCAGCGTAGATTTTCCGCAACCCGAAGGTCCCATCACCGCGACAAACTCGCCAGCCTTAACTTCAAATGATACACCCGCAAGTGCAATAGTCTCAACGATCTCAGTTGTAAAATGTTTCTTAATGTTTTTAATCTTTAACATGGTTGTATTATTTTAATTGTGAGTTATCAATTGTGAATTGTGAATGTTTTTAATTGTGAATTGGCTGGCGCATTTAAACCGCTTGTCGCAATTCACCATTCATAATTCACCATTATTTTATGCGTTTTTGCCGATTAGTTCGGCAGGGTTTGAGTTCGCTGCCTTGAGGCTCTGCACCGTGACGATCGAGGTTACAACGAGTGTCACAGCAGCCAAGACCGCCACAAAGACCCACGCCGAGATTGGGATGTGGTAGGTGAAGCTCGAGAGCCATCGGTGAACTATAAAGTAGCTCACAGGTGCCGCCACCACGAAGCAGATCGCGATAATGAAGAGGAACTTGCGGTTAATCATCAGCAAAATCTCTGGCACTGTAGCACCGTGCACCCTGCGAATAACAATCTCCTGCTGGCGGAATTGCGTCTCGAACAAGACCAAACCGAATACTCCCATCAGTGAGATGACAATTGAGATGAGGGCGAAGAGCAGAATGAGTTGATTGTATCTCTTTTCGATGTTGTAGCTCTCGCCTAGCTCCTTGTCGAAGTATTGGAACTCCATATATTGGCTGCTGAAATCCTTGGAGTATGCCTCGGTCTGCTCCTTTATATATTCAGTTACTTCGCCTACAGCAGCATCGGGTGCAATTCTCACGTAGAGGTGCGAGGGAGCACTCCACGCTGTCTCGCCAAAGACAAATAGCGCCATTGGGGTGATGACATTGCGCAGCGAGGAGTGGTTGAAGTTCTCGGCAAAACCTATGATCTCGGCACCACCTGTGGCACCCTCGAATGTCTCCCCAATCTCGACCTTGAACTGCTCCATTGCGGCGCGGTTGAAGATACACGAACCCTTGGTGGAGAACTCATCTTCGAGGCGGAAATCACGACCCTCGACTATCTCGATTCCCATAAAGCGGAGGAAATCGTAGCTTACGGGGCAGACCTTAAAGTAGTATGTCTCTTCGCCAAAGCTGCGCCCCCAACTCATACTCTGCTCCGCCACCAGAGGACCATCGCCATAGGTAACATCCAGAATCGAGCTCATCTCTTTGAGCTTTGCCGAGAAGTTATCTCGGTTGGCAATATCACCCGTGAGAGTGCCGGGCAGGTCAGTCGTTAGAACATTGCTCTTGTTGACCCCAATATCATAGCTTAAGAAGTAGTTATATTGTAGCTGAGTGAAAATGGTATATGTAAGAAGTATAATCGAGGCGATAAACTGAACCCCAATCAAAGCGTAGCGCAACGCCTTACCAACCTTAGAGGCTGAGAAGCCCTTCTTGATCGCCATAACTGCAGGGAACGAGGTGATGTAGTAGGCGGGGTAGAGTGCCACCAGAGCGGTAATAATAAGAGCTGCAGAGCCAATTGTCGCCAATAGAGGCAGGTTATCAGTAATTAAAATTGAGGTCGAGATAAAGCCAACGAGGAAGCTATCCTGAGCCGCCAACACCAAGAAGAGAGCCACCGCCAAGGCGCAGATCATCAAGCCTAACGACTCCACTACAAAGCCCCAAATAAGGGTCGAGCGGGGGCAGCCAAAGATCTTGCGAGCATTCACCGCACGGATACGGATTGGCACGAGGGCAAAGAAGAAGTTTATGAAGTTGATAAATGCGATAATGACAATGGTCACAGCGATAGAGATCAGAGTGAGGAGCGTTGTCTTGTCTGCACTTGAGGTTCTATGGGTCACATCATCGGCAAAATAGCTCTCGGTGATTGGCATAAAGCGAATGTCGGCATCGCCAAATATCTGCTCGATGCTCTCTTTTGGCACCCCAAGATCCAGCATATACTTCATAATGGCAGAGCTAATCTCCTCTCTGGTGGGAATTGTTGCCCCCTTGCCAATTTTAAAGTAGTGGGGATACGACCACTGTGAAAACTCCTCAATTGCATGGTTTGCAAGGTTTTCAAATGCTTTGCACTTGCAAAAGTCGCCACTTCCTTTGATGTCGTTATATATGGCTACAACTTTCTGAAACCCCTCCGAGGAGGGTCTATATAGATCGTCACCCACCTCGATACCAAACTCTTTAGCAGCCGAGGCGGCGATGATAACCGTTTGGTGAGTCTCATCGCTCAAGAACTCCTCGATGTCACCCTCTGCAATTTCGAGACCCATAATATCGACCATGTCGTTTGTGATATAGGAGGTGTTAATTGTAATCGCTCGTTTATCGTCACTGTCTTGGTTCTGATTGAAGATATTATTTGCCATGCTGGAGCTCAAAATAGCCATCTTTTCAGCACCCGAGAGGCTTTGGGCAACTATCTTGGCGATAGGGCGTGAGATCTGTTGCGAGTAGAGTCCTTGGCTTATTCCGCTCTTGATCTGCAATTCGTAGACTTGGTCGTAGTCGGGGATATTGCGGTTGTAGTTCAGGGTATAGTTGACCTGCACCCCAATCAAATAGAGCGAAGCGAAGGCGACACCCAAGCCCAAGATATTGAGCGTGCTCGACACCGTGTAGCGGCGGAGCGTTGCGATGAAGTTGTTGAATATCTGTTTCATATCTTTTATTTAATTGTGAATGGTCAATTGTGAATGGTGAATTGCGACAAGCGGTTTAAATGCGCCAGCCAATTCACAATTCACCATTCTTTAGTTAAGTAATAATACCTCATTCTCCCCATACTGCTCATAGCTCGATACAATCACCTTTTCGCCCTCAGAGAGTCCCTCGACCACCTCGTAGTATTGTGGGTTTTGGCGACCTATCTTTATGGGGCGCTTGTAGGCTTTGCCCTCTGCCTCGTCCACCACGAAGATGTAGTTGCCACCTGTCGATTGATAGAATGAGCCGCGGGGGATGATCACCGCCTCGGAGGGAGCTCCCAACTGCAAATTTAGGTAATATGTTTGACCTGCACGAATATTTTCGGGGCGAGTTGCCACAAATTTGAAGTCGGCACGAAACTGCCCCTCACGCACCTCGGGGTAGACTTTTCTAAGTTCGGTATCGAAAGTCTCGCCACCACGCTCGAAAGCGGCTGATAGTCCACTGCTTACGCGGTCGATATAGTGCTCGTTTATCAGCGCCTCGATCTTGAATGAGGACAAATCGTTGACCTGACCAATCTTCTGACCCGATGCAATCGACTGACCCAAGACCACATCTAACAGCCCCAATTCGCCATCGATGGGTGATTTGATATGCAGATTATCGACCCTCAAGCGCACCAGCTCCATATTGCGGCGCATATTTTCGAGGCTCTCCTCCATCTGCTCGACCTGCACCGAGCGGTAGATGCTATCCTGCTTTTGGCGCTCGAGGATCAGATCGCGGCGCGCCACAGCTAGCTCCCAATCCTCCTTTGCGAGGAGCCAATCCTCTTTTGCTGAGAGCTTATCATGATATAGCTCCTCTTGCTGCTCGTATGCTCGGCGCTTGCGTTTCACATCAAGCTCCAGCTGTAGGCGCTCTTGGTTGAGGCTTAGGCGCTCCTGCTCCATTGTGATTTGGGTGTTGCGCAGAAAGTTCTGCTTCTCGGCAAGCTGCGCCTCGCTATCTAAGATCGAGAGGTTGAGGTTGTTGTTGCTCAGCACAGCAATGACATCGCCACGCTTAATCGTAGCTCCCTCCTCGACCAGAATCTGCTCCACTACACCCGCCTCCAAGGGGCTGAGCTGCACGGTTGAGATGGGTTGTACCTGACCCGTGATGCGCACATAGTCGTTGAATTCTCCCTGCTTGACCGTCTCGATAGCGATGGTCTTGGCGTTGATGCGCAGCGTTGCGGAGTTGTCGCGAAGCAGGAGCCACACAATAAAGATAAGCACTAGAGCACCAAAGAGGTATGGCAGATTCTTGGCTCTAAATATGGCTTTTAGCCCTTTGGGTTGTTCGATTAGAATGTCCATAAGTTTTAATGATGAATGGTGAATGGTGAATGGTGAATGATGAATGGTGAATGATGAATGGTGAATTGGCTGGCGCATTTAAACCGCTTGTCGCAATTCACCATTCACCATTCACCATTCATCATTCACAATTATTAAAATAATAATTTACTAAGTAACTTTCAATATGATAATTAAACTTCGCTCTCAGCTCCTCGGCGCGGGCTTTTAGTAGCTCGTTGGAGGTGCTCTGCAGGTCGATTATGGTTGCTACACCCTGCTCAAATTTGCGGAGCATTGCCGCGTGGGCTATCTCCGAGGCTTCGACCTTTGCGCGGGCGCTAAGCTGCTCCTTATGGTAGTTGTTGCGATTGAGGAGCGCTTGGTTTGCCGCCTTGCTCACCTTGAGCTCAATCTTCTGCAGCTCGATCTGAGATGTGCGCAGCGAGTGGCGCGAGCGGGCAACTGCGGTGCGGTAACTTAGGTTGTTGAAGATCGGGATCGAGAGGCTCGCACCCACGTAGTAGCCGTAGTTTGTCTTGAACTGCTCATAGAGTGAGGGTGGGGTGTAGCCCTCAGCAAAGCTAGTGTAGTAGTAGTTGTTGTAGCCGGCACCTAGAGTGAGGGTTGGGGCGTAGCTTCCCTGTGCGATTCTAAGGTTGGTGCGGCTAATATCCATCTGCGATAGTGCCACCTGATACTCCGGGTTCGACTCAATATCGAAGCTCCCCTCTAATGTTGCGGGCGGGGTTGACTCTTCGTGGCTTAGTGTAAGCTCTTCGTTAAATGGAAAGTTCATCGCCTCCTTCAAGTTGAGCATAGCTTGCATGTGGAGCCCCTCCTGCTGCGTGAGTAGCAGATCGTAGCTTGCCACCTGAGAGGCGGAGAGTGCCACATCTGCCGAGCTCTTGATACCAAGCTCCTCTTGCTTTGCCGTAAGGCGTAGAAGCTCTTGGGCGGCGGCTCTCTGTGACTCTACAATCTCCACGCTCTGGGCGTAGTAGAGGGCATCGAAGTAGAGCTGCATGACATCTATAGCAACGGCATCTTCTATCTGCTCTGTCGAGTGGCTCCCCATCTCCACCTTAAGTTGGCTCGCCTTTAGGGCGTTAATCTTCTTAAGACCACTAAATAGAGTCATGGAGCTGCTCACCCCATACGAATTCGAGAGATTCCCAACTGTAGTATAGGTGTTGGTCTCCGGGTCAATCGAGCGACCATAGGAGTTATAGATGCTCGAGGTGGCACTCAGCGAGGGAAGTAGCGATGCTACAGCCTCGATGCGCTCTTGGTGGGTCGAGGCGTTCGCCTGCTCTTGGATCTTTATATCCAAGCTATTCTGTTTGGCGTAGAGAATAGCCTGCTCTAGGCTCATTGCACCCTGCGCTTTTGCCGAGAGCGAGAGGGCGAGCAGTGCTACTATTTGTATTAATCTCTTCATAAATTGTCTGTTTTGACCATTTTGATACATAGGGCGTGCCAAACTCTCAAATAGTTGTTATTCTGCGTGTTGCAAAATTGGTTCTAAAAAATAGTGTCTAATTTTTTGACACTAGTGTAAAGATTTTAGACACTTTTTCCTTAATGCATAATTTTTAATTCATAATGCATAATTCAATTTTCGCAATTTAATTTGTATATTTGTAATCATAAAACTCTTAACTACTAATTATGAAAAAGCAGGGCACCTTACTTATTGTTGATGATAACAAGTCGATACTCTCGGCGGTAAAACTGCTGATGTCAGCCCACTTCAATGAGGTGATAACCCTTGCCAGCCCCAACTCTCTGCCTGCCACTCTGCGCTCCAAAGCTGTAGATGTGGTGCTCCTCGATATGAACTTCACCGCCTCGGTGAATACTGGCAATGAGGGGCTCTATTGGTTGGAGCAGATCAAGAGTATAGATAAGAGTATGCCGGTGGTGGTATTTACAGCCTATGCCGATATTGAGCTTGCTGTGGAGGCGATCAAGCGCGGAGCTGCCGACTTTGTGGTGAAGCCTTGGGATAACACCAAGCTTATTCAGGCGCTCCAAAAGGCATATTCATCGACCTCACAAAAGCGTCAAGCGGTGCCACCCACAACGATGTATTGGGGCGAGAGCCCAGCTATGCAGGAGCTGCAACAGACAATCTCGAAGGTTGCAGCAACCGATGTCAATATCTTAATTACAGGCGAGAATGGAACCGGTAAAGAGGTGCTGGCGAAGGAGATCCATGCCACCTCGAGCCGCAAGAGTGCACCACTCGTAACGGTAGATATGGGCGCAATTGCTGAGACTCTTTTCGAAAGTGAGTTGTTTGGTCATACCAAAGGTTCGTTCACTGGAGCCGTGGGTGAACGAGAGGGAAAGTTCGAGGCGGCAAACGGTGGAACGATATTTTTAGATGAAATCGCCAATCTACCGTATCACCTCCAAGCAAAGCTGCTCACCGTGTTACAGAGCAAAAAGGTTGTCAAGGTGGGTAGCAATACCACAATAGATATTGATGTAAGGCTCATTTGTGCCACCAATCAAGACCTTGAAAAGATGGTTGCCGAAGGGGAATTTCGTGAGGATTTGTTCTATCGTATCAACACCATTCAGACCAAAATTCCAGCTCTTAGAGATAGAAAAGAGGATATCGCGCCACTTGCTGAACGCTTCCTTTCGCTCTATGCTACCAAGTATCGTAAGGGGGTAAACAGCTTTTCTGAGGATGCTACCGCAACACTTATGAATCACACGTGGGCAGGTAATATCCGAGAACTGCAACACACAATCGAGAAGGCGGTAATACTCTGCGACAGAGAGCAGATCGAGCCACGAGATCTGCTATTAAAAGCTGTCGAAGCACCACAAGCAACCACCTACGAGGCGGTAACCTTAGAGACCTTGGAGCGCCAAACAATCGAGGCGGCAATCCACCGCAACGAGGGAAATATGTCGTCGGTAGCTGCTGAATTGGGTATTACTCGGCAGACACTTTATAATAAGATAAAAAAATATAAATTGTGAATGGTGAATTATGAATTATGAATTGCGACAAGCGATTTTAATGCGCCAGCCAATTCATAATTCATAATTCACCATTCACCATTAAACCATGAGCTTTAAAAGTTTCCATACTGCATTAATCGCACTCTGCTTATCAATAGTGGCGTGTGGTGCGCTATTGTGGCTTGGATATTACATAGCTGCTGTATTCTTTTTCCTGCTTGCAGTGTCACAATTCTTCCACGTGCTTGCACTTCACAGGAGCACGCAACACAAAGTCGATTTTATGTTCAATGCCTTGGAGTCGGGCGACTATGCTTTTAAGTTTAACGAGGAGACCAAAAGCATCGAAGATATGGCGCTCAACGCAATGCTCAACCGCATTAAAGAACTGTTAGCCAATGCAAGAGAGCGCACCATAGAGCAAGAGAAGTATTACGAATATATCTTTGATAGGCTTAACACAGGCGTGCTGATACTGAACGATAACGGCAATATAATTCAGACAAACAAGGCACTTAGAGAGCTGTTGGGAGTTGAGATTTTAGCACACATAAACCATATCACGAAGATTTCGCAAGAGCTATCAACCGCCATTATGCAGTGCGTAGATGGCGAAACTCGTGAGGTGGCAATAACCTCAGAGTCGGGCGAAAAGGCATATTCGGTGGTTGCTTCACTCACCACAATTGGCGACAACGAGCTAAAAATAGTAGCGATAAATAGCCTCGACAGCGCCTTAGATCGTAAGGAGATCGAGACATGGAGTAAGCTGACACGAGTGCTTACTCATGAGATAATGAACTCATTGTCACCTATCACCTCGCTCAGCGAAACACTCCTTTCGATGAACCGCACCCCCAAGATGCAGCAGGGCTTGGAGACTATCGTTCAGACCAACAAGAGCCTCATTTCGTTCGTTGAGAACTACCGCAGCTTCACCACGGTGCAAAAACCAGTCAAGCATCCGTTTGAGATTAAACCACTGCTGGAGAACATTTTAAGACTACCTTGCCCTGCGGATGTTAAATACTCACTCAGCATTGAGCCTAGCGATACTATGCTTTTTGCCGATGAAAACCAAGTCTTGCAGGTACTCGTAAATCTCATTAAAAATGCAGTTCAAGCCGTAGAAAACAACGCAGAGAAGCGAATTGACCTGAAAGTCACAATCCGTGAGGACGAAAACATCTTAGTCGAGATAACCAACAACGGGCCACAGATAACACCCGAAGTAGTAGAAAACCTCTTCACTCCATTCTTCACCACCCGCAAGGGAGGCAAGGGCATAGGTCTAAGCATCTCTAAACGCATAATGCAGATGCACAACGGCTCACTAAATCTCACTTCAAATACCACTGATAGGGTGACTTTTACGGCGCTATTTAAGTAGTTGTAATTACATTTTATACTTTTTATTGAGATATTTATGTATAAATTTTCGCCCACACCAACCCATTCACATTTGGTAGCGACCAGCATTTAACAATAAATCCAACCACTCAAGAGCTGCCGTAGGCAGTTTATATACTCTTGAATGGTTGGATTTGTTGTGATACCTTTGCGCACAAAGGGGGAGGGGTTACATTCCTAAGAACCCCATTGCGTTAGTTTTTTTGCTCTTTACTTCTGCTTTAGCTCATTAGCCTGCTTGCCTAATTTCTCGGATTCGAGGCTTTGCAGTCGGGTCTGCTCATCGAGCAGTGCCTTCTTGTGAACAGCCTCTTCGAAGATCTCAACATCCTTTTGCATCTGGCGGATCTTAGCGTTATTTCGGTTTAGCTCGAACATATCCTCTAACTCCGAGATCACCGATGGTGTCGCCTCGCCTTTCATCTTGATGTAGCGGTATTTGAGGTCGTTATCCTTCTGGTCGTAGTTGGGTCGGCTCTCAAAATAGAGAGCTGAGGATAACACCACAACTGCGATCGACATCACTGTGAACAGGGTGATTCCGCCTTTTGAGATTGGGTCTATTTTGTGTAGAAGTTCATTTTGCACTGGTTTGCGTGCCACCTCTATAACCTCTTTCAGCTGTTCAGTCTGCTTGGTGGAGGCAGCGATATTTGCCTCCATCTTTGCCGATAGCTGGTCTATCTTGGTGTAGTCCATCTTGTTCTCACTTGCCGCCTTAAAATACTTACTCACGTCGATCAATAACTCCATTGGGACGATCTCATTTTCTAATTGTTTCTTTGCCATAATCTTAATTTTTAAAGTTTGAATCTTGATTTTTGTTGTTTCTTTTTCTTTTGCATCTGGTGTCGGAACGCCTCCTCTTCGGGGTCGTCGCCACCGCTCATTGGGAGGTCGAATATTCCCATTCTTCCACTGAATCCATCGTCTCTGTGCTGCTGTTGTTGTTGCGACTGCCTTTGAGTCTCAGCCACTCGTTGAGACTCCTCATAAGCATTGCGATCGAGGGCGTAGTTGATCTTCGAGTAGCTAAACTGCTTATCGACCTTTGAGCCACTAAACGACCAATTATCCTTGGTGAACTTCACCCCCTCGATGGTGTCGGTAGAGCCTTTGTGTTTGAACTCAATCGAGACCCCATCACCACGCAATTTGCGTTCAAGCTCTGCCCACGATTTCCTGTTGGGTACGTGCTTCTGAAGCGAAAAATATATCTCGTGTTTAGCCCTCTCCGCTGGTCGCAGTCTATCGAGATTAACATTCATCTTACCTTCCGAAATATATAACCCATACTTCTCCGTTAGCTCTCGGCACACCTTAGAATTTCGCAACTTCTCATTCTTATCGGTGATCCGCTTGCCATCAAAGTCGATCCGATTTATCACCAAGTGGCAGTGCGGATGTGGCTTGTAA
>JBCQWG010000002.1:109837-110648 GCA_047172325.1 Rikenellaceae bacterium | reverse complement strand
CAGATTTCTTAGCCTCGTTATGTACACATAAACGCTTGAAGAGTACACAAGCTGAGATTAGAGATGCTGTAGAGGGTAATTTTACAGCACATCACCATCGTATGTTGCGCATAATACGAGGCAACATGGCTCATTTGGAAGAGGTTATTGCGGGGCTTGAAGCAGAGATTGATGTTTATATGCAACCCTACAGAGATCTAATTGAACGCATTGTTGAGATTCCCGGAGTAGGAGAATCTACGGCAAAGGATCTGTTAGCAGAGATTGGTGTTGATATGAGTGTTTTCCCAACAGAGAGGCATATCGCCTCGTGGGCTGGAGTCTGCCCAGGTAATAATGAGAGTGCAGGTAAAAAAAAAGTTCACGCACCACTCACGGAAACAAAATGACGAAAGCCGCCTTGACTGAAGCGGCGTGGGCAGCATCTCATACCAAAGGTACGTATATAGGAACAAAGTTTAAGAAGATAGCAGCACGAAGAGGTAGCAGAAGAGCTACAATAGCAATAGGACATATGATCCTGAGACTTGTATATCACATCTTAAGCGACAGCAATATTCGATACCGTGAATTGGGTGCTGACTATGGTAATGCTCGACAAAAACAGGCTGCTATAAAACGACATACGAACGCTTTAATGGAGCTCGGCATTGATATACCAGCTGAGTTTGCTATAGTTTAATCGTAGAAGATTTTCATACTTTTACTATGGTCGATTTTTACTGGAACTGTGATATAAGTCCGACTATGAAACTGACCTAAACAACCAAGAGGCAAAGACTGTAGGCCTATTCTACGCAGATGAAATTTT
>JBCQWG010000002.1:42346-109827 GCA_047172325.1 Rikenellaceae bacterium | reverse complement strand
GCAGGTGTAATACACACCTGTTAATCTTTTGTTGTGTCAAGTTATTATAAACCTAATTTATGCACCCTTGCGTGGGGTGTGTAACTAATTTATTTACAGATGAATAAATAATATACTAATGTCATTACCTCAACTTTTTAAGGATAGAGTAGTGAAAGATATGGGGCAGGCTGAGGCTGACTCCCTCTTTGCTGCCCTTTCAACAGATTCACCAATCTCCATTCGTCTTAATCCATTTAAGGTTAAGGCCCCAATTGATGAATGTAGGGTGGGATGGAGTAGATATGGTTTCTACCTCTCTGAGCGTCCTTCATTTACTCTTGATAGTGATTTCCATGCAGGGGCTTACTATGTGCAAGAGGCAAGCTCACAATTTGTTAGCCATATCCTTTCATATCGAAATATGGAGGGCTTGCGTTTACTTGATATGTGTGCTGCTCCCGGAGGTAAAACCACGCTTTATTCAACCTTAGTTGGGCTTGAAGGGCTTGTAGTAGCCAACGAGATCAATCGTTCGAGGGCAGCTATCTTGGCTGATAATGTGCGTAAATGGGGTCTGGGGAATGTTGTAGTGTGTAATAATCGTTCTGAGCATATATCACAGTTTGAGTCGTGGTTTGATGTTGCGGCAATAGATGCGCCATGCTCAGGTGAGGGAATGTTTCGTAAGATGGAGGAGGCTGTCGACGAGTGGAGTCCATCGAATGTTGTAATGTGTGCGGAGCGTCAATATGAGATTCTGGATAATGCGTGGCGTTCGTTAAAGGCTGGAGGCACACTTATTTATAGTACATGCACCTTTAATAGCGTTGAGAATGAGGGTGTTTTGGAGCGTTTTATGGTTGAGTATGGTGACGAGATAGCTCCATACGAGAAGGTGGAGTGTGATGAAGATTGGGGTGTTGTTTGCGGCATGGTAGGCGACTTCCAGACCTTTCGTTTCTTCCCACATCGAGCGAAAGGTGAGGGTCTCTTCGTGGCAGTAGCTACAAAAAGCTATGATGCGGGAGGAAAGATGAGACAACCTAAATCGAGGAAGAGAATCTTCTCACCGTTGGATCGACAATCACTACAAGAGGTGTCGCGATATGTAGCGCAGCCAGAGTTGATGGTGTTTCTCAGTGTAGCAGATACGATGATTTATGGATATTATCGAGCGCAGGTGGATGCTATTAAGAGTTTAGCAGAGTCGCTCACGACGATATATTCAGGTGTGGCAATGGGTCAGGTTTTTAAAGGTCGTTTAAAGCCGGATGCTGCGTTGGCGCTCTTTCATGATCTTCGTCGAGATGTAGTTAATGTTGCAGAACTTGATAATTCCAATATTTTGTTGTATCTTCGCAAGCAGGAGTTGTCGGCCGACCTTTTTGAGGAGGGAGTAAATATTGTTGCGGCAAATGGCTACACTATTGGTTTTGTTAAGCGTATTGCAAGTAGAGTTAATAATCTATATCCAAACTCGTTAAGAGTGTTAAAGTAATAATATTATGGAGTCTAAGAAGTTATTCTATACAATGGGTGAAGTGACTGAGATGTTCGATGTGAGCAGCTCACTTATTCGTTATTGGGAGAAACATTTTAATATTATAAAACCTGTTCGCAATAAGAAGGGGAATAGATTATTTACCCCTAAAGATGTTGAGAACTTTAAGTTGATATATCATCTCGTGAAGGAGCGTGGTATGACCTTGGAGGGTGCAAAGAAGAGTATTCGAGGCGGTAAGTTGCCTGCAAATAAGGAGGTTGAGTTGATGGATCGACTATTGAATATGCGAGCTTTATTGCTTGAAGTGAGAGAGGTTCTTAAGGAGGAGGATAGCCAAGAGCCGGTGCGCGAAGAGAGAGCTGAGGTAGAAAAGCGAGTTGAGGTAAGTGCGGAGAAGGAGCTATTTGCATTTTATGAGCAGAACTTATTTTAAGAGTTAAATTATAATGGTGACAATTAAATGTGTAACAGACCTTATTGAGGAGTTTGCACCGCTAAGTTATCAGGCGTCGTATGATAATTCAGGACTTATTGTAGGTCGCTCTCAGAGTGAGGTGCGAGGGGTGCTTCTGGCGGTTGATGTTACTGAAGAGGTCCTTGAGGAGGCTAAGCGAGAGGGTGTTAACCTTATTATTACGCATCATCCTATTGTGTTTCACCCCTTGAAAAGATTCAACTCTGCAACATATGTTGAGCGCTGTGTGGAGAAGGCTATTCGTTCAGATATCGCGTTGTATGCGTGTCATACCAATCTTGATAGCACTGTCGAAGGTATGAGTTGGCGTTTGGCAAAGATGTTGGGTTTGAGTGATTTGCAGTTGCTAGAGTCAACTTCTCCGGTGGAGGGGATAGGCTTTGGTGTTGTGGGGCAGCTTGAGAGGCCTATTGCTTTTGAGAAATATCTTGAGGTGATGGCCGAGAAGTTGAATTTAACTTCAGTTAGGTTTAGCTCGCCTATTGATAGGTTGGTGAGTAAGGTTGCTCTTTGCACTGGTTCTGGAGGGTCTCTTATGAGCACCGTTAAGGGCAGCGGAGTAGATCTATATATTACGGCTGATCTTAAGTATAATGATTTTATGGAGCCCGGATCGGAGTTTACTATAGTAGATATTGGACATTTTGAGAGTGAATATTGCGCAATAGATCTATTATATGATATTTTATCAAAAAAAATGTTTAACTTTGCAGTTCGCAAGAGTGAGGCCTCTTGCAACCCTGTATACTATAGAGGGTTTAATATTAGGTAATTTAATAGTAAAAGACAATATAGCATAAGTATGGCAACACAGAAGAAAGTAGTTGATGCAGATTATTCAATGCAAGAGAAAATCATTGCATTGTACGAGCTTCAGAAGATTGATTCTCAGATTGATGAGATTAACATGATTAAGGGAGAGCTTCCATTGGAGGTTCAAGATTTGGAGGATAGCCTCGCAGGTCTTAATACTCGTATCGAGAATATCAACTCAGAGATTGAGGATGTCAATCAACTTACAAAGCAGCGTCGTCGTGAGATTGACCAAGCTAGGATTAGCATTGCTAACTACAACGAGCAGCACAACAATGTGCGAAACAATCGTGAGTTTGATGCAATCACAAAGGAGATTGAGTACATGGAGCTTGAGATTCAAGCTGCTGAGAAATATCTTAAGGAGTACGCAATTACATTGAAGGCAAAGAAGTTGCTTTTAGAAGAGGCAATGGCAAATGTTGCTGAGCGTCAGGAGGATCTTAAGGTTAAGAAGCTAGAGCTAGAGGGTATCGAGTCGGAGACCGCTGAGAGACTAGCAGAGCTTCAAGCTAAGACGCAAACAGCTAAGGTTAAGATTGATGAGAGATTGTTGTCGGCATATGATCGTATTCGCGGAAATGTACGTAACGGTTTAGCTGTAGTCACTGTTAAGCGTGATGCTTGTGGCGGTTGCTTTAATCGTATCCCACCACAACGTCAGGTAGATATTCATCACGGCAAGAAGCTTATCGTTTGTGAGTATTGTGGTCGCATCTTGGTCTCTGACTTTGATGCAATGGCAGAGTAACGATTGGTTATCATAGATTTTTAAGGGTCATATATCTGGACAACTCAAGATATATGACCCTTAAAGTTATAAAGTTTTGATATTATCATTTGGTAAGATGGTAAATATTTATTAACTTGCATTATCTTTAGGATCTTAAATAAAAATATAACTATTATGAAAAAATTACTAACTCAAGCTTTTGCTATCGCCCTATTGGTAACTTTGGGTGCCTGCTCTTCGCAGGAGAATACCCCTTCAACTGTTGCGGAATCATTTGTAAAGTGTATGAAGGCTGATAACTTTATGGATCTAGGCAACTATTTCTATTATGATGAATCAAATGAGAAAGAGGCAAAAGATCAAATGGCAATGGTCTCTGTGATGAGTGAAAAAGGTGCTGTAGCAACCAAGGAGCTTGGTGGAATCAAATCATACACAATTGGCGAGGAGAGTATCAGCGAGGATGGCAATAGCGCAATGGTACCTATCGAGATTGTTTATGGTAATGGAGAGGTTAATAGCAGCGATTATGAGATGGTTAAGCATGATGGCAAATGGTATCTCTCAACAAGCAAGTAGCACTTTTCATTATACTATCGTTTGCGCTCATAGGTTGTGGGCGCAGAGTGTTAGAGGATAAACCACGTGATATCACCGTTCCACTTTGTGACGGTGATATCGCTTTTCGTAGAGGGTATGGTGTTGCTAGTGAAGCGGTTATAATGACTAATAATCGTGGCAGCTACTCTCATGTTGGTGTTGTTGTTAACTACAATGGTGAGTGGTGTGTAGCTCATGCTGTACCCTATGAGAGTGATAATCGTAGTGATGATAGGGTATATTGCCAACCTATTGGCGAGTTCTTCTCCTCTGTGAAGGCTCAATGCGGTGCAATATACCGCATGGATATCGACAGTGTTCAACTTTCGGCAATAGAGTTGTTTGTAATGTCACATGTTGAGGCTCAGACCCCATTTGACCACAAGTACACATTGGGAGATGAAGAGAAATTATATTGCTCTGAGCTTGTGTGGTGCGCCTACAATAGAGCCGGTATTGACCTAACGGATGGCCGTAGAACCACCGTCACGATTCCACCTTTCGATGGAGTGCATATTATGCCCGCAGATATTGAGCTAAATGATAATCTTAAATTAGTTTATAGCTTCTAATCAATAGACATGTACGCTGCCGTTTGCTGCTGGCAGGATTGAAACGCCAAGCCACGTAAACATCAAGAGAGCAAAGGCCACCGGAACTAGCCATAGAGCAAACCTATCATATTTGGATCCTCCATGTAATCGCACATGTATATATACGGAATATGCGGCAGCAGTTATAAAGGCCCATGTCTCCTTGGGGTCCCACGACCAATAGTGCCCCCATGCATCCTTTGCCCACATTGCTCCCATAAGTAGACCAAGCATCAAGAAGCCGTAGCCCACATAGATCATATTATCGACAAAGTTAAATATCGAAGAGTCAGATTGACGCTTATATAGCATTATCAATGCTCCAATAGTTGCAGCGCCAAACATTGCATATGAGAGAATATACGATGTTACATGAGGAATAAACCATCCACTCTGCAACGCCGGCATAAGGCTCTTAGAGTGTATCTCAGGCTTAAGGAGATTTATAATAACAAAGACTGTAGCTACAACAGATGAAAATGATAATAGCCACGGATAGCGCCAACGACGATAGGCTAGGTAGCCCACCGAGGAGAGAAATAATGAATACCATAAACGTGTTTCACCCATGGTGCGCATAGGTGGTCGCTCAACATGAATCCAGAAACAAGCTATAAAAGTTGCAAAAAGAGCAATTCCCGCAACCATCAATATATCTGACACCAAACGACTATAACGCTTAGTGTAGGATAGAGAGCTAGCCGATAACCACAGTATAATTGTCGGTATAGCAAACCATATAAAATTACTCCATGTCATACTCTATGCGATCTTTTTCGCCCAAGCAGCACCATGGCAACTGCTCCAAGCATCATTAATAAAATTCCAACATATACTGGTAGCAACCATGGATCATAGACTAGCTCGAAGCTACTATATGTGGATAAATCACCTGCGGCATTATCGTAACCATATTGATAGATGGCCCATGAAGAGATCATAAGGGGAGAATTAACCTCAATTGTAGCTGCAAGAGCATCCCCTTGCTCAGTGTATACCTCCACATCGGAGAGATATCGTCGCGGATCGGCCGGCGTCATCACAATGCTATGGTTCTCATCAAGCGGTAAACTCATATATGCTTGCAGGCGACTTCCGCCACATACCCACCCCGAAAAGATGTTATCACCCCTAGTTGCTGTAACCTTAGCTGCGGGTGTTGCACCCGGCATAGGAACCTCTCGATATGTTGAGTCGCTGTTGCGGACAGCTTTATGAATATACTCCTCTACGCAGATGTCCCAACCTGCAATAGATCCATCAAGGTTATCGAGATCAATCTGATAATATTGCGGTTTCCCTATGGGTTGGGCCTCGCCTGATGTGCGGTCAATAATCACTAAGCGAGGTTCGTAGACCTCCATGTCGAAATCATTTAACTTAATGGCGATAGGTAGCTCCTTGACGTTGCCATCATCATCATAAACCCTCCATTGAGTCTCACCCTCTTCAACATACATCACGTAGCGCTCCATATCGGCATATCCTAGGCCTGAAGCAGCGAGCAAAAGCCACAATCCTGCATGTAGCAATATAAATGGGATATCACGTTTTAACCGTAGGTGGGATAGATGCCTCTGGATAGTGACACCAAGAGAGAGTAGTGTAAATGCATATAGCAATACAAAGCTCCAATTAGAGGTCATAGAGTCAAATCCTAGCGCCATTTTGCTAGTAGCACCAATTCCCACTTGAGGTGTAAGACCCATGATGATTGTGAGAAGTAGTATTGAGGCGATAAGAGTTACGCTCATCTCAACACTCGACACCCAACGCGAGAAACTACTCTTTTTAAATGGGTGTGCAAGAAGTAGTGAGATCCCAAATAGAACTAATCCAGTAATTATATTTACTGGATTAGATAATAAAAAGAAATTAAATGAGCCAGTGGTAAGTTGTAGAATAAAACCTATAAATATTATTCCCCCCGTCACTACAATGGATTCACTATAGCCCCATGGCGTCTGCCATATTTTACGATCTGAGAGTTGTCTCATTAAGAATCTGTTTAAATTTTCTCATCTATTTTGCTGCGGATCTGTCACTTCGCTTTTCTCTCTTTGCACTGCGTTACATAGGCACCGCTATGCGCCTTATGCAAAGAGAGAAAATCAAAGCAACATCTCTCGAAAGCAATTCTAGTGAGAAAAACTTAAACAGATTCTAAACCTCTGCTATTTTCTTTCCTTTAGCTTTTGCATCCTCTAACCATGCTGGAGGAGTTGTCTCAAGCCACTCATCTTTCTCTTGACGAAGTTTCTGCATATCAAGACCAATATATGCTTGTGCCTTAGCCTTGGTTGAGATGTCGGGCATATCTAGATTCTCTACTCCTAACGAGTACAACACCTTTTGAAGCTCTAGCTGAGCTTGCATGCTGCGATCAAGGCTGTGAGCTAAGATGCGCTGCGTCTCTACTGGTGCATGGAATGAGCCACCATGTGATGCTACAGCAAAGTCCCAACGCCATTGCGCTTGACGAATATATTGCAGTGCACTGACCATTGCAGCATCTTTAGCACCATTGTCCCATGCTGCCTTAGCCATGATATGTGCTTTAGAGAGTTCAACCTCGACTCTATCTCTAATCTCAAGAGCTTTATCTTGATACTCATATACATATGCCAAAAGTTGCTCTTCGCTATCGCGGTGGCATGTCAAACATGTAGATGAGATATTTTTCAATGGGCTCACCACTTGGTGATCTGAATATTTGATGCCTCCCTCCGAGCGATACGGCATATGGCAATCAGCACAGCTCAAACCTCGTTGTCCGTGAGGTCCCGAAACAAATAGCTCGTAATCTGGATGTTGAGCCTTAATCATAGGAGCCTTGCTTAGAGCATGAGTCCAATCGCTATAGGTATTATTGTCGTAGTACTCCTCCATATCCTCAACGGTCATGCCTCCATCCCATGGGAATGTTAGATATTTACCATCTCCCTTGAAATAATATTCAACATGACACTGCGCGCAAACTAGTGAACGCATCTCTTGAGGTGTAGCATCAGCAATATCAACTCCTTGACGCTCGTAAGCCTCGATGAGAGCGGGACGAGAGATTGCAAGCTGCATAGTTGCAGGGTCGTGACAATCCGCACAGCCAATTGGGTTAACTATCTCCGCTCCGTTGTCGCTCCAAGCAGCTTTATAGAACTCAGCTATTCCTAACTCCTCCATCATGCGAGGAACATCAGGACTCTTACAGCTCCAACATGTAGATGGCTGCATGTCAGCATGTGTTGCATCGGGAGATCCTACACGAAGGGTAGCCGTTACATCTTCAACAGCGTGCATATGTCCTCGTGGTGCAGAGTAGTCGCGCGCAAAAGCGTAGCCAGCCCATAGCACAACCATCTCTGGACGGCTTTCGAGAACATCCTCCGGGGTGTTGCCAAGGTGCTTGCTGCTGAAGTCCATCTCCTTGGTCTTCTTCCATGTGTTATACTCGCGTGGGTAGTTGAGTCCCCATTGCTCATTCTTAGCGTTAATGCCCTCAATCTCGATCACTTTATTTGCATAAAGCGTTGCGATCTCAGCTCGTCGCTCAGTGACAGATGCCGCGAGTAGACCAAGGATAAATACTCCAACCATTACGATTGCGAAAATGGCCCAACCTACGGAGGGCTTACGCTGAATTAGTTCTGCTACTTTCTTTAACATATCTATTCTGTTTTGCTGTTTTTCATTCTATTTTTAAGCCATGCAGGGACAGGTGAGTCAGGCATGGGCGCTATCACATTTGGGGCAGAGGCGGTATTGCTTACAGTGGTGTGAGGCACATCGCGATGACAATCCCAACAAGCCTTTCCCTCGCCTCGCTCAGCGGCATTGAAATCAATCATGCCAGTCTTAACAAACTCAGTATTTAGCTGTGTGTGACAACGGATGCAATTAGCCATAATTACAGTGCTGCTTGCTGTGCGTGGGCGAATAACTTGAGGCTCAGCCTTAAAGGTAAATACCGAAGCGTGGTAAAGTCCATCCATCGCCTTAAAAGCGTATTTGCTAAATTCACTATCGTGGGGCACATGGCAATCGTTACATGAGGTCCAGATAGCATGAGAGCTATGCTGCCACGATTGATAGTATGGGGTCATTATATGACAATTGACGCAGGCCGCAGGATCATCTGTTGCATAGGTGTGTATACGTGCGACATAGATAGTATATGCCCCAAGCCCAGCAATTACTCCTCCAATAATAAACAATGGAAGGATAAAAGCTTTTGGTAATATATTAAGTAGCCTCTTCATTACAACCTATAATTAGATAAAATCACCACAGCGATCTACAAATATAATAAAATAATTCTATTATAGCAACTTTTTATTATGTTTTTTATCTTTCTGTCTGTTCTGTTGCGAGAGTGTCGATTTGAAATAGATCTCGTTTAGGCCACTTTTTCACCTTGGCTATGGAGCGTGATACAGTTGAAGAGATATAGTTGCTGATATTTGGGCCAATCCAAGCTGAGCTATTTGTTATGAAGACCCATGTGTAACCATCTTTTTGTTTTTTTACAAGGGCACATGTACCAGACATGGAGCCACTTCGAACCCACTCTGTGCCACGCACTGTAGCCCATCCAATGGGTTTGTCGCTCTTGCTATCATAGGTCATTAGCTTTATGGACTCCTCGGTTAGAATATCCTCATTAATGGAGCAGCCATTGATTGCAGAGACAAACTTTAATAGTTCGGTGGGGGAGGCAACCCATCCACCAGCAGAGCCAAGAAGCGTAACATTATTGCCTCCGTTGCTCTTCATGGTCATTCTGCCACTGCCGTCGTATGCCTCAACGGGGTCCGCCTCCTTTACTTCATAGTAGCTAACTTCGTTAGGAGCTCTATTTTCGCTAAAGTTGTGACCAATAAACATATCGTGACACCCTATTGGGGCTAGGATTGAGTCTCGCATATATTGCTCATACTCCACTCCTGTAACCTCTTCGATGATTTTACCTAAGATTATATAACCTAAATTAGAATAGTCGTAGCGATCTCCCGGACGTGCGTTGAGTCGACACTGTGTGGCGTAATAGACCATGTCATCAACCGTGAGAGGCAGCTCTTTGCCTATAACTTGTGCAACACTATAATTAGCAAAGGCTGGATCCCCTATGGGGGTTGATATTCCGGAGGTGTGGCGTAAGAGGTGTTCTACGGTGATTTGATCTAAATTTTTTGTGCGTAGATCCAAAAACATAGAGTCATTGAGAATGCCACTTGCACCAAACACTTTTGACTCTAATGATATTTTTTTCTGCTCCCGAAGCTTCATTACGGCGGTTGCCGTTAGAAGTTTTGATACGGATGCAATTCTAAAGACGTGACTTACGTCGCACTTCAATGTGTCGTTGGCATCACCATACCCCTTTGCGTAGATAAGGCTGTCATTATACATCAGAGCGAAGGAGGCCCCTTTGAACTCCCAGCGACGCATAAATGCTTGTATATCCTTATCGAAGATGTTAGTCTCGTCGAACTCACTCATGCTGTTGTCGATGAGCATGTTGATGGGGGTTACTTCGAGGTCACTATTGGATTCAGTGTCGTATTTATCTGCATCTCTATATCCGCGAGGGATAGATGCAACAGCGACGATTGTGCCAATAGAGAT
The DNA here is from genome assembly GCA_047172325.1 of Rikenellaceae bacterium. Classification (GTDB taxonomy): domain Bacteria; phylum Bacteroidota; class Bacteroidia; order Bacteroidales; family Rikenellaceae; genus Alistipes. The sequence continues at coordinate 99,505 of JBCQWG010000002.1, read as the reverse complement.
AAGTATGAATGAGATAAAACTTCTATGGGGGTGTCTCATTATGAGTTACTCTTGATATGGGTTTATTACTCGAAAAGGCTAAATTTAATTATGACCTCATCGCCATTGAGAAGTAACAATTGATCCTCAATCACAGAGTAGGATGTCGTGCTCTCTAGTGCTCTAATATACTGAGTCTCAATATCCATATCTGGGCATGCTGTGCGAGTGACACCAAGGGGTGATATTGAAAATGTGCCATCAGTATTTGATGTGTAACTACCAAAGAGAATGTTACATGCTCCTTTGCCGCTTATCTTTCCATCAGTATTGAACGAGAGTGTGAAGCGCTCATCTACAGATTCGATAGCCTCACCATTGAGCTGTTCAGCTTGCCACTTAGTAGACTCTAAATTGAATGATTCATTTTGAGTTTTACTTTTAATAGAACCGCAGCTAACGGCTAATGATATGGTCGAGAGGAGTAAAAATTGTATTTTAGTCATTATGTATAATTTTTTTACAAATATACATAATAATAATTGTATACACAAGTGAGAAATATAAAAAAGAGATGGCTCTGCGACCATCTCTCTCACTACAAATACTACAAATAAAAAAACTACTCACGTGGAGCCTGCTGACCACGTTTGTTTTGAGGCTGTTGCCCCATTTTTTGACCGCCTTTACCGCCTTGATTGCTTTGGCCGCCTTGACTTCGTTTAGCGCTTTGACCTCTTTGTCCACGTTGATTATGTTGAGAGCGTGGACCTTTTTGACCTTTTGAATTACCGATCAACAGTGCATATTCTACCTTCTGCTCATCGCTAAGAACCTTCATTATCTCTAACATCTGCGCTTTCTTTTGCTCCTCGGCAGATGCTCTTTGAGCCTTCATAGCCTCCATCTTTGCTTTAGCCTCTTCGCTGCTTGGGCGCTCTGTGCCTTTGGTGTGCTCTGCTCTTTCAGGTTTGCTCTCTGCGCGAAGTTGTGCGTACTTAAGGTTGATTGCTAAAATTTTAGACTCTTGAGAGTCTGTTAGGTCTAGCTTTTGATCTAATTTGTCGGTAGCGATTTCAGCGATCTTCTCAGCTGTAGGGCGCTCTCCACCGCGAGGAGCCTTGCGTTGTTGTTGCGCTGAGGCGCTCATTGTAAAGATTGAGAGAAGGAGTGCTGCTGACACTGTTTTGATCTTTAGATTTTTCATAATTTAATTGTTTTATAAGTTTAAAATTATTATCTTGTCTGGGCAACCTCTTTTGTGGTGTGCTCACAACAATAGAACGGTGAAAGTTAAAAAGGTTAAAAGGGAATATAATTTTTTATTGCATTTTAACTTTTGTGGAAAAATGCTTTCTATATGTATGAAAGCAAAAATGTCAATGAATGATAAATGAAAATAAGATAATTGAACTGCTCTCAAATGATGATAGCCGACAGGAGGGATTTAGGCTATTGGTGACAGCATTTCGAGAACCTATATATTGGCATATAAGACGCCTTGTGGTAAAGCATGAAGATGCCCAAGATGTTATGCAGGAGTGCTTTATAAATGTATATAAGTACTTCGATAACTTCAAGGGAAATTCGTCGCTCAAAACATGGATCTATAAGATAGCCACGAATGAGGCTTTGAGGCACTGCACAAAGCGGCATGTGGAGATGGATTCATACGATCAGAAGAGCCATCTTGCTCAGATGTTTACCTCCGAGCGGGATATTGATTTTTCTTCTGCTCAAGCAGTATTGCAGCGAGCGATACTTTCACTGCCCGATAAGCAGCGAGTAACGTTCAATCTGCGCTATTTCGATGAGATGACCTACGAGCAGATATCCCAAATAACAGGTAGTAGCATAGCGACATTAAAAACAAATTATCACTATGCACAAACAAAGATTAAAGAGTATGTTTTAAACAATATGGAGGATTAGATATGAAAGAGTTTGACCTTAATAAAATTGGAAAGGAGATGCCATATAGCGCACCTTCGCAAGAGTTCTTTGAGCAGTTTACAAGTGATCTCCTTGAGCAGGTTGCCTCTATTCCAGAACCTAAGCGTAAGGTAGCGGTATTCTCTCTGCGTCGATCACTAATGCCAATTATAAGCATTGCGGCGGTGATAGCTGTAGTTGTCACTTTGATGTTGAATATGCACAATAGTACAAAAGTCAATTATGATTATATTATTAGTGATAATATTGAGGAGAGTGTAGCCTCGTTCTTGGATAACCTAAGTGATGAGGAGCTTGAGATGCTCGTTGCGCAGAACTCCTACGAAAATGACTTTTATTCAAATCTTTTAAATGAATAGTAATATGAAACGTATAATTATATTGTCGCTGGTAACTTTAATGAGTCTCTCTGCATCGGCTCAAACGCGTAAACCTCGCAAAGGGGGAGGAGGTGATATTAACCAATTCCAGATGTTGATGATAGCAAGGCAATTAGATCTTGAAGAGGAGCAAGAGGAGCGTTTCATGGAGATATATTCGGAGTACTCCAAGGAGATTGCAGAGGCGCGTCCTAAGCATATGCGTCAGGGGATGGTTGATAGCGTAACTAATGAAGAGCTTGAAAAGCAGATTCTAGAGTCGTTCGACGCTACCGATAGAAGTACTGCTCTTAAAAGAGAGTATTACTATCGTTTTAAAACAGTTCTGTCACCTAGCCAGATCATGAAGATGTATAGCATTGAATCACAGCTGCGCGATAGAATAAATAGTGAGCTGCAAAATAGATCTAAGAAGCAGTAAAATTTTCTTTAAATGTATACCATTTCAAATTTTATAACTATCTTTACAGTTAGAAATTTGAATTTATGAAAAAGAAAAACCTTTTTACATACCAAGATGCCGTAAGAGAGGCATCCCCCGTTGCATTTACAACAATGCTTAAGCCTGCGGGCTCAACGTGTAACCTTGATTGTCACTATTGTTACTATCTAGATAAGGCACAACAATATGGTGGAAAGCAGGCTGTGATGAGTGATGAGCTGCTGGAGGAGTACGTGAAGCAATATATAGAGGCTAATGACATACCAGAGATATTGTTCTGTTGGCATGGTGGCGAGCCTCTTCTTTTGGGCCTTGACTTCTATCGCAAGGCGATGGAGTTTCAAGAGAAGTATCGTGGCGAGAAGAAAATCGTCAATACCCTTCAAACTAATGGTACACTTATAACAGAGGAGTGGTGTAACTTTTTTGCACATCATAACTTCTTGATAGGTATCTCCTTGGATGGTCCTAAAGATATTCATGATGCATATCGTTTAACAAAATCACAGCAACCGACCTTCGATAAGGTGATGCAGGGCATTGAGCTACTTAAGATGCATGGCGTAGAGTTTAATACATTGAGTGTGGTAAATGCAAAGTGTGAGGGACGTGGCGCGGAGGTCTATCGCTTCTTTAAATCTATCGGTAGCCGCTATATGCAGTTTCTCCCTGCCGTGGAGCATGTTGTCGTTAAAGAGGGGCTTCACCGTCCACTTATTGTAAGCCCTGAAATGGAGGGAGCACATGTTGCACCATGGTCAGTTTCAGCTAAGGGGTATGGTCGATTCCTTTGCGATATCTTCGATGAGTGGGTTATAAGCGACGTAGGTACCTATTATGTGCAGATCTTCGATGCGACACTCGCTAATTGGTGTGGTGTGCAGGCGGGTGTCTGCTCCATGAATGAGACGTGTGGCGATGCACTTGTCGTTGAACATAATGGCGACGTGTATAATTGTGACCACTTCGTATATCCGGAGTATAATCTAGGAAATATAAAAGAGATTCATCTTGCCGATATATTTGCTTCGCGCAAAAGAGTTGATTTTGGTCTCAACAAGCGTAATGGTCTCACCGATGAGTGTATGCGTTGTAAGTACTATTTCTGTTGCCATGGCGAGTGCCCGAAGCATCGTTTTATTGTTGATGAAGAGGGTTTTAGGAAAAATTCCCTCTGCGAGGGATTGTTTATGTTCTTTAAACATACGGCACCATATATGGAGTATATGCAGAAGCAACTTGTAAATCAGCAGTCACCCGCTTGGGTAATGCAGTTTGCTCGTATGCGAATGGGTTTAATGTAAAATTATGAGTAGCGAGGCTAGATACTATAAGATTATTCGTTCGGTAGTTATCTGCCTCGCCTCTTGTGTTTTATTCTCTGGTTGCGGTATAGCGCGCGATGCACTCCTTATGCAACCCTCTCAGCGAGAGTTTCAGAGAAATTACACTCACCTAACTGGTGAAAAGATAGAAGAGCTGCGCCAAGAATTTGGAAACAATAAAATATTTGTAGAGGAGTATATCGAAGCTACCTTGATTGCACTATCATTTTATCCCGAATTGCTAGATAGCCCTATAGAGTTTAAATACTCAAAGGAGGCTACCACCATGGCGGCACGTCCGCAGCCGGGATCAATGCTATTCAAGCGTCGTTACGTTGTGGTGATTAATAATGATCCAGCCTTTGAGGGGGTGAAACTAAGTGATGTGCCATTCAATGCGCAGATTGGAATAATTGGGCACGAGCTAGCACATATAGCTGATTATGAGCAACACAATCTCTTTGGTGTCGTTGGGATCCTGTTTAGGTATGGAAGCAAGGCTCGTAAACCACTCTTTGAAAAGGAGATCGACCTAGCCACAATTGAGAGAGGGCTAGGGTGGCAGCTCTTTGATTGGGCGCAATTCTCACTCGACGAGCAGAATGGAGCCACGGAGGAGTATCGCAAGTTTAAAGAGGAGAATTACCTCTCCCCAGATCAAATCAAACAATATATAGAGTTCTTTGCACGGTATGGCCGTGCAGGGCAAACGCATGAAAAATAGTTTCTCATATGCCTCCGGCGGGCAGGGTGCTCCCTGCGGAGCTATTCTTCTTCTTGCGGATTGGGCTTATAGCTACGCTATGAAATTAAAGGTGTCAAAGAATTACCGCAAATGAATTTGCATAATTCTTTGACACCTTTAATTTTTTAAATGCCTTTAGGCATTTAAACCCAATCCGAGGTTAACCTCGCTGATGGGATGATGACAACCGCAGGTTGGCATAGATTGATGTATTATAAAGAGCGTTGAAAATTTATTTTCATAAGATCTTTATAATACATCTATCGTAGGGCAAAGCCCCATCCTATCAGTGCAGCACAAAGTCAAAAACGATAGTTTTTGGATCCAAGCTATGCTTGGCGGCCGCCCGCTGTTAGGGCATAAACAAGTGGTGTAGGCTCTATTTTTCATGCGTTTGCCCTAGTATGGCGTGCAATAATAATATCGTTATTTCAATTGGTTTGTCCTGTTGAAATAGTTCTCTACAACCTTCATCGAGATGATATGCTCGATTCTCTTGTTGCGGAATTGGTCGATATGTTTATGTGAGGCTTCGATAATTTTGTGAGCCTCGATGGGGTTGTCTATATAATATTGTAGCTTCTCTTCTAAATCGGAGAAGTCGTCAGCTATCTCAATATAGTGGATGCCACCAATAAGGGTGCTCTCCATGAACCATGTTTCATATTTGGGCTTTGTCATCACGGCAATTGAGTTTGATGACATAACCCACTTTAAGTTTGTTGCAACATCGTAACCCTCTAAGCATAAGATGAATTTATATTCAAGCTGCTCGTTGATTGAGACATAGTCGACATTCCATATTTTACGTTCATCATTGAACTGACGTGCAGACCCCAGACGGCATTTAGGATGGTTGAAGTATAGCTTCAAGAATCGCTGTCTATTCTCCTGAGAGGCATAGGAGATTCCTATGAGCATATTGAGTTTACTATCAAAACTGTGCTTATCGTTGATGAAGTTGAAGTGGCGAATACGGTTGAGGGCTAGCAACACAGAGTTGCTATTATCACCCTCAATGGGGCGACTTTTAACGAAGGATGGTTGCTCTGGAGTCCATGTAACATCACCAAATACGAAACACCCTTTAAGCGTTCTATCGTAACAACGTAGGTACTTTAAGGAGTCGTAGCAGTAGTTGCTGCGCGAGCGGTGACCATTGAATGTGGCGTGCAACTTTAAATCAGAGACTTTATATATAGACTCTTCATTACTATGTCTATTAAATAATGTGTTGGGTGCTAAGCGATTATAATGAGCTATTCTATGATCTACCCGCTCTCGCTCCTCTTGAGAGAGTTGCTCATACATTCGTAATACTCTTTTGCGCTCTATGCGTTTCATGAACTTTGGCTTTGCCAAATCATAGAGTGATGAGATATGATAGAAGAGTTTGTTGTTCTTCTTGCGAGATCTCTTAAAAGTTTTGTTTAGGTATCCCATTTTGAAATAGTAGTAGTTGCTCTTTTTCTATTAACGTACATTATAGTAAAAATAGTCTATCATGAGAGCTAATAAATGATAGGAGGGGGCTCTTGCGAAAGCCTCCTCCTATTATTTAAATAGTTTTATAATTTACCATGCAAATAGTTGATACTCTTCCATCATTGCATTGACATCAGCACGTACAGCTGCGATATTATCTGCGCACTCTGGGTTGTTTAGTACGCGGTCGATAAGCTCTACGATGTATTCCATCTTATCCTCTTTCACACCACGGGTTGTTATCGCTGGAGTTCCAAAGCGAAGACCAGAGGTCTGGAATGGAGAGCGAGAGTCGAATGGCACCATATTTTTGTTGGTTGTGATATCTGCTGCAACGAGAGCTTTCTCTGCAACTTTTCCTGTAAGCTCAGGGAACTTTGTGCGAAGGTCAACAAGCATAAGGTGGTTGTCGGTACCCTCCGATACAATTTTATATCCGCGAGCGATAAATGCTTTCGCCATTGCTGCTGCATTCTTCTGTACTTGAAGCTGATATTGACGATATTCAGGCGTTAGAGCCTCTCCAAAAGCTACAGCTTTGGCTGCTATAACATGCTCAAGTGGACCACCCTGTATTCCGGGGAATACAGCTGAGTTAAGTAGCTGAGACATCTTCTTAACAACTCCTTTTGGAGTGGTTAGACCCCATGGGTTATCGAAATCTTTACCCATAATGATGATACCACCACGAGGACCACGAAGAGTCTTATGTGTGGTAGATGTAACAATATGTGCATATGGAACAGGATTCTCTAAGACGCCAGCTGCAATGAGACCTGCCGTGTGAGCCATGTCGATCATAAGTAGAGCGCCTACCTTATCGGCAATCTCACGCATGCGTTTGTAGTCCCACTCGCGAGAGTATGCAGAGGCACCACCCACGATAAGTTTTGGTTTGCACTCAAGTGCAAGTTTCTCCATTGCGTCGTAGTCAATTGTAGCACTCTGCTCATCGAGCTGATATCCAACAGCATTGAAATACATACCCGACATATTTACTGGAGAACCATGAGAGAGGTGACCGCCATGAGATAAGTCGAGACCCATAAATGTGTCACCGGGTTTCAACACAGCAAAGAAGACCGCCATATTTGCTTGTGCTCCAGAGTGTGGTTGCACGTTTGCATATTCAGCTCCGTATAACTTGCATAGACGCTCTATGGCCAATGATTCTATTTGGTCAACAACCTCGCAACCACCATAATAGCGGGCAGCAGGGTAGCCTTCAGCATATTTATTTGTTAGTACGGAACCCATTGCAGCCATGACGTCATCACTGACAAAGTTCTCTGAGGCGATAAGCTCAATGCCATGAGTCTGACGAGATCTCTCCTTGGCAATTAGGTCAAATATTTGAGAATCATTATTCATATCTATGAAGTTTTAGAGTTTTATGATTAATAGAAAATTGATGAGATCTCTTTGTAGTTGTGAACGCGTTCGATAACATCTGCAAAGATGTCAGCTACGGAGAGCACTGTAAATTTGGAGAGATCTTTCTCTGGGTTAAGTTGTATTGTGTCCGTTACGATCACCTCACTCAAAGCACTAGCATTGATTCTTTCATAGGCTGCACCAGAGAGTACAGGATGGGTGATTGCAGCTTTAACGCTCTTTGCACCACGACTCATCAACATATCGGCAGCCATACATATTGTGCCAGCTGTGTCGATCATATCATCAACTATAATAATGTTACGTCCCTCGACATCACCAATTGCAGTCATACTTCCAACAACATTGGCCTTAGCTCGCTCTTTGTGAGAGATGATGATTGGAGCTCCTAAGTGCTTAGCATATGCGTTAGCACGTTTTGCACCACCCATATCTGGAGCAGCGATAGAGAGATTCTCCATGTTAAGCTCTTGAATATATGGAATGAAGATGCCACTTGCGTAGAGAGCATCCACTGGAACATCGAAGAATCCTTGAATCTGATCTGCATGAAGATCCATGGTCATTACACGATCTGCACCCGCCGCCATAAGCATGTTAGCAACTAACTTAGCTCCAATCGGCACACGAGGACGATCCTTGCGGTCTTGACGGGCCCATCCGAAGTAAGGCATTACGGCAACCACCTTGTAGGCAGAAGCACGACGAGCAGCGTCAACCATCATAAGAAGCTCCATTAGATTGTCCGAAGGTGGTACTGTTGATTGAATGATAAATACCGTGCATCCACGGATAGATTCATTGTAGCATGGTTGAAACTCACCATCACTGAAGTGAAGAATCTCTGAGTCACCGAGAGTAGTGCCGTAGCTCTCTACAATTCTTTTGGCCAAATACTCTGAGCCGCGTCCTGCGAAAAATTTAATCTTATGGATAGCCATGATGATTTTATGTATTATAAGTTTAAAGTTGTATTTGTTATTTCTTGCTCCTGTATGGGTATGTTATTCATACATTCGTCAATAAATCCAAGAATCTCGTCACGCCCTAACCCTGTCTCACTCGATGAGATGAATATTGGAGGTAGCTCCTCCCAACTCTCGCTAAGAACCTTCTTATAGTTCTGGTAGCTCTTGTTACGCTGGGCTTGTGATAGTTTGTCAGCCTTCGTGAAGATCATACCAAAGGGTATTCCCTCAGTGGCTAACATCTCGATGAAGTTGAGATCAATCTTTTGGGGCTCCAAGCGGGAGTCGATCAGCACAAATAGAAAGTGCATCTTCTCACACTTTGTGACATAATTAGTGATAATCTTAGCAAATTCACCTCGCTTACTTTTTGAGGTGCGAGCATATCCATAACCGGGGAGGTCGACCAAATACCAAGATTTATTTATGAGAAAATGGTTTATGAGACGAGTTTTTCCGGGAGTGCCTGAGACTTTAGCAAGTCCGCTGTGTCCGGTTAGCATATTGATAAGGGATGACTTACCAACATTACTACGGCCAATGAAAGCGAAGTCTAATAGATCATCCTTGGGGACCTGTGATATTTTCTCTGAGCTACATTTAAACTCAGCCTTGGTAATCTGCATTATTGTTATGGTTTAGATTGCGCAAAGATAACAATTAATTAATAAATTTACAATCTTCGATTCAAAAAAAATATTATGAATTTTATTATTTTTAATTACCTTTGCAGGAAGCAAATTAATATAATATTACTATACATATGAATAAAGAGTGGAATGATGTTCGTGAATTTCATGATAAATTTGGACATCCAGCTCCTCAAGAGCCAAAGATGATTGATCGCAAGCGTGCATTAAGTCGTGCAAAGTGGATGAATGAAGAGGTAGCGGAGTTTCTCGTTGCCGAGGATATCTATGAGCAGGCGGATGCAATGATTGATGTAATGTACTTTGCATTAGGTACTTTAGTGGAGATGTCGTTGGAGCCAGATGAGCTATTCGCCATTGTGCAACGTGCAAATATGGCTAAGTTGTTTCCCGATGGAAAGCCTCACTACAATCCCAAAGATGGTAAGGTGATTAAGCCCGAAGGGTGGCAGGATCCTACGCCTCAGATAAGGGCTTATATCGATTCTGTGATTGAACAAAAACGCTCGAAATAAAAAAATAATGCCCTTGGAGTGCATTTATTACATTTTTTTTATTACCTTTGCCCCAACCACTAAAGCAAACCTTTTCTATAAGATGAAGATAGCTCTACCTCAACTAAACTACACGATTGGTGATATTGATGGCAATACTGCAAAGATCATCGAGTCGGTTATCAAAGCGAAAAAAGAGTCGGCAGATCTTGTGATCTTCGCTGAGCAAGCCATTAGTGGCCTGCCAGCTTTCGACCTACTTACGAAAACTACATTCTTGGAAATATGCGAAGAGGCTCTTCGTAAGATAGCAAGTCATTGTGATACCATTGATGCTATTGTTGGATTACCGTTGCTTACAACTGAGGGTACTCTCTCTGTTGCAGCTCACATCCACAATTCTCAAGTAGTAAAATATATAAGTAAACAATTTATTACGGCCCGTCGCGAGATGGGCTTCTTAGTTGGAGGTCGAGGTAACGACACCATCACTGTTGCTGGGGAGCGCTGCCAGATTATCGTAGGAGATGATATGCGCAAGGGTGTCTCCTTTGATGTTAAGGCAGATCATATTATTTCGATCAATGCACGTAAGTATTCTAAGGGTATTTTATCGTATCGTTATGAGGTGTTGCGAGATATAGCATTTGTAAATAATAAGAATGTCATTCTAATTAATCAAGTTGGTGGTGCTTCAGATATCGTATATGATGGTTCATCGGGCGCATTTAACTCTCGTGGAGAGTTGATGTTGCTACTTAAGAATTTTGAAGAGGACTTTGCCGTGTTTGATACATCTTTAGAGCATGCAGGTCTTGATAAACCTCCCTTCGTGTCGTATAACCATCGCAATATGATGCTATATAAGGCTGCATGCTTGGGTTTGAAAGATTACTTTGCAAAAAATGGCTATAAGAGAGCTTGTATAGGACTTTCTGGTGGTATTGATTCAGCGCTTGTTGCAACAATAGCTGTGGCTGCACTTGGCAAGGAGAATGTGATGGCCCTTATGATGCCTTCGAAGTTCTCGTCGGAGAGTTCGGTGAATGATGCAATTGAACTAGCTACAAGATTAGGGATCGAGTATAGTGTTATTCCTATCACCTCTGCTTATGATACCATCTTGGATGTGTTGAAGCCTGCCATTGGTGGTATCGGTTTTGATATTACGGAGCAAAATATGCAATCGCGCATAAGAACTCTTATGCTTATGGCGCTTCAGAATAAGAGAGGATATGTTATGCTCAACTCATCTAATAAGTCCGAGAATGCGCTGGGTATGAATGCTCTTTATGGCGATACCGCAGGTGCTATAAGTGTTACAGGCGATTTATATAAGGGAGAGGTGTATGATTTAGCACGTTATATTAATAATATCTCAGATAATGTTATTCCAGATTCAATCTTAGAAAAGGAGCCATCATCTGAGTTGTATGCTAATCAGAAAGATACAGATATGATTCCGTCGTATGAGGTTGTTGATGCAATTCTCTATCGAATGATTGAGAAAGGGCAACATCGCGAAGAGATAGTAAATGCAGGTTTTGACTATAGTGATGTTGAGAAGATTCACTCCATGTTGATGATTGCCGAGAAGAAGCGCTTCCAATTTCCACCCGTGTTACGACTCTCGCACTGTACCTTTGGTCATGAGCGTTTAATGCCTTTAATAAATAAATATGGCTACTAAGAATTTTTCGCATAGCGGTAAAATTCTCTCTGTAGAAAATGGTTTTGCTATTGTAGGCTTTGAGTCGCAAGGGGCTTGTGGCGGATGTCAAGCTCGCTCGAAGTGTGGAATGGTTGACTCTTCTACTAGAGAGGTGCAAGTAAAGCTCAATCCGGGTCAGGAGTATAGTGTTGGTGATGTTGTCAATGTTGCGATAAGTTATGAGATGGGTGTTGTGTCGGTTGTTGTTGCCTATATAATACCTTTGATAATACTAGTCAGTGCTTTGGTTCTTACGCTTTATATTGGTGTGGGAGAGGGAGTTGCTGCGTTGATATCTCTTGCGGTGGTTGTAGTGTACTATTTCGGTGTCTACTGCTTTCGCTCGAAATTAGATAAACAAATTAAATTCACAATAGAAAATTAGTAATGGGAGAATTTTGGAGTACTGTCATTGTACTTAGTTCATTAGGCGTTTTTGCGGCTGTAGCTCTGTTCTATATCGCAAAACAATTTAAAGTCGAAGAGGATCCTCGTATCGACGATGTTGAGAAGATGCTACCCGGTGCAAACTGTGGTGGTTGTGGTTTTGCAGGCTGTCGTGGTTTTGCAGGCGCTATGGTAGAGCAGGAGGATATCTCTGCGCTCTTCTGTCCCGTTGGTGGAGCTGATACAATGAAGGCAGCAGCAGCTTATTTGGGTAAGGCAGCTCCAGAGAAGGCTCCGCAGGTGGCGACACTGCGCTGCGGTGGAACCTGTGCTAAGCGACCTGTAACCAATGAGTACAATGGTGCCAAGTCGTGTGCTGTAGCGGCCTCTTTGTATGTTGGTCAGACGGCTTGTGCGTATGGCTGCTTGGGACTTGGTGATTGTGAGCTCTCGTGTAGCTTTGGCGCTATCTCAATTAATGCTGAGACCGGTTTACCAGAGATTGATGCAGAGAAGTGTACAGCTTGTGGCGCATGTGTTAAGGCTTGTCCCAAGATGCTCATTGAGCTTCGTAAGAAGTGGCCCAAGGATCGTGCTGTCTATGTAGCATGTTCATCTAAAGATAAGGGCGCTGTTGCGATGAAAGCTTGTAAGGCGAGCTGTATCGGTTGTGGAAAGTGTGTTAAGGCTTGTCCGTTTGAGGCCATTACGGTTGTGAATAATGTAGCTTATATTGACTCTCAGAAGTGTAAGTTGTGCCGTAAATGTGTTGCAGAGTGTCCTACAGGAGCAATCGTGCTTAAAGGCATGGAGCCTCTACCACCGAAGCCAAAAGCAGCCCCTGCGCCAGCAGCAAAAGAGACAACAAAAGTAGAATAAGAGCAAACTTTAACAATCATATGAAGACATTTCCAAAGGGCGGAGTACATCCGTCTGAGAATAAATTAAGCAGCGCTGCTGCAAGTCAGAGCATGGATCTACCTAGTGTTGTTACGATTCCACTTGCTCAACATATCGGAGCTCCAGCTACCGCTAAAGTTGCTAAAGGAGACAAAGTTCTAACTGGTCAGCTTTTGGCCGAGGCTACAGGCTTTATGTCTGCTAATATTCACTCTCCAATCACCGGAACTGTTTCAGCGGTTGATATGGCTGTAAATGCTCAAGGCTTGCGCCAGATGATGATTACAATTAAGCGCGACGAGCAGGAGCAGTGGGCGGAGGGTATTGATACAACTCCCACACTGCTTAAAGAGTGCTCTTTAGACTCTAAAGCTATAATTGATAAGATCAAGGCTGCTGGAATCGTAGGTATGGGTGGAGCAACATTCCCAACTCATGTAAAGCTATCTATTCCTCCCGGAAAAAAAGCGGAGTTCCTTATCATCAATGGTGTAGAGTGTGAGCCATATCTTACTTCGGACCATCGTACAATGTTGGAGCGAGGCGAGGAGATGATCGTTGGTGTTGAGATCTTAATGAAGGCAATAGGTGTTAAAGAGGCATTTATTGGTGTTGAGAATAATAAACCAGATGCCATTGCGCATCTCAAAGAATTGTCGGCTTCTATTGCTGGTCTAAGCGTAGTTCCTCTTAAGGTGCAATACCCGCAGGGTGGCGAGAAGCAGCTTATAGCAGCAGTCGTTGGGCGAGAGGTGCCACCACCTCCGGGTCTTCCAATTGATGTTGGAGCGGTTGTTTGTAATGCTTCTACTGCTGTTGCAGTCTATGAGGCGGTGCAGAAGAATAAGCCACTTATCGAGCGTGTAGTAACTATTACGGGTAAGAGTGTGTCGAAGCCATCCAATATTGTTGCACGTATGGGTACTCCAATATCATCTCTTATTGAGATTGCTGGAGGCCTACCAGAGGATACAGGCAAGGTTATCAATGGTGGTCCTATGATGGGTCGAGCAATGGTGAATCTTGATTCACCCGTTACCAAGGGGTGTTCAGGTATCACTATCTTGAACTCAACCGACGCGAGACGTGGGGTGGAGTCAGCATGTATTAAATGTGCAAAGTGTGTTTCAGTATGTCCAATGTCACTTGAGCCATTCTCAATCTCGAAACTTACTCGCAAGGGTGATTGGGATGCCGTGGAGGAGGGTCGTGTCACCGACTGTATCGAGTGTGGTAGCTGCCAGTTTATATGTCCAGCAAATCTACCATTACTTGATTTCATTCGCTTGGGTAAGCAACGTGTAATGGGTATTATTCGTTCTCGTGCAACAAAATAAGAAAATATAAAAAGATAAAAATATGGCTAATAAATTATTGGTAGCACCTTCGCCACATGTACATAGCACGGAGTCTACATCTCGAATTATGCGTGATGTGGTTATCGCGTTGCTACCTGCTTTGGTGGTTTCGGTGATCTGTTTTGGATTGAGCGCCTTGGTTGTAACCTTGGTATCTATCCTCAGTTGTGTACTTTTTGAGTACCTTATTCAGAAGTTCTTGGTTAAGGGTGAGTGCACAATCTGCAACTACTCGGCTATTGTTACAGGTATTCTACTAGGTTTCAACCTTCCAGCATCACTTCCTTTGTGGATTGTTGTGATTGGTGCTTTGATTGCAATTGGCGTTGCGAAGATGACCTATGGTGGTTTAGGAAAAAATCCATTTAACCCAGCACTCGTTGGTCGTGTGTTTTTGCTTATTGCCTATCCCGCTCAGATGACTGTTTTCCCCGCTGTTGATGGCTTCTCTGGAGCAACTCCTTTGGCCGCGGTTAAGAGTGGAGCTATTGCGGTGAGTGATGTGAACCTTCAAAACATGTTGATTGGGTCTATTCCCGGTTCTCTAGGTGAGGTCTCTGCAATTTGCCTCATCTTGGGTGGATTTTATCTTCTATGGAGAAAGGTTATCTCTTGGCATATCCCAGTCTCTATTTTAGCTACGATGGCTGTGATGGCGGCTCTAAATGCAATTTTTGGTGGTGGCGGATCATCCATCTATCTATCGCCAATTTTCCATATCCTAGCAGGTGGTGCCCTTTTGGGATCTATCTATATGGCAACAGACTATTCAACTTCGCCAATGACACATAAGGGTATGTTGATTTATGGAGTTGGTATTGGATTTATCACTATGTGGATTCGTCTAAATGGTGCTTATCCAGAGGGAATGTCATTCGCGATTCTTATCATGAACGCATGTGTACCTCTTATCAATAAGTATGTTAAACCAAAGCGTTTCGGCGTAATAAAATAAGAGATAAAGATGAAAAGTACACTTACAAATATGGTTCTTGTCTTATTGGCTATTACTGCAATCGCTTCGGCGAGTGTTGGAGGAGTCTATATCTTGACTAAGGAGCCAATTGCAATAGCAACGGAGAATGCCAAGAAAGAGGCTTTATCTCAGGTGCTTCCTACTTTCGATCAAACAACAATGGAGATCGTTGCCCTCGATGGAATGGAGTTAGAACTCTACACTGCAACAGCTGCTGGTGAGGTTGTCGGATATGCAATTAACACCGCTACGATGTCGGGCTTTAGTGGTCTCTTTTGCCTTATGGTGGGTCTTGATACGACTGGAAAGATAATTAATATCAATGTTCTATCTCATAATGAGACTCCCGGTCTAGGTTCAAAGATGACAGAGGAGGACAACTCTCTTTTAAGGAGTGTTAAAGGAAAGCAGATTAAGGATATAAACTGGGCAATGAGTAAGAATGGCGGTGATATTGAGGCGCTTACTGCTGCAACAATCTCTTCTGTAGCTTATGCAGATGCCGTAGAGAGAGCGATGAAAGCCTTTAATCAAGTAACATCAAATGGTCAGAAAGGAGTAAGCAATGAATAAGGTAAAGATTATTTTGGATGGTATCATCAAGAACAATCCAGTATTCGTATTGGTGTTGGGTATGTGTCCAACTCTTGGTACTACCACATCAGCGATGAATGCTTGTGGTATGGGTGCAGCAACAATGGCGGTACTTATTATGTCAAACTTGGTAATCTCTCTTATCAAAGGTTTCATTCCTGATAAGGTGCGTATTCCAGCGTTTATTGTTGTTATAGCGTCGTTTGTAACAATTATCCAGATGGCAATGCAGGCTTATGTGCCATCGCTTTACGCAAGTCTTGGAGTTTTTATTCCATTGATCGTTGTAAACTGTGTGATTTTAGGTCGTGCAGAGGCCTTTGCAGCTAAGAACACACCTCTTGATTCAGTTCTTGATGGTATTGGAACGGGTCTTGGTTTCACGTTGGCTCTAACAATTCTAGGCGCTTGCCGTGAGATTCTGGGAAGTGGCGCTATCTTTGGCTTTGATCTTGGCTTTGGTGCTTCAGCTCCGCTTATTTTCGTCCTTGCGCCGGGTGCATTCTTGGTGTTAGGCTATTTGATGGTATTGTTTAATAAAATTACAAAGAGATAGTTATGGGAGTAGAGATTTCATTTTTCGCAATTATTATTGGCGCTATCTTTGTCAATAATGTAGTGTTGTCACAATTCTTGGGTATTTGTCCATTCTTGGGAGTCTCCTCGAAGGTTGATACCTCTATTGGTATGGCTGCTGCTGTAACCTTTGTAATGGCTATAGCTGCGGTTGTGGCGTGGCTCATTCAAACTTATGTCCTTGAGGCTTTAGGCATTGAGTATATGCAGACCATTGTCTTTATCTTGGTTATTGCAGCATTGGTGCAGGCCGTTGAGATTATCCTTAAGAAGGTCTCTCCATCGCTGTATCAAGCATTGGGTATCTTCCTTCCTCTTATCACAACAAACTGTGCTGTATTGGGAGTTGCTATCCTTATGATTCAAAAGGATCTCTCGTTGCTTCAAGGTGTGGTCTATGCAGTTTCGACAGCTATTGGTTTTGGTGTAGCATTGGTGCTCTTCGCTGGTATCCGCGAGCGTCTCGACTTTGAGGAGATGCCAAAATCATTCAAGGGTATTCCAATAGCGTTGGTCACTGCCGGAATCTTGGCAATGGCGTTCATAGGTTTTACGGGTCTGGTTGATAGATTATAAGTCAATGCGAAGTTTTGCAAGCGACAATAATTCAGGGGTCCACCCATTAATCTTTAAAGCCATCGAAGAGGCTAACGTAGACCACGCGGTGGGCTATGGAGATGACAAGTGGACAGAGGCA
Organism: Rikenellaceae bacterium; assembly: GCA_047172325.1. Lineage (GTDB taxonomy): Bacteria > Bacteroidota > Bacteroidia > Bacteroidales > Rikenellaceae > Alistipes. The sequence continues at coordinate 82,490 of JBCQWG010000002.1, read as the reverse complement.
GCAACAGCAAAGATCAAAGAGGTCTTTGGGGAGTGTGCAGATCCATATTTTCTATTTAATGGTACGGGGGCAAATTCGGTAGCCTTACAGAGTATAACCCGTCCATTTAACTCAATTCTTTGTGCAGCTTCAGCCCATATCTATGTGGATGAGTGTGGAGCTCCTCAAAAGATGAGCGGTTGTTCAATTGTGGCTATTCCAACGCCCAATGGAAAGTTAACTGTAGATTTGATAAAGCCTCATCTCAAGAACTTTGGTGAGTGTCATCATTCGCAGCCCGGTGCGGTATATATCTCACAAACAACGGAGCTAGGTACAGTCTATACCATTGAGGAGATCCGTGCGATAGCCGATCTGATCCACTCTTATGGGATGTATCTTCATATGGATGGGGCACGTTTAGCTAATGCAGCAGCCTTCCTAGGGTGCACACTTCGCCAAACTACGGTTGATGCTGGAGTTGATATCTTGAGCTTTGGTGGCACCAAGAATGGAATGATGATGGGCGAGGCGGTAATCTCCTTTAGGGAGGAGATCAGCCGAGACCTAAAATATTATAGGAAGCAATCAGCTCAGCTAGCCTCTAAGATGCGATATCTTTCAGCGCAGTTTGTTCCCTACCTTCAAGATGATTTATGGCTGAAGAGTGCTCTTGCAGCAAATGGCGCAGCGGCACAATTATATGAGGCTCTTCAGAGATACTCTTCTGTAGAGTTCACGCAGGAGCCACAAACGAATCAGCTTTTTTTGAAGATGCCAAAGGAGGCAGCAGAGAAACTGCTCGAAGATTATTTCTTCTATTTTTGGGACGAGCAGAGTGGAGAGGTGCGTTTTGTCACCTCGTGGGACACTACAGCGAAGGATATAGAGGATCTTATCGAGAGTTTCGAGAGAGTTTTGTAAATTACTCTATCTCAAATCCAAGTTGCCTTACAACGCTGCATATCTCCTCTTTAGGAGCTGTGCCCTGAACCTCTACAGTGCCCTTTGAGAGATCTGCCGTAGCAGATATAACATCTGGTAGCGCATTGATAGCCTTTTCGATATTCGCCTTGCAGTGGTTGCAGCGCATACCTTTTACATTAAATGTTTGGGAGATAATTTCATCGTGTGTGTGATTATCTCCTTTTCGTATTTTTTGTATATATGCATTTAGTAGTAGTATAATAAATAGAGCGGTTGATGTAGTTTGCCACCATGCTGCACCATTGCTACAATGGTCCCCACATGCATTTATGGGAGATAGCTTTGCTGTAAACCACTCCGCAGGTAGTGCGAAATCTATTAGCGCAGCGAAACCGATGGCACCTAGTGTAATACTTAAAAGATAGAGAGCGGTAGTTTTACCCCCAAGAACCTTTTTGACAACGGCGAGTGTTGCGACATTTGTAGCGGGTCCAGCCATCAAAAAGAGTAATGCAGCACCCGGTGAGATGCCCACCATCATTAGCGATAGGGCAATTGGGATCGAGCCTGTGGAGCAGATATACATTGGTATTGATAGTAGCAGTACAATTAATATATTAAGAATGTAGTAATTGTTGAATGTCTCAAAGAGGCTTGGTGGCACAAATAGCGTAATTGCAGCGGCAATTATAAGACCTATAGTTAGCCACTTACCTAGATCTTGCAACATGTCGACAAATCCATACTTAAGAGCATCAATAAAGGTTAGCCTCTTTGTCTGTGATGAGGTGTGGCAAGATGTCGATTTTGGCTGCTTGTTATCACTGGTATTGTCGGAGAATCTATCTACGAGTAGACCTCCAAAGAGGGCAACGATAAGCGCTGCAATAGGTCTAATTATCGCAAACGGGAGCCCCAACACCCCGTAGGATGCTAATATGGAGTCAATGCCAGTCTGAGGAGTAGCAATTAGAAATGATACTGTCGCTCCATTAGAGGCACCCTCCTTTTTGAGAGACATAGCCGTTGGGATCACACCACATGAGCAGAGTGGTAGTGGCACACCAAAGAGAGCCGATAGAAAGACCGACTTAAACCCCTTTTTTGATAGATATCTGCTAAACGTAGATTTGGGAATATATACATGTAGTACTCCTGCAACGAAAAAACCTAATAGTAGATATGGTGACATCGCATTGAGGATGTTGAATAATTCTTTAAGATACTCCATAATTATTTCTAATTGTTTTAATACTACAAATTTAGAAAGAGATATTGAGATTTCCGAATTTTAACTCAAAAAAAAGAGAAGTGTGTGGCATTTTGTTTCATTAATAAGTACATAATGAGTTATTATTAATATTTTTTTCTTATCTTTGTCCCCTAGAAAAGAGCGATTTATAAGTATATTTGTAGGTGTGTACTTACAAATAATAGTGTTAATTAAATAAATTATAATTATGAAGAAAAATAGTTATGAAGCACCTCAAATTTAGGTGATCGAGATCGAGATCGAAGATGCAGTATTGCAAGCAAGCCCACGCGGTATTAATGACGGAGGAAGTGCTTGGTAATTCTAGTATGAAAAACTTTCTTAAAGGTTTGATGCTCATAGCAGTAGCTGCCGTGAGTGTTGTGGCATGTAACGATGCTGATGTCGATGACCCTACGCTGGAGCTCACCTCTGGCACAACCCTTATCGCAGTTACGCCAGCATCTTCTGAGACAAAGGTTGAATTTACCGACAACGATACCGCGGGTATCGCCCTTGAGTGGGAGTCTGGTGACTCCTTTACCATCTATGATGAAAGTGGAGCAAGAGTTGGAGATTTCACATGTACTAATGTTGAGGCAAAAGAGTTTACCAACTCTGCAATTACCCTCACCGATGGAGCAACATACACCGCTCTCTTCCCTGCATCGACTTTAGTGACCCTTGCAGAGGCAAAGGCTGCGGATCTAACCTCATCGCAAAATGGTGATGCAATTAGCAAACTCAATGCGTCATGTGCAATGGAAGCGTCATTCACTTATACTGAGGGTGATGCTGTCTCAATGACTTTTGAGCACCTTAAGGCTGTAATGACCTTTGTCTTCACCAGTGATGAGCGTCCAGCGAAACTTGTCTATGGGAATGGAAGTGCAAAATATGAGGTGACTTATACCGATATTGAGGCTGAGGATGGTTACTACACCTCGCATATCATGATTGAGCCCTGCGGAGCGACAACGCGCACTCTAACCTTCATTCTCTATGATGAGTATGATGTAGCTTATGATATACGTACAGTGTCAGGTTCAAAGGCATATGAGGCAGGATATCGTTACACCTCTTCAGTGTCGGGTCTTACTAATCTTTATGCGGATGGTGTCTATTATGTTGATGACGCTTTTGATCTTAAAGCCTTTGCAGATCTTGTGAATGGTGGCGCTTATAGTATAGATTGTAAATTGATGACTAATATTGACCTTGAGGGGGTATGTAGTGAGGATCTTGGAAGTTGGACTCCGATAGGTAGTGCGACAAACAAATATACTGGTACCTTTGATGGAGATGGTTATGAGGTGCAAAATCTGTATATTGATTCTGCATATAGTCAACGAGGCCTATTTGGATTTACAGCCCTTGACGGTGTAGTGTGTAATCTAGGTGTAACGGGAAGTGTAACATCTTCTAATGATGGCACGAGCTATGAAACAGCTGGTGTTGTGGCGTTTAACTATGGTACAGTAGTAAACTGTTATAATTTGGCAGAGGTCACAGGCGAAATTAATGTTGGCGGTGTGGTAGGACATAACGATGGTTGCGTTGTTAACTGTTACAATCGTGGAAAGATTACCGGAACGGGCGCAGATACAGAGGGTAAAAATATCGGAGGTGTATGCGGTCAATGTGATGATGAATCAGATGTTACAGATTTGGTAGGTTATGGTTATATACTTGCATGCTACAACACTGGAGAGGTGAGTGGAATCACAAATATTGGTGGTGTATTAGGATGGTTTAATGTCTCTGATCGCAGTTATTTATCATGTTGTTATTGTTTAAAGAGTAGTGATAACCTTATTGGTTGGATGAAAGTAGGTAGCAATGGAGAAACTGCTGGAGCGTTAGTGGCATCTGCTTATATGTTAAGTGAAGATGATATGCAAGGTTCTGCTGTTGTTACAGCTCTAAATGCTAAGGCAGTAGAGTGTAATTTAGATTCAAATTTAAAGGTTAAAGCATGCGCATGGAAGCAAGTGTCGGGTGGTTATCCAGAATTAGATTTCGGGGTTACTCCCAGTAACTAAGATAATATTATAGGCTACAAGGGTTTGATAGCCCTTGTGGTCACCAATTTTTAGGTGTATGAAGATAGTAGAGGGTTTTACGTTGCGCTCGGTGGCTGGCGAGATGATAGTTAGTGCTGAGTCTATTGCGCAGATAAATTTTAATAAGCTTATTGCACTCAATGAGTCGGCTGCATATTTATGGAGTGAGGTTGTTGGAAGTGACTTCACTGTCGAGAGGCTTGCGGAACTTTTAGTGGCGAAGTATGAAATTGAGTCAGAGGTAGCTTTGGTTGATGCAACAGCTGTAGTCAAGAGTTGGGCCGAGGTGGGTTTGGTTGAGTAGGTGATGAGTAATATATCGAAAAAGCAGCTTTTGGAGTTGACACGCTCCGCGCTATGGGGTTTAGAGCTTGATGGCTCTCTCTTTGAGGGTGGAATCAACTGGACGGAGGTTTTGCAACTTGCAAAGGAACAGACACTTCAAGGTGTGATGTCAGCGGCGATCGAGAGATTGCCGTTGTCGTTGCGGCCATTTCGCAATGAAACCTTGCGACTTCATCAGGTGGTGTCGCTCAATAGAACATATCGGGGGCATCAAGTCGAAGTGTTAGCAAAGCTCTTGGAGTTAGTTGCTCGTATAGGGGTAGATCGACCAGTATTACTCAAGGGGCTTGGTGTGGGGCTTAATTATCCCGATCCATCGTTAAGGATGTGTGGCGATATTGACCTCTATGTCGGTGAAAAGCACTATTTTGAGGTTTGGGATTTTGTCTGCTTTGAGCTTGGAATAGAGAAGGAGGAGAGCCATTCGGATCATCACTTCGATTTCGATTTTATGGATACACATATTGAGATCCATCGCTATGCGACAGCACCCAATAGTGTTGCCTTTAACAGTTCTGAATTTATGGAGTGGAGCGTGGCACAGCTAGAGGGTGATGAGTTGCGAGAGGTTTCAATTGAGGGTACTAAAGTATATTTGCCACCCTACAACTTCGATTTTATATTTATATTTTACCACACATGGCGTCACTTCTTGATGGGAGGAGTTGGATTAAGACAGGTGTGCGACTGGGGTTGTTATGCCTCGACCTTTGCAGATAAGGTTGATCGCGTGGAGGTAGAAAGATTGATCTCACTCTTCAGATTGGAGAAACCATTTTCACTATTTGCGACGATAGCCGTGCGCGCATTGGGCGTTGCCCCAGATAAGTTCCTAGGATATGCCACAGCGGATGATAAACTCTGCGATAGTGCCCTTGAGAGGGTGTGGGGTAGAGGCAATTTTGGGTATTATAATGTTGATCTAAAGAGACGCTCCAAAGGGTTTGTGGCTCGTAAGATTTTAGGCTCTACTGCGATGGTGCGTGATATGGGTTATTTAATGACAATAGATTGGCGCTATGCATTAAGGTTTTATAGATTTAGCTTTGTTCGTAGCGTTCGTATGGCATTTAAAGGCGAATGAGATTAAAAGAGAATATATCATGGATTGTAAATCTTTCACGAGGTTATCGCATGGGGATCACCCTGAATTTCGTGTTGGGTACGCTCTCCGTGGGTCTATCTCTACTCTTTATATTTCTGTGTAAATCATTGATTGATAGTGCTATTAGCGGAGGGGAGAAGGGCTTGTTAGTTCCTGCTTTACAGATCGCTGGGGTGCTTACAGTGCAGCAAGTCTGCAACTTCTTTAGGGGACGTGTTGAGAGTGCTTCATCCGTGAAGATGATGAATGCATTGCGTGAAAGACTCTTCTTTAGAGTTATGTTGAGCCTATGGAGTGGACGCGAGAAGTTCCACACGGGCGATGTTACAACTCGATTGGAGGGTGATGTACGCAAGGTGTGTGAGGCGCTTTGCGAGAGTTTTCCGAGGATGGCGATAACAGGGGTAGAGTTCTTTTTTTCATTCCTCTTCATGCTCTCGATGGATAGCCGCTTGGCGTGGCTCCTGTTTGCTATTATGCCTATTGCCCTGCTACTTAGCAAGCGTTATATGCTTCGCATGCGATCACTTACACACTCTATTCGAGAGGTGGATAGCTCCGTGCAGGCACATATTCAAGAGCAGGTGCAGTATCGAACAGTCATTAACTCTATGGGAAGCACCGCAGGATCGTTTGCCTCACTTCGTGCCCTTTCGGGTGAGCTCTTCTCTAAGACTATGAAGCGCACAGATTATACGTTATACTCTAAGGCGGTGGTTCGTCTTGGCTTCTCGGCGGGCTACTTGATTGCCTTTTTGTGGGGTGTCGAGGGGATTAGCAGTGGTGCGATCTCGTTTGGTGTGATGACAGCTTTTTTGCAACTCGTAGCTAGGGTGCAAGCTCCGATTGTTGAGATTAGCTCCTATATTTCGACCATTGCTCAGACCACTACATCTATTGATAGGCTTGGTGAGTTGGATGATCTAGAGATTGAGGAGCAGGGTGAGTCGCAAATTTTGTTGGGAGGTGTTGGAGTGCGATTCCGTGGGGTCTCATTTGATTATGGTGGACGTGATATTCTCTCGGACTTTAATTGCGATTTTGGGGCAAATGCTCTACATGTTATAGTTGGTGAGACTGGAAGTGGAAAGAGTACAATGCTTAGGTTGATGCTTGGTTTCTTGTCGCCATTAGAGGGGGCGGTGGAGTTATATCGTAGTGATGAGAGTGTAGGTTGCTCGCCTCTTACTCGTGCTAACTTTGTCTATGTGCCGCAGGGGAATACCCTTATTAGTGGTACTATTCGGGAGAATATTTTGCTCAGTGATCCAGAAGCGACCGATGAAGATATTATGGCGGTGCTACACACTGCTGTAGCTGATTTTGTCTTCTCATTGCCCGATGGTCTCGATACCATTTGTGGTGAGCGAGGGGCAGGGCTTAGCGAGGGTGAGGCGCAACGGATCGCTATAGCTCGCGGTATACTTCGCAAGGGCGGTGTTGTGCTGCTTGATGAACCTACCTCAGCACTTGACAGCGCAACAGAGAGGCTTCTCTTAGAGAGGTTAATGGAGTATGCCAAGAGCAGAACAATGATAATGGTAACACACCGAGAGCGTACAAGTGATATTTGTAGCTCGGTGGTAAAACTTACGAGATGATGAATTTTAAGATTGCGGAACATCTGTTTAGCCTCTCAATTCCAGAGAGGTATAGTAGTATGCTTGATGCTTATCGCCCATTTATTTGCGAGGCGTGTTCCTTAGAGCCGCTATTCAGTGTCGAGGTGGTAGATACGATCTCTTGCGAGGTGGTTAAGACCCTGCTTGAGGATATTGAGCCTAGCGATGAGGGTATGACGAGGGTTGATGTATATGAGACCACCGAAGGGTTGCTCTATAATATTATTATGCCTCGAAGTTCGGTTATCAATGCACAACTTCATATCGTTGGGCGAAGAGCTTATATCTCGATAAATGATGATAGTGATCCATTATGGGCTTCGTCGGCTTTTACCAATGCGATGATTTTGAGCTATATAACATTTACACTCCCTCATAACACGCTCCTGCTTCATGCCTCAGCAATACTCAAAGATGGTAACGCCCATCTATTCATAGGCAAGAGTGGTACTGGTAAAAGCACTCATTCACGGATGTGGCAAGAGTCGTTCTCCGATGCCGAACTTCTTAACGACGATCACCCCGTAGTGCGCTGTCATGAGAGCGGCGAGGTGATTGCGTATGGTTCACCTTGGAGCGGTAAGACCCCCTGTTATAGAAACCTCTCAGCGCCACTTAGGGGTATTATTAGAATCAAGCGTGCATCATACAATAAACTCTCTCGCCTTAGACCCATTCATGGTTACGCCTCAGTGATGTCTAGCTGTTCGGGTGCGCAGTGGAGCAGGGAGTTAGCCGCATCAAAGGTGACAAGTTTAGAGAGTATAATCACACGTGTTGGTTGCTACGAGATGGAGTGCCTACCCAATAATGATGCAGCCGTGTGCTGCTACGAGAGCCTATGTCAAGGAGAGTAGTTGTTGAGAATAATGAGCTGTTAGATGGAGTCGCAGTGATGGTAGCCTCCGGTGAACGAGTAGTTTTGCTCACCAAAGGTCAAAGCATGCTGCCTTTTATTGTTGGAGGCCGGGATAGCGTAGAGCTCACAAGGGTAGATAGCGAGATATGCGTAGGCGATATTCTTTTAGCTAAAATATCCAACCCAACGCGCTATGTCATCCACAGAGTAATCAAGATAGAGAGCAAAAAAATCACCCTCATGGGCGATGGCAACCTTATTGGTAGTGAGGAGTGTCACATGAGTGATGTAGCAGCACGTATAACATCTATCGTCAAGCCGCACAAGATAATCAATCCTAACTCTAAACAGCAAAGAGTGCTCGCCAAATTTTGGCGAACACTCCAACCCATAAGACGCTATCTGTTGGCTATACTGAGACGCACAACCTCATTTTAGCTACTGTAGTACGCGCTCTACATATGATTTGTAGTCTTTGACTTCTGGTTCATATTCGTTCTCTGAGAAGAGTGGAGATGAAATTAGGAAGTCGGCAGATGAACGATTGATCGCAGTTGGCACATTGTATAGTGTTGCTAAACGTAGTAGTGCTTTAACGTCAACGTCGTGTGGCTGTGCTGACATAGGATCCCAGAAGAATATTAATGCTGATATCTGACCTGTAGCAATCATTGAACCTAATTGTTGGTCACCACCTAGAGGTCCCGATTTTAGAAGTGTAATATCTAATGGTAACTCCTCTTCTAGCTTTTTAGCGCAGCAGCTGCATGTATTCTTTGATCTGTGTTCTAATAGAGTCTTTTCAACCATCTTACCAGTAGTTCCTGTACAGACTAAAGCGTGTGTACTAAGCACTGAGCAGTTCCAATCAACCCACTCGGCAAGATCTTTTTTCATAAAGTCGTGGGCAACAAGCGCCACTTTTTTTCCAATTGTTGTCATTTTTTGCATCCTTATTATGAGAATCACCATTTGATTCTCGGTTTTCTTTCCTTTAAATTCTGGTGCAAAGATAATACAAATTTCTTAGAAAAATAAATATTTTTAAAAATTAATCGTTTTTTAACATTAATTAGCTATTTGTACTATTAGCTGCTACCCATTGAGTAAGTTCTACAAAATCACTAACAGAAAGCCTCTCTGCTCTATCGGTAAAGAAGCGATGTTCAGCTCCTCCGAAGTCTCCAAATACAGCTTTTAGTGCATTTCGAATCATCTTTCTACGTTGGCCAAAAGCAGCTTTTACAACCTTTACAAAGAGCTTTTCATCACATTCTAAGGCAGTTGTATTATTTCGTTTCATGCGGATAACTGCACTTTTGACCTTCGGTGGCGGGTTGAAGACATTTTCGTTAACTGTAAATAGGTACTCGATATCATACCATGCTTGTAGTAGTACGCTGAGTATACCATAGCTTTTTGATCCGGGAGGCTCTGCCATTCTTACAGCAACCTCCTTTTGGATCATGCCGACACACTCTGGTACGAGGTCTCTATTTTCAATTATTTTAAAAAATATCTGTGATGAAATGTTGTATGGATAGTTGCCAATAACTTTTAATCCTTGAGGAAAACGCTCCTTAAGATCCATCTTAAGGAAGTCGCCCTCTATTAGTCGTGGTGAAAAATCGGGATAGTGCTTATTGAGGTACTCCACGCTCTCCCTGTCTATCTCAGCACCATAAAGTGTAATATCCTCTCTTTTTAATAGGAATTGAGTCATTACACCCATTCCACAACCAACCTCCAATATATCATCCTTACACTCTGGACTGCCGCCACTAATAGAGTGACATATTTTATGTGCAATATTTAGATCCGTGAGAAAGTGTTGACCTAACGATTTTTTTGCTCTTACCTCCATTTAACTATTTTTTACTCGTAATGCCTCCAAATCTTCAAAGAAATTTGGGTAGCTTTTTGACACAGCATCACTGCCATCTATTGTAATCATTGCATCGCTACATAGAGCAGCTACTGCAAGCGACATTGCTATTCTATGATCGTTATGGCTCTCTACGCGAGCGGAGTGGATCTTTCCACCCTCAATTCTCATTACATCGCCTTCAACGTCGATTCTAATTCCTAGCTTTGCATATTCTGCTTGCAGAGTTAAGGCGCGGTCACTCTCCTTATGAACTAATCGCTCAGCGCCTTTAACTATACTGACGCCATCAGCAACAGCGGCTAGCGCCACCAATGCGGGGAATAGATCCGGGCATTGAGTTGCATCGAACTCAAAGGCGTTTATTTCGCGACGACTAACGGTGAGTGTGTCAGCCGAGTTTTCAACCTGTGCTCCTGCGCGCACTAGTGCAGTACAGATCTCGCGATCAGCTTGCTTGGATAGCATTGATATATTATTAATTGTTACGCTTCCAGCGATTGCACCCGCGACAAGAAGTGTTGATGCGGCACTCCAATCACACTCTATATTAAAGTTGGTTGAGGTGTAGTGTTGATTACCAGCAATATAAAATTCTCGATACTCATTATGAGAGATCTCAACACCAAATCGCTTTGCTGTGTCAATTGTCATATCTAAATATGGTAACGACACTGCGCGATTGACATAGAGTGTAGAATCCTTATCGGCAAGGGGCAGGGAGAGTAGCAATCCTGTGATAAATTGTGATGATACAGAGCCATCAACTGAGATCTCACCCCCTTGAAGAGGTCCACATACTTCAAACGGTAAATAACCTTTGTTGTGATTAACCTTTACACCCGCTTGGTGAAGAGGCTCCAGCATCATAGTCATTGGACGCTTAAGGATAGAACCATGTCCATTAATCTCTATAGGTGTAGAGCAGAGCGAGGCTATAGGTGTAAAAAGGCGAGTGGATAATCCAGACTCTCCCACAAATAACTCAGCGGAACGAGGGTTGAGCCCACCTGTGATTTTTATTGTAGAGTCATCAATCTGTTCAACGGTTGCTCCAAGGGCCTCTATCATCCGCATAGCAGAGCGAGTATCATCACAAAACTCTATATTGCTAATAATAGACTCTCCATGACATAATAGAGCTACAGCGAGTGCTCTCTGGGCATAACTCTTAGAGGGGGGAGGTGTAACGGTGCCGTTCACAGCGCCGGGAAATACAACTTTACTCATATTTACTCTTGGGTTAATTCATTTTCTACAGGAACATACAATGACTCCTTCTTTTCAAAATTTGGGGCGCGCTTCAACTCAAAGTGCTGACCTAGATATACTTTTCTTACGATCTCATCTGCTGCTAACTCCTCGGCGCTACCCGCTTTAAGGATTTTTCCTTCGAAGAGTAGGTATGTGCGATCGGTAATAGCGAGTGTCTCATCGACATTATGGTCAGTGATGATAACACCAATATTCTTATTCTTTAAGGTAGCAACAATGCTTTGTATATCTTCAACCGCAATAGGGTCTACTCCAGCAAAAGGCTCGTCGAGAAGGATAAAGGCAGGATTGATGGCAACGGCACGCGCAATCTCAGTTCGACGTCGCTCGCCTCCAGAGAGGCTATTACCTCTATTCTTACGCACCTTCTGTAGGCGGAACTCCTCAATGAGTGCCTCGCAACGCTCTGCTTGATACTCCTTTGAATATGAAGTCATCTCCAAAACGGCACGGATATTATCCTCTACGCTAAGTTGTAGAAATACAGATGCCTCCTGTGCAAGGTAGCCAACACCCATCTGAGCGCGTTTGTATACCGGCATTTTAGTGAGGTTGGTCACCACGCCCTCATCATTTTCGAGATATATATCGCCCTCATTGGGTTCAATCAACCCTACGATCATATAAAAGGTGGTAGTTTTTCCAGCTCCATTTGGGCCTAACAGACCAACGATTTCACCCTGTTTCACATCAATTGAAACATGGTTTACAACGGTTCTGTTCTTATATTTCTTGACAAGTTCGCTTGTGTAAAGTCTCATTGTATTATATTTTTTTTACAAAGTTATAGTTTTTTTTCAAAATTTTATTTATCTTTACATATAATTTATTGAAAAGCCCTAATTGAGGAGATGAAAGAGAGTAAAGAGACAATGTTGCAGCAGAAGCTAAAGGAGTATTTTGGCTTCTCTACATTCAAGGGAAACCAAGAGGCGGTCATCCGTAACGTATTGGATGGCAATGATACATTTGTATTAATGCCAACGGGAGGTGGTAAATCTTTATGTTACCAACTGCCTGCATTAATTATGGACGGGGTGGCAATAATAATATCGCCGCTTATCGCCTTGATGAAAAATCAAGTGGATGCTATGCGTACCTTTTCAACAAATCCGGGCATTGCACACTTCCTCAATTCATCGCTCAACAAAACAGCGATCGCTCAGGTGCGTCAAGATGTACTCGATGGAAAGACCAAGTTGCTATATTTTGCGCCAGAGTCTCTCACAAAGGAGGATAATGTTGCATTCTTAAGAAAAATCAAAGTTTCATTCTATGCAATAGATGAGGCTCACTGTATCTCGGAGTGGGGACATGATTTCCGCCCTGAGTATCGTCGTATTCGTCCTATCATCAATGATATTGGCCATGCGCCTCTTATTGCTCTTACTGCAACAGCTACGCCAAAGGTGCAACTTGATATTCAAAAGAATTTGGGTATGAGCGAGGCTGCGACCTTTAAATCTTCTTTTAATCGTGATAATCTATATTATGAGATTCGTCCAAAGCACAATGTAGATCATGATATTATCCGTTTTATAAAGCAACGAAATGGAAAGAGTGGAATTATATATTGTCTAAGCCGCAAGAAGGTAGAGGAGCTCACAGAGCTACTAATTGCAAATGGCATTAAAGCTCGTGCTTACCATGCAGGAATGGATGCCCAAACACGCGCAGGAAATCAAGACGACTTCCTAATGGAGCAGGTTGATGTAATCGTTGCTACCATCGCCTTTGGAATGGGTATCGACAAACCAGATGTGCGTTATGTAATTCATTATGATATACCAAAGTCGCTTGAAGGATATTATCAGGAGACAGGTCGTGCAGGTCGCGATGGAGGAGAGGGTTACTGTTTGACATTCTATAGTTATAAGGATATTCAAAAGCTAGAGAAATTCATGCAGGGTAAGCCAATTGCTGAGCAGGAGATTGGAAAGCTTCTCTTGCAAGAGACTGTCTCATATGCCGAGAGTACAATATGTCGTCGCAAAACACTTCTGCACTATTTTGGAGAGAAGTATGAGGCGGAGAAGTGTAATAATTGCGATAACTGTAGTGGTGAGCATGCAAATGTTGAGGTGAAAGCTGAGATGGTAATGGTCCTTGAATCGCTATTAGATATTGGTGATAAGTTCAAGAGTGAATACCTTATCAATATGCTTACGGGTCGAAACACAGCCTTAATTAAAAGTTATGAACTTAATAAGAGTAAGTGGTTTGAGGCGGGTACTCACCGTGAGCCTAAGTTCTGGGCTGCGGTATTGCGTCAAGCACTTATCATGGGCTTTATAGATAAGAATATTGAGAATTATGGTCTAATATCTATTAATAAGAGTGGCGAGAAATATCTTAAGAAGCCATCTGCAATATATATAACGCTTGACCATAACTATGAGATAGCTACACCCGATACAGATACTGTTGCTGCGACCCTCAATAAGGGTGGTGTAGCCGACGAGGAGCTTTTCGCAATGCTTAAGGATTTGCGCAAGAAGGTGGCAAAGAAGAGTAATCTTCCGCCATTTATTATTTTCCAAGACCCTTCACTTGAAGATATGTCGGTGCAATATCCAATCACCACCGAGGAGCTTCAGAATATTACAGGTGTTGGAGTAGGTAAAGCGAAGAAGTATGGAGATGAATTTATCAAACTCATTAAAGCTTATGTAGATGAGAAGGAGATTCTGCGTCCACAAGATATGGTTGTAAAGGCTGTTGCCAACAAATCGGGCAATAAGATCTTTATCATACAATCCATCGACCGCAAGATTGACTTCGAGGATATAGCAAATGCTAAAAACTTAGATTTTAGCGAATTGCTAAGTGAGATTGAGGGAATTGTAAATACAGGAACTCGACTTGATATCTCATACTACATCTCTCAATATATGGATGAGGAGAAAGCCGATGATATCTACTTATATTTTAAGGAGGATGCACAGAGTGACTCAATGGATGAGGCTATTGAGGAGCTTGGCTCAGAGTATACAGAAGAGGAGATTCGTTTAATTCGAATAAAATTCATTAGTGAGGTGGGTAACTAATTTGTGTGATTTGTATGTGTTGAGATGATAAATGCTGCGAAACATAATAAGGTTGAGTTACACACCTGTGAAGACTCTTTGACTTCATCAACTATTGGGCAAATGCTACATTTGCCCAATAGTATGTTTTGGCAAGTTCTTCGTAACTCATGTTATGATAAAGAGTCGTTACCATCTTTATGCGGAGATATTACATATTTTGAATTTTGGCCATCGTGGAGTGCTAAAGGGGATGAGATCTCTAATATCACTAAGGTGGAGCCAGATGTATTCATTAGATTTGATAATTTCGATTTGATAATCGAGGCAAAGATAGGGGAGTTTGGTGGGCAATATCATGCTCAATGGAGTAATGAAATTAATAGCTATATAAATGAATATGGAGAAGGCCGCTCTTTGTACTTTATTGCATTGGGAGGTTGTAATTTTGCAAAGTCGGAATATATTACCAATAGATCTAAGAGAGCAATAAGAGTATATAAATCATTGTGGTCATCTCTATTAAGAGAGGTGCATTTAGCAAAGGATAGTATTGAACGACAGAGCTATCATGATGGGAGTAGGTCTCAGTTGTTGAGAATATTAACTGATGTCGTGGATGGATTCGCCATGCATAAGATAATTCAGACTCTTTGGCTTGACTCCATGAATGTGATGAGTGTAAGTAGTAATACAATTAAAACATTAAGCGACAATGCTAAATAAGAGTGAATTAAATCAAGCTATCTGTGATGTGCGAAAATCGCATAGGATTATCTATGAGTATCAACGACGCATGTTAGATTTAATGTTCTATATACGTAATATATACTCTATCTCCAATAAAATTGCTGGTCGAAAGATGTTTTCTGATCCCATTAGAAAAACTACATATTATTCGAATGAGTATAATGAGGTGAATTTGAAGGTCAATGATGGGATGTGGGCATGGGATTTTATCTACTCATATTTATTTGAATTTCATTTTGGCTCTACCGTTGACAAAGATACAGGGTTGGAGTATAGCTTCTCAGTTGTGCAAGTTAGCGATACGGGATACTTCTTATCTAGCCAGAATAATAAGTCTAGGATTGATACAAATTCATTTTATGACCCAGAGGAGTCGGAGTCTGTGCTTATATTTGTGTTTGAGGCTATTCCACTTAAAACATCTAAATATTATTGGGGGATAGAAGATAGTATTAATCATCTTGCATCCACAGATGAAACGGAAGAGATTCTGAAGAGGGATGGTAAAGGGGTTTATATTGCGTGTAAATATAGTATAGAGAATTTTATAGATAAAGATAGTACAGATAAAGTCTTGAATAGTTTTGCAAGACTGATAGCTAACAACACAAAGATTAAGTTAAAAAGTTTATGAATAGTTTTGGACAAAATTTTAGAGTTACCATTTGGGGGGAGTCTCATGGTGAAGAGATAGGAGTTTCGATTGATGGGGTGGTTGCAGGTATCGCCTTGTGTGTAGAGGATTTTGTGGAGGATCTTGATCGACGTCGTAGCGGTCGTAAGGGTACGACACCTCGTCGAGAGAGTGATACTCCATCTATAGTATCTGGCCTTTTTAATGGTTACACTACAGGTGCTCCTCTGACCATAACGTTTAAAAATGAGTCAACTCGTTCTAAAGATTACTCATCTCTAGCTACACACTTTCGACCATCGCACTCGGATCGTGTTGCGGCAGTTAAATATTGTGGATATAATGATTATCGCGGAGGAGGGCACTTTTCGGGCCGTTTAACCTTGGCACTTACTGCTGCGGGTGTTGTAGCGAAGAAGATTTTAGCTCATAGAGCAACGTTTTCTACTCAGATTGTGGAGCTCGGTGGTTCTACCTCACCTGATGAATTTGACTCTATCGTGGATGCTGCAATCTCGCGTCTCGACTCTGTGGGTGGCATTATTGAGTGTTGTGCAGATGGTATTCCAACGGGTTTAGGCGAACCCTTCTTTGATTCTGTAGAGAGCCGTATGGCTCATATCTTATTTGCTATACCTGCAATTAAGGGAGTTGAATTTGGTGCTGGTTTTGATTCTGCTCGAAAAAGTGGCGTTGAAAATAATGATCCAATAATTGACGCAGAGGGTACAACCTCGACCAATCATGCTGGCGGCATTAATGGTGGTATCACTAATGGGAACCCAATTGTTGTGCGCGTAGCGGTAAAACCCACTCCAAGCATAAGTTCAGAGCAGCAGACATTTAATATGGAGACAGGTCAAGTGGAGCCTCTTGTCATAGGGGGACGTCATGATGCTGCAATCATCCTACGTGCAGGAGTTGTTGTTGAGGCGGCTGTAGCTATTGCCTTAGCGGACCTTATGTTATCGGCAGTTAATCCAACTTGTAAAAGATAATGCAACGTGTAGAGCTTTATAACCTACTTAGCTCAACTGCTGAGCCGCTTTATGGTACCCGTGAGGCAGAGCAAATCGCGAGGATGATTCTCGCGGAGCTTGCGGGGGTCTCTATGACCCATCTGATACTGGAGCCATCCAAGGAGTGTGCAATAGAGAATCTTGATACTATCGTTGAGCAGCTTGCAGCAGGGCGACCTGTACAATATATAATTGGGGAGGCTGAATTTTGTTCGTTCAGATTTGTTGTGCGTGAAGGTGCGCTTATTCCTCGTCCAGAGACAGAGGAGTTAGTCTTTAGAATTATTGAGGAGTGCGAAGCAAAGCCTCGTATCTTGGATGTAGGGTGTGGCAGTGGTGCTATTTCAATATCTCTTGCAAAGTCTATTCCTGATGCTGAGGTGTGGGGTGTAGATATCTCTAAAGAGGCACTCGCTTTGAGTAGAGAAAATAATTTTAGGTTGCAAGCAGATGTGAATTTTATTGAGGGAGATGCTCTGAATGGCGTTGAGCACTATGTGGATGGCCTTTTCGATATAGTTGTATCTAATCCTCCATATATCCCTTATAGTGAGCTTGATGACATGCGCACAAATGTCACTGAATATGAGCCGCATATAGCACTCTTTGTCGAGGATGATAACCCTCTTATTTTCTATCGAGCTATTGCGCGCTCTGCCCAGAAGCTATTACGCTCTGAGGGGCTTCTCTACTTTGAGATACATGAGGCGCTGTGGAGTGATGTTGTGGAGATGTTGCGCGAGATGGGTTATATAGGCGTTACAATGTTGCGAGATATTAATGACAAACCAAGAATTGTATGTGCCGAGAAGCAGTAAAAAAGGTTAAGGTAAAGAGCGCTAAGCAGGCGCTTGAATCGCTTATGCGACAATGTGCTCGTGCCGAAAAGTCGTCGGGAGACGCTCTGCGATTAATGCGCACATGGGGTGTTGCCGAGGAGCACCGACAGGAGATCTTAGAGAGACTTATTGCTGATAAATTTATTGATGATCGTCGCTATGCAGAGGCCTACGTTCGAGAGAAGATAAATTTAAGCGGTTGGGGCGCTCGCAAGATTGCGGCATCGCTTAAGGCGAAGGGTGTTGCCGCCTCTATTATCTCAGAGGCTCTTGAAGATATAGATAGAAGCACATTGGAAGAGCGTCTAGAGTCAGCCGTTGAACGTAAGGCGCGAGGCTTAAAATATAAAGATAAATATGATTTAAAGAGTAAACTAATTCGCTATGGATTATCGCTAGGTTACGATTATGATATGGTGTTAAGTGTTGTTTCACAAAAGATTAAAATTGAAGATGAATAGATTTATTATAACATTTTTATTGGCAGCAATCTCCTTTTCGGGGCATGCTCAAAGGTTTCCAGCATCCGATTATATATACCCACTAGAGGGGGTGTCGCGTCTATATTCTGCAAATTTCGGTGAGTTGCGCTCCGATCATTTTCATTCGGGAATAGATATAAAGACAGAGGGTGTAATTGGGAAAAGAGTTGTGGCTGTGGCTGATGGTTATATTTCACGTATCTCAATGTCACCATATGGTTATGGCTTAGCTCTATATGTTGCTCATAAAAATGGCTCAACATCTGTTTATGGTCATCTCTCTCGATTTAATGATGCTGTAGCTAAGTACGTTGAGGTGGAACGTTATCGCACCAAGAGTCAATCAGTAAATCTATTCTGCACCCCAAGCCAATTTGTTGTGAAGCAGGGTGATTTAATTGCATATTCAGGAAATAGCGGTAGCTCAGGAGGGCCTCATCTCCACTTTGAAGTTAGAGATAGTGGCAAGCAGGAGCCTTTGAATGTAGTGTCAAGTGGCATAATCAAGCCTCACGACACTATAGCGCCACTTATCTTTAAGATCCATTATATCGAGACTGACACCTTGCAAGGTGTCGTGCGAGAGGCGCCTCGTAAAAGCTATAATGTGGTGAAGAGTGGTGAAAACTATATGATCTCTGGCGGAGGCAATATCGCCGTTGGACGTAGTGGATACTTTGTTCTAGAGGTTTCTGATCGTCGCAATGAGGTGACAAATACATTTGCTACACATCGTATCTCTGCATCCATTGATGCAGAGTGCTTCTTTGAATATGTGATGGATGGATTCTCATTTAGCAATAGCCGCTATAGTAATGCAATTGGTTATTATCCCCTTATGATTGAGTCTCGCAATGAGGTTATTCGCCTCTCAGCAACGGAACATACAGATATGAGTCACTATACCAAATTGTTAAATCGTGGCGTAGTAACTTCACAGGAGGGCGTTAAGCGCACAATGAAAGTTGAGGTGGCTGATGATTGTGGCAATGTATCATTACTAAATGTGTCATTGCTTGGCAAAGCCGATAAGGATTGCTATATTGCCGAAGAGGTCAGCGCAGATAATATCGTGAAGGTATATAGACAATTTGAATATAAGGGAAATGGTATTTCTGTTTCGATTCCTGCCAGAACCCTTTATGATTCAGCGATATTCTCTTGTGAGGAGTCTCAAGGAGCTGACTCCACAATATTATCAAAGGTATATAAAATTATGGATGTAACAACTCCACTCCACTCATATATGAATATCTCCATTAAGGCAGATGTGCCATTTGAGCTTCAATCAAAGGTAGGAATGGTATGTGTTGGCCGCTCGAAAAGCCCAAGCTTTATCGGTGGAGAGTACCGCTATGGAAGTGTTACCGCGCGTAGTCGCAACACAGGGTCATTCTATGTTGTTGCCGACACGGAGCCCCCAACCCTCAAACTCGGTATCTCGGAGGGATCGCAGCAGGGTGGCAGCAGCTATTTTACATGCACTATTTCGGATAACCTCTCCGGGGTAAGTAAATATTCAGCAACCCTCGATGGCGAGTGGATAGCACTCGACTTAGATAAAGGGCGCATACGTCACGATTTCCGCACTAAACCAAGTGGAACCTCTCATGTGCTTATCATTGAGGCTGAAGATGCAGTGGGCAACAGATCAAAAATAACTCGCACATTTATACGATAGTGGTAATCATATGTTTTGCGAAAACCTTTCGCAAAACATATGAATTAACTCTCTATTTGTGTGCGTCGATACGAGCTATGACCTTACCATATATAATCAGTGCGATGGCAGAGACTAATGCGATGGCAGCAAAATAGTACCATATGTAGTGTGCATTTGCTGCTGCTTCTGCCCATAGTTCGTGTGTTGCAAATTCAGTTGGCTCAGGGCAATATTTACTTAAGAGGTATCCGGAGAGACCAAATCCTAGTATTGAGGATAAGAATGAGTGGAGGTGGCTGAATCCTAAGTACATTCCCTCTTCACCTTTGGGGGCTTGCAAAGAGAAAAATTCAAGGAAGCGAGGAGAGATAAATGTCTCAGCTAAACCTTGGAAGACAATACCTACGATCATCATAAATGCTACTGGATGCAATCCTAAGATCTCTATAGAGTGGTCAAATAGATTTCCCGAAGCCATGCAAAGTGCTGATATAGGCATAATGAACATACCTACAGTCATTGACTTTAATGCGGAGCCTTTACTCATTAATCTAGTTACGAAGTTTACAGTAAGAACAACAACCAGCGGGTTGACATTAGCATACCATGATGGAGCTGAACTCTCACCAGCTAAGCGGAGAACATATTTTGGCATTGTTGCATAAAGTTGGTGTTGAACCATCCAGAAACCTGTTATGATAAGGATAAGGGTGATTAGGCGACCATTGCTACATATTTTGATGAGTGCATGCCATATTTCGCGGAAGCTTTTGCCTTCGCCTTTAGTCTGAGTGCTTGTGTAGAAGAAGAAAATAGCGATAAGTGCAATAAGTGTTAATGCAGCAGAAAAGTAGTTAAGAGTGATAAAGCCCTCGTTACCCAATGCATCACGAAGAGGTTTAACAACGGTCTTTCCGGAGAATGCACCAACATTAACCATCGCATAGAATATTGAGAATCCTTTAGCTCTATTCTCAGCTGTTGTCTCCTTGGCTACAGTACCGCTAATAACACTCTTGATAAATGATCCACCAATAACGATGATAATCATAATTGGGATGATACCATAGCGCATGTTGCTATCTAAGAGTCCTGTGAATGTTGTGGTCATGCCATATTCAACCAATCCAGCAGATTCAAGGTAGGTAGGGTAGACCGCCAAACCAAGATAGCCGATTGTCAGTAGGCCAAATGCCAGTAGCATTGCTGAGCGAAATCCGATCTTGTCGGCAAGCGCACCTGCAAATGTAGGAAGGAAGTAAAGAAGTGCCGAGAAGCCACCTGCAATTGCTGCGGATTCAATGTCATTGAATCCCATGATTCTACTTAGGTAGAGGGTAATTACTACAAATACTCCGTAGTATGCAGCTCTTTCGAGTAACTCTACGGTATTGGCAACCCAGAATGCCTTGCTGAATTTTGTTTTTACGCTTTCGCTCATTATTGTTTGGTTTTAAATTTATAGTCGGCGCAAAGATAGAAAAATCATAAGATTTATACAAGAATAAGAGCCTTATATTTGTCTAATCTTGTTTAATTTAAAATAAATCAAAGAGTATGGAGATATTTGGGTACATTATCCAACTTGGGGCAGCTGTGATGATGCCTATAATATTTACGGTCTTGGGTGTATGTCTCAAGATAAAACCTAGTCAAGCTCTACATTCGGGGCTCTTTGTGGGTGTTGGCTTCGTGGGGTTGTCAATCGTAACCTCACTTTTAACATCGACTCTAGGTCCAGTGTTGGGTGCTATAGTTGAAAATTATGGTCTTGAGCTACAGATCTTTGATATGGGATGGCCTGCGGCTGCCGCGGTAGCTTATAATGCACCGGTTGTTGGAGCGCTAATAATTCCTATTTGTTTGTGTGTAAATGTTTTGATGCTTCTTTCAAAGACCACTCGTACCGTAAACATCGACCTATGGAACTATTGGCACTTTGCATTTATTGGCGCTATAACTTATTTTGCATCTAATTCGTTAGCATGGGGATTTTTTGCTGCCGTTATTTGTTATATTATCACCATGGTGATGGCTGATTTTACAGCACCAAAGTTTCAAAAGTATTATGATGGTATGGATGGTATATCTGTCCCTCAACCCTTTTGTCAAGGTTTTGTCCCCTTTGCAGTTGTATTAAATAAATTGATGGATTTGATTCCCGGTTTCAATAAGATTAATATTGATGCAGAGGGCATGAAGAAGAAGTTTGGTATTCTGGGCGAACCTCTTATTTTGGGAGTTATCGTTGGTTGTGTCATATCGTGCTTTGCAGAGTTTGGCGCAGGTGCCATCGAGGGAGCCATCGCTGATAAGATAAAGAATATCCTTATTGTAGGTATAAAGATGGGTGCTGTAATGGAGCTTATACCACGTATAACTCGCCTATTTATAGAGGGTTTAATGCCAATATCTCAAGCGACAAAGGAGCTTATTGCCACTAAATTTAAGAACTCCAAAGGGCTTAACATTGGTATGACACCAGCGTTGGTTATTGGTCATCCAACAACGCTTGTGGCATCGCTGATATTGATTCCTATTATATTGTTCCTGTCGGTTATTTTGCCGGGTAATAAGTTTTTGCCACTAGCATCACTTGCAGGAATGTTCTATCTCTTTCCAATGATTCTCCCTATAACCAAAGGCAATGTAGTTAAGACAGTTATAATTGGATTGGTGTCGCTCGTGGTTGGATTATATTTTGTGACGGATCTTGCTCCATCGTTCTCTCTGGCTGCTCGTGACGTCTATGCAGCTACTGGTGATGCAGCTGTACATATCCCTAGCGGCTTTAGCGAGGGCGCTGCTTTGGATTTCGCTTCAAGCCTATTCACATGGGTCATTTATCATCTAACACACTCTATTAAGGTTATAGGGCCGATAGTTCTTGCTCTTTTCACACTTGGAATGATGTTATTGAATCGTAAAAATATTGTTAAATCAGAAAAAAATAAATAATTATGAAGAGATTAATTTTAATAATGGCAATTATGGCAGTAGTTAGCTCAGCGTCAGCACAAAAGGTAAATTATGAGGTGCGTTATGCAACCAATCCCACAGATAGTAAATCATATGATACGGAGCGTTTGCGTAGTGAATTTCTTATAGAGGGGCTATTTGTCCCTAATGAGACAAATATTGTCTATACGATGCATGATCGCATGGTTGTAGGTGGCGTTGTCCCCGTTGGTAAAGTGTTAAAATTGGAGACGATTGACCCATTTAAAGCGAGCTACTTTTTGGAACGTCGCGAGATAGGAATTATAAATATTGGTGGCGCAGGAACCGTGACCGTAGGTGACAAATCTTATAAGATCAACTATAAAGAGGCTCTCTATATTGGTAAGGGGAATGAAGATGTCACTTTTGCCTCTGATGATGCCTCCACTCCAGCGCTCTTCTATTTTAATTCTACGCCCGCTCATAGGGAGTATCCAACTAAATTTATTGGATTGGATGATGTAGTTCCTGTGGAGCTTGGATCAATGGAGGAGTCAAACCATAGAGTGATAAATAAGTATATCGTTAACCAGACTATGGAGACATGCCAACTACAGTTAGGCATGACCGAGCTTAAAGCAGGTAGCGTATGGAATACTATGCCAACGCATGTTCATGATCGACGCATGGAGGTATACCTATACTTTGAACTCCCTGAGCAGGGAGCAATATCGCACTTTATGGGCACCCCAGATGAGACTCGCCACATATGGATGCATAATCTTGATGCCGTGATCGCCCCAGAGTGGAGTATTCATGGTGCCGCAGGAACAAGCAACTATACTTTCATTTGGGGTATGGGAGGTGAAAACCTTGATTATGGTGATGTTGACCCAGTTAGAGTAATTGATATGAAGTAATATATAGGTTGATATGGATTCAAAGTTACATTATACGGACTGAAAGAAACATATTAAAAAAGGATAGTTTTTACCTTTGTGCATTCAAATAACCTAATAAAACTTTATATGATGAAAATTTTTAATTTAAGTATTATCGCAACATTACTCTTTGGTATTGTTGATGTGTTGGCACAATCACAAGATGGCGTGTCGCAGATTATACCTGTCGAGCCATTCAACGCACAGGACTCTCTTCGCATAGAGGAGATTTCTAAGATGTTACCAAAGAAGAGTGGGTTATATGCTGTACCTATATCAAATAGAAAGGTGTGGGATAAGATTGCAGCAAACCCAAACTTTGCAAATGCCATAAAAGATGCTGAGCCATATCTAGAATCGGGATTCCCGGAGTGGAGCGATTCTCTCTATAGTGAGTTCTTTATAAGTGGAAAGCGTACTAATGGTGAGATTATGCTTGAGGCGCGTGAGGATTGTATAAATATACTTATTTTGGCTGAATGTCTTGAAAATAAGGGGCGATTTCTTCCATTAATAGAGTATGGATTAGTTGATATTGCAAAACAAAATTCATGGGTATATCCCGCACACGATTATGGTCAGGGGAATTTCCTAGGACGTAGATGTAGTGTAGACCTTGCAGCATCCACTAATGGAGCCAATTATGCTATTGCTTATGTAACTCTAAAAGAGAAATTCTCAAAGGAGAGTTGTGAGATTATCTACGAATCACTCATGCGTCATATATTAAACCCTATTCGTTATACTATGGTCTCTGGAAAGGGGCATGTGTGGTTGCGTGAGACAACCAATTGGAATGCTGTATGTCTTTCGGGTGTTACGACTGCGGCATTAGCACTTCTTGATGATCGTTATGAAAGAGCAGCGTATGTTCATTTAGCTGAAAAATATTCGCAGAATAGCATTGTAGGATATCCTCAAGATGGATATTGCACCGAGGGCTTAGGCTATTATAATTTTGGTTTTGCAAACTATATTTCTCTTCGAGAGGTCTTATATCAAGCTACCGATGGCGAGATTGATCTCTTTAAAGATGAGAAGATTAGAAATATTGCACAGTTTCCAGTCAATATAGAGATTGTAAATGGTGTTTGTCCCTACTATGCAGATTGCCGTTGGGGTGTGACGGTTTCTCCACATTTGGTAAATTATTGTAGTCGCAATCTTGGTCTAGGCTTGGAGGAGTACGACAATTTGGAATTTGATATTTTTAGCATTGACTTCGCTAAGACTTGTATGAATACAATGCCAAATAGCGTATCTAAGAGCAAACCAGCTGAGGGTGGCTCAAGCTTTAAGTTGCGTCACTATTTTGACAAGTCTATTGTGCTGGTTACGCGCTATGCAGCTGATTCAGAGTGTAAAATTGCTGCCTCTATAAAGGGTGGCCATAACAATGAACATCATAATCATAACGATGTAGGCTCCTATACTGTTGTTGTCGGAGATGAGATATTGATGGGTGATATGGGTGGTCCATTTGAATACACTGACAAAACATTCACAGATAAACGATATGTATTATATAAAATATTATCGTCGTTTGGACATCCAGTGCCATTGATTAGTGGAAACGAGCAGCGAGCAGGTAGACAGCACGAAGCAAAGTTGGTATATAAGAACTTTACAGATCTTAAAGATGAGTTTGTTATTGATATCGCCTCTGCATACTCTAAAGATGCTAGGATCAGTAAGCTAGAGAGACATTGCGAACTTAGTCGAGAGGGTAAGGGCTATTTTGTTTTGCGCGATGAGTTTACTCAAGATGTGGTGCAACCAATAGAGACGGCTATTACAACTCGCTCAAAGTATGAGATTAGTCCAGATCAAAAGAGCATCACATTAATTGGAGAGCGCGAGAGTGTTAAGATAGAGATAACCGCTTCGGCTCCATATGATATTAACATATGTGAGATCACTTCAGGGCCATTCCCTTATACGCGTATTGGTATTCAAACTAAGACTGTGACAGAGGGATCAATTGAACTTAAATATATTCCATTATAATCAAATCGCTATGAAACAGTTATTTCTAAAATGTTTTTTAGTTGCGATAGCACTTACTTCTATTGTTAGTTGTAATAACTCAACAAAGCTTCCGAAGGCGACAGAGGTTATGGCGATCACAAAGAGAGTTGCAGATTGGCAGCTAAAAACTTATGAGGATCAGGGAAAATATCGCTCCTTGCCACCTAAAGATTTGCGACAACCATGGCATCATCGTGATCGTTATCCAGATCAAGATTGGGTTCCTGCATCTCTTTTTACAGGAGTCTATCAGTTTTCGACAATTGCAGGAGATGATAAATATGTAGATTGGTTGGGACAAAAGGCAAAGCAGGCGGGGTATAATTTATATACGCGAATGTATCATGCGGATGACCACTGTATAGGTCAACTCTATTTATCGCTATCTGAAAAGTATAATAATGCTGAATACTATGCTCCAACACAGAAGCAGTTCGATGAGATTATGGCCAGTGATAAGGCTGATAATTGGCATTGGTTCTGGTGTGATGCTCTATTTATGTCTCCTCCAGTGTGGGTTCGATTGTCGAAGATAACAGGAGATAGTAGATATCTTGACTATATGGATAAGCAATATCATATGACTTATAACAGATTATGGAATAGTGAAGAGTCGCTCTTTTATCGTGATAATAAGTATAAAAATCAGTATGAAACTAATGGCAAAGGTATATTTTGGTCTAGAGGTAATGGCTGGGTCTTTGGAGGCTTAGCGATGATGATCCCCGATATGCCTGAAGATTGGCAGGGTCGAGAGTTCTATATCAATCTTTTTAAAGATATGGCAGCGCGACTCAAAGAGTTACAACGTGAGGATGGCACATGGTCGGCAGGCTTATTGGGTGATATTGAGTCATATCCAAATATAGAGACCTCTGGATCTTCATTCTTTACATTTGGGCTTGCATGGGGCCTTAATAATGGCATTCTCGATCGCGAGACCTATGAGCCAACGCTCCTTAAAGCGTGGAATGCTTTAGTGGGTGCCGTAAATGAAGATGGCCTCTTTGGTTATGTTCAAGGTGTTGGAGCTGCTCCGGGCGCTAGTTACCCAGATTATACTGAGCTCTATGGTGTTGGGGCATTTCTCTCTGCTGGAACTCAAATGTATCACTATGTCAATAATAATAAGAAGTTAATTGAATAAAGTATGAATAAGATATTTTCAGTCATAGCTTTGGCTATGATACTTTCAATCTCTAATGTTGAAGCAAATAATAAACAGACTCTTTCGCAGCAGGGGCGATTCTCAACAATGGGATTCTATGCAGTTGAAGATTCACCTCGTCAAGTGGAAAATTTTAATCTTGGTTGGCGCTTCTATAAAGGCTCTATTGCAGGGGCTCAAGCCGTGGACTTTGATGATTCTCAATGGGAGTCAGCATCAATCCCTCATGGACTAGAGGTTCTACCTGAGAATGCTAGTGGTTGTCGTAACTACCAAGGCGAAGCATGGTATAGAAAGCAGTTTAGAGTCAATAGAGCAAAGAGTGACGAGAGATTGTTTATATACTTTGAGGCTGTAATGGGCAAGAGCAAAGTATGGGTTAATGGAGAGCTAGTATCGGAGTTCTATGGCGGATATCTTCCATTTGCTGCCGATATCACCGATGTTGTAAATTATGATGGAGAGCCAAATATAGTAGCTGTATTAGCCGATAACTCGGATGATGAGAACTACCCTCCGGGAAAGGCGCAAGCAAACCTTGATTTTGCATATTTGGGTGGTATCTACCGCGATGTCTATTTGATGACTACATCTCCTTTGCATGTAACACTGCCTCAGCTCTCAGAGCGTGTTGCAGGTGGCGGTATATTTATCTCAACGGCAAAGGCTAGTGGCGATAGCGCAGAGATTAATATTCGTAGTGAGGTTGAAAATAGCTCCAATAAGAGAGTGTCAGTGACGCTAAAAAGCACTTTGGAGACAATTGATGGCGAGCAAATTAAGACCTTAACTAAGAGGAGTTCTATTGCACCAAATTCAACAGTTGAAATAGATCAATTGATGAGTGTGAGTGGTGTTGAGTTGTGGCATCCCAATCATCCTACATTGCACTATATTAAAACTGAGGTTTGGTGCGGGAATAGATTATGTGACCAGTTTAGAACACGCTTTGGTATTCGAACCATTGAGATGGCAGGAGCTGTTGGAATGAAGATTAATGGTGAGGTTTATGACTCTAAGATCATTGGAGCTAATCGCCATCAGGACTATGTATATGTTGGAAATGCTCTTCCTAATTCGGCGCATTGGCGTGATGCCGTTTTGCTACGTCAGGGTGGATGTGCTATTGTTCGTGCAGCGCACTATCCCCAAGATGATGCCTTTTATGATGCATGTGACCAATTGGGTCTTTTGACGACTACAGCAAGTCCGGGATGGCAATTCTTCAATAAAGTAAATCCACTTTTCGAAGAGCGTATATATGAGGATGTGAGACGTTTAGTGCGCAAAGATCGCAATCGTCCATCTATAATAATGTGGGAGACAGCTCTAAATGAGACTTGGGCTCAGCCTGTCGATCTACTTAAGAATATGCATGCAATCGCCCATGAGGAGTATCCTTTTGATGGAATGTATACTGTGACAGATATTGATAAAGCACAAGAGGCGGGTCTCGATATGTACTACCATGGTGATGACCCCAATGTCAACTCATTTATACGAGAGTGTGGAGATCAAGTTGATAATTGGTACTCGCACAACTCAGTGGTGAGGGTTAAGAGTGAGTGGGGTGAGAATGCTCTACTTCAGCAGAGTGAGATATACTCTAAAACGTTGAATGTATTACACTCATCCGATCCAGTGAAGCTGGGTGGTGCTTTGTGGGCTGGTTTTGAACATCAGCGAGGATATCACTCCGATCCATTTTGGGGAGGTCTAATGACTCTTTATCGTCTACCAAAATATAGTTATTACCTATGGAGATCTCAATATGATGCAGATTATAGGGTTGAGGAGACCGATATTGCGCCAACACTATTTATTGCAAATGAATTGACTCAGCTCTCTCCCGCAGATGTATATATTTATAGTAATTGTGATGAGGTTGCGTTAACAATAAATGGTCGAGAGATAGGAACCATATCCCCTTCTGACGATAAGGGCTATTCGCATATTCCTAACCCTCCATTTATATTTAAAGATGCATTCCACATTGAGGATTTTAAAACTCAAGGAATGAATAAAGCTTTTCTTGCAACAGTAGTAGCCAAGGGATACATTGATGGGGAGTTAGTTGTTACCACAGAGAAGGCATATCCTTTACGCAGCGAATCACTAGTATTGGAGGTCGATGATTTAAATATGGAGCTTGTAGCTGATGGATCTGATTTTGTGCCTGTGAGATGTTATGTCGTCGATGCTAATGGAACAAAGAAGGTGCTTGCTTCAGAGTATATCCACTTTGTAGTTGAGGGTGAAGGTGAGATCATTGGTGGTGCTGCTAATTATGCTAATCCGGTAAAAACAGAGATGGGTGCAGCAACGCTTTTAGTTCGTTCGACATCAAAGAGTGGTGAAATTCGCGTAAAGGCATACTCGCATGGTTTGAAAGGGGCTGAAATAACACTTCACTCTAATTCCTCTACAGATACAATGAACTATGATGAGCAATATGCAGCTCAGTCAAAGAGGGTGGATCAAGACGAAGTTAGAATTATTCAACAAGGGTCCAATGCAACACTGCCGGCAGATGTCGAGTCTCTTCAAAATCGCGTAAAAGCGTTGGAGCAAGAGCTTGTTGGCAAGGATCAAGAGATCATGGAGCTTAAGGGGAATAACATATTGAAGAGATAATATGAAACGAGAATTAGCACTAACGGCACTAACTCTGGCTGCATCTGCTCTTGCCTCTCAAGCTTTTGCTAAGGGAGGTAAGAGCAAATCCCAGAACGTACTCTTTATCGTGGTCGATGATATGAGACCTGAGATGGGTTGCTATAATTCACCTATGGTCAAGACTCCAAACATTGATCGTCTTGCGGAGCAGGGAGCACTATTTACAAATGCTTATTGTAATATTCCTGTTTCGGGAGCTTCACGAACGTCTCTTCTAACGGGATTGCGACCAACAAATAATAGTATTAAAAATTGGGATGCATCAACCTCAGATGTGCCAGATGCAACACCAATCAATAAAAGCTTTCAAGATGCAGGTTACACTACAATAGCAAATGGAAAGGTATTCCATCATGCAGAAGATCAAGTGGAGTATTGGGATACAATGCGTTCAGCATCTATGTTTGTATCAACTTATGATAATGGTCAATCATACAAGTTAGACTCTAATAATGAGTTAATGCGGAAGTATAATGCAGGTGAGTCTAAGCTTCGTGGTAACTACTCTGAGGGAGCTGACTGTGATGATAGTGAATATCTAGATTATAGAGTTGCGTCGCAAACAATTGAGGATCTTAAAACATTAAGTGAGGGAGATAAGCCATTCTTCCTAGCATGTGGCTTCTCCAAACCTCATCTTCCATTTGTTGCGCCAAAGAGATATTTTGATATGTATGATCCATCTCAAATTGTGTTGCCCTCTAGCTGGAAGCTTCGAGAGGGACACGATATACCTCTAGGGGCACGAAATGGAGTTGGTGGTGAGATGTTGTTCTATAGTGGCGTCTCAAGAAAACGTGATCGCAGCTTAGAGGAGACTCAGGAGATCATTCGAGGCTACTACGCATGTGTCTCATTTATTGATGTGCAAATTGGTCGCGTGCTCGATGAGTTAGAGGCACTAGGCCTAGCTGATAATACTACAGTGGTGCTTATAGGTGACCATGGTTGGAACCTAGCGGAGCATGGTGGAATGTTCTGTAAGCAGACTATTCTTTACCATGCTATAAGATCTACCATGATTATTCGCACTCCCGGAGGAGTGGAGGGCATTCGCTCGAATGAGGTGGTAGAGTTTGTGGATCTATATCCAACGTTGTGCGATGTTTCAGGGGTGAAGGCTCCTAAAAATCTCGAAGGTGAGTCAATAAAGGAGTTATGTTATCGAGAGGATGCCAAGAGTAAAGGGTATGCAGTATCAAGGTGGTATGATGGCTGGTCTTATACCGATGGTACTTACTATTATGCAGAGTGGTATAATCAAGATGGCGACATCACTGAGCGTATGTTATTTGACCACACCAATGGCATTGATGATAATTACAATTTAGTTGAGAAACCTTATTATAGAAATGTCGCTAAAAAGATGCAAGAAGAGTATCTATTGCATAGAGGCGAGCGTTGGAACCAATAGGAGATTAACTTATGAAAAGACTTATATTAGTAATAGCGATCGCTACACAAGTAGCAATAGCACATGCACAGTTAAATTCTGACCGTTATCACACCATTACAGATAATGGTGCATGGTGCTGGTTCTCGGATCCGCGCGCGGTGAGCTACAATGGCACAACTTATATAGGATGGATTGATAGTTTTGGATCAATATTCGTGGGTGCGATTGATGAGAAGAGTGGGTGTGAGAAGAGCGTCTGCGTATTTGAACACCTACAAGAAGATGACCACAATAATCCTAGTATCTATATAGATAAGCTAGGTTACATTACTCTATTCTTTACGAAGCATAGCGGAAATGATGGCCTATATAAGATCACAGCCTTAGAGCCAGAATCCATTGATCGCTGGAGTGATGTAGAGATATTGGAGCTCAACGACAAAGAGAGATCTTCGGCTAAGTTATATACAGGTTATACATATACCAATGCTACACGCTTAAGTTCGGATAGTGATAATCTCTATCTCTTTTGGCGAGGTATGAACTTCAAGCCTACGCTCTCCATCTCAAAGGATGGCGGAGAGAGTTGGAGCAAGGGTAAGATTCTCTTTGCCCCACGTGGAGGAGATAATGCAGGGCGACCATATACTAAAGTGTTCTCAGATGGAGAGGATAAGATACATCTAGCGGTAACCGATGGTCACCCTCGTGACGAGAAGCGCAATAGCATATACTATTTTACACTTCGCAACGATGGTTACTACAATGTGCGTGGTGAGAAGATTTGTGAATTAGATAATATCGTTGAGGCAAATATTGCCGATAAGGTGTATGATGGCTCTTCTAGTGGCGGCAAGGCTTGGATTTGGGATGTCGCACAAGATAAGAGGGGTAATCCTGTGGTTGCATTCACCCGCTATCCAGATGATAACAACCATATACTTTGTTATGCTACATGGAGTGGTGAAGAGTGGATTGTAGAGGATTTGGTCAATTCGGGAGGTTGGTTCCCGCAAACGCCAGATGGTAAAGAGGAGAGCGAACCTAACTACTCTGGAGGAATAACAATTGATAAGGAGGATACAAAAACCGTATATCTATCAGTGAAGCGAGGTGAAGTATTTGAAATAGAGAAGTGGGTAAAAGGTAGAAAAGGTTGGTCTGTAGAGCCTATTACCTCTAATTCAACTAAAGATAATGTGCGCCCCTATGCTATTCTGGGAGCTGGTAAACGCGCCAAAGGAGAGGTCGTATGGATGCAAAATACATATTATCATAAGTTTGGATCAATATTTTACCCTGAAGGATACAGCGATAAACACTTCCTAACCTCCATAAAGGTGAATGTTGAATAGTGAATGATGAGATATTTATACCATATAATACTTTTTTTAGCTATATCTATATCGCATTTGATTGCTACTCCACAAAGTAGCGATCAAATGCATTTTTTGCAGAGTGAGAGTATAAATATTGCCAATGGTCTATCGAGTAATGATGTTACAACCCTATATTTGGACTCTCGCGGTTATATTTGGATTGCAACATATGATGGGCTAAACTGCTATAATGGTTATAATGTTACAATCTACAAGAATAGCATATCGAATAAGTTTCTGCCATCGAACAGAATTAGAGTTATTAAAGAGGACTCAATGGGGCGTTTGTGGATTGGCACAGATGAGGGTATAGTGGTATACGACTATCATAGTGATGATTTTATTATTAGAGATGAGTTTCAGAATGATGGTATAATTCGAGATGTCGCAATTCTTGACGATCTTATATATGTTATAAGTGAATCAAAAGGAGTTTATATATATGACATGCAGTTGAGCTTTGTTGGGCATGACTCCTTAGTGGAGGATGATATCTTTTTGCTTGGCTCCATCGAGTATGATAATTCCCTTTTGATAGCTTCGTCGAATGGCGTAGTGGAGTATAACCCAGATACGCGTCAATTCATAAGACATTTAGAGGATTCTAATATATATGTCAACTCAATTGTTGCCTCTTCAAAGCTCAATACAATATTGCTGGGAACATCGCATGGCCTCGTTGAGACCAATGTAACCCACAGCCCAAGTGGTAAGGAGTTCTATATTTTGGATCACCTTTACTCATCTCTTAATATCAAATCTCTTATAGAGGATCATAATGGCAAAATTTGGATCGGATCATCCTTTGATGGACTTATCTATGATCCGGCAAAAAAGAGCATCAATAGTGGAGAAAAATATCTTGTAGGAGATAGAATAAGCAACTTTTTATTGATGAACAATGGTGATATGTGGGTCTCTACATTCAATAGTGGGGCGATGAGATTTACTCGCAATAATAAAATTTTTAACTCTCCAATCGAAGAGCGACCTCTAAAGATGACAATAATGGATCATCTTGACGAGGATCATCTTATAATAAAGTCTGATAATATCATCCATATCTATAACACTACAACTGGCAGGTATGAGACTACACCGAAGGGACTTCAACAACTATTCTATGATAAATATGATGCGCGATACTTTATTGACGCGACACAACATATTTGGGCTATTACATCAGATTGTTGCTATCGCTATGATTATAAGACGGGAAAGGTTGATTTTTTAAGTTTTCCTACCTCGTTTAAGCCAAAGAATACCGCTCCAACCTCTGTGTCGCAGGATTCGTATGGCAATATATGGGTAGGCTATGTGGATGATCTATTGAAATTATATGTTAGTGACAATAATACTATTGAACGTGTTGAGTCGATACTTGATAATGATTACTTCTTAGAAGAAGAGACTCGTCGTGTGCGTATAATTTATCACGATATTAAAACAGCCTCTACATGGATTGGAACAGATTTGCAGGGTATATTTATAATACCAACTTATGAGAGTCTCCTCACGGCGGAGGTTCAACACTATCTACATGATGATAGCGATAAAACCTCTCTCTCAAGTAGCTTTGTCTCGACAATGTTGCGTGACAGACATGGTGTGATGTGGATTGGAACGGAGCAGGGTGGATTATGCAAGGCGGATGAGAGTGGCGAGAGTCTCTCATTTAAATATTTCACAGAGGAGCAGGGGCTCTCCAATAATGTGGTAAAGTCGATTTTGTGTGACTCCGAAGATCTGCTATGGATCACAACAAATGTAGGTTTGAACTCATTTGATCCTGTGAGAGAGCAGTTTCATACATATAGAGTTATTGATGGATTGCCATTCGAGGAGTTCTTATATTCAGCTACAATGAATAAGAGGGGTGAGCTATTCTTCTCAGGTATAAATAAGTTTCTCTATTTCAACCCCGATGAGTTGCCTAAAGATGAATCTCTTCCTAGGTTACATTTCAAGGATCTGAAGATATATGACCAAACAATAGCACCAAATACTCTATATAATGAGAGAGTAATACTTAAGCGACGGTTAAAATCTGGTGACTCTTTCACCCTTAAGAGTGATGAGAATACATTTTCTATAAGCATTGATGCTATATATGATGCAAGTACAAGCAGTCACCATTATGCCTATATCTTAGAGCCGACTAACTCAAGGTGGATTAAATCGCATGTTTCCAATAATGTAATCTCTTTTAATGGTCTTCGGCCGGGTAAATATACACTGCGCGTTTTAGCATTTAACTCATATGGCTATATGACCAATGAGCAACAGTTGTATATTAAAATTAAGCGTCCAATGTATGGTAGCGTTGTGGCTTACATTATTTATGCGCTATTGCTTACAATAGTAATAGTGTCGGTCGTCTATTTTATTATGCGCAATCAAGAGCTCAATCATAAACTCTCTTTGGAGTCGCAAGAGAAAGAGACTTTAAGAGTCTCAAATCTTGAGAAACAACGTTACTTCTCCAATATATCACATGAACTTAAGACCCCATTAACTTTAATCCTAGCCCCGTTAGCAATCTTGGCAGATCGTTTCAAGCTAGATTTAAATATGAAGTCTCATTTGACGATAATGCAGCGACAGGTTCGTAAAATGTTACAACTTATTGATCTTGCTCACGATATACAGCTAAGTGATGAGAATATGTTAACGTTGAAGAGTGAAAGATTCTTTATGCGAGATCTACTTAAGGAGATTGTTGAAGATTTTAAACTCTTAGCGACATATGATAATAAAGAGTTTAAGGTTGAATACCCTGATAGAATATTAGGTATTGTCGCTGATCGTAGCATGATTGAAAAGGTTTTAAACAACCTGCTTAACAATGCTTTTAAGTACACAGTAGCTGATGATAGCATCACCATAGATTATGGCTGCGAAGGAAATATTCTCACAATTAGAGTTTCGGATAGTGGTGCTGGAATAACGCCTGAAGATCAAGAGAGGATATTTGATAGGTTCTACACCTCGAAATCTATAGAGACTAAAAAGGTGGGAGGAACGGGTATTGGATTAGCGTTCTCTAAGCATATGGTAGAGCTACATGGAGGAACTCTGAGAGTTGAGAGTGAGTATGGGGTTGGCTCAACATTTATTGTGGAGTTACCAATTGTTGAATATCAAAAAGAGTTGAGCGAATATAATATTGAGGATAACAGCATTGATAAGCAATCGCTTATATTGGGTTCGTTTGATGGTGGTAGCTCTCTTGATCTTGACCCTCTGTTCAAAGATCGATTAATCTACTTGGTTGAGGATAATGGAGAGATGAGGGCCTTTATATCGGAGATCATAGCACGATACTTTACCGTTAAGTCCTATGCCAACGCATCAGAGTGTTTGGAAGAGATGCAGAGTCAATGGCCAGATATTATTGTGAGTGATGTTATGATGCCCGGTATGGGAGGTGATAAAATGTGTGAGGTCATCAAAAATGATCTGCGAACAAGTCACATCCCCATTATATTACTTACGGCGAGATATACCATTGATGATAAGATCAAT
The DNA here is from genome assembly GCA_047172325.1 of Rikenellaceae bacterium. Classification (GTDB taxonomy): domain Bacteria; phylum Bacteroidota; class Bacteroidia; order Bacteroidales; family Rikenellaceae; genus Alistipes. The sequence goes on along the minus strand of JBCQWG010000002.1, from coordinate 46,712 downwards.
GGTATTGAGATGGGTGCAGATTTCTATATTGGTAAACCATTCTACCCAAAACATCTTATTGCATGTATCTCTTCTCTGCTAAAAGGGCGTCAACGACTTATCGAACAATTCCAGATGGGTCTTCCTCTAATTCGAGAGAATCAAATTGGCGGAGTCTCTAAACGAGATTCTGATTTGATAACATCGCTTTATAGGTTGTTTGATGAAAATCTTGATAATGAGAGCGTTGAGATTGATAGTTTTGCGGTTGAGCTAGGTGTCAATCGTTCACTCTTTTATACTAAGATTAAGGCTTTGACAGATATGTCTCCTTATGAGTTATTGAAAAATTATAGACTTCAACAGGCAAATAAATTTATTAGATCGGGTCAATATAATGTTAATGAGGTTTCCGATATGACGGGCTTTAAGAATAGAGCACATTTTAGTCGTCTCTTTAAACAACATTTTGGAGTCTCCCCAAGTAGACTTGTTCCCAAGAGTGAATAATTAAAAAATAGAGATATGAAGAGATCAATTATTGTAGCATTGCTACTATGTGTGTGCGCTGCGTGTAGCAAACAAGAGATGGAGATAACAATATCTAACAATTCATCCATAGATCGAGTGGATCAAGTGATTGAGATCGCTATAGATAATGCTGATGAATATGTAGTCTACACCCTTGAGGGCGATGCAATGCAGTGTCAAACGACATACGATGGAAAACTATTATTCCCTGCAACTGTCGCAGCAGAGTCAGTAGAAAGATATATTTTACGTAAAGCTCGACGTTTACCCCTCGACACCGTGGCTACGGGCAAGGTATATCCTCAATGGTTCGATGATTTTGGATGGGAGAATGATAAGATTGCTTTTCGCGTATATTCTAAGAAATTAATGGCGCAGGGCGATAAGTTGTATGGTTATGACATCATAACCAAGAGACATAGAATGCCTGTGTTAGATATTTTATATGGTGTCAACTTTGATCCAGAGTATAAAGCTATACACGAGAGGTTTCAAGCTAATAACAATCAGAAAGCTGCGCAGAATCTTACTACAGCCACAACATATCATATAGATCATGGCTTAGGTATGGATTATTACACAGTTGGACCTACTCTAGGTAGTGGAACGGCAGCTATTATGCGTGACGATAAGATCCAATATCCCGGATTTTATGATAGCTGTGAGATTTTGGATAATGGCGGACTTCGTTTAACTTTCCGTCTGATGTATGACCCTGTAAATATTGATGGGCAGATGATCCAAGAGCAGAGAACAATAACCCTAGATAAGGGTACTCATTTTAACTATATTGAAGTTGAATACAAGAATCTAACAACACCTACAGATATTGTAATAGGTCTTGTTATGCACGACATGGGTAAAGTGAGTCAGCGAGGAGATAATTATATAGCTTATGCTGAACCTAAACACAACTATGGTTGGCAAACATATAATGCAGTGATATATCCAGATCAAAAATCAAGTGCAATTCAATACTTCGAGAAGCCAATCGGTACAGCGAAGGGACATATCTTATCCAAAGGAGTCTATAGTCCAGAGGAGGGATTAGCTTACTATATGGGAGCTGCATGGAATCGTTGGGGCTTTGAGACTCCTGCTGCTTGGTTTGATTATGTTGAGGCGCAGGCCCAAGCCTTGTCTGAGCCTTTAACCTATAAAATTAAATAGGTTTTTCTTTAGGGCAACTTTGAATAGTTTGTAAAAGACTGTATATCAGTGTATATTTTGGAGTTAAACACTAAACCCTCTGTGTAGGACTACACGAACTTGGTTTATACTTGTTTTATTTCGAATGCAAAGATATACAGACTTTTTGTAATTTTCAAGGCTTTATGGTCTTATTTGTTTAATTTGTTGTTTACAGTACCATACGAGAAAAGCAAGACAACATCACAGACTGCAGAATAGCGGTGCAAAAAGGCTCTTCGTAAAATTTGGAGCACGCTATCCCGTAACCGACAAGCATACTTTTCGCCGAAGAAGTTCGAAACTAGCCCTGCCATACATCTCTCGCTTTTTTCACTTTTAAGCGATTAACATTCCCTCGGTTACGCCATTTGTCCAGCTGTATACTATCGCATTCTCCACTTCGTATTGAAACTTTCGAACGCCCGTGGCAAATGACGAAATAGCATCGAAGCCCCACCCTAAAGCTCTATCAATCCACTGTAACAGCGCATTCGATGAGCTTCCATCACCTCGCATAATGCTCCAAATTTGACGAAGAGCACTATGTACCTACATCCGACTTTGCGTATCCTTCAGGTGAGATATTATTATATTAATGGTTGCTAATAATTCATTCATAGCCTCTTTGTCAACCAACGTATATTTATTTGATAGCTTAGCTAAGCTGTCGTTTAGAGTTATAAAAAATGGCAGTTCTTCGCACAATTTAGAGTGTAAAGTCTCTTGAATTACACCGTATTGAATCTTATATCTATACTCAAGAAACCATTTAAGGTCATACTTGGATTTATTTGAGAGTAACGATATGTTTTTTGTGAGTTTTATAGGATCTACGTTTGTGAAAATTGAATCGTAGTTATATGTGCAGTCTCGACCATCATAACTTTTGCTAAAGTATACGTAGATGTCTGCCAATGATGCTTCATTTAGATTTTCAAAATATTCACAACGATATTTTAAATTCATTTCATCTCTAAATTTAGCAGTTTGGTTTTGCTAGGATGTCTAATATTGCATCTATATCAAGCATTTTAGAAATGTCATCCCCCTCACCATCATTGTTAAGATCAATAGCTCCTCCTGTTACATATTTAATGCCTCCTAGAATAACATGTTTTGCGACTTTAACACCTTTAGAATATAATATTGGAGATATTTCTCTTTTAATCAAATAAGTAATCTGCTGTTTCGAACTTACGCCATTTAAACTAATATAAATTGGGTTTAAAGCTATTTCGTCAACAGTTGCCTCTGGGCTTGCTAACTCGCCGATTATATTCTTAATAAAATAAGTTTTACCACAACCCCATTTTCCTTTTAGCATAACTGCGTATTGAGGGTTATCCATTGCAAAATAATCCTTCAAGTACTCTTTGATGTAATCAGTATTCATTTTAATGGGTATTTATTTAATATTTTTGTTCCATCCACATCTCAAACAGTTTATCCGTAAGAGAGTAGGTCTTGTTTTGCTCAGTTATAAGGTCTCGTTCAAGGAGCTTTTTGGTGGCTGCTTGGATTGAGCTTGGGGTGGTGAGGCTGTATTTTTTGATGAAGGTGGCGGATAGGATCTGCTCGGCTTTGCCCTCTTTGGCGATTGCGTAGAGTAGCTCCTTTTGCTTTTCGGGGATGTTGGAAAGTACCTCACGGAAGATTGTGTCGTAGAGCCCGATCATATCTTCGACTGCTGCTTTTACTCTCTCCATTGTGCACTCCTCGCCACTCATAGTGTTTGCATAGGCCTCGTTAAAGCACTTTTGCAGATAAAAGGTGTGCCCCTCGAATAGGTCGTAAACCCACTCAATAACGCCATCAGCTACAGTGCGACCACTCTCGTTGAAGTGGTACTCGACAAACTCGGTGTATATATCTTTAGGTATTGCACCAAGCTCCATAACATCAGCCGAACGGTAGAATGGGCGAGCCGAAGATAGGAACATCGACTGCATCATTGTGCGCTCGCTACCTGCGAAGATGAAGTTCGAGTTCTCAATCTTTTGGATATGACCACGCAGTAGAGCTTCGATATTCTTCTCTGGATATTTTGAAATTTGCTGAAACTCATCTATTGCCACGATGCAAGGTTTGTCGGCCGTTGCCAAAAGTTTGAAAATCTCCTCCAAAGTATATTCTGGGCGGTCAATATCGCCAAGCTCCACACCAAATTCAGGTAGACCTGTAACTGGGTTAAAGCCAAACTTCCCACTTAGCGACCTAAGTGTTTGAGTGAATAGCGTTACCATTTTCGTGCTACGAGGCAGTAGTGCATCGAACACACTCTTGCCGAGAGTATATGTAAACTCCCTCAAAGAGGATGTGTGCAGAATATCCAAAAAGAAGGTGTAGTAGTTGTCGGCAATCTCAGGCTTGTCGTAGCAGAACTGAATCAATCCAGTCTTACCCATACGACGAGGCGAGATAATAACCATATTATTACCATTAGTAACCGATTTCACAAGCCTTGCCGACTCGGAAACTCTATCACAAAAATACTCTGGCTCAATTCGTCCAGTCACCACAAATGGATTTCTATTTCTACTCATAACGTGTATCTTATTTATGACAAAGTTAATTATTTATTTTGAATTATGCAAATAAAATAATTAATATTGAAACACCTCATCCATCCTCGCCTTAAGTTTATCTTTATCCGAGTATGTATAGT
>JBCQWG010000002.1:0-42336 GCA_047172325.1 Rikenellaceae bacterium | reverse complement strand
TGTAGTAATAGCGATAGATAGTTTGAGGTGAGTTGCCTGCCAATTCGGCAACCTGTAGCGGATGAAAACCAGCATCTATGAGTTTTGATATGTAGCTACTTCGTGCGGTGCTCCACGTTACTTTCTGTGTTATGCCTAGCATCTCGCACACCTTATGCAGTGTTTTGTTCACATTTTCATTAATCCGCTTCACTCGACCATAAAGTTGTTCTTGAGTCGGATTGCACTTCTTTATGGTTGGGAAAACATAGTTCATATAAGCATCACCTCTATATCGCTCCATTATTTCAGCGGCCTTAGATGTTATTATCGCTCGCCCTTGTTTATCGAATTTAGTGCGATCGTAAATTATCATATCACCCTTTATCCAATCACGAGTCATTAGACATACATCAATAGGCGACATTCCTCCAGCATAATAACTAAACAAAAATAAATCCAACCATAAGCACTCTTTCTTCTTTAAGAGTGTCCTATCAACTGCCTCTATACGCCCAATTATATCCGATGAAACTCCTTTTGGTGTCGTTAAGCGAGGCTTTATCTTCTCTTTAACGTATCTGAATATTTCAAGATTAACGCTATATGCACCCAGCGACTTTGCATATACGCAAACACCACGTAACTTTAGTAGTAAGTCTGAAACATTCCCACGATGACCATTCTTTGCTCCTTGTTGCGATAGCCATATCGAGTAGTCCTGCACAAATTTCTCATTCAAATCACGGAAATGATATTTGGAGAAAGCTCGATGGTATTTGCTATTTGTGAATTTTTCAAGCGAGGACTTTAGAAAAAGATAGTTATGAGCTGTATGTTTACTCTTTAGAACTCTTCCATTCTTGTAGCGTTCTCTATTAGATATCTCTTCAGCCAATCGAACAATTGTATCTTCAATAGAGATATACTTATCCATCTGCCTAGGATCGCTGTCAAAATAATGCGATAGTTCAACTGGAGTCCAATCCTTATTTTGAGAATCCCACTTCTCTCCAGCCTTTAGATATTTAAGTTTTACATCCCTTAATAATCTATTTTTGGATGTGGCATCTGTGCCTGAAAATGTTTGTGATTTTTTGTCCCAATCTTGGTATAGCCCTGTCACACTTAACATCTTTGTAACTCTAGCGAATCCACGCTTGTAAATGATCATTTCAATCTTGACAAATTCGATCATTTTGGTACTCCTAGCACCCTTAAAATTGATAGTAAACATAATTTTAGCAGTTTTTTCGTTGAAAATATAAACTGCTAAATATCAGGCTTTTATTAAAAACTAAAGCTTCCTAGCTAAAAATGGGCGTAAAATAGCCCGTAAAATTATATAATCGTCTGATTATAAGCTATTATTGACTATGAATCACTTATAAAGAAAAGAGGTGAACCTATCCCTGGTTGACCTCTTTTTTTTATATTTCAGGTGATTTTCAGGCACTTCTAAATTGCGTGCTTTAGCATGAGTTTACAGTACATATCGACCTCCTCTTCATAGCATCCTGCAAGACGTGAAATCTCTTCAAAAGACACCAATTGTCCTAACAAAGTTTCTACGAATAATCGTCTTGTAGATCCTATTGAGATGAATCCCTCAATTCCTGCATTAAGAGCCAATTTTCTGAGCGTCGTATTGACTTCTACCACAACCTCATCAGACCTTCTTAATCTTAACTCGTGAGTGTTATGCGACTCATTAAATACTGGCAAGATATAAGTAAAGTGGCAGTCCGCTTTATAACGACTAACAATCTCCTTAATAGTGTTATCCACAGGGGTGTAAGCACTTAGTTCACTCTCAAATCGTTCAACAACAAGATAATCATCACACATCTCCTCATCCATCAGCGAAGCAAGTTCATAGATTGTTGAGCCTCCTGTGAAATAGCTCATCATAAACAAGTCTAAGTGTAGTTGTTCTTCGTTACTAAGAGTATTTCTGTCGATCGATGCAAGTGTTGCGATTACATTGTTGTTGTTCATTTTCATTTCCATTTTTTGTTTAAAATTAATTTTGTGGCACTATCGAAGTACCGTTACCATATAAGTAGTGTAAAACAATTATTGCCATATTTTTAAAAGCACTCTTGGAGCGATATTTTTCACTATTAAATCTCAATATAGAATAACTATATTTTCAATTCAATAGCAAAAAATCTCATCTCCAATAGCACTCTTAAAAACACACCAATAATTATTTTACCCTACTTAAGTATAGTGAAAATTTCTGAGAAGGTTTACTTTTTGCGAAAAATTATCGATTTTTTTGCTGCGTGTCCCAAATCTACTGCACTTGTCTACATTTGCAGTGTTTTTAGAACACGCCTCAAATCTATCGTATTCCTGTATAGCTCTCATTCCGTTGTTGCAAATCTACTGCATATTTTGAAATTTGCGGTATTTTTACAACACACTTCAAGCCTATAGCATCTTCGTTTTGTTCCCATTTCTCAGTTCATTTTACTGTCCTATGTAAAAGAGTAGCGAATATATCTAAAATTGGTTTAACCAGAGAGAAGAAATTTACTTAAAAATCGAATTTATCTCTCCTAACATATCTTTGCCGTGGGTATTTTTGTAGTAGTGCTTATAGATAACCATTGGACTATTGCCCGCCATCTCCGCTACAACATATGGAGAATAGCCCTCGTCAACCATACGAGTGATAAAGCTCGCACGAGCAGAATACCACGTCATTTTACATTTTAATCGAACTATCTTACACGCCTTGGTTAGGGTTTTAGAAACTCCTGCTGTAACATTTGTTATGCGCCTTACCTTCTGCATATCGCTAATGTGCTTCTTTGAGAAAACAGGGAAGACATAATTTTCATATGCCGCACCTCGATACTTCTCCATTATTGCTTTTGCCTTATCAATTAGAAATGGCTTAGCTTGCTTGGGGAATTTCATTCGCTCATATATTACAGAGTTACCCTGAATAGAATCCCACGTTAAATGGCAGACATCTGCGTTGGCAATACCGCCAGTATAATAGCTAAACAGAAAGAGGTCTAAATATAGATTCTCTGATTTCGTGAACAGTCGATGTGCTCAATCTTTGCAATATCTTTATATGATACAGCTTTTGAGGTTGTGGTGTCCCATTTCATATTTTCGCCCAAGCATTCGAACGCTTTCATATCGACTCCATAAATACCGTTATTTTCTGCTTGTCGGCAAACAGCTCTGAGTTTACGTAGTTTTTGTACTTTACCGCCCTTATTGCCATTTTCAATACCTCGTTTCTGAATATATAGAGTATAGTCCAGCAAAAATCTCTCGTTGATATCCTTAAAGTAGAATGACGAGAATGATTTATTATAAGTCGCTTTGGTGAAATCTGTCAGAGAGTTTCTAAGGTTGACATAAGAGCGAGTATTATTCACACAACTAATAATCTGCCCATTCTTATATCTCTCCTTATTGGTGAAACGCTCAATTTGGACTTCGATCATCTGTGCCACGGATAAAGATTTGTTCTCCTCCTTACGAATCTTCACTTCATCGAAACAGTGAGAGAGTTCTACTGGCGACCACAGACGACCTTCGTACTCCCAATCTTCGGCTACCTTCTGATAACTATTTTTAAGCTCGAATAGCATCTTGTTTTTAGAGGTCAGAGTACTGCTGCTCCCTTTGAAAGATTGAGAGGCTACATTCCAATCTTTTAGTGGACCAGTAACGGGCAATACTTTAGTTACACGTGCATAACCTGTCTTAAAGAAAACAATCTCTAATTTGACCATTTTATTGTCTTTGGGATTGGCCTTACCCTTGATGTTAATTGTAAACATACTTCTTTAGAATTTAACGTTCAAAAATATGTAGCTACATATATGAGGCCTTGGTAGTATGTTATTATCATCCGCTCTTCAATTAGAGCAGCCCATCAAATACACATTTCCCAACCCGACATATAAGACTACACAAAGAATAGTGTTTAACTCCAAAAAAGGGTTAATACCCTCTGATCCGTCTATATCAATCCACTATAACCCAAACAAAAACAGAGGTTTACAGCTTTTTACACTGTAAACCTCTAAAACTAAAGCTGCCGTGTTAGGCGGCTTTCTATTTTCCTTCTGTGGATGACCGCAGTATTATCTCGGCATCTAGAGTTATCGACCGAATCGGCGCTTCGGGCTTCTTGATCTTCTCGACAATAAGCTCCGCAGCTAGATTTCCCATCTGTCGCAAAGGCGATTCGACGGTTGTGAGCTGCGGGTGAACAATAGTCGAGAGAATCGTGCCCGAGAAGCTAGCAACAGCGACATCCTCGGGAATACGTTTTCCAACCTCGCGAAGGCGATTCATCGCACCGATAGCCAAGGTGTCGGTAAAAGCAAAGAGCGCATCAAACTCAACCCCCTTTGCCAAAAGGGCATCAACGGCAGCAGCTCCATCCTCGAAGCTCAGCCCACTCTTTATCACAAGATCCTTCGACGAGTCGGCATCAAATTTGGCCAATGCGCTGCGATACCCTTTCAATCGCTCCACCGAGTTATATACATATGTAGGCCCTTCGAGATGAACGATCCTCTTGCGACCAGCTCTCAAGAGGTGCTCGGTCAAGAAAAATGATTTAATATAATCATCGACAATCACCTGCGACACATTCATCTTGTGTGGAATGCGATCGAAAAAGACGATCGGCATACCTGCATCTATTAATTGTAGGTAGTGTTCGCGGTTACGCTCATAATCACACAAGCTCACCAAGATTCCATCGACCATAAATCGCTCCATGGTCTTGATATTCTCTCTCTCCCTCTCCCACGACTCGTGCGACTCGGCAATAATCACCTTAATTCCTAAATCGTGCAAAACCTCCTGTGCCCCTCCGATAACTTGCGAAGCGTAGGGAGTTATCATCTCGGGAACAATCACACCGACAGTGTTAGTACGGCCAAACTTCAAGTTGGTCGCAACAGGGTTTGGACGATAGCCTAATTGCTTGGCAGCAGCCAAAACCTTCTCTCGGGTCTCTATACGTATGTTCTTATCATCGGTCAGAGCTCGCGAAACAGTTGATACCGAAATCATAAGATGGTTTGCAATATCTTTTATAGTTACTCTTTTCATTCGGGTAAGGTTCTTGTTTATACAAATATAATAATAATTTTTTAAGTAATCAAACTCTTTGCAAACGTTTGCAGATTTTGGGAACGTTTCCGCAAACGTTCCCATTAAATAAATGATGATATTAATTGGCTGAAAGGTAATAGAATCCTAAATTTGTGTAAACCAAAAAACAAAAAACTATACTATTATGAAAACAACTCAAGCAACATTCGATTATTCGAGAGCAAACATTTCAGCAGGTATCCTTCACTTCGGAGTAGGTAATTTCCACAGAGCTCACTTAGAGTGCTACACCAATCGTCTTCTTGGCCAAGAGAGCCAATCAAATTGGGGAATTTGCGGCGCTATGATTATGCCTCAAGACAAAGCATTGTACGAGGCTTTGAAGAGTCAAGACAACTTCTACTCGCTAACCGTATGTGGTCGCGATGGAGTAAACAACATCGAATGGATTGGATCGCTTGTCGAGCTGCTTTGGAGCGGCGTGGAGTTGGAGGCAATTATCAATAAGATTGCTGATCCAGCTATTAAAATCATCAGTTTGACAATCACCGAGGGTGGTTACAACATCGACAAATCGAGTGGCGAGTTTTTGCTCGATAGCCCAGCGGTGGTTCACGACTTGCAAAACAGTGCAACTCCACAAACCGTTTTCGGAATCGTGGCTGAGGGTCTTCGTCGTCGCATTGCAGCTGGTGCTGGTGCAATCACAATCCTTTCGTGCGACAACCTTCAACACAACGGTAACACTTGTGCTCGCGCATTCAACTCATTCTTCGCAGCTCAAGACGCTGAGTTAGCTGCATGGGCAAAGGAGAATATCACCTACCCGAACAGCATGGTCGACAGAATCACACCTGCTACAACTCCAGCCGACGTGGAGCGCATTAACAAAACTTTGGAAACAGCCGACGCAGCTCCAGTATATTGCGAGGATTTCATCCAATGGGTAGTCGAGGATAACTTCGCGGCGGGTCGCCCTGAGTGGGAGAGTGTAGGAGTTGAGCTTACAGATGACGTTGCTCCATACGAGAATATGAAGCTAAGTTTGCTCAACGCATCGCACACACTTCTCTCGTACCCATCGATGCTAAGCGGATTCCGCAAGGTGGATGAGGCTATGCGTGATGAGCGTATTATCGCCTTCGTTCGCGCATTTATGGATAAAGATGCTACGCCTTACGTTCCTGCACCACGCAACACCGATTTGGATCTATATAAGCAAACTCTAGTTGAGCGTTTCGCAAATAGCGCAGTTAGCGATCAAATCGCTCGCCTTTGCGGTGATGGTGCATCGAAGTTCCCAGTTTATGTGGTGCCTATCGCAAAGAAAATGGTTACTGCTGGCGACGACATGACTCGCATTGCTTACCTTATCGCAGCTTACCGTCACTATCTTAAATTCCACACCGACGACGCAGGCTCATCTTTCGATCTATTCGATCCATGGATCACCGCGGAGGATTGGGCAACAATCGAGAGCTCGGATTCACTAGCATTCCTTTCGTCTTCTCCATTCGGAGGTGTTGACCTCTCATCTCACACACCATTTGTCGAGCTTTACACTTCGATGGTCGAGAAGATCGCAACAAATGGCGCTATGGCAACTTTGGAGACAATCCTATAAGTGTGAGCCATGGAGCAAGAGAAAAAATATGGTTTAGGACCCTTTGTAATCCTAACCTTTATATACTTTATCGTAGGTTTCCTGACAACTGTCAATGGGCAGTTTCAGGGACCTCTGAAGATCGCTTTTCTTTCGGATGTAACCACTTTGCGTAACACGTTGGTTACCCTTATCCCCTTCTTTTTCTTCCTGGGCTATCTACTCAACAGCTCTACTGGAGGTCGTTGGATTAACGCCCACGGATATAAAAAGACACTTATGCGAGCGCTTTTGATTATGATCTCGGCACTTGTCTTCTATCTTGTAGCTTCGTTCCTTGCCGACCAATACAACGGTTGGGGATTCAACATCTCGACAGATTATATTCCTTTTGGATATCTTGTCTTTCTGCTTGGCTCTTATCTGATGGGTACTTCGGCAGCTCTACTTCAAGTGGTTATCAATCCCTATATCGCCTCGTACAATTTGCCTAACACGCAATCGGTTCAAAGGCTCAGCATTGTAGGTGCAATCAACTCGATTGGTACTACGGTTGCTCCATTCTTCGTAACGGGTGTGATGTTCGCAGGTGCGGCAATCGACAGCGTTACGGCGGCTCACTTGATCACTCCGTTTATCTTGATGATTATTTTTATCGGAATTGTGACTGCGGTAACAGGTAGATTGAATCTTCCAAACCTCGAGGGTACATATTCGTCGAAGCCTAAAGGCACAGAGCGCAGCATTTGGTCATTTCGACACCTCCGTTTGGGTGTTATCGCAATTTTCTTCTACGTGGGTGCTGAGGTAGCCATCGGAATCAATGTTAATCTTCACGCAATGGAGCTTTTGGAGAGTGGTCGTCAATTGACATTTTTCGGAGAGGATAATATTATCCTTTGGGGTCTGCACTTAGGAATCCCAGCTCTACTTGCCACGCTATATTGGGGAGGTTTGATGGTTGGACGTATCTGTTCGAGCTTTATCAACTTTATCTCGCCTAAGGCGCAGTTGATCTTCACCGCTACCCTAGCGCTTGTTTTGACCACAATTGCTATACTTACCAGCAATCTTTGGATTTTGATCACCGTTGGTCTTTGCCACTCGATTATGTGGGCTGCGATTTTTGCCCTTTCGGTCAAAGGTCTTGGTGAGTACACTTCGAAGGCTTCAGGAGTCTTTATGATGGGAGTATTTGGTGGAGCAGTTTTTCCACTTATCCAAAGTTTTATGGCCGACAATATTGGCTCATGGCAATGGACTTGGGGAATAGTTATTGTCTGTGAATTGGTTATCCTATATTATGCTCTTTGGGGATCGAAGATCAAGGAGGGTGACGACGTCTCTTTGAACTAAACCTATTTTGAATTAAAACCTTTTAAGATATACAAAATGAACGAAAACAAATTTATAGTTGGACTTGGCGAGCTACTTTGGGATGTATTGCCAGATGGAAAGAAGATCGGTGGAGCTCCAGGAAACTTCGCATATCACAGCTCACAATTTGGATTTAACAGCGCAGTAGTTAGTGCTATTGGCGATGACAAATTGGGTGACGAGATCATCTCGACCCTTTCGCAAAAGGGACTTGGTGGCATTATCGAGCGAGTTGCTTACCCAACGGGCATGGTACAAGTTACCTTGGATGCCAATGGAGTACCAATTTACGATATTAAGGAGAATGTTGCTTGGGATAATATCCCCTACACTCAAGAGCTAGAGAACCTTGCTCAACAGACAATGGCCGTAACGTTTGGCTCATTGGCTCAAAGAAACGTTGTTTCACGCAACACAATCAACCGCTTTTTGGACGCTATGGGCGATGGTGATGATCGTTACAAGATCTTCGATATTAACCTCCGTCAAGGCTTCTACACTCGCGAGACTATCTGCAACTCGATGGAGCGTTGCAATATTTTGAAGATTAACGACGAGGAGTTGGTGGCTATCAGCCGTATGTTTGGCTATCCAGGCATCGACCTACAGGATAAGTGTTGGATTCTCCTTTCGAAATATAAACTCAAGCTCTTGATCCTGACATGTGGCGTGAATGGTAGCTATGTATTCACCCCTGGAAATGTTTCGTTTGTCGAGACTCCAAAGGTCGAGGTTGCCGACACGGTAGGTGCAGGTGACTCGTTCACAGCAACATTTATCTCGTCACTTCTTCGAGGCGATAGCATTGTTGATGCTCACCGCAGAGCCGTGAGAGTATCAGCGTTCGTCTGTACGCAACATGGAGCAATGCCCATTATTCCTGAAAATCTAAAGTAAGGAGCATTGTAAGGCCTTTTGGTAAAGGTTTATTATATTGGTGGAATCGAGGTTTATAAGGTTAGAAGACCGAGATTCGTTTATTAGGGTATGTAAGGTAGACTATGGAACTTTTCCACAGTTTACCTTACATATTTTTTACATAGTAGAGTCTGTGGAGTAACACTTTTAAGAAAAAATATATATCTTTGAATCGTGAATCAAAGATGTCTATACTGCTACCAAACGCTTCGTGAAGATCAAAAGGATTTTCACGAGGAGTGTGCCACCCTATTATTTGGCTGCACAACTGCCCCAACACACCCATTCGAGGCTACCTTAGCCGATCAATTTTACCTAAGCGAGAGCGCCAACGATGAAGGATATATCCCTGAATTACAATCCGTTGTTATGCGAATGGCTCAAGGAGCGCTGATCCTAACACAAGATAACACTCTGATTCTTAATAGCGACTCGAAATTGCAACACATAACCAAAGTTGATAGCTCAACCGAGAGTATCGAACAGCTTATCGCACGACTCGATGGATGTTCCTTCGATGGCACTGCCGAGATGATTGCCGAGCTTATCGAAGATTTTTCATCAATCTCGCGATTGGATGTCGTCTCATATTTCGAGCAACTGATATTCGCATGGGTTACAGGATGTAATTCGATCTCGCCACGCTCGTTTGGCCTCACTCGCCCCAATGCGGGAGTATGTTCACTAGCGGCAATATCTAACTTTACGCCCACACTCTCGGATGCGGGCATGGAGTTTGGCGTAGAGGTAAACGGCAAACGCCGAAATATACGGCGATCAGACTTCGAAGCGGCAATGAAGTTTATGGGGCTAAAGGATAGGATCATTAGAATCACAATCGAAAAAATGACCAAATCGAAGGAGAAATGGGGTGAAATTATCGACTCATCGCACCTCGATGAGAAGAGCAAACAAGAATATTTTGCACAAATTTCTGCTAAACTCTCAATTTTAGAGAGGTAAGAACTAGCAATTTAGAGCTTAAAGCCTTTGAATGGCAGGAAATTTTTATTATATTTGTACCAAACAGGAAAAAATTATCATTTATGAAAACAAAAAGCGACAACTTTCTCTTTGAAAGTGAGTTGAAATGGGAGAACCCTTCACCGGGTGTTAAACGCCAAATTATGGGATACGATGGTCAATTAATGATCGTGAAAGTTCTCTGCGAGAAAGATGCAATTGTACCAGTTCACCAACACTTCCACTCACAAGCGTCGTATGTTGTAAGCGGAAAATTTGAAATTCAGATCGGAGAGGAGAAAAAGATCCTTTCGCCAGGAGATGGATGTTACACCGAACCAGATTTAGCTCACGGTGTAGTGTGCCTTGAGGAGGGAATTGTAATTGATACCTTCTCGCCTACGCGTGTTGACTTCTTATAGAAATTTTTCAAACTTAAAATAAACCTACTAATAATTATGAAAATCGTAACAATGGGCGAAATCATGCTTCGCCTTTCAACTCCGGGCAACAAACGTTTTGTCCGTTCTGAATCTTTCGATGTTTGTTATGGCGGTGGCGAGGCTAACGTTGCTGTAAGCTGTGCGAACTATGGCCACGATGCTTACTTCGTGTCTAAACTTCCTACTCACGAGATCGGACAAAGTGCTGTTAACGCTCTTCGTCAATTTGGTGTTCACACCGACTTTATCGCTCGTGGTGGCGACCGTGTAGGTATCTACTACCTTGAGACTGGTGCTTCTATGCGTCCTTCGAAAGTTATCTACGACCGCGCTGATTCAGCTATCGCAAAGGCTACAGTTGCTGATTTCGACTTCGACGCAATTATGGAGGGTGCTGCTTGGTTCCACTGGTCAGGAATTACTCCTGCCCTATCGGATGAGTCTGCTGAGATGACTCGCCTAGCTTGTGAGGCTGCAAAACGTCACGGTGTAACTGTATCGGTTGACCTTAACTTCCGCAAGAAGTTGTGGACTAAGGAGAAGGCTCAATCTATCATGCGCCCACTTATGGAGTATGTTGACGTATGTATCGGAAACGAGGAGGATGCTGAGCTTTGCCTAGGCTTCAAGCCAGATGCTGACGTTGAGGCAGGTCACACAGATGCCGAAGGGTACAAAGGAATCTTCGAGCAAATGCGCCAAGCATTTGATTTCAAATATGTTGTTTCAACACTTCGCGAGTCGTTCTCTGCAACTCACAACGGTTGGAAAGCTATGATCTACAACGGTGAGGAGTTCTATATGTCGAAGCGTTACGACATCAACCCAATCATCGACCGTGTAGGTGGTGGTGACTCATTCTCTGGCGGTATCATCCACGGACTTCTTACTAAGCCTAATCAGGGTGAAGCGTTGGAGTTCGCAGTAGCAGCTTCAGCTTTGAAGCACACAATCAATGGTGACTTCAATCACGCTTCTATCGAAGAAGTAGAAGCCCTAGCTGGAGGAGACGCTAGTGGACGTGTTCAGAGATAATTCAAGCGAAAGCATAAAATGAGAAACGAAGTTTCTCCATCCAAGCTAGCTTGGTGCCCGCGCGGCATGAGCGCATAAAAAACGAAATAAAAGAAAAAAAATGGCAAGATTTACAAAGATGCAGGTGCTAGCAGCAGCACAGGCGACTGGAATGGTTCCAGTATTTTATCATAAAGATGCAGAGATCTCGAAGAATGTCCTAAAAGCGTGCTACGATGGTGGCGTGCGTATGTTTGAGTTCACTAACCGTGGTGATTTCGCAAGTGAGGTGTTTATCGCCCTTGTGAAGTATGCTGAGAAGGAGTGTCCAGAGATGATCCTTGGTATTGGATCTATCGTTGATGCACCGACAGCTGCTCTATATATGCAATATGGCGCTAGCTTTATCGTTGGCCCATACCTCAACGCTGAGGTGGCTAAGGTTTGTAACCGCCACTTGGTGCCTTACACTCCTGGTTGCGGTTCGGTTACCGAGATCGGATATGCTCAAGAGTTGGGTTGCGACCTAACAAAGGTATTCCCTGCAGGTAACGTAGGTGGCCCATCATTCGTGAAGAATGTGAAAGCTCCACTTCCATGGTCAAACATCATGGCGACAGGTGCCGTAGAGCCAACCGAGGAGAACCTTACTGCTTGGATCAAGGCAGGTGTAATGTGCGTAGGTATGGGATCTCAATTGTTCCCAGCGGACGTTATCAAGGCTGAGGATTGGGCAGCTATCACCGACAAGTGTAAGTTCGCTTTGGACGTTATCGCTAAGCTTCGATAGCGAGCGGTAAAAGCAATAGAAAATGGCTGATAAGTTTTCCACTTATCAGCCATTTTTATTCTATCTGCATAGATTAAATCTCGCGCACCAATCGTCGTTGCAGCTTCATCACAACATCGCCTTGCTCATTGAGCAGTTGTAGCTCTTGCTCATCATCCGATACTACAAAGCTGGTAACTTGCGTGAGGGTCTCCATAAACTCCGCCTCAACATCCATATCGGGACACGCTGTGCGAGTTGAACCTTTAGGGGTAATCTCTAGCTTCTCATGTCGAGACTGGATATAGCTTCCGAAGATGATATTACACTCTCCTCGAGCGTTGAGAGCATCATCCAAATTAAAATTAAGCGTATAGCGCTCCTCCTCATTGGTGATATGCATCCGCTTGCCGTTAAGTGATGTGACCTGCCACGAAGTAGTCTCGAGAGGGAAACTATAATTCTGCGTGATTTTTTGCAGTGTGCCGCAGCTCATGGTCATAGCCAATAGTGCGACCAGTAAAATGTGAATCCTTTTCATAAATATTCTGTTTTGACAAATATAACAATAAAAAAAGATGACCGCAAAATTCGGTCATCTTTTTATCTGTTACAATATGTTGGCCAAACTATTTGCGATATACGCTAATATAGAACGCGCCACAGATTGGATTATTGTTCTTGTCATAGAATACACCCTCGATTGTAGTTAGACCCTCATCAAGTTTCACGGTGTATGTCGCAGCTTTATCGTCAGCCTTAGTTACGATAGTCTCATCGTAAGTGTCGCCGATAATAAGTTGAGCCTTAGCGATTGGTTTAGCAGCCAACGATGGATCAACTGGATCCATGTAGATGTTGTCACCTGGACGGATCAACTCTGGGTCGTAACCAGTCAATGCTAGACCAGAGTCAAATTGCCAACGGCTAAGTTTGATCTCATACTCGCCAGCCTTGTCAACGTAGATATTGTGGTAACCACGCTCTTGACCCATGTATAGACGGAATTGATTGTCGCAATAACCACCATTCCAATCATTTGCAGCAAGCTCAATTGGGTTAACTACATCAGAACCAACAACGATCACGCGATCCTTCTTGTAAAGCTCAGCAGCCTCATCAAACCAAGCGTCGTAGTGAGCGTTCATCGCAGCAACGATCTCTGGGTTCTCAGCAGCAACATTAGTATCTTGGTGAGGGTCGGTAGTGATGTTGAATAGCTTATCTGGGCCAGTCAAACGCCATTTATCCCACATTACAACTGCATTGTCCCACTTACCATCTTTTTGTTTGAAGCGGTAGTGAACAACCTCCATACGATCATCCAACTTAGCCTTCTTATCTTTAAGGATAGATTTCAAGCTAACTCCGTCAACCTTAGGGGTAACACCCAAGTCGCACATATCAACAAGCGAAGGAAGGATATCTTGAACAACTGTCATTTGATCTACATCCTCGCCGTGCAATAGGTTTCCTTCTGGCCAGCGGATAAAGCAAGGTACGCGGTGACCACCCTCAAATACGCTACACTTTTGACCCTTCATACCTGCATTGTAAAGATCCATTGCAAGAGCATTTTGAGTTCCGTTGTCCGATGTATAGACGATGATTGTGTTATCTTTAAGTCCATTCTCAACGAGGAATTGATCCAATCTCTCGAGGTTATAATCAATATTTGCGATCATACCATAGAAGTTTGCTGGAACCTCTTTACCCTCATACTCGCCAATTGCAGCGTAAGGTGCTGAGTACTTCTCCTCAACATACTCTGGTGCGTGAGGTGTGTTCAACGCAACGTATGTGAACGATGGTTTTCCCTCCTCTTTACACTTCTTCATCCACTCCATAGCGTGATCGAAGAATACATCAGCGCAGTAGCCATCCGATTGGAAGATCTCCTCGTTTAGACGAAGTTTTGGGCTAAAGTAGCTATTGTGATAGAAATCAGGAAGTGACGAAAGTCCCCAACCTGGATAGTGAAGCGAAACCTCGAACCCACGGTCGTGAGCACGATAAGGGTAGATATCACCAATGTGCCATTTTCCGAAGTGACCAGTTGCGTAACCAGCATCGTGGAAGAACTCAGGCATTAGAGGCAAGTCGATATCTGGCATCGAACGACCCTCACAAACAGCAGTACAACCATTGCGCATTGCATCGACACCAGTCATCAATTGACCACGAGTTGGCGATGACATTGGAGCAACGTGGAAGTCGGTCAAGCGAACACTCTCATCGTGAAGTTTGTCCAAATTAGGAGTTTTAATCACTGGGTTTCCATGAGCAGAAAGATCACCATAACCTTGGTCGTCAACCAAGATAACCAAGACGTTAGGAGCCTCAGTTGGTTTTTGCTCTGCACTACCACATGAAACAACTGTTGTTGCAACAGAAGCGGAGGCAAGCAACATTAAAGATTTGTCGTTTAATAACATAATTACGATTTTAGTTAGGTCTAATATTTTAATTGGTAGTGCAAGATACGAAAAAAAATCCATATTTTGAATCCGTATGATACAAAAAAAATGGGCAACTAACTTTTTATGTTAGTTACCCACCTACCAAACTAAATTTTAGGGTGCTCTTTATCGCCTATTTTTGAGTCTCTGCATTCGATGGACGCTCACCGCCTTTGCCTTGTGGACGCTCGCCACCTTGACCCTTGCCTTGACCTTGCGGACCTCCTTGACCTTGACCTGCACGGCCTTGTTGTGGACGGTTGTGACCTTGACCATTTGACTTGCGAGTTAAGTGGCAGATATAGTCAACTACTTGCTCGTCGTTCAAAACCTTTACAATCTCCAACATTTGCGCCTTGCGTTGAGCCTCTGCTGCCTCAGCCTTCTCTTTCATCGCCTCACGTGATGGACGTGCTGCTTGCTCTTGGCCTCCTTGTTTGCCTTGCTTAGCTTGCTTGTCACCCTCGCCTCTTTGTCCACGCTCTGGACGTTCGCCAGCTTCTGGACGATCTGCTCTCTGAGGACGATCTGCTTTACTAGCCTCACGCTCTTGTGCATATTTTAGATTGATCGCGTAGATTGCTGCCTCTTGATCGTCTGTTAATTCCAATACTTGATCTAGCTTGTCGGTGCTAACCTCTGCCATCTTCTCGGCTGTCATTTGCTCTCCGCGTTGTCCGCCGCGTTGTCCGCCACGTTGTTGTGGTTGTGCTGATGCGTTAACTGCAAATAGAGATAAAAGAAGTGCTGCTGAAGTTGCCTTAAATTTTAGATTTTTCATGATTCTTTTGTTTTATTAGTTAATATTTATTACCTTGCTTTAGTGCACAAGCCTTAAGTGGTGTGCTCACAAGTATAGAACCTACATGGAGCAAAAGGTTAAAAAATAAAAGCAAAAAAATATATTTTTATTTCGATTTAACTTTTGACTATATATATGTTCTATTATAGTGAAAGCAAAAGATAACCAACATAAATATGAATGAAAAGGAGATTATAGAATTGCTCTCAAATATAGCTACACGCAACGAAGGGTTTCGATTGTTGGTGACAAAGTTTCGAGAACCTATCTATTGGCATATTCGTCGATTGGTTGTTTCTCACGAGGATGCTGAGGATGTAATGCAAGAGTGTTTTATTAATGTATATAAATATATCGACAATTTTAAGGGTGAATCATCGCTAAAGACGTGGATATACAAGATTGCAACAAACGAAGCGCTTAGGTTATGTACCAAAAAGCAGTTAGATATGGATTCGTACGATCAGAAAAGTCGCCTAGTCGACCTCTTCAGTTCTGAGAAAAATATCGACTTCGACTCGGCAGAGGCTTCTCTGCAAAGAGCGATACTTTCGCTTCCCGAGAAGCAACGCGTAGTTTTTAACTTGCGCTACTACGAAGAGATGAGCTATGAGCAAATTGCCGAGGTGACAGGCAGTAGTGTCGCCACATTGAAGACAAACTATCACTACGCTAGTGGTAAGATAAAGGAATATGTATTAAAAAATATGGAGGAGTAAACCATGAGAGATTTTGACATTAACACCATTGGCAAAAAGATGCCATACCAGGCTCCAAGTGAGGATTTCTTTGAGAAGTTCACCGATGACCTACTCGCCAAAGTTGCAGATGAGCAGAAACCTAAAAAGGTCTTTTCACTGCGTCGCGCTTTGACTCCTGTGCTCAGCGTTGCAGCAGCCATTGCAGTTATTATGACTACACTTTTTATGGGCGAACCTGGCGACGATTTCCTACGTGGAGAGTACATCATCAGCGAGAATTTGGACGAGAGTATCGACTCATTTTTGGGTAGCTTAACCGATGAGGAGTTAACATATTTGGCTGCGGCAAGTTCGTATGCTGACGATTTTTATGCAAATTTACCAACTGAATAATTATGAAACGATTTATTATATTTACAATTGCCATTATCGCGAGCGCAACCCAACTCTTTGCGCAGCCTCAACAACGTCCTCACCAAGAAAATAGAAGCGGCAATATTCAAGAGTTCCAAACTCAGCTAATAATCAAGCAGTTGAGCATCCCCGAGGCGAAACAGAGCTCATTCACAACCCTCTACACTCAATATTTTGAGGCTATGGAGCAACTTCGTCCAAAGCGCCAACGTCCCGAAAAAGGCGAGAATGATAACAGCAAATTGTCGGATGCCGAGGTTGAAGCTCAGATCATAGAGTCGTTCGATGCTGCCGAGAAGGTGACAACGCTCAAACGAGAGTATTACAAGAAGTTCAAAACGATCCTCACTCCGCAACAGATCTTGAAGATGTACAATATCGAGCGCCAATTTTCGGAGCGACTAAATTCAGAGTTGCAAAACCGAGCTGGCGGAGGTGGCAGAGGTGAAAGGCAACGAGAGAATTAAGAATTGGAAGTTAGGAGTTAGGAGTTAGGAGTTACTAATTTAAGAGTGTAATTTAAGGTAGGCGCCAAGCGTCTACCTTTATTATTTTAACGACTAAAAGATCGAGCATTTAATTTTTTTAATTATCTTTACAGTTGAAAACTTTTGAACCATGAAGAAAAAAGATCTATTTACTTTCCAAGATGCCGTCAAGGAGGCCTCACCAGTCGCTTTTTCGACAATGCTTAAACCTGCTGGCTCGACTTGTAACCTCGATTGCCACTACTGTTACTATCTCGACAAAGCGCAACAATATGGCGGCAAACAAGCTGTAATGAGCGATGAATTGTTAGAAGAGTACGTTAAACAATATATCGAGGCTAACGATATCCCCGAAGTTACCTTCTGCTGGCACGGTGGTGAGCCACTTCTGCTAAGCATCGACTTCTATCGCAAAGCCTTGGAGTATCAAGCAAAATATTGCGGCGAGAAGAAAATTTTCAACACTCTGCAAACCAATGGAACGCTGCTCAACGAGGAGTGGTGTCAATTATTCGCTCACCACAAGTTCCTAATTGGTCTTTCGCTCGATGGTCCAAAAGATATTCACGACTCTTACCGCCTCACAAAGTCTCAAAAACCTACCTTCGACAAGGTGATGAAGGGTGTGGAGCTACTCAACATGTATGGCGTAGAATTTAACACCTTGAGCGTGGTGAATGCCAAGTGTGAGGGACGAGGCACAGAGATCTACCGCTTCTTTAAATCTATCGGTAGCCGCTATATGCAATTCCTGCCAGCTGTGGAGCACGTCGTCGAGAGAGATGATCTTCACCGACCACTTATCGTTAGCCCTGAAACCGAAGGTGCTCACCTTGCGCCATGGTCTGTCTCGGCTAAGGGTTATGGACGATTCCTGTGCGACATTTTCGATGATTGGGTTATAAGCGATGTTGGTAGCTACTTTGTGCAGATTTTCGATGCAACTTTGGCCAATTGGTGCGGAATGCAAGCGGGAGTGTGTTCGATGAATGAGACATGTGGAGACAACCTCGTCGTGGAGCACAATGGCGATGTATATAACTGCGACCACTTTGTCTACCCTGCATATAAATTGGGAAATATCACCGAGATGCACCTAACCGACATCTTCGCTTCGCGCAAGCGTGTGGAGTTTGGGCTCAATAAACGTAACGGACTCACCAACGAGTGCATGCGTTGTAAATATTACTTCTGCTGCCATGGCGAGTGTCCGAAACACCGATTTATTGTCGATGAGGAGGGATTCCGCAAGAACTCACTTTGCCAAGGATTGTTTATGTTCTTCAAACATACGGCACCATATATGGAGTATATGCAAAAACAGATTAGCAACCAACAATCGCCAGCGTGGGTGATGCAGTTCGCACGTATGCGCATGGGAATGATGTAAAACGCAGATTTATTGAGTAGCACGGCAAAATATTGGAATATATTAAGGCTAAGTGTCGTTAGCCTTGTTCTCTGCTGCTCTTTGGTTGGTTGTGGCGTGAGTCGATTAGCTCAACTGCCTAATGCTACAAATAATGAGATTTATCGCAACTATCCGCCTCTCGAAGATGAGCAGGTGGATAGTTTGCTTGTTTTATATGGTTCGAATAAGGTGTTTGTCGATGAATTCTTAGAGCCAACTCTTATCGCTCTCTCGCACTACCCCGAGCTGAAAAAGACTAAGATCAAGTTTAAATACTCAAAGGAGGCTACCACGATGGCGGCACGTCCCAAGCCCTCGTCGATGTTTTGGCGACGGAAGTATCTTGTGGTGATTAATAATCGGGAGGAGTTCGAAGGGATTCACCTCGAGGATGTCCCTTTCAATGCGCAGATCGGAATTATTGGGCATGAATTGGCGCATATTGCCGATTACCAGAACCATAATTTCTTCGGTGTGGCGGGTATTCTATTTCGGTACTCTAGCAAGAGGCGGAAACCACTTTTTGAACGAGAGATTGACCTTGCCACCATTGAGCGTGGATTGGGTTGGCAGTTGTACGATTGGGCTCAATATTCACTTTCGTCAGAGGGTGGCGCTACGGAGGAGTATCGTGAGTTTAAACGCTCGCACTACCTCACGCCTAAGCAGATCGAGGAGTATATCCGATTTTTCGCTCGGTTCGGTGGAAAGTAAGCAAGAGATTAACGCAAAAAAGGTGGCCCAATCAACATGGGTCACCTTTTTACTTATAACTCCGCAGAGCTTAGTCCTTCAACTTCGCTGACAAGAACTCACGGTTCAAACGAGCGATGTGTGAAATTGAGATTTGCTTAGGACATTGAGTCTCACAAGCACGAGTGTTGGTACAGTTACCAAAACCTAGCTCATCCATCTTAGCGACCATCGCCTTAGCACGACGAGCACCCTCAACCTTACCTTGTGGCAAAAGAGCAAGCGACGATACGCGAGCTGCAACGAACAACATCGCAGAACCGTTCTTACAAGTTGCTGCACAAGCTGCACAACCTACGCAAGCTGCTGCATCCATACTGCTCTCAGCATCCGCTTGAGCGATTGGAATAGCGTTAGCATCTGGCACCGAGTTAGTACGAACCGAGATGTAACCACCAGCTTGAAGAATCTCGTCGTAAGCATAGCGATTAACAACAAGGTCCTTGATTACTGGGAATGCACGTGAACGCCATGGCTCGATAGTGATAGTTGAACCATCCTCGAACTTACGCATATACATTTGGCAAGTGGTAACAGCCGATGATGGACCGTGCGCTTGACCATTGATGTGCAAAGAACACATACCGCAAATACCCTCACGACAGTCGTGATCGAAAGCGATAGGATCCACATTCTTGTGGATAAGATCATTATTTAGAATGTCGAGCATCTCCAAGAATGAAGTGTCGGCAGAAATACCTGTTACAGGATAGATTTCGAATTTACCTGCAGATTTAGCGTCCTTTTGACGCCATATTTTTAATTTAAAATCCATTGCTTAAAAAATTAAAACGTCAAAATTACTCTTTATAATTACGTTGAGCTGGCTTCACAAACTCGAAGTTTAGAGGCTCCTTGTGAAGTACTGGCTCACTCTCTGCGCCTGTGTACTCCCAAACTGCTGCGTATACGAAATCCTCGTCGTTACGTAGTGCCTCACCCTCCTCGGTTTGGTGCTCCTCGCGGAAGTGACCTCCACAAGACTCCTCACGGTTCAAAGCGTCGCGAGCCATAAGCTCACCTAGCTCAAGGTTGTCGACCAAACGGATAGCTTTCTCCAAATCTTGGTTGAACTCGCCTGGTGCACCTGCGATCTTAACATCTTTCCAGAACTCAGCACGTAGAGCCTTGATCTCAACGATTGCCTTTTGCAAACGCTCCTTATCGCGACCCATACCTACGTTATCCCACATGATGTTACCCAACTTCTTGTGGATATCGTCAACCGATTGCTCTCCCTTAATAGAATATAATTTCTCGATCTTAGCTTTGACTGCCTTCTCTGCCTCGTCGAAAGCTGGAGATGAAGTGTCGATTTTTGGAGCTTGGATCTTTTTAGCCAAGTAATCACCGATTGTGTAAGGCAAAACGAAGTAACCATCAGCCAAACCTTGCATAAGAGCCGAAGCACCTAGGCGGTTAGCACCGTGATCCGAGAAGTTAGCCTCACCAATTGAATAAAGACCTGGGATTGTTGTCATCAAGTTGTAATCAACCCATGTACCACCCATTGTGTAGTGAACTGCTGGGAAGATCATCATTGGCTCCTTGTAAGGGTCAGTATCTTTGATCTCCTCATACATATCGAATAGGTTACCGTAACGTTGTTTGATAACATCTTTTCCTAGGCGCTCAATAGCTGTTTTGAAGTCAAGGAATACAGCAAGACCTGTTCCGTTAACACCATAACCAGCATCGCAACGCTCCTTAGCTGCACGCGACGCAACGTCACGAGGAACAAGGTTACCGAACGCTGGATAACGACGCTCTAGGTAGTAGTCACGATCCTCCTCTGCGATTTGA
Source organism: Rikenellaceae bacterium (assembly GCA_047172325.1). Taxonomy (GTDB): domain Bacteria; phylum Bacteroidota; class Bacteroidia; order Bacteroidales; family Rikenellaceae; genus Alistipes. Next base: position 21,336 of record JBCQWG010000002.1, on the reverse strand, counting down.
GACGCTTTAAGAGTACCTGCGCGAAGAGCCTCAACATCCTTAAGGTTCTTTGGTACCCAGATACGACCATCATTACGCAAAGACTCAGACATCAAAGTAAGTTTCGATTGTTGAGTTCCGTTAACTGGAATACAAGTAGGGTGAATTTGAGTGAAACATGGGTTTGCAACAGCAGCTCCCTTGCGATAACATTGGTACATTGCAGAACCGTTAGAGTTCATCGCATTGGTCGAAAGGAAGAATACGTTACCATATCCACCTGTTGCCATAACTACTGCGTGAGCTCCGAAACGCTCGATCTCTCCTGTGATCAAATCACGTGTGATGATACCACAAGCCTCACCATTCTCAACTACCAAATCCAACATCTCGTGACGTGGGTATGATTTCACTGAACCAGCCGCGATCTCCTTGTTAAGTACTGAGTAAGCACCCAAAAGAAGTTGTTGACCAGTTTGACCACGAGCATAGAAAGTACGCGATACTTGAGCACCACCAAATGAGCGGTTATCAAGCAATCCACCATACTCACGCGCGAAAGGTACACCTTGAGCAACACATTGGTCGATGATCAAATTCGACACTTCGGCCAAACGATATACGTTTGCCTCACGTGCACGGTAATCTCCACCCTTGATTGTATCGTAGAACAAACGGTATACTGAGTCATTATCATTACGATAGTTCTTAGCTGCATTGATACCTCCCTGTGCTGCGATAGAGTGAGCACGACGAGGAGAGTCAGAGATGCAGAATATCTTTACGTTGTAGCCCAACTCGCCTAGAGAAGCAGCAGCCGATGCACCACCCAAACCAGTTCCGATGACGATAATATCTAGCTTACGCTTATTAGCAGGACTTACAACCTTAACGGCTGCTTTGTGGTTACTCCACTTTTGAGACAAATCACCTGCTGGGATTTTAGAATCTAATTTTAAAGCCATATCTATAAATTTTAATTGTCTATAATTTAGTGAGCACCACAACAGCTAGCAGCTGCGGCAGCTGACGATGGACAGAAATTTGTTGCAATAAAGAAGTAAACTACAACTACGGCAAAACCTAGGAAGATAAGAGTTGCGATGATGTTTGCGATACACTTTAGGCGTGGGAACCAAGTGTCGTTTGCAAAACCTGCTGATTGGAACATCGACCATACACCGTGGGTTAGGTGGAACCACAAAGCTACAAACCAAACTAGGTAAGCCAATGAGAAGTACCATTTAGAGAAGGTGTACTTGATAAGCGCTGCACCATCGGTTGGGTGCAAGCCCAAAGAGTTAGTGATGCTGTGGTGATCCGCTCCGCTACCGAAGTGAAGAACCTCAACAAGTTGCATCTTAGCCCAGAAGTTAACAAGGTGAAGCAAAAGACCACCCACGATAACGTAACCTAGAACCAACATATTTTTTGATGCCCATGAAACACCCTTTTCCTTTACTGTAACCTCGTAGCGGATGTTTCCACGCGCTGCATAGTTGTTCAAAGTTAGGATAATTGCATAAGCAAAGTGCACTACAACTCCAGCTGCCAAAACTGCTGTTGCTGCCAAAGCATACCAGTTAGCACCCAAAAATGCACAAATAAAATTGTAGGCTTCACCGCTGAAGATAGCTACAATGTTCATCGACATGTGGAAGAGGATAAAGAGGATCAGGAATAGACCCGAAAGGCTCATAACCAACTTCTTACCGATAGAGGAATTAATTAGAAAACTGCTCATAATCTTTTTGTTTGTTTATATGAATTTTGTTTGTTTCAAATTTGCACACAAATATAACCATTGTTTGTCAAATAACAATGGATTGAGACCAATATTTTATTAAGATTTATTAAAAAAGCCTTTTCGAGTTTCGAAAAACCTAAATCGCTTTAAAAAGTGATCGAGAGATTCACGCCGTAGCTATCGGAAAAGCTACATGGCGAGATGGTCGCGCTGTAATAACCCTTATCGTATCCCGTCGCACTACCCCACAAGAGTTTATTTACCCTTGGCGCTATCCAATAGGCGATACGAGTACCTAGGATTCCGATTCCTGCTCCCGCAATAACATCACCGAAATAGTGACGATCGTTATAGACTCGCATAAAGGCGGTGGTCGATGCCAGAGTGTAGCCCAAAGCACTTATCCAAGCTGAGTGGTGTCCAAACTCTTGATGAAGCATCTCGGCACAGAGGAAAGCTGTGGCGGTGTGACCCGAAGGAAATGAGTTTAGAGCATTAGAGTCGGGTCGTTTTCGAGCAACGTAGTACTTTGTGGTTTGAACCAAGGCGTATGAGGTCAGGGCTGAAAGAGCTAAGACTGTCGATTGCTGTTTGAATTTATGAGTTGGATTGAGCCCTTTGACAGCGTTTAATCCATACATTATTATAATAGGTGAGTATTGGAGGTAGTCGTCGAAACGGTATTTATGAAGACCGCTACTAGCTTGATCGCTCAACTCCTCATCGAAATCCTCGAAGTCGCTAATCGATACCAACAATGTTCCGACAACAATTGGAACTGCTGGTGCAACCACCTGCTTAACCTTAAAAATACTTGGGTGTGACTCCCTTAAAGGTGGTCGTCTTCTTACATAAGAGTCATTAAGAATAGAGTCGAGACTTTTCTTCAATGCCAAAGTGTGGGAGTCGAAGCCGTAATTTTCGGCATACAGTTGCGCAACCGAGAAAATACAAAAAACCAGAAAACTGACGAAAAAAAGAAGTGTTTTGACCATAAAATGCTCTATATGGTCACAAAGGTAGCATAAAAAGAGGGATTTTCAACTATCGAGACCTCAAAAATAGGGTTATTAACCGTTTTTTTACATTTTTGACACATCCTTAAATTCTCACACTTCGCACTGATCAATTCCCCCCAACGACAAAAAATATAGTCTATCGGAAATCCCCAATAGACTATATAAATATTAAGTAAGCGCTGCCTTTACTCCAAAGAGCAAAGAACGCACTCGATTCCAACTCTTTGCAAAAGATCTGGACCATCCGTACAGTGATAGAGGTCAGAATAGACCACTCTTTTGATTCCCGCTTGGATAATCAGCTTGGCACACTCGATACATGGCGAAGTGGTGACATAGAGAGTTGCTCCATCACAGTTGTTGGCACTCTTTGCAACTTTGGTTATCGCATTAGCCTCGGCGTGCAACACATATGGTTTTGTCATCCCCGTCGCATCATCCTCGCAGATATTCTCAAAACCCGAAGGAGTGCCGTTGTAACCATCCGAGATAATCATCTTATCTTTGACAATTAGCGCTCCCACTTGCCTACGCACGCAATATGAGTTTTCTGCCCAAATTGTCGCCATCCGTAAATAACGCTGATCCAAAAGATGTTGCTTCTGCTCGTTGTAACCCATAACGCTATGAGAATTATTGAGCCTTACCGTGGCACGCTTTATACTTCTTGCCGCTTCCGCAAGGGCATGGGTCGTTGCGACCGATCTTCTTCTCGGCGTGTGCTGGCATTGGTTTTTGCTTCTCGGCTTGACCCGCATGCGCAGCTGCTTGAACTCTAGACTCTTGGAGTTTGTTTACATCAACCTTTGGACGCTCCGTACGAGGTTTTGGTGCTTCAACGCGATCGGTACGAACTGGGATGTAAGCCTTGTTGATTACGGCCAAGACATCGCGATTGATCTTGAGAAGCATCTTCGAGAAGAGTTCGAACGATTCGAATTTATAGATCAAAAGTGGATCTTTCTGCTCGTAAGTTGCATTTTGAACACTTTGACGAAGATCATCCATCTCACGAAGGTGCTCACGCCAAGCATCGTCGATTGTGGTAAACATCACAACCTTCGAGAAGACCTTGAAGATCTCCAGACCTTCACTATCCTTGCAACGTTGCAAGTTCACTGGCACATTGTAACCCAAATGACCATTGGTAATTGGGAAGACGATATTTGAATCCATGTTATCTTTGCGATCCTCGTAAACCTTTGCCATAACGGGTGAAACCATCTCGGCAATCTGCTTAGCACGACGCGCATAGTGCGATTGGATATCGGCAACGATTAGATCAACGAGTTCACCCTTTTTAGCCGACGAATATTTAGCAGCATCGAACGATGGCTCGATAGCGATATCGCGCATTAGCTCCAAGCGGAAATCCTCGAACTCAACACCTTGAGTCTGCTCAACAAAGTTCTCGGCATAGTCGCACATAATATTGTTCAAGTCGATCTCGATACGCTCTCCGTGAAGTGCGTGACGACGACGTGTGTAGATCACCTCGCGTTGCGAGTTCATCACATCATCATACTCCAACAGACGCTTACGAATACCGAAGTTATTCTCCTCCACCTTCTTTTGAGCACGCTCGATAGTCTTGGTCATAACGCCAGCTTGGATCACCTCACCATCTTCGAGACCCATTCTATCCATAATCGAAGCTACACGCTCCGAACCGAATAGACGCATCAAATTATCCTCGAACGAAACGAAGAATTGCGATGAACCTGGATCACCTTGACGACCCGCACGACCACGCAACTGACGGTCTACACGACGGCTATCGTGACGCTCAGTACCGATAATTGCCAAACCACCAGCAGCTTTAACCTCAGCCGAGAGTTTGATATCCGTACCACGTCCCGCCATATTAGTAGCGATAGTAACTTGACCTGGGCGACCAGCTTCAGCTACGATTTGTGCCTCAGCTTGGTGCTGCTTAGCATTGAGGACATTGTGCTTGATTTTGCGAAGAGTAAGCATACGGCTCAAAAGCTCCGAGATCTCGACCGAAGTTGTACCGACCAAGACTGGACGATTTAACTCAACTAGCTTCTGGATCTCCTCGATCACCGCGTTATACTTCTCACGCTTAGTTTTATAGATCAAATCCTCACGGTCGTCACGCAAAATTGGACGATTCGTTGGGATCACAACAACATCAAGCTCGTAGATGCTCCAGAACTCCGATGCTTCGGTCTCTGCCGTTCCTGTCATACCACCCAATTTGTGGTACATACGGAAGTAGTTTTGAAGTGTCACCGTAGCGAAAGTTTGCGTTGCAGCCTCCACCACAACTCGCTCCTTAGCCTCGATTGCTTGGTGCAGACCATCCGAGTAGCGACGACCATCCATAATACGGCCAGTTTGCTCATCGACAATCTTCACTTTGTTGTCCATCACAACATACTCGGTATCCTTCTCGAACATTGAGTAAGCCTTCAAAAGTTGGTTTACAGTGTGAACACGCTCCGATTTCACGGCGTACTCCTTAACCAATTCATCTTTCTTCTCAACACGCTGCTCATCCGATAACTCACTCTTTTCCAACTCAGCGATCTCAGATCCGATATCTGGCAAGACGAAGAAACCATCCTCCTTGAAGTAGTTCGACAACATCTCGTGACCCTTGTCGGTAAGCTCCACAGAGTTCGATTTCTCGTCGATCACGAAGAACAATTCGTCGGTGATCTCTGGCATACGACGGTTATTATCTTGCATATAGATATTCTCCGTTTTTTGCATTTGAGCCTTAATACCTGTCTCCGAAAGGAACTTGATAAGTGGCTTAGACTTTGGTAAAGCCTTGTGAGCACGGTATAGCGATACACCACCCTCGTCGGTGTTACCCGCAGCGATGAGCTTACGTGCATCCGAAAGAAGCGTGGTTGCTAGATTTTTTTGAAGGTTGTAGAGTTGATCAATAGCTGGGCGATATTGTTCGAACATCTGATCATCGCCCTTTGGCACTGGACCAGAGATAATTAGCGGAGTACGCGCATCGTCGATCAATACTGAATCGACCTCATCGACAATTGCGAAGTGGTGCTTACGTTGCACAAGATCCTTTGGCGAAGATGCCATATTGTCGCGCAGGTAATCGAAACCATATTCGTTGTTCGTTCCGAAAGTAATATCAGCCATATAGGCTTGTCTACGAGCTTCAGAATTTGGCTTATAGCGGTCGATACAATCTACCGAAAGACCATGGAATTGATAAATTGGACCCATCCACTCCGAGTCACGCTTCGAAAGATAGTCGTTGACCGTAACCAAGTGAACACCCTTACCAGCCAATGCGTTAAGGAATACTGGAAGCGTTGCAACAAGGGTCTTACCCTCACCTGTAGCCATCTCGGCGATCTTACCTTTGTGAAGTACCACACCACCGAAGATCTGCACATCGTAGTGGATCATCTCCCATTTGATGTCGTTACCACCCGCTAGCCAGTGTGTTGCATAGATCGCCTTGTCGCCCTCGATAGTGACAAAATCCTTAGTTGCCGACAAATCGCGGTCAAAAGCCGTTGCTGTCACCTCGATAGTCTCATTTTCGGTGAAACGACGAGCTGTATCCTTCATAATTGCAAAGGCCTCGGGCAAGATCTCATCCAATTTCTGCTCGATCTTGTCGTCGATCGCCTGTTTGATCTGATCTACCTCTTTTGAGATACGCTCCTTATCCGAGAGGGAAATATCCGAAGATTCCAACTGCGTGCGTAGCTCTACGATGCGAGCCTCGTCACCTGCGATAAAATCGGCGATAAGTTTCTTTAGTGCTGCACTACGTCCACGGAGCTCATCATTAGAGAGTTGCGAAATTGAGGGATAGAGTGCTTTGACTTTCTCCACATAGGGTTCGATCTCTTTGCGATCCTTGTCAGCCTTCGATCCAAATACTAGTTTAATTAAACCTGCTAAAATATCCATATATAATTTATCTTTTCTTGTCTTTATCTATCCCGCAAAGATACAAATATAATTCTAATATCAATAACCTTTAGGGGCTTATTTTAATCCTTCGGAGCCAATGATGAGTAAAATCTTTTGTTTGATAGAGAAAAAGTTGCATCGTTTATGTTAATATTATAATAATTTTTAGTACCTTTGCAGCGCTTTATCTCACTCGAGATAGAGTGTGTGGAAAGATTTGACTGATTGCAAACCACAATAAAAAAGAGCTAAAACAGCCCCTAAGAGAGCCGTAGCCCCTATTTATATTTGTCATTCAGGCCAATTTTTCCCTTGTTTTAACGTTAATAGAACAAAATATTATTTATAAACTATGGGATTTTTATTTACATCTGAGTCTGTCTCTGAGGGACATCCAGATAAAGTTTCAGACCAGATTTCTGATGCCATTCTCGACGAATTTCTTCGTCACGACCAAAATTCAAAGGTAGCTTGCGAGACCCTTTGCACAACAGGACTTGTAGTTGTTTCGGGCGAGGTTCGCTCGAATGCTTATGTCGATGTGCAATCTATCACTCGCTCGGTGATCAACAAAATCGGATACAACAAAAGCGAGTATCAATTCGATGGAAATTCGTGCGGAATCCTTTCGGCAATCCACGAGCAATCGGCCGACATCAACCAAGGTGTGGATCGCGCCGAGGAGCAGGAGCAAGGAGCAGGAGACCAGGGAATTATGTTCGGCTACGCAACTAGCGAGACTCGCGAGTTAATGCCAGCATCGCTTATCTTATCACACGTAATTCTTAAGGAGCTAGCCGATATCCGTCGCCAAGGAGAGTGCATGACATACTTGCGCCCAGATTCAAAGAGCCAAGTGACAATCGAATACGGTGAGGATAATAAACCTCAAAGAGTTCACACGATCGTTGTCTCAACACAACACGATGAGTTCGTTTTGCCTTCATCGGAGCTTAGCGAGAAAGAGGCTGAGAAACTTATGCAAGATACAATCCGTGAGGATGTTCGCACAATCCTTATCCCACGCGTTAAGGCTCGCCTGGAGCGTGCTGGAGATAAAGCCTCGGAGCTTATCTGTGAGGAGTATATCCTTCACGTTAATCCAACTGGCAAGTTTGTCATTGGTGGACCTCACGGAGATACAGGCCTAACTGGCCGCAAGATTATCGTTGATACTTACGGTGGTCGCGGAGCTCACGGTGGTGGTGCATTCTCGGGTAAGGACTCTTCGAAGGTTGACCGCTCGGCTGCTTATGCTGCGCGTCATATCGCTAAGAATATGGTTGCTGCAGGTGTTGCCGACGAGGTGATGGTGCAGCTAAGTTACGCTATCGGTATCGCTGAGCCACTTTCGGTTTACGTGAGCACTTATGGAAGTAATAAACTCTCGATCTCAGAGGGCGAAATTGCTGAAAAGATCAGCAAGCTATTTGACCTTCGCCCAGCGGCTATCGTTAAGCGCTTCGGCCTTAAGAACCCTATCTTCCAAGCAACGGCATCGTATGGCCACTTCGGAAATAGACCTTATTGCGAAAAAGTTACTCTCTTCGAGGAGGGCAAAGCTGTAGAGCGCGAAATCGAATTCTTCGGTTGGGAGCGACTTGATGCTGTCGAGGCTATCAAGGCAGAGTTCGGACTGTAGAGTCGAGCTGAAAATAAAAAGAAAAAAGAGCAACTAATAAGTTTCTAAAACTGTTAGTCGCTCTTTTTTATCTATAAAATATTGTGGCTTAGAAAACTATAATAATTAGAGTCTGCAATAATAATATGGTCAATTAATACGATATCGAATAGCGCTGCCGCCTCTTTGACTTTCCTCGTTAGATGAATATCTTCTACGCTTGGGTCGACTGCACCCGAAGGGTGGTTATGCACCATAATGATCTGAGTTGAGAGTAGTTCCAAGGCTCGCTTGATGATAAGTCGATGGTCGACCACTGTTGCTGCGACACCGCCTTGGCTCACGCGATAGCGTTCGACAATTCGATTCGAGGTCGAGAGAAAGAGCACCCAGCACTCCTCATATTTCATCGAGTGGAAATATGGGCGGAAGATATCTACAACATCGGCGCTACTTGATATGGTCTGCGCATTGTCGCTCTCTTTTACTGTGGCGCGCCTCCCCCACTCTGCAGCCACTTTGATTTGGACTGCATTTTTGAGCCCCATACCCTCGACCATGCGCAGTCGCGATAGCTCCTCCTGGGCTACTGCCAAGAGTTTACCACCATAATTTTCGAGAATTGCTTCGGCCAGAGAAATGGCCTTATCACCGCCGAGAAGCACAGCAAGAAGTTCGGCATCGGATAGTGACTCGACACCTCGAACAGCAATTTTATCGTGCAGTGACAACATAGGATTTCGATTTTAGGACTCTTCAACCTCCATCATTCGATCGACCATCTCGAGGATAGTATCACCTGCTTGGTCACTCACACCCTGCGACACAGAGTATGCAGCGTGTTGCTCTGCCTCCTTTTTCGACTCTCCAATACCGTGACCAACCTCCATGCCACCGATGAAAACCATCGAGTAGAATAGCGGTCTAAGTTGCGTTGAATCCTTGTCGTTTCGCGTGCGGAACTCGATCGAGAGATGTTGCTTTTGCGACCATTCGATTAGGCGACTCTTGTAGTCGGTCTCCGAGGTCATCATCTTGTCAATGTCCAAATAACGATAGTAGATATTATTTATTAGTAGTCGATTAACAAAGTCGTAACCCTTATCGAGGTAGACTGCGCCGATCAACGCCTCGAAGGCATCCCCAAAAATGTGCTTCTGTGAAAAGTTTCCATTGGCATTGCTGATCATATGTTGATCCAAGCCGATGGCCTTAGCCAAGGCATTCAGCGATTGTCGAGAGACAATCTTCGAACGCAGCTGCGTTAAGAAGCCCTCGTTCTCTCGCGGGTATTGGATATAGAGGTAGTCCGAGGTGACCGACTCGATCACCGCATCACCCAAGTACTCCAACCTCTCGTTGTTGATCGAAGTACCATCCTCCAACACCAAAGAAGCTGACTTATGAATCAAAGCCAGCTTGTAAAGGTCGATATTGTGTGGGGCATACCCAAACATATCGCTAAAAATTTTGTAATACGCCTTGTCAGAACCGAATCGACACTTTATAGTGCGACGAATAAAATTAAACACGGCAATGAAAGGTATTAGATTTTACGGAAAATAATTGTTGCATTGTGTCCGCCGAAACCGAACGTATTGCTCAATGCACATTTTACCTCACGTTTTTGAGCTACATCCAAAGTCAAGTTGATTTTTGGGTCGATCTCAGGGTCAAGATCTTGGCAGTTGATCGACGGAGGAATAACACCCTCGGTAATCGCGAAAATACAAGCCAAAGCCTCGACAGCTCCAGTTGCTCCCAACAAGTGACCTGTCATAGATTTTGTTGAAGATACATTGAGCTTATATGCGTGCTCACCAAATACACCTTGAACAGCCTTCAATTCGGCTTTGTCTCCAAGTGGAGTTGATGTACCGTGAACGTTGATGTAGTCGATATCCTCAGGGCTAATCGACGCATCTTTGATTGCATCACGCATAGATTTCATAGCACCTAGACCCTCTGGGTGTGGTGCAGTAAAGTGGTGAGCATCTGCCGAGCAGCCTCCACCGATAACCTCGCAGTAGATCTTGGCTCCGCGAGCTTTTGCGTGCTCATACTCCTCGAAGACAAGCGCTCCTGCACCCTCACCAACAACGAAACCATCGCGGTTAACGTCGAACGGACGAGATGCCGTAGTGCAATCATCATTACGAGTAGATAGTGCCTGCATAGAGTTGAAACCACCCAAAGATGGCTCGTTAACTGGCGCCTCAGAACCTCCAGTAACCACAACATCAGCCTTTCCGTAACGGATAGTGTCGAATGCGTGAATCATACCGTGGTTTGACGAAGCACAAGCCGAAACTGTACAGTAGTTAGGGCCCATGAAACCGTATTTGATTGAGATATAGCCCGCTGCGATATCCGAAATCATTCGAGGAATGAAGAATGGGCTAAAGCGGGGGATGTTACCACCCTCCGCATAGCCAACACATTCATCGAAGAAGGTCTTAAGACCTCCAATACCTGAACTCCAAATTACGCCAACTTGCTCCTTGTCGATTGTCTCCATATCGAAGGCAGCGTCGTCAACTGCTTGAGTTGCCGCGATAAGTGCAAATTGTGTGTAGAGGTCATATTTACGAACCTCTTTACGATCGAAATGTTGAGTCCAGTCGTAGTCCTTTACCTCGCAAGCAAAACGAGTTTTAAACTTCTCTGCATCGAATCGAGTTATTGGGCCGCAACCGCTAATGCCCTTTTCTAGATTTGAAAAATACTCTTCTATATTGTGACCCAACGGGTTGATAGTTCCTACACCCGTTACAACAACTCTTCTCTCTTTCATGATACTACTTTAAAACCTTTGGAAATACTTGCGAAAATTATAATAAATTATTGGATGTGAGCCTCGATGTAAGTGAAAGCATCACCTACTGTAGCGATCTTCTCAGCGTCCTCATCTGGAATTTGGATGTCGAATGCTTTCTCGAACTCCATGATTAGCTCAACTGTGTCTAGTGAATCAGCTCCTAGGTGGCTAGTGAAACCTGCTTCAGCAACTACTTCAGACTCTTTAACGCCCAACTTGTCAACGATAATCTCGACAACTTTTGTTTGTACTTCTGACATAACTTTAATTTTTTAGTTAATAATAATTATTTAGTAATATTGATTAATTTCTTTGCGTAATCGTGGACAAATTTAACACTTTTTTATTACTTTTGACTCATTGAATGGTTTTTTTTTTAAAAAAAAAACACACACAACACATAAACTATTAAAATTCAACACATTATGAACTTATTATTAATTTCTAATTCTACAAATGCAGGCGAAGCATACCTAAAATATCCAATAAATAAGATCGGTGAGTTCCTCAGCGGAGTCAAAGAGGTGATTTTCATCCCATTTGCAGCAGTCACCTTCTCTTTCGACCAATACGAGGCCAAAGTTCAAGAGAGATTCGATGAGATTGGAATCAAAGTTCGTTCGATTCACTCATGCCCTTCGCCCTTGGAGACTATCGCTCAAGCCGAAGCTATCTGCGTAGGAGGCGGTAACACCTTTGCTCTTACAAAAGCTATGCAAGAGTTGGGTCTAGTGGAGGCAATTGCTCAAAGAGTGAAGCAAGGTGCTAAATATGTTGGCTGGTCAGCAGGAAGCAATGTCACTTGTCCAACTCTCTGCACAACCAACGATATGCCAATCGTGGAGCCAGCATCGTTCAAGCTAATGGGGCTCGTTCCATTCCAGATCAACCCTCACTACTTGGACGCAAACCCCGAGGGACACGCTGGTGAGACTCGCGAGCAACGTATCTTGGAGTATATCGCAGCAAACAAAGAGATGTATGTGGCGGGACTTCGTGAAGGATGCATGATGGAGTACACTAATGGCAAGTTGGAGCTTATCGGCCCTAAGCCAATGCGCATTTTTAAATATGGGGAAACGGCCAGAGAGGTCAACGCTGGAGAGGATATCTCATTTTTGCTCGCATAATAGCAACTCAGTAGAGAAGATAAAATGACAACATATATAATAGGTATAGGATTAATTGGCGGTTCGATAGCTCTAGCGCTACGCGATCGCGGTATTAGCTCTCTAATTTTAGGATCTGACTCTTCGGAGGAGAACGAACAAACAGCCTTGAAAATGGGGCTTGTGGATCGTATTGTGGATCTAGAGGAGGGTATCGAACAAGCCGATATGATAATCTTAGCTACGCCAGTGAGCGCTACCCCGCTTCTAGCCATTAAGGTTCTAAACAGATTAAAGCCTCACCAAACGCTTATGGATATGGGCTCGATCAAGGGTGAGATCTGCGAATCGGTTGCCATGCACGCTAAGCGTGGCAGATTTGTTGCAACTCACCCGATGTGGGGTACGGAGTATAGCGGACCGAAGGCGGCTCAAAAGGGTGCATTTATCTCTAAGACAGTCGTTTTATGCGACTGCGAGCTTAGCGAACAGAGTGCCGTAGACAAAGTGAAAGAGATTTACAACAGCTTGGATATGAACATTATAGAGATGAATGGCGAGGAGCATGATCTCCACGCTGCATACATCTCGCACATCTCGCATATCACATCGTTTGCACTGGCGCTAACGGTATTAGAAAAGGAGCGTGAGGAGCAGCATATATTCGACATGGCGGCAACAGGTTTCGAATCGACTGTGCGACTTGCAAAGAGCTCGTCGTCAACCTGGATTCCAGTTTTGCTTCGCAACAAGTACAATGTGTTGGATGTTCTCCGCGAGCATATCCACCAGTTGCAATTGATGCGCAAGGCCATCGAGCAGGATAATGCGGATCTGCTTCGTGAGATGATCTCGCGAGCAAATTCGATACAGCGAATTATTAACTAGCTATGGGGCTGACACTAGAGATCGGAGCTCAAGGCGAACGTATCGCGGTGAAATATCTTCGCGAGCATGGCTTTTTGATTCACGATCTGAATTGGCGAGCTGGGCGTTACGAAATTGACGTCATTGCCGAGCGTTGGGGAGTTCTGCACTTTGTCGAGGTGAAGACTCGCAGAAGCTCAGGATGGAGTAAACCAGAGGATGCGATCACCAAGGAGAAGTTCTCGGCGCTTCGACACGCAGCATCGTCATATATTGCGCAAAAGAGATTTTTCGGTGAGACTCAATTCGATTTGATTGCCGTTGAAATGCAGGGAGATGTTGCCGTAGAGATACGTTATATTGAAAAAGCTATGCAATGTAGCTGGTAGTGTTGCATTTTGGCTAAAAAATATTATCTTTGTGTCACAAAAATGTTACAGAAGTAGATGTGGTTATATAACATAGCAGTAGCGCTTTACGCATTTATAATCAAAATCGCCTCCATATGGATTCCAAAGGCGAGATTATGGTGCGAAGGACGACAAAATATTTTTCAGCGCATGGCTCAGCTCATAGCGCCTGAAGATCGTATTCTTTGGATTCATGTTGCCTCGCTAGGTGAATTTGAACAGGGAAGACCATTAATTGAGAAATTTAAGGCTGAAAGGCCTGAGTATAAAATCCTTTTGACTTTCTACTCGCCATCGGGTTATGAGTTGCGTAAGGATTATAAAGGGGCTGATTACATATTTTACCTTCCAGTAGATACGCCTCGAAACGTACGCAAGTTTTTGGATGTAGCACATCCCGAGATTGCTATTTTTGTAAAGTATGAGTTTTGGCTAAATATGCTATTCTCGCTCTCGAAAAGGGGCGTTAAAACATATATTGTCTCGGCAATTTTCCGTCAGGACTCTATATTTTTCCGCTCTTACGGCTCTCTTTGGCGCAAGGCGCTCCGCTGTTTTGAGGTTATTTTCGTTCAGAATGAGGAGTCTAAAAGTCGTCTGAAAGAGATTGGTATCGAGAATAGCGTAGTTGCAGGCGACACCCGTTTTGATCGTGTAGCCGAGATTGCAAAAAATGCAAAACACAACGAACTCGTTGAGCGTTTCCAAGGCTCATCGAACCTTTTTGTCGCTGGTTCAACTTGGCCGATGGATGAGGAGTTGCTCTTAAGGCTCGTTGCAGAGAACTCGGATATTAAATTTGTCATTGCACCTCACGAAATTGAGAAGACGCGCATTGATGAGTTGGCTGCAAAATTGCCAGGTGCGCTGGTTTACACCCAGGCCGAAAAGGTTGAAAATATCGAGGAGTGTCAGACGCTTATTCTCGATACTATGGGTCAACTATCGTCGATATATCGCTACGCTTCGTGGGCATATATCGGTGGTGGATTTGGCGTTGGTATACACAATACTTTGGAGGCTTCGACATTTGGACTTCCTATCGCTTTTGGACCTAATTACCACAAGTTCAAGGAGGCTAGGGATATGATCTCGATTGGGGCTTGCCGCTCAGTGAGTGAGTATGGTGAGTTGAAAGAGTGGTTCCTGCAGCTTAAAAGCAAAGAAGCAGAGTATGAAAAGGTTAGCTCATTGGCTAAGAAATATACACAAAACCACCAAGGGGCAACTGCTATAATATTGAAGAATCTAACAAATAAGAAATAATAACTGGTAAGTAACAGTTTGTTAACACAATTTTAACATGACTATTGTTTCTTTGCAGTCTGAAAACCATAAAAAACAAATATGAGTCCTATTTTTACTTTTGTTGTCATTACACTAGCCGTCTTGGCTATTTTTGACATTATCGTTGGAGTCGCTAACGATGCTGTAAACTTCTTGAATTCGGCTATTGGCTCGAAGATCGCCCCATTGAAGGTGATTTTGAGCGTTGCTGCTGTGGGTATCTTAATTGGTACTATTAGCTCGTCGGGAATGATGGAGGTTGCCAAGAGTGGAGTTTTCCACCCTGGAATGTTCACCTATCCTGAGATTATGATGCTCTTTTTGGGTATGATCGTCGGAGATATTATCTTGCTTGATATCTTCAACTCTCTCGGCCTTCCAACATCAACTACCGTGTCGATGGTATTCGGCCTGTTGGGTGCTGCTGTGGGTATTTCGATCCACCGAATTGCAATCGACAACGGATTGGTTTTGGGAAACTTAGGCTCATTTATCAATACAGGAAAAGCGTTCGAGATTATCTCTGCAATCCTGCTTTCGGTAGCACTTTCGTTTATCTTCGGTTTGATTTTCATGTATATCTCACGTCTGATCTTCTCGTTTAGATATAAGAAAGTTTTCTCGAAATTTGGTGCTCTTTGGTGTGGTATTTCATTCACTGGTATGGTCTACTTCGTAGTTTTCAAGGGTTTGAAAAGTAGCGGTTTGATCCCAGTTGAAGTTACAGAGTATATCACCGAAAACACCTTCACATCGCTTCTTATGATCTGGGCTGCAAGTTCATTTATCTTGTTCTTGCTTCAAATGTTCAAGATCAAGTTGCTTAAAGCGACTATCCTAGCAGGTACATTCTCTTTGGCTTTGGCCTTCGCGGGTAATGACCTTGTAAACTTTATCGGTGTGCCGGTAGCGGGTTACGAGTCATACCAAATTGCAAGACAAAGCGAGAATTACGAGACTCTAAAAATGACCGCTTTGCAACCAAAGGGAACGATGACACCAGCAATCAAGGGTGGCTCATCATCAAGTTCAGCCATTGCAGCTCCTGCCGTACCAGCAGCTTCAGCACCAGCGACTAAGTCACCTCGTGCAAACACTTGGATGTTGGTTCTTTCGGGTGTGATCATGGTTCTGACACTATTCTTCTCGAAAAAGGCGATGAATGTGTCGAAGACCGAGCTGTCGCTTTCGAATCAAAATGAGGGAACCGAGAAGTTCAACTCGTCGGAGCTCTCGCGTGGTTTAGTTCGCGCTGCACTTTCGATCAACAACATCTATATTAAATATATGCCTAAGAGGATTCAGGCAGCTATTGATCGTCAATTCGAGCAACTTCCTCCCGAGGAGCGTGGCGATGCAACCTACGACCTTATCCGTGCAACTGTAAACCTTACAGCAGCATCAATCTTGATCTCGATCGCAACTTCATTGAAGCTACCACTTTCGACAACATACGTTGTTTTCATGGTCGCTATGGGATCGTCGCTTGCCGATAAGGCTTGGGGTCGCGAGAGTGCTGTGTATCGTATCACTGGCGTTATGACCGTGGTTACTGGTTGGTTCCTAACGGCTATCGTTGGTTTCACCATCGCACTTTGTACATCATCGGCTCTTATTTGGGGTACTCACATGTGGGATGGCGGTTGGACCGTTATGATCCTTGTAGTTGGCCTATGTCTGTTCCTTGCGATCCGCAGCAACTTCTTCCCAAGCAAGAAGCAAGAGGTTGAGGATGATCTAGATAAGAGAATGAACCTTATCGCAACAGCTAAGGGAGAGGAGATTTTATACCGTTGTGCAGAGGAGGTTTTGGATGTGATTAATCGCATCAACAAGATCTACAACAGAACGTTGGTTGCGATCTTCAAGGAGAACAGAAAAGTACTTAAGGAGATGAATTCAGAGGCTTTACGCCTAAATTCGAAGGCTAAGGAGAGCAAGCACAATATCCTTGTGACGCTAACTCACCTTCAAGATAACAACATCAACTCAGGTCACTTCTACGTGCAAGTAGTTGACTATGTGGGCGAGGTTACAAAGGCTCTTACATACATCACACAGCCATCGTTTAGCCACATCGACAACAACCACTCGGGATTGACCAAGGAGCAAATTTTCGATCTTATGAGTATCAACAACGATGTTGAGCAGATGTTCGGAGTGATGCAGTCGATGCTCGAGAGCAAAGATTTCTCGGATATCGAGAATTTGATCACCCTTCGTTATGAGCTATCGGGCAAGATCGCCGATGCAACCAAGAAGCAGTTGAAGCGCATCAAGGCAAATGCCCCAGGCAACTCATCGCGCTCAAGTATGCTCTACCTAACGATCCTAAACGAGACAAAAACAATCGTCCTACAATCGAAAAACTTGATGAACGCCCAAAGCTACTTCATCGAGAATAAGGATAACTAGAAGGGGGGTTGAATATAAAAAAACGGAGACCAATAAGTTTTTAGGCTTATTGGTCTCTGTTTTTTTGTTTGGATATTACAAACGGTGTTCGTTCGGCTGAGTGGAATTACAAACGACTCTTAGCCTCGCTACCAGCACCCTTACCTTTATACTTGCTACGTGCTGCGTTGAAGTTGTAGCGGAGAGTTAATTGTAGCTCGCGACTGTCGTATGTATGGCTATTTTTGATAGTTGTTTGCGGCATATAAAGTACAGTTACACTTTTTTTTCTGATTGGTAATATCTGAAACCGCCAACTTTGCCGACAGAGATTTATTGAAAAAGCTCTTAGTAACTCCTACATCAAATGTTAAACAAGGCTCTGCGAGATATGCTGCTTCGGCATAACCAGTACCTAAGTACGATGCATCGACATTGATAATAAAGTTGTTGGGCAACTCAATAGTATTATTTAGGTTTGCAAATAAAACTGGGTCGTTCATCTTTACATCAACCCCATACTCACTTAAATCTTGCCAATATTTTAACAACCCAGTGCTCAACTGTGGATTCCACACACCTACTGTTGGGGCATACGCTACAACCGCCGATATTTTGGGCAACTCATCAATATTGTGGTAATTTATAATCGAGATAGGTGAATCTTCCTCATACTGGTCAATCCAATATACAATGGCATCCTTCTGGTGAGTATAGCTCACCTGTGCTTGTAGATTCTTCCAGACTCCAGCAAGCGAAATATTTTGCGAAATTGTAGGTGATAGGTATGGATTACCCGTTTGCAAAGTAAGGCTATTTGCATAAGTTAGATTGCTACTTAGTTGGTTATAAGTTGGTCGCACAACCTGCGAGGTGTAGCTAAGCTGCAGAGCAAATGATCCAAATTGATTAGCATATGAGGCACTCGGAAACCACTGCCTCGTCGATCAACAATCCTCCATCAGAAAGAGTTATAGTTTGATCCGCTAGTGCTGAAGTATATTGCGTTTGATAACCCACAAACGAGATCTCCAAAATTGCATCGTCACTCGGAGCTGCTTGCAGATCGAAACGGCCCTCATCATTGGTGATTACACCTGCAACATATGTTGTGTCAGGCAAATTGTAAAGTATAACATTCACGTAGCCGATTGGCTCACTTGAAGTGTCGATCACTCGACCTTTAATTGTTTGTGCATTGAGAGCCGCTGCACTCAGCATCGCCAATGCGGATAGCAGTAGTAACTTTTTCATAGTTTAATTTTCGTTTACCGTTATTAATATTCTGTTTTGGCACATTTGATACATATGCCGTGCCAAAACTGTAAACATCTAACTATTAAAACATTACCTTTTCATCTAAAATTAAAAGTGTCTAATTTTTTGACACTGCTGTCAAGAAATTAGACACTTTTATATGTTATTTCACCTCTGCTCTTCTACTCCCGTAAACCCTCAATTAGATCAATATCACTTTGTAGCTCCTTGATGTTGTTAAACACCTTTAAGGCTAGTGAAACTCCGAGAATGGCTCCAGTTACGCCGCCAATGACTGCACCTATTACCCTAGGATGTGTAATATCGAATCCCATCACAATAACTGCCCAAATTGCTATTGCAATCAAAGATAAAATATCAAATGCTTCTGTCCATAAATAGTGTCTTTTGAATGTTACTAATGATTTACTATATTTCACTACGTCAATATTACTATCGTTAGGCGTTCGGATGATAAATGACATATAGAGTGCATTTAAAGCCATTACAAACATCAGCAAGGCTAACGTAATAGATATAGGCTGAGGAACTCCTATTCGAGGGAATGCAAATAAAAATGATGGCACAGCAAAAAGAATTGTAATAAAAAACACACATCTTAATAACCCCCTATTCCACGAAATCCGCTTGCGAGCATCCTTAAGTATAAGCTTAATATTTATCTCTTTCTGACTATTTAACGCTGTTTGGAGAGTCGCCCATTGCTGCTTCATCTCCTCTAATTCAAAATTGTTTTCCATTGTTCTCGTTTTTAATTGTTTGACATCTGCTTTAGCTTCTCCCTGATTCTCATTAGCCGAGTGGCAACCGTTGGCACCGTAAGACCCATTATCTGCGCAATCTCGTCGTAGCTCATGCTTTCAAGCCACAAGAGGATCAGCGCTTTTTCCAATCTATCGAGGCGACTAATGCGCTGATATAGAATCTCGATCTGCTTCTGATCTTTATCATCCGAGGCGATCTGCGAGATACTTTCACTTATCGAAACGGATTTTACGCTCTTTTTCCGCTTACGCAGAAAGGTGATGCAGGTATTGATCGAGATGCGCCAAAGCCAAGTTTTCACGTTGCTCTCACCTCGAAAATCCCCAAATCCTTTCCAGAGATTTACAAGCACCTCCTGGGCGTAATCGTCGACATCCGAGGGGGTCGGAGCATACATATAGCATATGGAGTAAATCGTGCTCCGATGCTCTTGTACTAACTTTTCAAATTCATTTATTCTCTCCATTTTATTTATTGTAAATTTTTGTGTCGTTAACGATTACTCTATTAGACGCAAGTTGTGACGAAAAATAGCAGAGTTTAATGATTTTTTGCAGAAATATCAAATAAACAATGGTACTAAAGGTGCAGATAGCTCTTGAGGGTATCGACATAAGAGGCAAAAGCTGCACGCCCAACATCGGTTATCGAGCAGGTGGTTCGAGGACGTTTTCCTACAAACTCCTTTTTCACCTCTATATAGCCCGCCTTTTGGAGCTTGTCGAACTGCACGCTGATATTTCCAGACGTGGCGCCACACTGCTCCTTAAGGTAGGTAAAATCTGCCTCTTCGACACCGACTAAGATTGAGACAATTCCCAATCTTAGCTCCGAGTGAAGTAGTGGATCGAGTTCTTTAAACATTTTTCTTTGATTTAATATAATCGTTTAGCTTGATGCCAGGGATAATCATCGAGGCGATTGCCCAGGCGCAAAATATGTATGCTTGGGTGAATGTTGAAT
The DNA here is from genome assembly GCA_047172325.1 of Rikenellaceae bacterium. Classification (GTDB taxonomy): domain Bacteria; phylum Bacteroidota; class Bacteroidia; order Bacteroidales; family Rikenellaceae; genus Alistipes. The sequence goes on along the minus strand of JBCQWG010000002.1, from coordinate 1,152 downwards.
CGCATAGAAGCAAGAGGGACAATATTGCACCGACTGCACCGCCAATTTTGAGTGGCTTGAAGTCAATGATTATTGCATTGGCTATCAAGGCTATACTTACTATAAGCATCTCCGCAAAAGGTATAAGCGCCATTAGGGTATAACCTGGGAGCAATAACATATCCGGATCCATTTTGATGGCTAATCCCCAAAATGCAAAGGGTAGCACCACCACCAAAATTAGAATAGTATTGAATAGGCTGCTTACCATCTTGTCAACTTTTGTTGTAACTTTTGGTCTGCCATCGGCCGCGATTTTTATCCAGATCATTCCAACTAATGGTAGCATCATCCACGCCCAATAGCTCATAGGGCTTTGCGTAAAATACAATAATAGAAATACGATTAGATTGGTGATAAGTGTTGATACTCCCCAGATAATAAGTCCATTGCCTGACCCTACTTCGAGGTTCATCTTTGTGTTTTGCATCATACGAGTGATAAGCTCCAAGCTCTCCTTCTCATTTAATTTACGCTCTTCCATTGCTCTGTTTTTAAGTGTTGTTTTAATTTATCGTATTAATACGATACAAGTATAAACAAGTTTATTTTATAAACCAAATAAAAAGAAGAAAAAATAAAGGAAAACAAAGTTTTCCATAGCCAAACTTGTTTGGTGCCCGCTCCGGCATTAGGCGCAGTCCCCAACATAAATATATTCACATCATCCCAGGCTCAATCTGGGATCTACAAAAGCAGGTGGATCTAACGCAGCGTTCAACGCGCCAGTAAGCAGCCCGAAGAGCTGCAAAGTCCTCCTTATCAAAGGAGGGTTTGGGTGGATTGTAAAAGGAAGGCTGGCGGCTGGGGCCGCCTCTTCAAGCACGATCCTTTTTTAAGAAGTGAAGCGGGTCACGGTACCAAAAAACCCAAACCACACCCATATACCAAAAAAAGCACGATCCTTTTCCCAAATTACCGTTCGAACTACGGATGATAAAAATTAACAACTAAGGTATATACGCCAACGCCAGAGGATATGTTCTACTGTTACATCTATTTTTTAACAATAGTACTGATGCGTTAATATTTTTATAAGCATCAAAAATTTATATTTCGTCGAATAGCGACATTTGTTCTTTGATATTTTGTTTTGAAATGGACTCGGTTTTG
>JBCQWG010000001.1:0-145631 GCA_047172325.1 Rikenellaceae bacterium | reverse complement strand
CCAACTATTTGTTGGTCAATCAAATTAAAAGAAATTAAACGTTAATTGGATTCAAAATAATTTATTCAAATTTAATATTTCAAATGCGGCTCTGGGTACTTTTCAAATCGCTAATCACTAATTTTTCAAGTGATTAGCGATTTTCTTTTGCTGCTTTTGTCGATAGATTGCCAATATTTTTTTATGATAGTGATGTTGGTGGCATAAAATATGTCATTCGTAGAGCTATGTAATATAAATATGGTAGTTATGATAAGAAAGATCTTTTTAGCAGTGTTGCTTTTGATTGTTGTTATGGGTTGCTCTAGGGGGGAGGGTGATGATACTCTAAGTGCAATAAGCACGTATGATTCTAGTGCAATAAATTTTATTTCGCAGGCGACAAAGGCTGTTAGTAATGGTGTTGATGTTATGGAGGGTGACGAAAGTGGATTTGTTGTATATGGAGTAGAGGCTGATGATTTCTCTTGGTATGATTATCTTGATGGCAATAGATATATCTATAACTCTGTGGCGCAGCGGTGGGAGTGGGAGAGTGAGGAGGATCCATCTTGGCCTGTGTCATTTAGTCGAATGAACTTTTATGCATATTATCCAGCGTCAGCGACGGGTTTTACCCTAACTAGTAGTGCTCCCGTGACCCTTGTTGGAGAGGTCGTGGTTGAGTCGAGCGTTCTTAATCAGACCGACTATTTGGCATCTTCATCTGGAGATGTCGTTACGAAGCCGTTGACGGGTGTTCAGCCGCTTAACTTTGCTCATATCATGTCAAAGGTGAGTTTTAGTGTGCTGCAAGATGAAGGTATATTGACTGTGATTCGGCAACTTGGATTGGAGAATATTATCAGTGAGGGCTCTTATGATTATATAAATTTGAGGTGGAATAATTTGTCAAATAGTACACTTACCTCCTTTGATGACTACGTTGGTTCATCTGGTCCTTTTGCAAAATATGGAGTAGAGGATCAGATTGACCCAATAAGGATTGATGGTCATTATCTCATGCTGATACCTCAGATGGGAGGAGCGGGAGAGGGTCAAACACCAATTTGGGATGGCTCCATAACGGTTGATAATAGTGGAGATCTAGTGCCAAATGGGGCATATATATCTATTCGCTACCGCACCAATAGCGATACGGAAGATATTATTGGGTATGCCTTTAGGAGGGATTCATCCAATGAGACAGAGTGGGATACGGAGAACTACTTTTACAATGTATACAAAAAGGATGGCGGTTCGTATACGGGTCCACTATACATTAAGGCTGGTTTTAAGCTCTCGGAGGATCAATTAAATTGGGTGGCAGGTACAGAGTATGACTACACATTACAATTGGATAAGACTGGAGGTATATACCTATCAGAGTATTATTACGATGTGGATGGGAAAAACACCAAAATTAAAGTTCGTGGTATGCCGCAGGTTGGAGATCCTGTATTTGCGACAGATGTGAGTGTTGTAGTCACTGTTGATGGTTGGAACTATTCTGATATTGATATATATTCGATGTAGTAGATAACAAATCTGCTCAAAATTACGAAAGTAACTTTGAGCAGATTTGTTTACGGGGGCTAACTTGTTTAGTTCTCCTTATTCTGTATGAAATAGCTTTGTGCCTTCATCAAATTCTTTGATTGGAGGGCTATTGTTTTGGTCTCGTTAAGGATGTTTAGGTATAACATGCTTGAACGAGAGGAGTTGCCTTCAGCATTAGTTTTGATTCTCTTAAGCTGTTTCTTGGTGGCATCAGCAACCTTGTCGAAGAGTTCGTAGCGGAGGTTGATGATATTTTCGATATCAGAGAAATCTTTGCTTTCGAGCATGCTATTCATTAGTGCGAACATCTGTTCTACGCTATCGTTGATGCTCATAAGGTCAAATATTTGCTCCTTGGTCAATCCTGAGTGGTTGTTGTCGATATGGTTAAATGAGGGTCTTGTGATGTATAGAAGAGCCTTGGTAACCTCGTCCACATAGTCAACAACTTGAACGTAGAAGTGCCCAGAGTTGATATTGTTATCTTGGAGATGGTTGAGTGTCTCTAGTATATTATGCTTGCGGTCGCTTGCTTTCTCATTGAGTCGCTTAGCTTCGCTATTCATCTCTTTAAGAACCTTTCTATTCTCTTTGAAGAGCGCTACTAAGGTTCTATTGTAGATCTTGTTGATACGTTTAACGGTCTCGAAAACCTCCTCTGTGCAGCGGTATAGAATCTCTTCGCCTTTGGCTGAAGCTATCATATTCATCTTTGCATCTAGCTCGTCATCATCTGTCTTCTTGCTTGGGAAGAAGTTGCTGCGGATAGCTAAGAAGAGGCAGAGGCCAACTACAAGTATCATTACGGTCCAGCCGCCATCCCAAAGGTGAGTACCCCAGATAAGAGCTGAAGCGGTGCAGAATGCAATGGTGAAACCAACGATTGCTGTAAGGAACCAACCCATGATTACAGTCATCACACCAGTAATGCGATATACGGCACTCTCACGACCCCATGCGCGATCGGCAAGCGATGAACCCATTGCGACCATAAATACTACGTATGTGGTTGAAAGAGGCAACTTCATAGAGGTTGCAATAGAGATAAGGATTGATGCCGCTGTGAGGTTCACGGTAGCACGGATAAGGTCATATGCAGCGTCTGTGCGCTCCTCGACGGGTAGTGGCTCAAACTGCTTTGCAATTGCTTGTTGTACCTTAGCGGGAGTTATTCTGATGTAAAGGTTATTCATGGCGAGTGCTGCTCTAACCAATCCTCGCGATAGCTCCGAGGAGTTGAACTTCTCTTTACCCTCGTTCTGATCCGAGAGGGAGAGCTCTGTTTTGGTGACATTCATCGCCTTCTTCGAGAAGAATAGCGTGAGTACCATGATTACACCTGAGAGCACCAACATCCAAGTATTTGCCTTGGGTGATCTTGATGGTTGCGAGGTAGTTGTGGCAGCGACAGCGGTAGAAGTGACAGCAACCGATGAACTGCTAGAGCTAACCACAGGAGCCTTTGTTCCTTTGGGTTGAAGAGCATCCATTCTAAGATTCATGTAGTCGTCACTCTGCTTTGCAATTTGGTATGATTCGTAACCTGCTACTGGCACACCAATGAAGTTTACTAAGTCATTACCAGCAAATGCGAGCGCAAGAGAGAAGGTTCCAGCCAAGATAGTTGTCTTAAGGATCTTGATGTTGAACATCTGAAGCAAGAATAGGACAAATGAACTTGCCGCCCATATCATAAGGAGTGAAGGAACTGTGTTTTGATCTATATACTCGGTTACTTCGGGTGGTATGAGACCACTGCTCTTAAGTCCTTTGAATAGTACGAAGTAGACCATACCTGTGAATGAGATACCACACCAGAGAGATCCAAACTTAGAGAAGATCTTCTTGTAGCGGAACGAGAAAATCAGGCGCGAGATATACATAAAGAGCAAACCGAAGATAAACGACAAAGCGACAGAGAGTAGGATTGCTGCGATGATCTCGAATGCTTTAGCTGTATTGATGAAAGATCCTAAGTTCGCAAGTACTAGGCCGTTGTCTACAGCAATTCTGTGTATGGAGATACCTACGGCAGCTCCTAGCAGTCCAAAGACCATTGAAACAGTTGTTGATGTAGGTAGGCCTAAGTTGTTGAAGATGTCGAGAAGTATGATGTCACCGACGATCATACCTAAGAACAGCATCATTATCTCAGGATAGGTGAACATGCCGGGATGAAAAACGCCACTTTTGGCAACTTCCATCATTCCAGATGAACTAACGGTACCAATAAGGATACCAACTGCGGCAACGCTAAGAATCACCTTTAGTGGAGCGATCTTAGATCCAATAGCCGAATTTAAGAAGTTTACGGCATCGTTGGCAACACCTACGATGATGTCAAATACAGCTAGTACAGCTAATGTAATGACGACGAATGTGAAAATAGGACTCATATTTATTTTGATAAGTTTTCAGAGTGCAAAGAAACGATAGTTATGTTAAAGTTGTGTTAATAAATTATTACAGAGTGATTAATGTTTATGTTATCTACAAAATATATTTTCAGCGATTATCCTCGAAGCCCCTTGATGGCTTTGTGTATATCTTTTTGTGAGTTGACTTGTTCTATTATAGTGGTCTATGTCGTTGCGTAGAGGTGAGAACCACCCTTCGAGCTCCTCTACACTCTCGACAGATTTGCATGCTCCAATATCAATCATATCTGTGGCCTCTTTAAATTTATGATAGTTAGGTCCAAATGCAATTGGCAGACCAAATGTTGCCGCTTCGAGAGTGTTGTGTATTCCAACGCCAAAACCGCCACCAATATATGCCCATGATGCATATTTATAGATGGATGAAAGCTGTCCCATAGTGTCGAGGATTAACACCTGTGGCCCTGTTAAATCATGTGACATCTCAATTTGTGAGTATCGAATGGCACCTGTAAGTTTACGGCGTAGTGCCTCCACCCTCTCCTCCTCAATTTCATGAGGAGCAATTACAAATTTGATATCGTTGTTTTGTGAGATAATCTCTAGAAGTAGGGCCTCGTCAGCCGGCCAAGTGGAGCCAGCAATTAGAAGTGGGGTAGTGCCCTTGAACCTCTCGACAATGGCATTGCTGCTTGCCGCTTGTGCAATTTGTGCAACTCGATCAAAACGAGTGTCGCCCGCAACTACAACATTCTTAAAGCCTATATGGTTTAATCTCACCTTCGACTCATCATTCTGAACAAAGATGGTATTGAAAGTTTTTAGTGCTTTGCGCCATAACAGGCCATATGAGCGGAAGAATATAGAGTTCTTCCTAAAGATTGCAGATACAATAAATGTCTTGATATTGCGACGATGCAACGCGAAGAGCATATTGAGCCAAAACTCATACTTCACGAAGATTGCAATCTCCGGATGTGCGATATCTAAAAATCTTTTTACGTTTCCGGGGGTGTCTATCGGAAGGTAGAAGATATAATCAGCTCTCTCATAATTTTTACGCACCTCATAGCCCGATGGGGAGTAGAAAGTTAAAAGAATCTTATATTTAGGTTGTTCCTTTCGAATCTTCTCAATTAAAGGGCGACCCTGCTCAAATTCACCAAGCGAGGCGACATGGATCCACAATACATGATCCTCATGCGAGATGGCCTCAGCCATACGCTTGAAGATATCCTTGCGTCCGTCACACCATAATTTTGCCTTTGGGATCCATCTCGAAGCGATCTTAATAGCAAATGCGTATAGGATAATTGTTATGTTATATAACCACATCTGTCTGTAGTAATCTTTTTTTGCCTCACAAAGATAATATTTTTGTTGTTAAAAACAAAAATATTTTTTTACATTACATCCTCATGGTGTCTAATCTCCACAGGGGTATCTCCTTCCATATCAATTGCGATAAGATCGTGCTGATACTCTTCCTTGATTCTATATATGGCGACATAGGCTCTTGTGGCATGTTTCAGGGAGGAGCGTTTGTGTCGGGTGAATGCCTCTTCGGGTCTTGTGAGACCTCCCTTTTGGCGACTTTTGACCTCTACGAAATGGATCACGCCCCACTTCTCGGCGATGATGTCAAGCTCATAGATGCCACTGCGCCAATTGAGCTCACGTATTATAAAGCCATTTTGCCGTAGATATTTTACGGCTGCTTTCTCTCCTATGGCTCCTATGATTGCTGCTTGATTCATCTTAGATTCTTAGTCAATTATTCGTTGGATGGTGTTGGCGCGTGTAATCATCTCTTTGAGCTGCTCAACATCATCTTGCTCGATTGCTTTGCGCATAAGTTGTAGCTGGTGGATGTGTTCACGTAAGACATCAAGGACGTTGAATTTGTTGCGTAGTAGCACTGGAATCCATGTTGTATATGAACTCTTTGCTAGACGTACCGTTGATTCGAAACCTGTTGCCGCCATGTCGAATATATGTTGCTCCTCGCGCTCTTTCTCCAATACAGTAATAGCTAGGGCGAATGATGTGATGTGTGATATGTGGGATATGTAGGCCGCATGTAGGTCATGATCCTCACTATTCATCTCTATTATATTCATGCCCAGAGCTTTGTATATGTGTCTTACGCACTGCAAAGCCTGCTCCGAGGAGCGCTCCCCATCGCAAAGGACAACTGTTCTATTTTCAAAAACATCCCTTTGAGCAGCTTTGGGGCCGCTATACTCTGTACCCCACATAGGGTGTGTCGCTACGAATTGCTCTCTCTTGGCATGCATTGTGACCATCTCGCAGATCTCGCTCTTGATGGATCCAACATCAAGAAGAACCTGCTTCGGGTGGAGCTTATTTAGGATCTTAACGGCCATTGCAGGCGCAGCACTTACGGGAATAGCTAGGATTATCACATCTGCTTGTGCGATACCCTCGTCGAGTGTTACGACTTTATCTATAATTCCTAGCTCTAGGGCGGTAGCTTCGTTCTCTTTTGAGGAGTCAGAGCCAATAATCGTGGAGCTTATCTCTCGCGCTTTTAGAGATAGCGCGAGAGAGCCACCGATAAGTCCTACACCTATAATATATGTGGTCATATTTGTCTTATTTTAGAAGGAATGAAATGTCGTCTCCTGCGTTTACCTCCTTGATCTGCTCACCATATTTGAATATGCGCATTGGTTTTGGACCAATGAGCTCCAGCTTTCCATCAGAGTATTCCATCATGCAACCTTCGCGAAGTCCTGCCACGTAGATCTCTTTGTTGGCTGCGATATACTCCAATATGCGTTGCTCGCGAGTCTCTCCGGCATGTCCCTCTGGGTTTGCATCAAGGTAGTGGGGGTTGATCTGGAATGGGATAAGAGACATCAGTTTGAATGATATAGGCTCCACAATTGGCATGTCATTAGTTGTGCAGAGGGTAGGGCAGGTTACATTGCTACCCGCGGACCAGCCTACATATTTGGCACCTTGCTTCACTCTTTGAGCGATTGCCTCGACCAAACCGAGCTCCTGCATAGCCTTTGTGAGGGCAAAGGTATTGCCTCCACCTACGCAGATGGCTTCAGCCTGAGCTATAGCTTTAATTGGCTCCTCACAGGTGTGGATGGAGCGTACTTTGACGCCAATTTCATTGAAACGATCTTGAACTTTTTCTTCGTATTGATCGTAAGAGAAGGTTACTGCTGCGAATGGAATGAAGATAACTTCGCTTACTCCACCGAGGAACTCTCCAATCTTTTTTATGGGATATTTGAGATATGCTTCACCTGCATTAGTAGAATTTGAAATTAATAGAAGGTTCATAATCGTTTGGTTTTAAATGTTTTAATAAAAAATGTTGAATTTTTTTTAAAAAAAAAGTGGTTCAATGAGTCAAAAGTAATAAAAAAGTGTTAAATTTGTCAACGATTATGTGAGAAATATTAATCAATTACAATATTTAATAATTATTAACTAAAAATTTAAAGTTATGTCAGAAGTACAATCAAAGGTTATCGAGATCATCGTTGACAAATTGGGCGTTAAGGAGTCTGAAGTAGTTGCAGAAGCAGGATTCACAAGTCACCTTGGTGCAGATTCACTTGACACAGTTGAGTTAATCATGGAGTTTGAGAAGGCATTCGATATCCAGATTCCAGACGAGGACGCAGAGAAGATCGCTACAGTAGGTGACGCTTTCACTTACATCGAGGCTCACGTTAAGTAATAAAATAGAAATTTAATAGCAAGTAAGTAACCAAGTCTTGATATTATGGTAGAAAGAAGAGTTGTTGTAACGGGAATCGGAACTATTAACCCGCTTGGACACAATATTGAAGAGTATTTTTCAAATTTAGAAAAGGGTGTTAATGGCTGTGCCCCAATTACTCGTTTTGATGCAGAGAAATTTAAGACTAAGTTTGCTTGCGAAGTCAAGAACTACGATTGGACTCCATTCTTTGATCGCAAGGAGGTACGTAAGTATGACCTCTACACTCAGTATGCGCTTATCGCTGCAACTCAAGCAGTTGACGATGCAGGCTTCGATATGGAAGCTATTGATAAGGAGCAGGTTGGTGTAATCTGGAGTTCTGGTATTGGAGGTCTTAAGACCTTCTTTGATGAATGTGTTGGCTTTGCGGAGGGTGGTAACATCCCCCGCTTCAGCCCATTCTTCATTCCTCGTATGATTGCAGATATTGCCGCAGGTTATATCTCTATCAAATATGGCTTTATGGGTCCTAACTACTGTACAGTGTCGGCATGTGCTTCATCCAATCATGGTATGATTCACGCGCTTGATACAATTCGTTACGGTAAGGCAGATGTCGTAGTTACAGGTGGCTCTGAGGCTCCTGTGAACGAGCCCTCTGTTGGAGGTTTTAACTCAATGCAAGCTCTTTCGACACGCAATGATGATTGCGCAACAGCTTCTCGCCCATTCGATGTAGATCGTGACGGTTTTGTCGTAGGTGAGGGTGCCGGTGCATTGATCTTTGAGGAGTATGAGCATGCGAAAGCTCGTGGTGCTAAAATATACTGCGAGGTTATCGGTGGTGGATGTTCTGCTGATGCTCACCACTTTACAGCGCCACACCCAGAGGGTCTAGGTGCTATGAAATCTATGCGTGATGCAATTAAAGATGCGAAGATCGCACCAGAGGATATTGATTATATCAATGTTCATGGTACTTCTACTCCACTCGGTGATAAGGCTGAGTTGAAGGCTGTACAAGGTGTCTTCGGTGAGCATGCATATAATCTTAACATCTCTTCCACAAAGTCTATGACAGGACACTTGTTGGGAGCAACAGGAGCTGTAGAGGCCTTGGCTTGTCTTTTCGCAATACAAACTGGTACTATTCCTCCGTCAATTAACTGTAAAAATCTCGATCCAGAGATTGATCCAAAGCTTAATTTGACTTTGGATGTAGCTCAAAAACGTGAGGTGAATTGTGCATTGAGCAATACGTTTGGCTTCGGCGGACACAATGCGACAATTATTTTCCGTAAGATCTAACACCTTATTTGGCCGTGTTTAACTATGTTCGTCGCGCTGTAAAGTGCAGATTCGGTTCGGATAAGGCGTATTACAAAATCTTTGATGATATGTTCGGGTTTGCCCCGCATAACATCGACCTTTACAAGCTGGCTTTGATTCATAAGTCAGCTTCTTTGGTACTTGATGATGGCACCCAAATAAATAACGAGAGGTTAGAGTATTTGGGGGATGCCGTCATTGAGTCTGTAACATCGGATTATCTATATATTCAATACCCCTCTGATAATGAGGGCTTTTTAACTCAGTTGCGTTCTAAGATTGTATCTCGACAATCGCTCAATAAATTGGCAAAGTCTATCGGTTTAGATCGTCATATCATTAGTAATGCAAATGGAAGTTTCTCGCAGAAGCATATTTTTGGTGATGCTTTCGAGGCTTTGATAGGTGCAATATATCTAGATATGGGTTACAACTTTGTTAATAGGTTGTTAATCAATAATATATATTATAAATTTCTTGATATTGATGAGTTGCTTCACTCGGAGACTGATTACAAGAGTCGTTTGATTGAGTGGTCTCAAAAGGAGCATCTTGCAATCGAGTTCTGCACACGTAACGATAAGGAGTCCACCTCTTTACATCCTCTATTTTACTCAACGGTAAAAATTGGCGGAGTAGAGGTTGGCCATGGTGTTGGAGAGTCTAAAAAAGAGGCTGAGCAGCGTGCGGCATACTCCGTTTCGCAGGGTGTAAGCGATGAGGTTAGTGATCTACTCCTTGATAAAATTGATAAGATAGTATCGTAGAAGAATAATTTTATGATTTCGCTTCAAGATAAAATAACAGTTCGTGGTGTTGAGAGCCTCAGTGATACGGAGCTCCTCATCTTGTTGCTAGGTGGCAGTAGTCAATCTGAGAATCAAGCAGTAGAGCTTCTTAAATATTATAATAGCTCACTCGCCTCTATCGCTAAAGAGGAGATGTCGCGTCTTCGCATGGTGGAGGGTATAGGTATGAAGAGTGCTATAAATCTAAAGATTGCAGCTGAGTGGGGGCGACGATGTGCCATCTCATTAGATAACGAGCAGCAGGTTATATCAAGCAGTGCAGATGTGTTTGAGATCTTTCACTCCTACTTTGATGGCATGAAGCATGAAGAGTGCTGGGTACTTTACCTCTCGGCCTCCAATAGAGTTGTTGAGCGCTATAGGGTAAGTAAGGGAGGTGTCTCCGCCACTGTTGTCGATCATCGGCTCATTGTGAAGCGAGCTCTAGAACTCCTTTCAACACGAATAATCATGGTTCATAACCACCCATCGGGGTCAGTTGAGCCCAGTGGTGAGGATATTGATCTTACAAAAAAAATAAAGAGTGCCGCAGCACTCTTTGATATATCACTACTCGATCACCTTGTTGTGTCGTCGTCAACCTATTTTAGTTTCCAGAGTAAGGGCCTTTTATAGTCCAAATTCACTCTTAATCATCTCTACAGCGTCAAGGCGCTCCCATCCGAAGAACTCGATCTCGCGTTCAACCTCTTTCCCATTCTCAAATAAGATGGCCTTAGAGGTGTAAGGGCGATTTCCAAAGTGACCATAAGAGGCTGTAGCTTCGAATATAGGGTTCTTAAGTCCGTAGCGTTTAACGATTGCCGCAGGGCGTAGATCAAATAACTTACCTATCTTCTCTGCGATCTCACCCTCACTCATTGATAGTTTATTGTTACCATATGTGCTGACATAAATTGAGAGAGGCTCTGCAATGCCAATAGCGTAGCTTAGTTGCACCATGATCTCATCTGCGACACCTGCTGCAACCATATTCTTAGCGATGTGGCGAGCTGCATATGCTGCCGAGCGGTCAACCTTTGAGGAGTCCTTGCCGGAGAATGCACCACCACCGTGAGCACCACGACCACCATAGGTATCCACAATGATTTTGCGACCTGTAAGACCTGTATCACCATGAGGACCACCAATAACAAATTTGCCTGTTGGGTTCACGTGGAGGATATACTCATCTCCAATAAGCTCTGATAGTTTATCTCCAGCACGCTCCAAGCGCGATTTGACGCGTGGAATAAGTATTGTGCAAACGTCCTCCTTGATTTTGGCTTGCATCTGCTCCTCGGCAAGCTTCTCGCTAACGCCCTCTGAAGCTGTGATAAACTCATCATGCTGCGTGGAGACAACAATCGTATGAACGCGTTGTGGCTTGCGATCCTCGCCATATTCAATTGTAACTTGGCTCTTTGAGTCGGGACGCAGGTAGGTCATAACCTCTCCTTGGCGACGTATGTCGGCTAGCTCCTTGAGGATTACGTGAGAGAGGGTGAGCGTTGCGGGCATCAACTCTAGGGTCTCATTTGTTGCATATCCAAACATAATACCTTGGTCACCAGCACCTTGCTCTGTCTCCTCTGCGCGAACTACTCCTTGGTTGATATCTGCCGACTGCTCATGTATCGCCGAGAGTATTCCGCAAGAGTTGCCATCAAATTGATATTCACTTTTGTTATACCCAATTTTATTGATTACCGCGCGAGTAATGCTTTGCACATCGACATAAGCCTCCGAGCGAACCTCGCCCGATACGACAACTAATCCTGTTGTGCAGAGTGTCTCGCAAGCGACTTTTGAATTTTGGTCATGACGAAGAAATTCGTCGAGAATGGCGTCTGAAATCTGGTCAGAAACTTTATCTGGGTGCCCCTCAGATACCGACTCAGATGTAAATAAAAATCCCATAGTAGTTATACTGTTTTAAATGTTAAACGTGTAAACTGTTGGAAAAATGGCTGAGGCGGGAATAAAAATGGGGCTGTTTTAGCTCTTTTTTATTGTGGTTTGCAATCAGTCAAATCTTTCCACAGTGCATTTTTTAGTCCTAATGCGGTGCAAAGGTATTAAAAATTATTAGAATATTAATACTAATGAGCAATCTTTTTTTCATAAAAATCAACGAAGAGCTATTTTGAGGGCAAAATAGCCAACCAAGATAGCTATTATTTGAATAATATTTGTATCTTTGTGGGATAAATCGGAATTAAAAAGAGAAATTATATATGGATATTTTAGCAGGTTTAATTAAACTCGTATTTGGATCAAAGGCAGATAAGGATCGCAAGGAGATCGAGCCTTATGTAGAAAAGATTAAGGCAATTTACCCCTCTATCTCGAAGTTGTCGCATGATGAGCTTCGTGGGCGAAGTGCTGCTCTACGCAAAGCAATAGCTGATTTTATTGCCAGTGATGAGGCTCGTATAGTTGAACTTAGGTCGAAACTAGAGCTCTCGGATATCGCACTTGCGGAGAAGGAGAGTATATCGAAGGAGATAGAACTCTTAAAGAAGAGCATAGATGAAAAGATTGAGCAGAAGCTAGATGAGATTTTGCCAGAGGCATTTGCCATAATGAAAGATACTGCTCGTCGCTTCACGGAGTGTGATACCATCGAGGTTGCAGCAACAGCATTTGATCGTGAGCTCTCTGCAACAAAGGATTTTGTTACAATAGAGGGTGAGAAGGCCACTTTTGCCACTCATTGGCTAGCTGGAGGCAATGATATGAAGTGGGAGATGGTACACTATGATGTACAGCTCTTTGGTGGTGTGGTTCTCCATAAAGGCAAGATTGCGGAGATGGCTACAGGTGAGGGTAAGACCCTTGTTGCGACGCTTCCTGTCTTTCTTAATGCGTTGGCTGGTAAGGGGGTGCACTTGGTTACGGTTAATGACTACCTATCGAAGCGTGACTCCGAGTGGATGGGACCAATATATCAGTTCCATGGTTTGTCGGTAGATTGTATCGACCGTTATAAGCCCAATTCGGAGGCTCGTCGTAAGGCATATATGGCTGATATCACATTTGGTACGAATAATGAATATGGCTTCGACTATTTGCGTGATAATATGGCATCGTCACCAAAAGATTTAGTGCAGCGAAAGCACCATTTTGCAATTGTCGATGAGGTCGATTCAGTTTTGATTGATGATGCTCGAACACCACTTATTATCTCTGGTCCAGTTCCTAAAGGCGAGGATCAGATGTATGAGCAATATCGCCCTGCCATTGACCAGCTATATAACCTTCAAAAGGGTCTAGCGACGTCGCTTTTGGCCGAGTCGCGTAGACTTCTCGCTGAAGGTAATGGCGAAGAGGGTGGAGTAGCTCTTTATCGTGCTCATAAGGCACTTCCAAAGTCAAAACCTCTTATTAAGTTCCTCTCTGAGACTGGTGTTAAGAGTCAGATGCAGAAGACCGAGAATATCTATATGCAGGATAATAACCGTCGTATGCCAGAGATCACCGACGAGCTTTTCTTTGTAATTGATGAGAAGATCAATTCGGTGGAGCTTACCGATAAGGGTCATGAGATGTTATCTAGATATTTCAAGGAGGATGGTTTCTTCGTTTTGCCAGATATTGGTTCTGAAATTGCGGAGCTAGAGAGAGCAGCACTCTCCGATGAGGAGCGTATCGCAAAGAAAGATGAGCTCATCAAGGAGTATGCATTAAAGTCTGAGCGTGTTCACACAGTGCATCAGTTGTTGAAGGCTTACGCAATGTTTGAGAAGGATACCGAGTATGTGGTGATGGATAATAAGGTGAAGATTGTAGATGAGCAAACAGGCCGTATTATGGATGGTCGTCGCTATTCGGATGGTCTGCATCAAGCCATTGAAGCTAAAGAGCGTGTTGTGGTTGAGGCTGCAACTCAGACCTTTGCAACGGTTACTCTTCAGAACTATTTCCGTATGTATCATAAGTTGGGTGGTATGACCGGTACCGCTGAGACAGAGGCATCTGAGTTCTGGAGCATCTATGAGCTAGATGTTGTTGTGATCCCTACAAATCGTCCAATTTTGCGTGACGACCGCGAGGATCTAATCTATAAGACAAAGCGTGAGAAGTATAGCGCAGTAATCGAGGAGGTGGTAAAGCTAGTGGAGCAAAATCGCCCTGTGTTGGTTGGTACAACCTCTGTTGAGATCTCGGAGCTTTTGAGCCGTATGCTAACTCTTCGCAAGATTAAACATAATGTCCTCAATGCAAAGCAGCATCAAGCTGAGGCGCAGGTTGTAGCTGAGGCGGGACGTCCCGGTCAAGTTACAATTGCTACTAATATGGCAGGTCGTGGTACCGATATTAAACTTACGGCAGAGGTTAAGGCAGCAGGTGGCTTGGCAATTATTGGTACTGAGCGCCATGATAGTCGTCGTGTGGATCGTCAGTTGCGCGGTCGTGCTGGTCGTCAGGGTGACCCCGGCTCTTCACAGTTCTTTGTCTCTTTTGAGGATAATCTAATGCGTTTGTTTGGTTCTGAGCGCATCTCCTCCATCATGGATAAGATGGGTCTAGAGGATGGCGAGGTGATCCAAGCAGGTGTTATGACCAAGACAATTGAGCGTGCTCAAAAGAAGGTTGAGGAGAATAACTTTGGTGTGCGTAAACGTCTGTTGGAGTATGATGATGTGATGAACTCGCAACGTGAGGTGATCTACACTCGTCGTCGTCATGCACTTCATGGCGAGCGTATCGAGATCGATCTAAATAATATAATGTGTGATTATGCTGAGAACTTCGTAGAGCAGAATCAAGGTGTTGATTATAATGATTTCCGCCTTGAGCTTATGCGCGATATCGCCATTGAACCCTCTTTCGATGAGGCTACATATAGTAGCGCTAAGCCAAAGGAGTTGGTAGATCTAATCACAGCAGATATTCAATCTCACTACCAGCGTCGTGCTAAGCAGATTGCAGAGATGGTTGCCCCAGTTATGGAGAAGGTATATGAGGATCGTAAGGACAGCCTCGATTCAAATATAGTTTTCCCAATTACAAATGGTCACTTGGGTTATAACGTTCCAGTAAATATTCAACGTTGTAAAGATAGTGCAGGTCTTGAGATCTTCAAGGTCTTCTCAAAGGTTGTTATGTTTACCACCATTGATGATGCATGGCGTGAGCACCTGCGAGAGATGGATGATTTGCGCCAGAGTGTGCAGAATGCAACGTATGAGCAGAAGGATCCACTCTTGATCTATAAGTTTGAGTCGTTTGAGCTCTTCTCGAAGATGCTCATTAAGATTAATCGTGATGTATTGGCCGTTATCAATAAAGCATATATTCCGGTAAGAGATAATCGCACGGAGGCACCTAAAGCGCGCGAAGAGAGACCCAAGGTTGATGTAAATAAGCTTCAGGAGTCGCGCGTTCAAGCAGCAGCGCAAGCTGGTCAAGCAGAGCGTCAGAAAACCTCTCCAGTGCAAGCCGAGAAGAAAATAGGTCGAAACGATCCTTGCCCTTGCGGAAGTGGAAAGAAGTATAAAGCTTGCCACGGAAAGGGCTTGTAATAGCTGTTGTTATGGGATATCAAGAGCAGAAGCAACATCTATTAGATCAACGCTACTTGCGTATGGCACGTATATGGGCTGAAAACTCATATTGCGTGCGCCGCCAAGTAGGGGCATTGATTGTCAAGGATAAGATGATTATATCAGATGGATACAATGGAACACCTTCCGGTTTTGAGAATATCTGTGAAGATGATGCCACGGGCCGAACAAAGCCATATGTACTTCACGCTGAGGCAAATGCTATATCAAAGGTTGCTAAGAGTGCTAATAATTGTGATGGGTCAACTCTGTATGTTACAACCTCTCCCTGCATCGAGTGCTCAAAGTTAATCATCCAAGCAGGTATCAGACGTGTGGTCTACTCAGAATTATACCACTGCGAGGATGGACCAGATCTTCTACGCAGAGTGGGTATCGAGTGCGTGCTTTGTGTGGTAGAGTAGGGAAAATTTACTTTGGGGCAAAGGCATGAAAAAAGTTTCTCATTGCCTCCGGCGGGCGGTGATAGCACCACCGCGGGTGCATATTACTCTTGCGGATTGGGCTTATAGCTGCGCTATGAAATTAAAGAGATCAAAAATGTTATCACGAATAAATTCGCATAGCATTTTGATCTCTTTAATTTTTTAAATGCCTTTAGGCATTTAAACCCAATCAGAGGTTAACTTCGTAGCGCATAAGAGAGTCTATTTTCATGCGTTTACTCCAACATTTACACTGTTTAATTATCGTATTAAAGCTTTTTTGACTATCTTTGTGACTAAATGAGTTACTTTATGAAAAAGCTTTTACTTCTCTTATTTCTATTTAATGTTGTATCTTCAGTTCACGCTGCTGATTATAATCTTGATTTTGGTTGTTCTGCTCTTCGTCAAAGCATAGACTCTCTTAAAAAGGACTCACCTTCGAGTTTTAAGTTTTATAAACTTATCATGCCAAGTTCACCTATTGTGATTGGTTCGTTAGCTCTGTATGTAGCTCAGGCAGAGGATTTAGATATGACCTTAAGTGATAAGATAAGTAGTGGTCATGGTAAGTTGAGATTTGATGATTATCTGCAATACTCTCCTATTGCAATAATGTGGGGGCTCGATGCTCTAGGTGGAATTGAGCCATACCATAAATTTAAGCAGCAAACTACTATATTATTGCTTTCGGCATTAGCTTCGCTGGCAGTAGTTAGGTGCACAAAGGAGTTTGTGGGGCGCCATCGTCCGGATACGGGTGCGGCGAACTCATTCCCATCGGGTCATACGGCGACAGCTTTCTTGGCTGCCGAGATGTTGCATCAAGAGTTTGGAGATCACTCTGCGTGGATTAGTGTGGCTGGATATTCGTTGGCTGTTGTCACGGGTTATATGAGAATCTATAATGAGCGTCACTATATAGGAGATGTTGTTGCAGGGGCGGGCATAGGGATGTTATGTACGCGTTTTGCATATTGGATATCACCTTGCATCAATAGAAAATTGTGGGGTAGTGAGACCGGTTACTCTGATAATTCTTACTCCGCTTCACTCGTTCCTTGTACGATTGGTGATAGCTATGGAATATCGCTTTCTGTCACTTTTTGATAAATCGTCATTAAATATTATGCAGAATCCATTGTTATTTCACAAACAATGGTTATATTTGTGTGCAAATTTGTAACAAACAAAATTCATATAAACAAATTAAACAGATTATGAGCAATTTTCTAATTAATTCTTCTGTCGGCAAGAAGCTGGTAATGAGTGTCTCAGGACTCTTCCTAATCCTCTTTATCCTCTTCCATATGTCGATGAACATTGTGGCTATCTTCAGTGGTGAGGCTTACAATTTTATTTGCGCTTTTTTGGGTGCTAACTGGTATGCTCTTGCGGCAACAGCAGTTTTAGCTGCGGGTGTTGTGGTTCACTTCGCCTACGCAATCATCCTAACGCTTAACAACTATGCAGCGCGTGGTAACATTCGTTATGAGGTTACAGTTAAGGAGAAGGGTGTATCTTGGGCATCTAAGAACATGTTAATTTTGGGTTACATCGTTCTTGGTGGTCTTCTACTTCACCTTGTCAACTTCTGGTCTAAGATGCAGCTCGTTGAGCTTATGGGTCACCACACGGTGATGGTTGGTGGCGTTGAGCTTCTTCCAACTGATGGTGCAGCTATCATCAAGTTCACCTTCTCTAAGTGGTATTATGCTATTGCTTATCTTGTTTGGTTTGCAGCATTGTGGTTCCACCTTACTCACGGTGTTTGGTCTATGTTCCAATCTGTTGGTTTTGCAAATGATACTTGGTATCCACGTCTTAAGTGTATCGCTAACATCATCGCTACACTTATCTTCTTGGGCTTTGCTTCAGTTGTAGTTTACTTCTTCTTTGTTACAAACTTCTGCTGCGGTAGCTGTTGTTAAATTATAGACAATTAAAATTTATAGATATGGCTTTAAAATTAGATTCTAAAATCCCAGCAGGTGATTTGTCTCAGAAGTGGAGTAACCACAAAGCAGCCGTTAAGGTTGTAAGTCCTGCCAATAAGCGTAAGCTAGATATTATTGTAGTCGGTACAGGTTTGGGTGGCGCATCTGCTGCTGCTTCACTTGGTGAGTTGGGCTACAATGTAAAGATATTCTGCATCTCAGACTCTCCACGTCGTGCTCACTCGATTGCGGCTCAGGGAGGTATCAATGCAGCTAAGAACTACCGTAACGATAATGACTCAGTCTATCGTTTGTTCTACGATACAATCAAAGGTGGTGACTATCGTGCTCGCGAGGCTAACGTATATCGTTTGGCTGAGGTCTCTAACCTTATCATCGACCAATGTGTAGCTCAAGGAGTTCCTTTTGCTCGTGAATATGGTGGTTTGCTCGACAATCGTTCGTTTGGTGGTGCGCAGGTGTCGCGTACATTCTACGCTCGTGGCCAAACTGGTCAGCAGCTTCTTTTGGGTGCATACTCCGTTCTTAATAAGGAGATCGCAGCGGGTTCAGTAAAATCATACCCTCGTCATGAGATGCTTGACTTGGTAGTTGAGAATGGTGAGGCTTGTGGTATCATCACACGTGACCTTATCACAGGTGAGATCGAGCGTTTCGGTGCTCACGCTGTAGTTATGGCGACTGGTGGTTATGGTAATGTATTCTTCCTTTCGACAAATGCAATGAACTCAAATGGTTCAGCAATGTATCAATGTTACCGTAAGGGAGCAGCTGTTGCAAATCCATGTTTCACACAGATCCACCCTACATGTATTCCAGTAAACGGAACTCAGCAATCTAAGCTTACACTTATGTCTGAGTCTTTGCGTAATGATGGTCGCATCTGGGTTCCAAAGAACATGAAAGATGTTGAGGCCCTTCGTGCAGGTACCCTTAAGGCTTCTCAAATTGCAGAAGAGGATCGTGACTACTATTTGGAGCGTCGCTATCCAGCATTTGGTAACCTTGTTCCACGTGACGTAGCTTCTCGTGCAGCGAAGGAGCGTTGCGATGCAGGATATGGTGTTAATGGAACTGGTCTTGCTGTATTCCTTGATTTCAAAACAGCTATTGAGCGTTTGGGTAAGGATGTTATCAAACAACGTTATGGTAACCTCTTTGATATGTATGAGGAGATCAAAGATACAGATCCATACAAGGAGCCAATGATGATCTTCCCTGCTGTTCACTACACAATGGGTGGTACATGGGTTGATTATAACCTTATGACAACAATTCCGGGTCTCTACTCAATTGGTGAGGCTAACTTCTCGGATCATGGTGCTAACCGTTTGGGTGCATCTGCTCTTATGCAAGGTTTGGCTGATGGATATTTCGTATTGCCATATACAATTGGTGATTACCTAGCTAAGAAGATTCAAGCTCCAAAGATTGACACCTCATCACCAGCATTTGAAGCTGCTGAGAAGGCAGTTAAGGAGAAGATTGCAAAATTATACGCTATTAAGGGTCAGCAAACAGTTGATGATATCCACAAGAAGTTGGGTAACATCATGTGGGATAACGTAGGTATGGGTCGTACCAAAGAGAGCTTGGAGAGAGCAATCGTTGCGATCCAAGCACTTCGCGCTGAGTTCTGGAAAGATGTTAAGATCGCAGGTCAACCTAATGAGTTCAACCAAGATTTGGAGAAGGCTATCCGTTTGGTAGATAACCTTGAGCTTGGTGAGCTTATGGCACGCGACGCACTCAACCGTGAGGAGTCTTGTGGAGGTCACTTCCGCGAGGAGCACCAAACAGAGGAGGGTGAGGCACTTCGTAACGATGAGGAGTTTGTATATGCAGCCGTTTGGGAGTATACAGGTGCAGAGTCTGTGCCAGTTCTTCACAAAGAGCCACTTAACTTCGAGTTTGTTAAGCCAGCACAACGTAACTACAAAGAGTAATTTTGACGTTTTATTTTAATTTTTTGAAGCAATGGATTTTAAATTAAAAATATGGCGTCAAAAGGACGCTAAATCTGCGGGTAAGTTTGAGATCTACCCAGTATCAGGTATCTCTGCCGACACCTCTTTCCTAGAGATGCTCGACATCCTAAATAATGATCTTATTCATAAGAATATTGATCCAATCGCCTTTGACCACGATTGTCGTGAGGGTATTTGCGGTATGTGTTCACTTCACATTGATGGACAGGCTCATGGACCATCTTCGGCAGTAACAACTTGCCAGATGTATATGCGTAAGTTCTCTGATGGAGCAACAATCACAATTGAGCCATGGCGTTCACGCGCATTCCCTGTAATCAAGGATTTGGTTGTTAACCGTTATGCATACGATGAGATCCTTCAGGCAGGTGGTTACGTTTCAGTTAGAACTAACTCAGTGCCAGATGCTAACGCTATTCCAATCTCTCAGGCTGATGCTGAGGAGAGTATGGATGCAGCAGCTTGCGTAGGTTGCGCAGCATGTGCTGCAACTTGTAAGAATGGTTCTGCAATGTTGTTCGTAGCAGCTCGCGTATCATCTTTGGCAAAACTGCCTCAAGGTAGGGTTGAAGGTGCTCGTCGCGCTAAAGCGATGGTTGCAAAGATGGATGAGTTGGGCTTCGGTAACTGTACTAATACTCGCGCATGTGAGACACAGTGTCCTAAGCAGATCTCAATCTCTCATATTGCACGTCTAAACCGTGAGTTCTTAGCAGCTAAGTTGCAAGACTAAGTTGATAAAAGCACAAAAAAAAAAGACTTGTACCATTTCGGTGCAAGTCTTTTTTTTGTGCTTTATTACCTCTTATTTTGCAGCTTGTGCAGTTGAGCTATCTGCGACAACCATATTTTTGTCGATGCGAAGAGTTACGTTGCTATCAACTTCAATGAGGAGAGATGTCTCTTTAACCTCTTTTACTATTGCGTATATACCGCCTGCGGTTACTACCTTATCACCCTTTTTAAGACCTTCACGGAACTTTGTAGCCTCCTTGCGGCGCTTGTTCTCTGGACGGATCATGATAAACCAAACGAAGGCTACCATAAGAAGAGGGAGGACAAATGGACCAATCTTGTCGGTTAGTGGCTGCTCAGGAGCGGTGATGTCGCCACTTACCTCGATAACTTCGGTAGATGCAGCTGCATCTGTTTGGATGCTGAGGCCTGTGTCGACCGATGCATTAAGTAAACTAAACATAATAAACTCTATTTTTAAATTTGTTATTTGTCACAAATATAGTAATTATTTTATAATATGGTGCTAATGTTGACCGCAAAAAAAGCTACTCGTAGCGTCCAGACTTTAATCTGTTGACCTCCTCACTGGTTAGGAAGCGCCATTGACCACGCTTAAGATTCTTTTTGGTGAGTCCTGCAAAGTATACACGATCAAGTTTCTTGACGCTGTAGCCGAGGTGCTCGAACATGCGGCGCACGATACGGTTGCGTCCAGAGTGGATCTCGATGCCAACTTCGTCGCGGCTTTCGCTAACGTATGATATCTCATCGGCAAAGATCTCACCATCTTCGAGTGTGATTCCAGAGGCTAGTGCATCGAAGTCGGCGCGTGTAAGAGGCTTATCTAGAGATACTTGATATATCTTCTTCTTGCGATGCGAGGGGTGTGTAAGTTGTTTCGTGAGGTCTCCATCGTTGGTGAAGAGCAATACACCCAAGCTATTTTTGTCAAGACGTCCTACAGGGTAGATGCGTTCAGTACATGCGTTAGATACTAAATCCATAACGGTTTTATCTGCGTGTGGATCATCTGAGGATGTAACAAAGCCTTTAGGCTTGTTGAGTACTAAGTATACTTTTTTCTCGCCTTTAATCTGTTCGTCATTGAATTTGATTTGATCTCCGGGCATAACCTTTGTTCCAAGCTCTTTTACGACCACACCATTGATTGATATCAATCCTGCTGTGATGTACTCATCCGCTTCGCGACGTGAGCAGAGTCCTGATTGAGCAATATAGCGATTGAGACGAATCTCTCCTGTTTGTGCATTAGGGTTGTACTTTGGATAGTTGGTGCTTGTTGGACGCTCTTGGCGCTCTCCCTCCTCTCGTGGAGTGAAGCTCTTTGGACGACGGTCACCATATGGTTTACGGTCACTGTAAGGTTTACGCTCGCCATAAGGTTTACGCTCCCCGAATGACTTCCTCTCTCCGTATGGAGCACGTTCTCCGTATGGTTTTCTCTCTCCATAAGGCTTTCTTTCACCAGCCTCTCTGCGCTCTCCGTACTCTTTACGCTCTCCGTACTGCTTGCGCTCTCCGTATGGTTTGCGCTCGCCAGCCTCTCTGCGCTCGCCATATGTGCGACGTTCAGTGAAACTTTTGCGCTCTCCTCGTGGAGAACCTCCCTTTGGGCGGTTGTCATCTGTAAAATTAGGATTGTAGGAGCTGCGTCGTGGTGCTCCTTGCTCCGAATCAGCAGCATCACGCTGCAAACGCGGACGTCGCTCAGTCCTTCCTGTAGTAGTTGTTGCTGCTCCCTCGCGCTTGTCGCGACCGAAACGAGATAATACTTTGGCTGAGTCGTTCTTAAAATCTCTCATAGATTCTTTGGTAATATTAAATTGTTAACGCCACAAAGGTAGTTCAATTTTTTTGATCTATCACACTGATATATTAAGAAATGTCGATTGTTTGTGTAAATTAGATAGTTTATATTATATTTGTGGTTTCGTATTAGAAGATAGAGATTATGAATAGAGAGATTCTACGTTTAGCATTCCCCAATATTATATCCAATATCACTGTGCCTCTGATGGGTATTGTGAGCACAGCTATTGCTGGGCATATCGGAAGTGATTCAGCCTTGATGATTGGTCAATTGGCTATTGGGGCGTCAATTTTTAATTTCATCTATTGGAATTGTAGCTTTGTGAGGATGGGTACAAGTGGTCTCACGGCGCAGGCTTTTGGCAGGGGCGATTTTCATGAGACTACGCGTATGCTTATTCGGGCTTTGTCAATCGCTCTGCTCCTAGGTCTTTTTATTCTTATCTTCAGAGTGCCTGTGGCGCATGGTGCAGTGAGGTTGATGAATGGTAATGATATTGCGATGGAGTATGTAGAGGCGCGTTTGTGGGCTGTTCCAGCTTGTGTTATACTCTTTGGTTTTCATGGGTGGTTCACAGGAATGCAGAATGCTATAATTCCAATGAGTGTGGCGATATTTGTCAATATGTTGCACATCGCTATGAGTTATTATCTGGCAATGGTGTGCGATATGGGTATCCTTGGAATTGCATATGCATCGGTTGTTGCTCAGTGGTCGGGTGTGGTGATGGCTGTTGCTCTATTATTTGCTCGATATGGAAAGGTGTTGATAATAAAGGGCCTTACGGGGGTCTATGCGAGGGGCCCCTTGCAGGAGTTTTTTGGAGTGAATCGTGATATTATTATCCGTTCATTCTGCAATGTGTGTGTCTATTCATTCTTTACAGCCTCCTCCGCGCGGATGGGAGATAAAAATCTGTTGGCTGTTAACACACTTCTCTTGGAGCTGTTCACCCTCTTTTCATATATGACCGATGGCTTTGCTTATGCTGCTGAGGCACTTACGGGGCGTTTTGTGGGGGCTGAGGATCGCGTCTCACTGAAGCGATGTATTTATCTATGCATCCGTTGGTCGTTAATTATTGCGGTGATATTTGTGGCGATTTACCTTTTGGGATGGCGCTGGATTCTATCTCTATTTATGAGTGATGGGGATAGTGGCGCTGCGGTATTGGAGCTTGCGGGTCACTATATAGGGTGGATTGTAGCGGTGCCGGTGGCTTGTGCTCTACCATTCTTATTTGATGGCATCATGGTTGGCGCCACCCTCACTCACGTAATGCGCAATTCGATGATCTTAGCGGCGATAGGGTTCTTTGTAATATACTTTGCGCTACACCCTTTGCTTGGTAATAATGCGCTTTGGCTAGCCTTCATCCTCTTTGTGGTGATGCGCGGTGGTTTCCAATATATTATGACGCATAGATTGCGAGATATATTTGATAAAGCATAAAAAATGTGAGTTCGAATAATTTTCGAACTCACATTTTTTTAATTAAACTCCACCTCCACCGAATCGGTAAACTCTTGGCCCTCGTTTGTGATAAGGGTGATTGTTATTGTGTGGACTCCGGGCGTTGTTGGCTCACTCGCAAAGTTGAACTCTCTAAATCTGGTGTTGAGCAAGAGCTCGGTTGCCGTTATCTCGCTGAGAGGTTTGGTTTGAGTCTGCTCGCGCCATGCCTGCTCGCTATAACTGCTATGAATATATTGGTATGCGCTCTCAAAGGTGATGTTTATGCACTCATTAAGCGAGGTTCCCGCTACGTGCTCTTCATCGAAATCCTTGTCGCTTGTGATATTGATTGAGGCAACGTCGGGATAGGTGCACGAAATGGTCATAATATCCAATACGAGCGATATATCACTATTGTATGAGGTATCCCCATTTAGCTCGCAGATAGATTCATATAGCTCCTTATCTTCTCCCGTTGACTGAAATGAGACGCTTGAATCGAAGCTTGGGTAGAGCGTGATTGTGTTGGCGCTATTAGCTTTTAAATTTATTCCATTCATCAAATAATACTCCTGCACGTATGATGTTGTGTAGTAGTAGTAAACTTTGTTGCAACTGATGAGCAGTGAGATAATTGCAGCGCATGTGCAGGCTAGTTTAAATGCTTTCACAAATTAATGTTAGCTTACTCCTCAATAGAGCCTGTGAAGTTAACATCTAGAGTTAAGCAGACGAAATCTATAGTTAGAGATGAGCTGTTGTAGTTGCCCGAAACCTCACTTATAGTGTATGACTCCATTGGTACTCCTTCGAGTGTAGGGATTACAGAATCAATTGAGAATAGACCATCTGTAACTGGGATATTGCTGATTTTAATATCCATTGCAGGCATGCCGGCATTGAATTTAACATCGTCCATTTCGATTGAGATTGTGCCCTCGTCCTCCTCAAGGATGTAGGTGGAGTCCTCTTGGGTATATATTGTAACACCATATGATGAGACTGTTGTTGTGCCATTGTACTCAACCTCTTGACCATCGCCAAAGATACCCTCGAATAGATCCTCTACGTCGTCACATGATGTAGTGACAAGAGCTGTAGCTACAAATAGTAGCATTGAAATTACTTTTTTCATTCTGTTTTTGTTTTATAAATTAATAGTTAAAGTTGCTCCAAGCGTTCTCAAGCGGCCTTGTTGCACAAACTCCCTCTCCATTGACATAAAGTAGAAGGTGTTGTACTCTTTGTCGAGTATATTTTTTGCCCATATTGAGATCGTGTAATCTTTGTGCTCTAATCTTATTGCTGCGCCCAAAAGAGCATATATATTCTGGAATTGGCTATTATCCTCATTCCAATAGATCTTGCCAGCCCCTGAGCTATTTACATCGAAGCTGATGCTCTCTGCGAAGGCCCAATTTAGGGGTCGCGAGTAGCTGATCTCACCAAAAAAAGTGTGTTGTGGTGCATATGGAACATAGTTACCTGCATAATCCTCTGTTCCATTGATATACTCAATGAATTTGGCATTTGTGTAGCCATAGGAGCCATTTGCCCTTAGTGAGTTACTAAGTTTAATATTTGATGAGAACTCCGCTCCGAAGCTGCGTGAGTGTCCTGCATTTGTCATCATGCGACCTGTAGTCTGCCCCTCTGGGAATACGGTCAGCTGCTGATTGCGGCAGTCGATATAGAAGAGTGCGATATCGGCCGTGATATTGTTGCTTACGCTCTCCATGTGGCCTCCAATCTCATAGTTGAAGCTATGTTCAGGTTTGTAGCTAATCACCTCATCTGTATCGTAGGTTGTTCCAAAAGAGATTCCGAACTCCTCCATGACCCTCTGTTGTAGAATGTCGGAGAACATCTGTGTGTTGAATCCTCCCGCCTTATATCCCTTTGAGAATGAGGCGTAGAGAGATGATTGATTATATTGACCAACCCTATAGAGAATATTTACTTTTGGTAGTAGCTCGAAGAAATTAAGAGCTGTTTTGTCGCTGTCATCGAGCTCAATCTCCTTTTTGAAATAGATCTCATTGTTGCCATCATAGAGGGTGCAGCTCGTTGATGTGTAATTATGGTAATGTAGAGAGGCGCGTTCGTAATCTAATCTAACTCCTGCCGAGATGCTCCATCTATCGGTGTTGTAGTTTGACTCGTGATATATTGCTCCACCAAAGGTTCTATTTGTGAAGTCGCTATTTAGAACAAATGACTCATCATCCCAGACGAAGTAGTAGGGGTCGAAGTAGTAATTCGCATTATCTAGGATCAAGTTATCAATGCCATACTCCTTAAATGTTACAGGCGCCACCATCTTTTGGCTCTTGAAGAATCCAAAGGCACCAAGAAGAAAATTATAGGGAGTATCGTTGGATGTGCGATAAACAATATCTTCAGTTATGGAGTGCTCTTTAATTGCCTGCTGAAGTGTGAAGTAATCCTCTGCTGTAAAATCATTATCGAAGAGCATATCATCGTCGATATATTGATAGCTGGTGATTGAGGCTAAAGAGTAATTCGCCCCCTGATATTTTATCGTTGTACCATTGCTCACCGTGGTGCGATCGTAGCTAGCTGGGTCATTGTAGTTGATCTCGCCACTCTCGATCTGCTTGTAGGGGTATCCTCCTTGGTTAACTATTGCAGCTGAGGTGGTATTCTCAAGTCGTATATTGTTGGAGCCTCTATATGCCACTTTGAGACGTGCACCAGCGCTCTGCTCCCAGTCGCATAACTCTCCTGTGTAGGTGTTTTCGAAGAATCCATCTGTTGAGTTGTAATATAGAGAGGCGGCAGTTGCTAGACTCTCTGAGTGTTTGTTGTAGAGTGATGCTCGTAGCTTGTAGCTGTTGCCGCTACTATACTCTGCCCCAATCCTGACTCCTTGATAATTAAATGGAGATAGGGTATATATATTCATTACTCCTCCCATCGTATTGCGACCATATAGAGTTGATTGAGGACCTCTGAGCACCTCAATTCTCTCAATGTCCATCACCTCTGTGTCGAATGCATTTTTATTGAGCATTGGCACATTATCGACATTCAACCCTATCACAGGCTGATCTATGCGGGCGCCAAGTCCACGCACATATATTGAGGAGGTGGTACGCGATCCATAGTCTGGAATGTGTAGGTTTGGGACAATTTGGCTGACATCCTTTATCTCGGTTATACCTTTGCGATCAATATCCTTCTTGGAGATAATTGTAGCGGCAATAGGCTGTCTATAGAGGTTGAGACCCTGTTTGATAGTACTTACACTCACTTGATCGACATTAATTAATGTGTCGATGGCAGGCTCCTCAAAGGCGAAGAGGGTAGTAGAGGTGAATAAAGTTATTATAAGTAAGGCTATTTTTTTCATCGGTACAAAGATAGCCATTTATAATATGGTGTACAATCCTTATTTATAAGGAGAGAAGAAGTCCAATAATAGTAAGTGCGGCGAGTGTTAAGCTAGCTATTCCATTGAGAGTTCCAAATGCAATACCAATGTTGCGCTGTCTTGTTGGGGTCACCAAGAGGTGTTCAGCGGTGAGGATTGCAATAAATAGTGCAACGCCTATAGTGATCCAGATAGAGGATGGTAGCATGCGAGCAAAGAGAACTAGAAGCACCGCTGAGCAAAGATGCAATATGGTGCTGATCTGTAGAGCTCCTTTAGCTGAGAACTTTGATGGTATGGAGTGAAGCCCCTCTTGGCGATCAAACTCGGCATCTTGTAGTGCGTAGATAATATCAAAACCAGAGCACCATGTCAGTACTACGGCAGCCAAGATGCATGGTGCTAATGCAAACTCACCTGTTACCGCAATGTAGGCACCTACAGGGGCTATCGAGAGTCCCAATCCTAGGACGAGGTGTGCCGCAGCTGTGAAGCGCTTGCAATAGCTATAAAACATTACGACGAAGAGAGCGATGGGTGAGAGCCACGCTGTAAGGGAGTTTATAAAACAGCTTGTAGTGATAAATAGAAGAGCATTAACGATCACAAATATCATTGCTGCGCGGGCAGAGATACGGTTGGCAGGGATCTCGCGATTTGCGGTTCTCTCATTTTTTGCATCTATATCACGATCTACCCAGCGGTTAAATCCCATTGCGGTGTTGCGTGCGAAGATCATGCAGGCGATAACCTGTAGTAGTAATAGTAGGCTGAACTCAGCCTCTGTTGAGCTAATTGCATAGGTATATCCAATTAATGCAAATGGCATCGCAAAGATGGTGTGTGAGAACATCACTAAATTTGAAAACTTTTTTATCATACTTTTTAGTCGTTAAATTCAAGAAACTTCATCGTGTCAACTCCATCTGCATAGTCGTTGAGTGTGGGGTATTGCGTCTGTCCAAAGTTAACTCTGCGAGGATGGTCAATGCACTCTGATGCGATACATTGTAGCTCATCTTCATGCTCAGAGATCCACTGCTCAACCTCCTCTAGAGAGTCATATTCATATATTGATATAGCACTTAGAGTGTGTGGAAGCTCTCGGGAGTGAATAAATATAGAACTACCATTGTCGGTGAAGTCTCGTTTGTTTATTGTTAAAAGAGCTCTGCTTTGCAGATAGTTGTTTTTGTACTTCGTGTTCGAAGTGTGCGCTGGAATATTCACGTTATATCCTTTAGGTGAGAATATCATTGCAACGTTACGACATCCTAATCCCGAATATGTATATATATCCTTGGTTAATAGCTCCAGTTGCTCCCTACGTGGCTCTGTGCAGAGAACTGCAATAGAGTGACGGGATGCACGGAGCAGCCTCCTCTTTGATTTAAATACTTGCTTAAAGTGGCGATTAGCATCATCGCCGCCCGTGGCAATGACTGCATCTACTTGTGAAGAGTCGTTGTAATCATATATAGGTATATTAGGCTCAATATGCTTTAGTGTGGAGCAAATATACTCTATTAGAGGACGATCTTTACTTGAGGGCTTAATCCAAGCCTCATCTCCCGCCATAAGCGTGCAGAGCAGATCAAAAAAGCCTACAAGAGGTATGTTGCCAGCCATAATAATTCCAACGCGTTGCGCCGTATGCTTGGGTAGGGATGGGTATTGGGAGAGCCACTCATCTAACCTCTCTTTGTTGAGCATGTGGTTAGAGATAGCCTCTACAGCCATGCAGATCTCATCGTGGGAGAACCATGGGTTGAGCTCTATAGCACTTTCGATTACCCTTTTAGACTCTGGAGTTTTCCCAAAATCTTTGAGCCTAGAGGCTAGTGTGCAGGCTATGTCTACCATATTTTTCATGGTGCAAAGGTAATAAAAAGTAGATTAAATAGTACAAATTAGAGATTTAATCAAATATTTTATATAGTTATTTGTGTAATGATAATATTTTTTGTACCTTTGCGAGCCCGTAAAAGTGCGGGAGTTGGATTACAAGTATTAATATAAACGTAAACAAAGTGGATTCATTAAGCTACAAAACTATCTCGGCTTCTGAGGCGACAGTAACCAAAGATTGGGTTATTATCGACGCTACAGACGAGGTATTGGGACGTCTTTCATCGCAGGTTGCAAAGATCTTGCGTGGAAAGCACAAGCCAAGCTACACTCCACACGTTGATTGTGGCGACTATGTCGTTATCATCAACGCTGAGAAGGTGAAGCTTACAGGCAAAAAGATGACCGATAAGGTCTATGTTCGTCACACTGGATATCCGGGTGGTCAGCGTTTCGCTACCCCTGCTGATTTCTTAGCACGTAAGCCTACATTCGTTATCGAAAAGGCAATTAAGGGTATGTTACCCAAGACTCGTCTTGGTTCTGCCATGATGAGAAACTTGCGAGTTTATGCAGGTAGTGAGCATCCTCACGCTGCACAAAATCCCAAGGAAATTAAGTTAAACGAGATTAAGTAAGAAATTTATGGAAGTTGTAAACACCGTAGGTCGTCGTAAGGCTGCTGTGGCTCGCGTATATGTGAAGCCGGGTACTGGATTGATTACAATCAACCACAAAGAGCTTGAGGTTTATTTCCCATTGGAGATCCTTCGCTATCAAGTTAAGCAACCCTTTATGGTGACTGGCACCGAGGGTAGCTATGATGTAACTATCAATCTTGATGGTGGCGGTATCAAAGGACAAGCCGAAGCAGCTCGTTTGGGTATTTCTCGCGCATTGTGCGAGATCGACGCGGAATTCCGTCCAGCTTTGAAGAAGAGCGGATTCCTAACTCGTGACCCTCGTGAGGTTGAGCGTAAGAAGCCGGGTCAACCCGGAGCACGTGCGAAGTTCCAGTTCAGTAAGCGTTAATACTTACAGAGACCGAATTTTGGCAAGCACAATTTGGGTTTTAAACACTTTAGACTATGCTTTTGCATATTACTGGAGGTTGCCTGAGTTGCGGAAAATCCTTGGGATTGACAAGGTCACTACCTAAAGGATTGAAGAAAAGAGAATTAAAATTAAAGATTTAAAAAAAATGTCACGTACAGATTTTAATACATTATTGGAGGCTGGTGCGCATTTCGGACACTTGAAACGTAAATGGAACCCTAAGATGGCTCCATACATCTTCATGGAGAAGAATGGTATCCACATCATCGACCTTCACAAAACCGTTTTGAAGATTGATGAGGCAGCTGCGGCAATTAAGAATATCGCGAAGAGCGGTCGCCGTGTGTTGTTTGTAGCAACCAAGAAACAAGCAAAAGAGGTAGTTGCCGAAAAGGTTTCAGCTGTCGCTATGCCATACGTAACTGAGCGTTGGGCAGGTGGTATGTTGACAAACTTCCCCACAATACGTAAGTCCGTTAAGAAAATGTCTACCATCGACAAGATGGAGTCAGACGGAACTTTCTTAAATTTATCAAAACGTGAGAGATTGCAAATCTCACGTCAGCGTGCAAAGTTGGAGAAGAACTTAGGTTCTATCGCTGACCTTACTCGTCTTCCAGCAGCTCTATTTGTAATAGACGTTCAAAAGGAGGCTAACGCTGTTAAAGAGGCAAAAAGATTGAATATCCCAGTCTTTGCAATGGTAGATACTTGTTGTGATCCAACTAACATCGATTACGTTATCCCTGCAAATGACGATGCGGCTAAATCAATCGGAGTAGTCCTCGACGTAATGTGTGCTGCAATCGCAGAGGGTGTTGAAGAGCGCAAACTCGAAAAGGAGAAAGAGGCTCAACTTAACCCAGAGGCTGCTGATGAGGCTCCACGCAAAGAGGCTAAACCACGTATCAAAAAGGTAGTTAAAGCTAACGATGACGCAGCTGTTGCGGAGGTTGTTGCTGCTACCGAGGCTGCACCTGTAGTTGAGGAGGCTCCAGTAGCTGAGGCAGCAGTAGAGGTAGAGGTAGAGGCAGCTAAAGCTGAGTAATTAACTTAAAATATCATTGATACTATGGAAATCAAAGCAGCAGAAGTAATGAAACTTCGCAAGATGACAGGTGCAGGTATGATGGATTGCAAGAAGGCTCTTCAAGAGGCTGAAGGCGATTTCGCTCGTGCACAAGATATCATCCGTGAGAAGGGTAAACTCGTAGTTGCAAAACGCGCTGATCGCTCAGCTTCTGAGGGAGTTGTTGTGACAAAGATCGTTGGCACAAAGGCTTACATGGTTTGTCTCGCTTGTGAGACTGACTTCGTAGCTCAAAATAGCGAGTACTCAGCATCAGCTAATGCAATTCTTGACCTTGCAGTTGAGAGCGATTCAGCAGACCTAGAGTCATTCTTGGCTTACAAGAACGCTGAGGGTCGCACAATCGAGGATATGGTAACTGAGAAGTCAGGTCAAACTGGCGAGAAGATCGAGTTGAACTATACTCGTATCGAGGCTCCATATTGCGCAGCTTACGTTCACTTCAACAAAAAGTTGGGTACTCTTCTTGGCTTCAACGAGCCAGTTGCAGAGGAGGTAGCGCACGCTGTAGCTATGCAGGCAACTGCAATGGCTCCTATCGCTATCAGCGAGGCAGATTGCGATCCAGCAGTCGTTGCTCATGAGCGTCAAATTGCTCTTGACATGATGAAGCAAGATCCAAAGAATGCTAACAAGCCAGAGAATATCCTTGCTCAAATTGCAGAGGGTAAGATGCGTAAGTTCTTCGAGGAGAACACTCTTCTTGCTCAAGCAGTAGTTGGTGAGAAGCGTTCTATCGCTGATCTTATCAAGGAGTCAAATCCAGCAGCAACAGTTGTAGCTTACAAGCGTTTCGCATTGGAAGCATAATTAACTGTCATATATTAAAAGAGGTCCAATTTTCCCCTAAAGGAAGATTGGACCTCTTTAATTATATTTACCTTATCGTGAGTTCGTCGCGCTCCATGCGTCCCATATATTGTTGGATTATGGCTTTTATCTTCTGCTCCATGAGTGGGAGTTGAGCCAAGCCTTCATTTAGAAGGTTTGTTGATAGGAGTCTATCCTCTTTGAAGTTGTATAGTCCTATTGATCTCTCTCCGTCGAATTGGAGCATGAGTTCGCCTTCGAAATATTGATATATACCGTTGTAGTAGTTTACCGCGTAGCTCTCTTCAGCGGGTGTGGAGAGCAGGTCACATCCAAAAGCGAGGTATGGTTGGTTGTAGCCTAGGTAGTTAAGTACTGTAGGCATGATATCTATCTGTTGTGCAATGACCTCGCTTCGGCCCTTGAGCTCTGAGTTGTGTTGGTATAATATTATTGGAACGTTGAATAGCGATAGTGAGTTTTGCTCTTCGGGGTATGCCGTGAGGCTGGTGTGGTCTGCTGTAATCACAAAGAGCGTTGAGTCGAACCACGCTTGTTGGGAGACCGCTTCGAAGAAGAGGCGTAGTGCATTATCGGTATAGCCTACACATTGATGTATGGGTATTGTTCCTTTGTCGAAATATCCTTCGTAGCGTTCCGGTACTTTGAATGGGTGGTGTGAAGAGGCCGTGAAGAGAGCGGAGGCAAAGGGGGGCTCAAATGAACTGAGCATGGAGGCGTAATATTGCAGGAACTCCTCGTCCCAGATTGCCCATCGTCCATCGAAGTGGCTATCATCATTGTAGTTCTCGCGACCGTAGTACTCTTGAAACTTGGTGGCGTTGGCAAATGCTTGAAAACCCATTGAGCCGTTCGCTGCACCGTGAAAGAAAGAGGTGTTGTAACCGATCTTGCGGAGCTCTCCAGCAATTCCAGATAGCTCATTGACGGAGGCTGGTGTGACGAAGTATGGTTCGATAAACATTGGTATGCTCGATAGTATTGAGGGCATAGCGTCAATGCTCTTAAGGCCATTGGCAAAAGAGTGATCGAAGGTGAGGCTGTGAGCGATGAGAGAGTCAAGGAATGGTGTGTATGAGGGCCTTGCAGGGTCATCATTTAGGGCACCGATATACTCTCTACCGAAGCTCTCAACGATCAATACTACTACATTTTGAGCCTTTGGAGTGCTCTCATCCTTGGCGCTCTTAATGGGCGTGAAGAGGTGGTTCAACTCTTCGGGACTAAAATATTTAGGATCCTTGAAGCTCACCTTGCCTAGTGTGCGAATTACCGAGAATGGGGTGTTTAAAACAAGTGCTGTATTGTTGGGGTTGCTGACATATTGAGCTGCGTTGCTGATAGTTATAGGGCGCACGTCAGCTCCAATTCCTCCTCGCATTGCGAAGATGGAGAGAGTGAGGCAGATTACCAGATAGATTAATTGAAGAGGGTAGTATATCCATAGGTTTGGAGATGGAACCTTTCCGTATGCGGGGCGATAGAGTCGTGCCAGAGTGTAACATAGCAGTATACATATTATAACTAAATACCAATTGCTGAGTGTAGCATCCATTATTACCTTGAATACTCCGCCATCGTTGTCAAACTCATTAAAGATAGTGCTTGTTGTACGTCGCTTGGTGAATGGATAGTATATTGCGTCGGCTAGGTTTGCTATCAGCGCAGCAAAATTTAGCGTTAGAAAGAGCCATTTGGCAGCTCTCTGATACCCCTTTCTCTCTTTGAGGTGGAGGGGGAGTAGCATCAGTAGTAGGTAGAGCATATTTATATATGCAACTCCCGCTAGGTCGAAAACCACGCCACCTTTGAGGATTGAAAGCATCTCATCAAAGTTAATTTGTTTGAAGAGAGAGAGGTTTACTAAGAGGTATAAAATACGTGCAATAAAAAATAGCGAGAAAGAGAGTGCTATATTAATTATCATAGCTGCGAGCGAGCGAGTATATCCTCCGCTTAACAGTGATTTTGTATCTTTATATTCTATCATATTTTGATTATATTTTTGTAAAATTAGTTAAAAAGATATAATATGCCAAATGTTTTGACACAATTTGCTTGCTAGAGTTACGTTTAATAAAAGTTTTCACTAAATTTGCAGAAATTACTTATTTTCTTATGGCATCAAACGATTGGAAAGATAGATTGGGTATGGTCTACTCAACGGCAGCTGATTATCAATTTACGACTGAGGATAATAGTGTCGAGACCTTAGAGCCATCGAAGCAAGATCTTCGAGTGTGGTTAGATAAAAAACACCGTGCCGGTAAGGTGGCGACAATTGTGCGTGGCTTTATTGGGTCGGATGATGATTTGAAGGAGCTTGCCAAGGTGCTAAAGAGCAAATGTGGCGTGGGTGGCTCAGCTAAGGATGGCGAGATTATCATTCAAGGCGATCACCGTGATAGGGTTGTTGAGATTCTTGCGAAGAGTGGTTATAAATCGAAAAAAGCGGGTGGTTGATATGAGGTGTTTGAAGCGTGTGCTGTTGCTCACTATGCTCTTTGTAGGTGTTGCGCAGCTCTCTTTTGCGCAATATTATTCGTGGGGTGCTGATCGTGCAGCTCTTCGGTGGAGTCGCATCAAGGGCGATAGAGTGAGTATAATTTATCCCGATACGGTGGAGTTTACAGCGCGTAGAACTCTGCACTATCTTGATGTTATCAAGGAGTCTGTAGCGTATGACTTCACCTATCCAGCTCTAGAGATTCCCTTTGTTGTTCACCCTGATAACTTTGCTACAAATGGTATGGTGATGTGGGCCCCCATCAGAGTAGAGTTTCTCTCAACTCCATCAATGGATAGCTACTCTATGCCATGGGTGAAGCAGCTAGCGGCACATGAGTACCGCCATACGGTGCAGTATAATAATCTAGATCGTTCGACGCTAAAAGTTTTCAACTATATTTTAGGTGAGCAGGGGGCTGCCGTGTCGCTACTTTTTCCCCCTCTCTATGCGCTCGAAGGTGATGCAACACTCTTTGAGACGCAGAGTTCAAGCTTTGGTCGAGGTGTGCAACCCTCATTCTCGATAGGTTATCGCGCTTTGGGAGAGGAGCTACTCGATGAGCGAGACTATCTTAAGTGGAGATGTGGTACATATCGCGGATATATCCCCGACCACTATCAAATGGGCTATCAGATGATGTCATATGCATACGATAAATATGGAGAGAATATCTTAGATAGGATCTTTGCATATACGGCACGTAACCCCCAATTTATCTCACCGTACTCTATTGCTATGCGTAAGTATTATGATACATCGACCAAAGAGTTGATGTATGAGACCTTTGGAGAGCTTGTTGACTTTTGGGCTTCATTGCCACAAGTAGAGAATACGTCTCACACATTAAGCAATATTGACCGTGATAACTTTACTACATACTCCTCTCCTATGCCTCTAGAGAGCGGTGAGATTCTATCTCTTAAAAGTGACTATGATGACCCCTCCCGTTTTGTTCTTTTTGATCCAGAGGGAGGTGATGAGAGAGTTGTGGCTTATACCGGTTCTATCTCGACTCGTGCTGTATATGCTGATGGTAGGGTGTGGTGGACCGAGTATCGTCGATCACCTCTTTTTGCGGAGGATGTAAATTCGCAACTCTGCTATATGGATCTTGAAAGTGGAAAGCCGAAAAGTTTAAAAGGGCATAAGAGTGCTCTATACCCTACGCCTATAGGTGATTCTGCCTCTCATGTAGCATATGTTGAGTATGATCCGACGGGGCAGTACTCCATCGTGGAGCTTCTCGAAGATGTGGTTGTGGGCAGAGTTGAGGTTGAATATCCTAATGAGGTTCATGGCATGGCGTGGGATAATCTCACTGAAAGCCTCTATATACTTGTTACGGGAGAGGGTGGAATGTGGATAGAGCAGCAGATAGAGGAGGGCTTCAAGCCCTTGACGGAGGCTGCCTATATCACCTTGAGTTCGTTGTCTGCTCGTGATGGAAAGCTCTATTATGGCTCCATCGCTTCGGGTAAGGATGAGGTACATTCATTAGATATTAGCTCTAAGGTTGAGTGCCAACTTTCGGAATCTACCTTTGGATCATTTACGCCTGCCTTGGGCGATGGAGAGCTCTATATGACTACATATGATAAGTTCGGATATCATATAGCGAGACAAGGCTCACAGCAGAGGGTGCGCGAGATATCCTACTCGCAACTACCTAAAAATTTAGTCAATCCAGAGCATGCTAAGTGGGATGTTGTCAATTTGGATAGTGTGAAGTTTGATTTGAAGCAGGTGCAAGACTCTAAAGAGAGTCAACCCAAGGAGAGATATAGAAAGGTAGCACACCTATTTAATATACATAGCTGGGCTCCATTGCGTTACGATCCTTTCAATATTTTAAATGAACTATCTTTAGATATTGGACTTGGGGCCACTGTAGTCTCGCAAAATCTCCTTTCGACGTGCGAGAGCTACCTATCATATGGCTGGGACTATTATCAAGGCTCTATCCTTAATGGCGGAGTGAGTTATAATGGTCTGGGTGTGGTTCTGGATCTCTCGGCAACCTATGGAGGAGAGCAGAATCAATATCTTGTCTCGTTCGATAGTGAGCTAAAACGCTATTGTGATGTTGCTATCTCGGCGACACTGCCCCTCTATTTCTATCGTGGGTATCATACCCATCTACTCTCGTTGTATACTGGATGGAGCTACTCTAATGGTATCGTTCCAACGGGTCTTGCAGTAAATTATGAGGTGGATCCTGCAACACAGCAGCTCTATAACTATATCTCATATAGTGGCTTTATGGAGGGTGTAAATAAATTGTCGATGGGTGTGAGCTATACTAATTATACGCAATCTTCGGTGCGCGACCTTGTTACGCCTCGTGGTTATACCCTAAGTGCTAGCTATGCTATAGATCCAACAAACTCGGAGTTTGCTCAACTCCTTTCTCTGTATGGAAAGCTCTATACTCCCGGATTTGCTCAAAATAATTCATTAACCATTGAGGTCTCTTACCAAGACTCTTTTGGTGGTTTTGAGATCTTGGGTTACTCTCCGTTGAGCTATATGTCAACGGCATTAATTCCTCATGGTTTCAGCTATCTGGATATTTCGAACAATAAATATATATCAGCCGCGGTGGAGTATAAATTTCCATTCGAAATGCCCGATTTGAATATGCTTGATCTATTATACATTAAGCGTTTTAGTTTGGGGCTAGGGGCAGATTACGCTAGCTATATAGATTATGGTTTGGATCGTAGCTCAATTAGTTCATATGGTTTTAGCCTTATAACAGATCTTAATGTTATCTCGATGACTTCTGCCTCGACCTCTACTATGACCCTCTCTTTTTATAAGCCGCAGGGTAGAAGTCTCTATTTTCAGTTTGGCTTTGGGTTGCCTTTTTAAATTTTTTTTGTAAATTTGTGCCATTATGAAAAGTAAAGCTAAAAGTGTGAAAAAGGGTAGGTTAATTGTGACTTTGATGTGGGTTGCAGTCTTTACTCCATTTGTGTTGATTTTATCTCTGCTTGCGCTGGCAGGTGCAGGGGTCTTTGGGCGTTTACCATCGTTTGTTGAGCTGGAGAATCCTAAAAGTAATTTAGCAACCGAGATTTACTCAGATACGGGGGAGGTTATAGGAACTTTCTATATTGAGAATCGCTCATATATGCAATATGAGGAGCTTTTTCCTGTCGATCCATTGAACCATATTTCGATAAATGGCCAAGATGTTCCGCCAGTCGTAGCTGCTCTTATTGCTACTGAGGATGAGCGTTTTATGGATCATGGAGGAGTAGATATCCCATCGCTTTTTCGTGTGGGAATCAAGACTATTGCTCTTCGCAATCAGTCGCAGGGAGGTGGCTCGACCATTACACAGCAGTTAGCTAAAAACCTCTTTCCTCGTGACACGGTGCGTAATCGCAGCAAAGTAGGACGTGTCTCTAAGTTGGTTGTGACCAAATTCAAGGAGTGGATAACTGCCGTGAAGTTGGAGTATAACTACACTAAGGAGGAGATCGCAACGATGTATCTCAATACGGTGGCCTATGGCTCTAATGCATATGGAATTAAGTCGGCGGCACAAACGTTCTTCAATAAGATGCCAAATGAACTCAATATCCAAGAGGCAGCGGTGTTGGTAGGCGTTGTAAATGCACCTACGCGTTACTCTCCGGTGAGTAATCCTGAAAATGCTCTGGTGCGTCGTAATTTGGTTATAAGCCGCCTCAATACGTCGGGGGCTATCTCGCGAAGTGTGGCCGATTCCTTGTCAAATATCCCTATCGAGCTTGACTATTCACCCGTATCAAACAACTATGGGCAGGCTACATATTTCCGTGAGATGTTGCGCTTGACGATGAATGCGGATCGTCCTAAACGTAACCAATTCTATACAGATTGGGATTATGAGCAAGCCGTAAAGCAGTATGACGAGAATCCAATTTATGGATGGTGCAAGAAGAATGTGAAGGCTGATGGCACTCCATATAACATCTATCGTGATGGTCTTAAGATATATACAACGATCAATGCCGATATGCAGCGATATGCAGAGGAGATGATCCAGAAGCAGATGGAGAGTGTGATTCAACCAATGATGGATCGTCAATATCGTTCAACGCGTACACTTTTCAATAACGCAAGTAATGATGCCGTAGATCAGATTATGCGTAATGCTATTCGCTACTCGGATCGCTACTACCAAATGAGCCATGCCGGTATCTCGTCAGAGGATATCCTTAAGAGTTTCGATGTTGAGTGTAAGATGAAGGTCTTTACATATAAGGGGGAGCGCGATACAATTATGACTCCTCGCGACTCTATCCTTCATCATAAGGGTATAATGAGAGCTGGTTTCGTGGCGATGGATCCTCGCAATGGACATGTTAAGGCTTATGTTGGAGGCACAAACTTCAAATATTTTAAGTATGATATGGCAAAGCAGGGTAAACGCCAGATAGGTTCTACAATAAAGCCATTTATCTACACCTTTGCCATAGATCAACTTGGGTTGACTCCATGTACGCCTGTTCCTAATCTTCCGGTGACTATCGAGACCGCTACAGGTGCTGCGTGGTCTCCAAAGGAGTCTAGTGAGGTGATATATGATGGTGTGATGCATCCGCTCTCTTGGGGATTGGCTCGAAGCCGTAATAACTACTCTGCATCCATCATGAAGCAGGCGAAGCAGCCCGCAGCAGTGGCTAATTTTATCCATAACCTAGGTGTGAAGAGCTTTATAGATCCAGTTCCAGCATTGTGCCTAGGAACCTCGGAGTCTAATGTTTTTGAGCTTGTTGGAGCATATTCAACCTTTGTTAATCAAGGTGTATATACCGATCCAATCTTCGTTACTCGTATTGAAGATAGGCAGGGAAATGTGATTTCGACATTTATTCCTAAGTCGCAAGATGCTATCAGCGAGCAGACTGCATACACCATGTTGGGTATGTTGCAGGGTGTTGTTAAGGGTGGAACGGCAGTTCGACTCAATTGGGCTTACGATATGGCAGATGTTGAGGTTGGCGGTAAGACTGGAACATCTCAGAAGAACCGCGATGCATGGTTTATGTGTGTTACTCCTCGATTAGTTGCTGGTGCATGGGTTGGAGGAGAGGACCAATATGTGCATCCAATATCTGGAGGAGAGGGCTCTGTTATGGCTCTTCCTATTGTGGGAAGTTTCTTCAATAAGGTTTATCAAAATCCTAATTTAGATATTAGCCGTGCAGATAGATTTATACGTCCCGCATCGGCCGTGACATATGATTGCGACGATGTACTAGAGGCTGCCATGAAGTCCGCTTATGAGAGCCCTTTGAAAGATGAGTTTTTTGAGTAAGATATTAGATAATATAAAATATTAAAGAATGAAATTTGCAGTTGTAGGCGTTAGTGGCGCCGTGGGACAGGAGTTCCTAAAGATATTAGAGGAGAGAGATCTTCCTATTGATGAGTTAGTGCTATTTGGTTCACCTCGTAGTGCAGGTTCTACCTATGCCTTTCGTGGAGAGGAGCTTACAGTGAAGCTTCTACAGCACAATGATGATTTTAAGGGTATCGACATTGCACTTGTCTCGGCAGGTGGAGCAGCCTCTAAGGAGTTTGCTACAACAATCACTAAGTTTGGTACTATCATGATTGATAATTCAAGTGCTTTCCGCATGGATGATGATGTGCCGTTAGTTGTGCCAGAGGTTAATCCTACGGATGCACTCAATGCACCACGCAACATTATTGCAAATCCAAACTGTACAACCATCCAGATGGTGGTTGCACTTAAAGCTATTGAGTCACTTTCTCACATTAAGCGAGTTAGAGTCTCTACATATCAATCTGCAAGTGGCGCTGGCGCTGCGGCGATGGATGAGCTTGTTGCGCAGAATGGTCAGTTGTGTCGCGGTGAGGAGCCTACCATTGATAAGTTTGCATTCCAGTTGGCTTATAACGTTATTCCGCAGGTGGATCTCTTTGCAGATAATGACTATACAAAAGAGGAGATGAAGATGTATAATGAGACTCGTAAGATTATGCACTCTGATGTTAAGGTGTCGGCAACATGTGTTCGTGTACCGGTGATGCGCGCTCACTCCGAGAGCATCTGGTTAGAGACAGAGGAGCCAGTAACGCCAGAGCAGGCTCGCGCAGCATTTGCCGCAGCTGAGGGTGTTGTACTTATGGATGAGCCTCGCGAGAAGGTCTATCCAATGCCTCTATTTATCGCTGGAAAGGACCCTGTCTATGTAGGTCGCATCCGTTCAGATATAAGCACTGAGAATGGTCTTACATTCTGGTGTGTAGCAGACCAAATTAAGAAGGGCGCAGCGCTTAATGCAGTCCAAATTGCTGAGTGGTTGATTCGCAATAAGTAGTTGATAGATAAAATATTAAATAATGAGAGTTCGATTTTTTCGAACTCTCATTATTTAATAAACCTCCACAACCTCTTTGATGTTAATATCAACTTCATCTCCAATATTGTCACTCCATTGATGTTGTGCGTGACTACCATCGCAGAATGGTTTGTTATGTGAAGATCCGCATCGACACACAACAACTCTATTGCGCACCTCATATTTTTCACCACTCTCCTTGGAGATTGTTACTCCTCCTCGCACCCATAAACCCGATGAGGCGCCTATTGCGGGATCTTCCAATAGTCCCAGAGAGGGTTCAAACTTTAATTCGTAAGGTGCATCTGCATCCTTTGCCCAAGCCGTAAGTCGACTCGAAGGACAGAGAGAGGCTTGTCGAATGGCCTCTTTGCGCGCTTCAGGATTACCCGACTCTTCAGTAAGGCGCCACGTTCCGCCAAGAGGGTGGCAGAAGCGTGCGTAAACACAGTAGCGCTCATTGTCAACGAGTGTTAACTCCTCACCCTCGATGATCTCGGCGTGGCTTAATAGAGAGTCGTTGGGGGCTGTGAGCGTAGGATCCCATGCAGCATGTATATGAGATGAATCACAATAGGGATGTCCCTTAGATCTGCCGCATCGACATAGTGCCGTAGGCTGCTCCTCGGTTGAGAACTCAGCCCCTTGCCTATACTCTCGACTCTCGCCCGATTCGTTAACAGTGATAAATTGTTGGTGTAATTTAGGTGCGCCATATACTAAGTAGGGACCTTTATTCGTTACAGTAATGTGCAAATTCTTTGGTGCAGGAGTGCTGCCTACCATTGTTTTAGGATCTTTCATATGATGTTTATTAGCAAATTTTATTATTTACTAACAATTATTATACCTTCAATGAATAATAATTGAGGTTTGATTGCTGATTTTTCACATAAAAATGTATCTTTGCAAGATATTTGGACACAAAATAATTATAAAAGAAATATTAATAACACTATGAATAAATTCTCTTTCTACATTACCCTTTTTGTTGTAGCATTTACAACACTTCTTGCTTCATGTAGCAGCGATGAGGTTACAGCTACACTCACTCTATCACAAGATTCGGTATATTTCACCGAGCTTGGAGAGACGCTAACCATTACCTATACAGGTTCCAATATAGATCAAATAGAGGTGACGGACGTGCCAGATGGTTGGGAGATAACTGTGAAAAAGAGTAAAAAAACTATCACTATCGTAGGACCTAGCACACAAGAGGATTTTGAAAATAGTTTAACTGCATCTACAGTCACCTTTACATCAACCTCAGTGGATGACCTAGGAGGAGCAGATTACCTTACGGTGGGAACTACAAACTACCTAGTTGATCTAACAGACCAACAAGCAAATAGTTTTATTGCATCTATTCCAAACGCAATATATAGATTTAATGCCTGTTCAATTGGTGAGGATCAAGGAGAGATAGTACCTTCCGAGATATCTATTCTATGGCAGACATATCCCCAGCCTTTGGCTTACACTCGTTTCTCAGGTGATGTAGTCGAATTCTATGTTCAAGCTGATGAGGATGACA
Organism: Rikenellaceae bacterium; assembly: GCA_047172325.1. Classification (GTDB taxonomy): domain Bacteria; phylum Bacteroidota; class Bacteroidia; order Bacteroidales; family Rikenellaceae; genus Alistipes. Next base: position 103,296 of record JBCQWG010000001.1, on the reverse strand, counting down.
ACGATGAGGATGGCCTAACAGATGATCTTATCGAAGGAAATGCAGTGATTGCAGCTTACGATTCATCGGGCGATATCATTTGGAGTTGGCACGTATGGGTGTCCGACTTCTCAGCAGACGACTCACCCGTCACACTCAACAATATTGAGGTTATGGATCGTAACTTGGGAGCTTGCAACAACTCTACTCTCGATGAAGATGCAATATTAGCATCATATGGATTATACTACCAGTGGGGACGAAAAGACCCATTTGTAGGACCATACTACTACAATGCTCAAGGTAGCACGGATGGTACAATGAAGAATGAAAGTAAGTCGAGTGTATATATTACATACACGGAGTCAACTTCAAAAAAAGGAACCGTAAGTTACACCACTGAAAATCCATTAACATTTATCTTGGGTGTTGAAGATTCCAACTACGATTGGATCTACTCTAATGATAGTAGCGACCTATGGAGCGAGAGTGGTAGCAAGAGTATATATGACCCATGTCCAAAGGGCTGGCGCGTGGCATCGCATGACCTATACGAGGGTCTTATGATTCCAACAATCACGACAAACAACCTTGATATGTATGCTTACTCTTATGGGTGGCCTCTAACAGATCCTCTAACAGGTAATAGTAACCTCTTTATGGGTCTCGGACGCCGCGGCTATATCACAGGAAAGATTCAAAATGTTAATGTTAATGAGACTCGTCCAGCACCATGGGTAGGATACTATTGGAGTGCAGCTTCAAATGATACATCTGGAAAATCTACAGCCCTCTATTTCTCATACGACAATGAAGAGGTGTCGGGCAACCAGATTGCAGTATCGAGCTACCATAGAGCAAATGGCATGCAGATTCGCTGCCAGCGAGATTAACCTCGGATTGGGACTAGATGCCTAATAGCATTTAATAAATTTTATAAGTCAAAGGGTTACGCGAGTTTATTCGTAGTAACCCTTTGTTCTGTTGTGAATCTCGCTATTTGTTTGGAATATAAATTGAAATGCTTACCTTTGTGTAATTATATATATGTGTAATAATGAAGAGTGTTAAATTGTTATTTATAGTCTGTTTGCTGCTGTCAATCTCATGTGCAGGATTTGGTGGAAGTAATAAGAAAGCTGCTGTGGTTGAGAGAGTTCAGCCTCAGTTCTACACCTATGAGGTGGTAGAGAGCTATCCGCATAAGAGTGATAGTTATACGCAGGGCCTAATCTTTCATGAAGGTCGTTTGGTGGAGGGCACGGGGCAGGTTGGAGAGTCTCGTATCTTGGATGTGGATCTTGAGAGTGGCGATACGCAGATGATCTCAGAGCTAAGTGGGTCTCATTTTGGAGAGGGCATAGTGATATTGGGTGATACTCTCTATCAGCTTACATGGATCACCAATCGTCTTTTTATGTATGATGTCACCTCTGGAGAGAAGATCGGAGAGAAGATATATGCGGGAGAGGGCTGGGGCCTTACGACAGATGGCGAGAAGTTATATATGTCGAATGGTTCATCTGTGATTACGGTGCGTGATCCTAAAAGTTTCGACATTGAGCGTCGCGTGAGGGTTACTTTCAATGGGCAGCCTCTTGAGTACCTCAATGAATTGGAGTGGATAGATGGTAAAATCTGGGCAAATGTATATACGCTCGATCAAATAGCTATAATTGATCCAGTGAGTGGCGTTGTTGAGGGTGTAGTTGAGCTCAGTGGCCTACTTGCAGAGGAGTATAGAACGCCAACGACAGATGTGTTGAATGGAATAGCCTATGATGCGCAGGGTGATAGGATCTTTGTGACGGGCAAGAATTGGAGTAAACTTTTTGAAATTAAGATTATTAAACAATGATAGATAGATTGAGTCAAACTCTCGCAGAGCGTATATTATTGCTCGATGGAGGCTTGGGTACTATGGTCCAACTCTATGGGTTGGGAGAGGAGGAGTATCGCGGGGAGCAGTTTGCATCGTGGCACTGTGACCTTAAGGGGTGTAATGATATTTTGACAATTACGCGCCCAGAGGTGATACGCGAGATTCATCACAAATATTTAGCAGCTGGAGCCGATATAATTACAACAGATTCATTTAATGCTAATGCTATTTCCCTCGTTGACTATGGTCTGGAGTCATACTCTTACGAGATTTCGCGTGCCGCAGCCTCTATTGCAGCCTCTGTTGCGAGGAAGTTTAGTGAGCGGAATCCTTTGAAGCCTCGCTTTGTGGCAGGCTCCGTTGGTCCAACTTCACGTCCTGCTTCAATGTCGACTGATGTCGCTAATCCGGCAGCTAGGGAGGTTGATTTCGATATGTTAGTTGAGGCATATACAGCACAGGTGAATGGCCTTTTGGATGGTGGTGCAGATATAATCTTAGTTGAGACGGTCTTCGATACACTCAATGCGAAGGCTGCGCTCTATGCCATTGAGTCTATTGGTCGCCATCGAGGTCGAGTTATTCCAACGATGTTGTCGGGGACACTCTCCGATGCTAGCGGCCGCACCTTGTCGGGGCAAGATGTAGAGACGATGTATGCTTCGCTCTCGCATGCTTCACTGATCTCTGTTGGTTTAAATTGTGCCTTTGGTGCAAAGCAGCTGCTACCTCACCTAGAGCGTCTAGCAGCAGTTGCTGAGTGTCATATCTCGGCTCATCCTAATGCGGGATTGCCCAATTTGGCAGGCGGATATGATGAGACTCCGGAGATGTTCGCAGCGGATGTAGAGGAGTATTTGCGTCTAGGTGTAATCAATATTGTGGGTGGTTGTTGTGGTACCACGCCTCAGCATATACATTGTCTGAATCAAATTATAGGCGGGTATAAACCCCGTGTGCGCCCTGCGAAGAGTCATGTGACAACGCTTACAGGGCTGGATACTTTGCGCATCACTCCAGATATTAACTTTGTGAATGTTGGAGAGCGTAGTAACGTTGCAGGCTCGGCAAAGTTTGCACGTTTAATTCGTGAGGAGCGTTTCGATGAGGCTCTCTCGGTTGTTCGTGCGCAGGTCGATGCAGGAGCTCAGATCATTGATGTCTGCATGGATGATAGTATGATAGAGGGTAAAGAGGCGATGCGCCATTTCCTTAATCTGTTGGCCTCGGAGCCTGAGATTGCTAGAGTTCCACTCATGGTTGATTCATCATCGTGGGAGGTTCTCACAACGGGTCTTAAGGTGAGTCAAGGAAAGAGCATTGTGAACTCCATCTCGCTTAAAGATGGAGAGGCTAAATTCATTGAACGTGCATGCGAAATTCATAGAATGGGTGCGGCAGCTGTCGTTATGTTGTTCGATGAGGTGGGTCAAGCAGATAGTTTTGAGCGTAAGGTGGAGATTGCGCAGCGTGCCTACAATCTTCTTGTAGATGCTGATTTTCCTGCTGAGGATATCATCTTTGACCCTAACATATTGGCCGTGGCTACCGGCATTGAGGAACATGATATCTATGCAAAGGCATTTATAGATGCTACACGTTGGATCAAGGAGAATCTTCCATATGCCAAGGTGTCGGGAGGTGTGAGCAATCTTTCGTTCGCTTTTCGCGGGAATAATCATATTCGAGAGGCTATGCACTCGGTTTTTCTATTTCATGCCATTAAAGCGGGTATGGATATGGCTATTGTCAATACACAGATGGTTCAGATATATGATGAGATTGAGCCGGAGTTATTAACTATTATTGAGGATGTTATCCTCTATCGTTCATCGCAAGCTAGCGAGAGGCTTATTGAATATGCTCAGAGTCACCATGCAAGTGAGGGCAAGGCTGTAGCAACTAATAGGTCTGAGGAGTGGCGTCTACTGCCTCTCAAGGAGAGGATTGAGTATGCAATGACGAAGGGTATTGCAGATTATATTGAGGCGGACTCTCAAGAGGGCTATGAGTCGTTGGGTGCTCCAATGAAGGTCATTGATGAGTTGTTGATGCCTGCAATGGAGCATGTAGGAAAGCTCTTTGGAGAGGGTAAAATGTTTCTTCCACAGGTGGTTAAGACTGCTCGTGTGATGAAGCGTGCCGTGTCGCAATTAACGCCATATATTGAGGAGCTTAAGAGCCAAGGTGGACGCCAAGCAGGTAGGGTGCTTATTGCAACCGTGAAGGGCGATGTGCACGACATTGGTAAAAATATTGTTTCGGTGGTTATGGCCTGCAATGGATATGAGATTAATGATTTAGGTGTCATGGTCGAGACAAAACGTATTGTTGACGAGGCTGAGGCATGGGGAGCGGATGTCATATGTATGAGTGGATTGATTACCCCCTCACTCGATGAGATGATTCGTGTCGTGGAGGAGTGCGAGAAGCGAGGAGTGATATTACCAATAATAATTGGTGGTGCTACCACCTCTGCGTTGCATACCGCAGTTAAGATTGCACCTCTCTATTCGGGCGTGGTAATCCATGCTCATAGCGCAAGTGATAACCCTAAGATCCTTTCTCAGATCTTGGGTGAGGATGCCGACATATATGTAGATCATATACGCTCTGAGCAGTTTCTCTTATGCTCAGATTATGAGCGTGCGTTACGTGAGCGCGAGCTGGTGTCACTTAGTGAGGCGCGAATGGTGGGGGCAAAAAATAGATCGCTAGAGCCTATTTCACCTCTTCATACCGGCCGTTTAGTCTTTCCTAGTTATGATATCGAAGATGTAGAGGATCTCATTGATTGGAGCTACTTCTTTATGGCTTGGGGCATTAAGGGTCGCTACCCAGAGGTGCTTCAAGATGCAAAATATGGAGAGCAAGCTACAAAACTCTTTGACGATGCTTCGGCAATGTTGCAACATATTAAGAGACGAGGTGCTTTGGTCTTGGAGGGTGCTGTAGCACTGCTTAAGGCTCGCGCAGAGGGTGATGATATTATAGTGACCTCTACTCGTGGTCGCGAAGTTGTAATACCTATGTTACGTTCGCAGATGCGTGGTGGCGAGATGTTGTCGGTAGCTGATTTTGTTGCGACACAGGAGGACCATATAGCCTGTTTTGCTGTTACGGCAGGAGTGGAGTTAGAGAAATTTGCGGAGCCATTTAAGCGAGATGGAGATGAGTATAATGCAATGATAGCAAAGTTGTTAGCTGATCGTTTGACGGAGGCTTTCGCGCAGCGTATTCATAGTTTTGTGCGTCGTGAGATGTGGGGCTTCGAAACCTCGGAGCCACTTTCGAGAGAGGATATCTTAGGCGGTAAATATCAAGGTGTGCGTTTAGCCTTTGGCTATCCAGCAGTTCCTGATCACTCCCTCAAAAGGGAGGTCTTTGAACTCCTTAGCGCCTCTCAGACTACTCGAATGAAGCTCACTGAGAATTTTATGATATCTCCCGGAGAGTCTATATGTGGGCTTATTTTACCTCATGGTCACCTCTTTTCAGTTGGTGCGGTGAGTGATGAGCAGATTGCAGATTACGCGGCGCGCAGAGAGATGAGTGTAGATGAGGTTAAACGTTTATTACCAAAAAGTATTTAGAGTATGAGAGTTTCAGAGATCTTAGATAGTGCAATTGCGGAGGGGCGTACACGTTTCGCCTTTGAGCTGCTCCCACCCCTAAAGGGGGCGGGGCTCGATGGTATCTACTCGGCAATTGACCCCCTTATTGAGTACGATCCAGCATATATCAATATCACCTTCCATCGCGAAGGTATTAAGGAGACAATAAATGAGCATGGCGCAAGTGAGTGGCATGTATTGCGTCGTAGGCCGGGCACTGTGGGAGTCTCGGCAGCGATCGAGCGTCGGTATGGTATACCGACAGTGCCACATCTTATTTGTGGAGGCCTTTCACGCTACGATATCGAAGATGCTCTAATAGATATGGATTTTTTGGGTCTAGAAAATGTATTAGCGTTGCAGGGTGATAGATCGCAGAATGAAAGAGTCTTTATGCCTCACCAGCAGGGTCATAGCCACGCCATTGATCTTGTGCGTCAGATTGGAGATATGAATCGAGGAATCTTTGTCGATAGTGAAGCGAAAGAGACTCATTGCACCTCCTTTTCGATAGGTGTTGCGGGATATCCAGAGAAGCATTTTGCAGCAAAGAGCAGTGGGTCGGATATAGCTTTTCTTAAGGCTAAGGTAGAGGCAGGAGCCCAATATATTGTTACACAGATGTTTTTTGATAATGCAGCATACTTTGATTTTGTTGATCGTTGTCGTGCTGCGGGGATCACAGTGCCAATTGTTCCCGGATTAAAACCGCTCTCGACATTGCGTCAGCTCTCTATTCTACCAGATACATTTAGTATAACTCTGCCTGAGCCACTCAGAGTGGAGGTAGAGCGCTTTGCCGATAATCCGCAGGCAGTTCGCCAAATTGGTTTGGAGTGGTGTATAGCACAGTCACGCGAGTTGATGGCCTCTAAGGTTCCAGTACTGCACTACTATACGATGAGTAAAACACATAATATTGAGCAGATTGCTCGCTCTCTATTCTAAATTATTATATCATGGATCCAATAACTTTTCGTCGTTATATCCATCAATATCCAGAGCTCTCCTTTAAAGAGGAGTCGACAGCTCGTTTTATTGGGGAGTCTCTTGCGGAGGCTGGTATTGAGTATCGCTCGATCGCAACAACGGGGCTTCTAGCAAAGATTGAGGGGCGTGGCGATCTTAGTCGAGCAGTAGTGTTGCGAGCAGATATTGATGCACTTCCTATCGAGGAGGATACCGGTGTGATGTTTGCGTCGCAGAATAGGGGTGTGATGCATGCTTGTGGCCATGATATGCATGCAGCGATGCTCTATGGCGCTCTGCGAGAGTTGAATAAGAGTCGAGATTTTGAGGGGACCATCTTTGGCGTTTTTCAACCCGGAGAGGAGTGTAATCCCGGAGGAGCCTCTTTGGTGTTGGCCGAGGAGCCTTTTGCGGGGTATGAGGTTTTGGCAGTTGTTGGGCAGCATGTTGATGCTATGCTGGAGGTTGGCGAGGTTGGTTTTCGTTCCGGTAAGTTTATGGCTTCGGGCGATGAGCTTCGCTTCGATGTGTGTGGCATAGGTGGGCATGCAGCGATGCGTAATAAGTTAAAAGATCCCGTTGCAGCCACAGCAGAGTTTGTTACATCTCTACTTGCGTTAAACCATGATGATAGGGTCCTTTCGATAGGACGCATTGAGGCGGATGGAGCCACAAATGTTATTCCGTCTATCGTTAAGATGGAGGGAACGCTTCGGACCTTTGATGAGTGCGAGCGTCGTGCGACGAAGGAAGAGATCCGCAGTATAGCACGTTTATGTGCAGAGAGGCATGATATAGATATCGTGGTTGATATCAACGATGGCTATCCTTGTGTTGTGTGCGATGAGGCTCTCGTTGAGATGGCAGCAGATCTCGCCTCAGCAAGTTATAGTGTGAAATGGTTGGAGCGTCGTGCAACGGCAGAAGATTTTGGATATTATTGCACGCGTTATCCATCATTATTTTATAGATTGGGTGTAGGTCGTGCAGCAGGTGCGGCTCACACCTCAACATTTTGCCCCTCAGAGGGGGCTATTACAGTGGGCATTGACCTTATGAGGAGATGTGCTCTAAGATTTTTAAAGAGATGAGAAAGAAGAAGAAGAGTAAGCACGAATTTGACCGTGCGGGGTTTATCCTAAGTATGTTCAAAGAGATGCCAAACAATAAGTTTTCGTTGAAACATTTGGCATCAAGTGCAGGTTGTGCCGATCGACAAGGAAGACGCGAAATTTTACATATATTGCAGGGCTTTGTTGAGCAGGGGCTTATTACAGAGACTGCACGAGGCAAGTTCCATTTGTCGGTTACAGAGTTGCAGCATCATGTTGGTGAGGTGATAATGACCAAGAGTGGAGCTATATTTGTCGAGTGCGAGGATCTCGACACAGATGTTCATGTTAGTCCTTATCAAGCGATGAATGCGCTTCATGGTGATAGGGTAGAGGTTGTTGTTGTTCGTCGCTCTATGCGTGGGCGTAGTGCCGAGGGAGAGGTTGTTCGTATTGTAGAGCGCAATAAGAGGGTTTATATAGGCGTAGCTGAGGTGAGTGCGCATCAGATCTTTATTCGTTCTACGTCGCGACAGATGCCTATTGATGTCTTTGTGCCGAAGAAGAAATTCCCCGATCTTAAGGATGGCACTAAGGTGTCATTTAGAATTAAAGAGTGGGTTGAGGGGACAAAGAGTCCCGTGGGAGAGTTAGTTGAGGTGCTGGGTGCAGTAGGTGATAATGACACTGAGATGCATGCAATCTTAACGGAGTACGATCTTCCATATAGCTATCCGACAGATGTCGTTGAGGCTGCCGAGAATATTCCATCACGCATTAGCGAGGCTGATTATGCTGAGCGTCGTGACTTCAGAGATGTGGTCACATTTACCGTTGACCCAGCCGATGCAAAGGACTTTGATGATGCTCTCTCTGTGCGTAAGGTGCGTGAAGGTGTATGGGAGATTGGAGTGCATATTGCAGATGTTACGCACTATGTGCAGCCCGGTTCTATTATTGAGCGAGAAGCGCAGGAGCGTGCAACATCTGTCTATTTGGTTGATCGCACTATCCCGATGCTCCCTGAGCGCTTGTCTAATGAGTTATGTTCGTTGCGTCCTCATGAGGAGAGTCTCTGCTTCTCAGCTGTTTTTACGCTCAATGATGATTTAGAGATCATCGAGGAGTGGTTTGGTCGCACGGTAATCTACTCAGATCGTCGATTCACATATGCTGAAGCTCAGGATGTTATCGAAAGTGGCGAGGGCGATTACGCCGAGGAGGTTCTTAAACTCAATGAATTAGCGCAGCGCTTACGTGTTGAGCGATTTAAGAAGGGGGCAATTGCTTTCGAGCGTGACGAGATGAAATTTCAGCTCGATGCCACAGGCAAGCCAATAGGTGTCTTCACGAAGGAGGCTAAAGAGTCCAATAAGATGATCGAGGAGTTTATGTTGTTGGCAAATCGTAGGGTCGCTGTATTCTGCTCGAAGCGAAAGACTGCAAGTCGCAAATATGATCGCACGATGGTTTATCGTGTGCACGATCAGCCAGATACGGAGAAGATCGACTCATTCCGCCAATTTATAATGCGTTTTGGTCTTAACTTCAAGGCGACCAAGGGTGTGGCAATTGCGCGTGAAATAAATAAGCTGTTGAGCTCGATCAAGGGTCGCACGGAGGAGAATGTCGTCTCGATGTTGGCTATTCGTTCAATGTCGAAGGCAACTTATACCACTGAGAATATAGGTCACTATGGTTTGGCCTTTCCATATTATACACACTTTACCTCACCTATCCGTCGCTATCCAGATATGATGGTGCATCGTCTCTTGGCGCATTATCTAGATGGAGGAAAGTCTGTTGATAAAGAGCCTATTGAGGCTATGTGCGTTCACTCTTCGGAGCGAGAGTTGGTTGCAGCAAATGCAGAGCGCGCCTCGATCAAATATAAAGCTGTAGAGTTTATGAAGGATCGTATGGGTGAGGAGTTCGAAGGTCATATATCTGGAATGAAGGAGTGGGGCGTTTTCGTTGAGCTTGATGATACTCACATTGAGGGTATGATACCTATACGTGATTTAGGTGATGACTTCTTCGAATTTGATTCAAGCAGCTATACGATGTATGGACGCTCTACGCGAGAGACATTCACCTTGGGTGATGCTATTCGTGTCACTATTAAGCGAGCAGACTTGGGCAAAAGAATGTTGGATTTTTCGTTGGTAAGTAAGATATAATATATGAAGATATCTGCAATTTTAGATAAGTGTATGCGTCGTGAGATGCTATCGCCGCTTGAGGCATACTTTCTTTATGATAATGCTCCATTGAATGAGTTGGCGGCAGCGGCAGATGCATTGCGTTGTGAGGTTGTGCCGAATCCAGAGATTGTTACATGGCAGATAGATCGCAATGTGAATATCACAAATGTATGTATCTCAGGTTGTAAATTTTGTAACTTTCACTGTAAACCACACCAAAAGGAGCGCCACTTTATAACGACCTTAGAGGAGTATCAACGGAAGATTGATCGCACGTTGGAGCTTGGTGGCGATCAGCTGCTTTTGCAGGGTGGCCTTCATCCGGAGTTGGGTGTAGAGTATTACGAGGAGCTCTTCTCCTCTATTAAGGGGCTCTATCCAGCTCTTAAGCTTCATGCGCTAGGTGCTCCAGAGGTGGCGCATATAGCTAAGGTGAGCGGAATATCAACGCTCGATGCCCTAAAGCGCTTGGTTGATGCAGGGTTGGAGTCATTACCGGGGGCTGGAGCTGAGATCCTCGTGGATGATGTGCGTCGTCGTATCTCCCCCGCCAAACCAAGTGTGGAGGAGTGGATTAAGGTGATGCATGAGGCGCACTCTTTGAACCTTCCCACCTCGGCTACAATGATGTATGGACATGTTGAGAGCGCTCACCAGAGGGTGGATCACCTGCTGGCAATTCGTGATTTGCAGGAGCGATGCCCAGAGGGGAACTATGGCTTTATCGCCTTTATTCCGTGGATCTTTCGCTCAACGGCAACGGTGCTGGAGAGAGAGGGCGTCGTGACCAACTTTTCGCCTCTTGAGTATCTTAGGATAATCGCGATGAGTCGCTTGGTACTTACTAATATTGATAATATTCAAGCCTCGTGGCTTACCGTAGGGCGACAAACTGCGCAGATGGCATTGCATAGTGGGGCCAACGACTTTGGCTCAATCATGATAGAGGAGAATGTCGTTTCATCGGCCGGAGCCAATAATAGCTTCGATGCAGAGGGCATCCAAAGAGCCATCCGTGAGGCGGGTTTCACGCCGCGTCTTCGTAATCAACTTTACCAATTTAGATAAATTATGTATAGTAGCCTTAGAGATTTTGTTGATGAGTTGGAGCGCTGCGGGGAGCTTTTAAGGGTTCGTGCTGCGGTCTCGACTCAGTATGAGATAACCGAGATTGTGGATCGCATTAGTAAAAGCCCGGATGGTGGCAAAGCTCTGCTCTTTGAGCAGTGTGGCACCGACTTCCCGCTGTTGATTAATGCCATGGGGTCGGAGCGTAGAATGGCTATGGTCGCAGGGGTAGAGAGCTTAGAGGAGCTTACAGAGAGGATCGACTCTCTGCTGCGTAACGCCACCTCCCCGAAAGATAGTATATGGGATAAGTTACGTATGTTGCCGCTGCTAGGAGAGGTCTCAAAGTGGATGCCACGTAAGAGTAGCTCTAGTGGCGTTTGTCAAGAGGTGCGCTTGGTGGGTCAGGAGGCTCGTTTATCACTGTTGCCAATTTTAAAGTGCTGGGGCTTCGATGGGGGGCGCTTTATCACTCTACCTATGGTCAATACGATTGATCCAGATAGTGGTGGGCGTAATGTCGGCATGTATCGTATGCAGGTCGTAGATGAGCACACTACAGCTATGCATTGGCATATTCACAAAACTGGTGCACGACACTACGATGCCTATAAACGTCGCGGTGAGCGAATGCCGGTGAGTGTCGCTTTGGGTGGAGACCCCGCTTATACCTATGCTGCAACTGCTCCAATGCCAGATAATATGGATGAGTATCTCTTGGCTGGTTTCTTGCGTCAGAAGAGTGTGAAGCTTGTTAAGTGTATCACCAATGATATATATGTTCCAGAGGATTGTGACTTCGTGATTGAGGGTTATGTTGATCCTGCCGAGGAGAAGATTGTGGAGGGCCCTTTTGGAGACCATACAGGGTTCTATTCGCTTCAAGACCACTATCCGCTATTTCATGTTACAGCTATCACCCATCGTCGTGGGGCGATATATCCTGCAACAATCGTTGGTATTCCACCACAGGAGGATGCTGCAATTGCGGTAGCCTCTGAGCGTATATTTGTTGCGCCAATTCGCTTTGCACTTCATCCAGAGGTGTGCGACCTCTATATGCCAGCTGCTGGCACGGCTCATAATCTGGTTTTGACCTCCGTTAAGAGTCGCTATGCAGGTCAAGCACAGAAGATTATTCTTTCTATGTGGGGCTCTGGACAGATGATGTTTAATAAATATTTGGTTGTGACCGACGCTGGAGTTGATGTGAGAAGTATCGAGCAGATCTCCCAACTTCTGCGTAGTGTTGATCTCACTGGTCGCGTAGTGCGAGGAAAGGGTGTGTTGGATGTTCTCGATCATGCCACAGCAACAAATGGTCTGGGAGGGAAGTTAGCGTTGGATCTAACTGGCGTTGAGCCTCGTGCGCGAGTGGCAAAGTGGAAGAGCATTGATGGGTATCTCTATAGTGATAGTTTGGTGGCGCAGTGGGGCGTTTTGCTGCTCTTTTGCTCTCCCTTGGAGGAGATAGATCTATATGAGTTGTTGGAGAGACTATCGGTTGAAGAGCTTAACTATGTTGTGCTCTTTGATGCATCTGCTGCAACCTTAGACCCATATGATCTTTTGTGGTTGGGTGCTGCCAACACGGAGGTTGATCGTGATGTGGTGCAGTGTGGTTCGACCTTGCTTTTCGATGCTCGCAGCAAGGTTCCGCGACGTGGGGGTAATCCTGCGCGTTTCCCCAATGTTGTGGTGTCACGCCCAGATATAATTGAACTAGTCGATCATCGATGGGAGGAGTATGGAATAGGTGATTTTATAGAGTCTCCTTCACGCAAATATAGTGTTTTGGAGTTGTCCCCAAAGGAAGATTGGTAGGATGAAAGCGGGGTTTACTGATAAAGAGGCTAGAGGTGTAATCGTCTTTATGGTGATTATATCAATTGTTGTTGGTGCGCAGCTTTTCTATAAGCATATAGAGACGCAACGCTATCGGAAGTCTCTTGAGAGGTTGACTCCTATTGCAGATAGCCTTAGTATGGTTAGGCTATTTGATTTTGATCCAAATGTTATTGAGTTGCCAGAGTTGATGCGTCTGGGACTTACCAAGAGCGAGGCGGTAAGTATTATTCGTTATCGTGAGTATGGAAAAGTCTTTAAAATCAAGGAGGATCTCTTCACATGTTATGGTATTAGTGACTCTCTATATTATGCTCTTGAGCCATATATCGTAATTGGTGAGGAGTTTCGCCTGAAGCGTCGCGAGGAGTATGAGGCAAGTAATAGTTATGAACGTACATATTCTAGTCGGAGATATGAACGAGAGCTGTTGCCAATATCTGAATTTCTTGTAGATACGGTTGGTGCCAACTACTTAGTGGCGATAGGGGCTTTGAGCAGTCGGCAGGCAGCAGTTTTTGTGAAGTGGCGTGATCTATCGGGAATATATGATATGAATGAGTTGCGCGAGTGCTATGTTGTCTCTGACTCTATAGCAATGTTCCTTGAGCCATATGCAATATTTACCCCTCCTACGGGGATGCAGGAGGAGGAGCTTGTAGATCTCAATAAAGCTGACTCCGCGGCACTTCGTTCTGTCTTTGGAATTGGGGAGAAGAGCGTTATGGCGATACTTCAATATCGGGAGTTGCTGGGTGGATATTACTCCGTGGAGCAGCTTTCGGAGCTAAAAATGATTACAGAGAGCAATTATGAGAAAATAATTCAACAAATTTTGTGTGATAGTTGTGATATTTCAAAAATAGATGTTAACTTTGCATCCGCTAAAATAATGAAAGGGCATCCTTATATTGCTGATAAGGCGTTGAGGAAATTGCTTAAGTTAAGAGAATTGAAAGGAGGTTGGAGTACCATAGAAGAGATGATTGAAGATAACATATTTAATGAGCAGGAGGCAACAAGAGTGCATCCCTATCTTCTTTTCGGAGAATTTACAGAGCCGAAAGTATCTGATGATGGATTCTTCTAGGTACAACCTTTAGAGAGTTTTTTAATAATATTATGATGGTTTTGACCAACCCTAAAGGTCGCAAACAGAATAAAAAACAATAAAAAAATACTATTATGATTATCATGCCAGTTAAAGAGGGTGAGAACATCGAAAGAGCCCTTAAGAAATTCAAACGTAAATATGAGCGCACAGGCGTATTGAAGGAGTTGCGTCGTCGTCAATACTTCACTAAGCCATCTATCGCTAAGCGTGTAGCTATGCAACATGCAGTTTACGTAAATCACATGCACCTCGACGAGGAGTAGTCGTAAAGAAAAAAGAAGTTGTCCAAAATCGCAATATGATTTTGGACAACTTCTTTTTTAGATTTAAGCTATTCCCACTCGTCAGCCTTTTGCTGATAATACTCTTGCATTACATACCATGCTCTCTTGCGGCCACCCGAAGGTGAAGTTAACCCCTTTCGGTTCCAGCCCATTTGGAAGAGGGCGTGAGGACGTCGTGGAGAGCGGAAGTCGAAGAGGATCCAAGGTGAGGTTCCTCTCAAATTTGAGAAGTTCGCAAAGGATGCTACATTGTTACGATAGTTCTGCTCCATGTAGGTCTCAGACCATGAGTTGAGGTTTGATGTGTCGCCCTCATCATTGCCGTAGACGCACTCCGAACCAAACTCAGTCATCACAACGGGCTTACCCTCGCCAATGCGCCACTCTAGTTTTGCGGGGTCGCATGGATACATTGCGTACCATCCATTATATTGATTAATTCCGACAACATCTAGGTGATCTATTAGAGGATCATCATTATACATATAGAAGAGGCCACTCTCCTCGTCCTTTGCAAATTTGGATCCATCTAGAGCGGAGGTCACAAGGCGGGTAGGATCCTTCTCGCGTACCTCATCGGCTAGCTCCACTAGGAACTCTGTACGTCCCTTATTGTGACCACGAGTCTCATTACTAATGCTCCATAGGATGATGCCACAGCGGTTTTTGTCGCGCTCGATCATCTCCATCATCATGGTGCGAGCAGTTTGACGAACACCCTCATCGCTAAATTTGATACGCTGCCATGTTGGAATCTCCTCCCACATGAGAATACCTCTGCGCTCAGCCTCCTTAACCATATATTCATTATGTGCATAGTGTGATAGGCGAATATAGTTACATCCTAGGTCAACTGCCTGCTGCACCAAAAATTCGGCATCTGCCTGACTATATGAGCGTCGTTGCTCCGCTGCAATCTCCTCGTGGATATTGATGCCTCGTAGGAAGATTGGTTTGCCATTAAGGAGGATATCTTCGCCCTTAACCTCAATGGTTCTAAAACCAATCTTATCATCTACCTTGTCGCTACTGCTATTAACTACGACATCATATAATTTGGGATTGTCAGTAGACCATAGATCAAGCTTGCATCTCTTCGTGTGTGAGGCCTCTCCCTCGCTATTTGTGGTCATATCGAGTGTGATTCCCTCCTCTGGGATTGATATTGTCACCCTCTGGTTAGCTGCACCTGCTCCATTCAACTTAACTTTTACTGACAACATATTCGGATTATTATCGGCCAAACCTACCGTATAATCATATATATAGGTCTCTGGGACATAGACTAGATCCACATCACGGGTGATACCTCCATAGTTCCACCAATCAAACATAAGGGCAGGTATAGTAGTCTCCGAGCGGCAGTTGTCAACCCTTACGATTAGATCATTCTGACCACTCTTCAGCTTATCGGTAACCTCAAACTGAAATGGTGAAAAGGCTCCTTTATGCGAACCAAGATTCTCACCATTGAGGAAAACATCACAGTGCATGCTCACTGCACCAAAGTGAATAAAGGCACGTTTCCCCTCTTGAGGAGTGTAATCAATACTCTTCTTATACCAGATATTTCCCTCATAATAGATATATTCATCTCGTTGATGGTTCCAATCTCCGGGGACCTTCAACTTCTGCCAACCCTCATATTGAACCTCAGCAAGAGAGTTCTTCGATGGATCTTTGATCTGCGACCAGTCGCTACCTTTAAATGGATCGGGGAGGATATCCCACTCTCCATTGAGGCTAACCCGCTCGCGAGAGTAAATGTTATGCATCGCTGTTTGAGCGAGCGAAACCATCACCTGCGAGATAGCAAGTGCTAAAAATAAGATTTTTTTCTTCATAAATTATAAAATGGATAAACCACACTCGCTCCTAAATTAGAGTAAGTGTGGTTTAATATGTTGTCGATCAAGAAACTATGCCTCGATAGCTTTAGGTGCATATTGAGCAGGTCCAAATGCCAAAATTAAGAAAAAGATAAATGGTAAGAAGAGCAGACCAACGGTAAAGCCTACACCCTTTCCAAAGTTCTTAGAGATGCCATTTAGCGTCATAATCAGAAAGATCACATTCACAATAGGAATTAGGAATAGAAATATCCACCAACCCGGTTTGCCTGCCACGCGAAGCATAACAAGAGCATTGTAAATTGGAATAATGGCAGCCCAACCCGGACGACCAGCCTTAGTAAAGATTACCCACAATGCAATGATTGGGAGCAACACAATAATAGCAATTAATAATGATGACATAATAAGTTCGTTTAATAGGTTATGAGATCCATATTTTAAATAAAATATGAGCAGGGATCCCTACTACTCCTATGACAAAATTAAATATATTTTCTTAAAATTCAAAATTTTACAATAGATTTATTACAACTCATCCGCCAATTCAACATCTAAGAATGCATACATTCCACATGGGATATCGATCATGCACTCGCCCTTCTTGATCTTTAGCTTCTCATTTGTCACAAGATTGGTGATGCTTTTAACTTTGGCTGCTCCTATAACGATCTTAGCCTGTTTATCGGATGGGTTAATATATCCTCCGTCGATAATTGTAAGGCGCAAATGGTTAGGTGCCGACTGTGCTGCAACCCAGCCTACCTCTCCTTTTACTGTAAGGGGTAGTAGCTTTGATCCCTCTTCTATTGCTGCCTCTACCTCCTTATAGTACTCTTTTGGGGAGTATGCTTCGGTGAGGTTGGCATCGCTGTAGTAGTTGCGACCATCTGTAAAGAACTCCTTTGTCTTACCTTGGTACAATGGGTGCATATGCTCCTCCACAGTGCCGCGGGGTGCTGCTGGATCATATGGTGGTGCTATCAAGACATGACCATTGTTGAATGACGAGATGAAATTCTGTCGTCGCTCGGTAGCTCCTGCCGCATAACGAGAGAAGTCCCATTGTGTGGTTGGCGCTGCGGGCCATGAGCCACTCAAGCGTCCCATGACCCAAGGGTTTTCATCTTCGCGCTGCTGATCGAAGAGTGTTGTCCACTTAACATTGTTGCCCTCATTGAGCCATGCGTCATCGGGGTGTACGATGGTTAATCTTACAGGGTTGATACTTACGATCTCGTCACGTGATGGCACGAAGAGTAATCCTTTTGCGATCATCTCCCACAAGATACTCATATACTCTTGATCGACTGAGAAGTTGTCGATATATTGTGCTCCTAGTGAAATATGGTAGATCATATTGCGAAGGAAGTGGTTGGGTAAGTTCTGATGTGAGAATTGTCGCGTGCGGTCGTAGCTAGGGTTGTCGCGTGCGCAGCGGGTACCCCAGCTATTAACGGCGCCACTCATCCATACGCCCATGCGCCCCATAAGGCTTAGCTCCATAGATTTGTCGGTGGTCTCCTCCATTGAGGGGATAAATACATCGGCATACTCGCCTGAGACCAACTTGCTCCACTGCTCCTCATAGACGTTACCAAGCCAAAAGAGATGCTTCGAGCGAATGTAGAGCTTGCTATTATGACCTTTAGCATGCTCCGCTAATGGATAGAGGAAGCTATCCATCAACCATACTACGTCTGGTCCACGGCCCTCCACCTCTGGAAAGATCAAAACACTTTGCTGATCTTCACCCGTTAAAGAGAGTATTTTGTGCTGTGTGTCTGGAGAGTAGTAGAATGGATCATTGCCATGTCCTCCCCACATAGAGATACCTTTGGAGTCTCCTGCGTAGGCTTTAGATACAGCGTTAAGAATCTCAGCTTGTGTTGAGGCATATTTCTGTCGTTTGTCGCGGCGATCGCGGAAGAAATCATTACTCATAGTATCTCGATTCCATGATGCAGGATCCTCTGTGCCACCTGCCGAGCCGCCATTCAAGAATATTGGTGAGGGGTAGTTCTGGTGTATCCTGTCGGTGATAACCTTCGTTTTAGGACTCTTATTGGGTGACTCTGACATAAAGCAAACAACGGGACGACCCTGTAGACTCTCCCATGTAGGTAGCTGAAAATCCTCAACCGAGGTAACCATATCTGCACTACTTGCGAGAATATTTTCGATGTTACCCTTTGGTATAAGCTCTGCGTAGGCGCTCTTCCACTCTTTATTGTTAAGATCAATGATATGGATGCAGTTACCTCCGCCCTGCTCGCTCGCTAGAATTATCTTGGTGCCGGTGGCATCTTTCGCAAGATCGTTATATGCGTATCTGGACTCTATCTCCTCCGTGGTATCTGCCGAAGGGGTGTCGGATGGTAATATGATTGAGGATCCAAAGAGAATAAGGCGTTGTGGTTTATTGTCAATTACAACTGATTCACTTTGAGCTACTCGATAACCGAATTTTTGAGTCTGAGCGGGAGCTATTTTAGAAATATCATAAGTGGCAAACTCATTACCATCAAGGTCAACCTCAACTATAAATCCTGCGCGGGTATCTTTACTGGAACCCAGCAGCACTCGTTGACCCTGCGATGGGGCGATGTCACTTATACCCATATCGCCAATCACAGTTACGGTCTCCTGCGAGAAGTATTTGTAAGGCTCAGAGGCTAGCGGCTCGAAAAGATAAAGACCACCTCGTGCCGACATGCTATTGATAACTCCATGTAGTGCCAATATCTCATCTCCATTAGCCAACTTAGCTGTACGGATGAAATTTGCCATATGCTCCATGCGAGAAGGGCCCCCTGTGCCCCATCCAATCTCTTGCGAATAGCTATGAGAGGCAATCGTCTTTATTAACTTGCCACCATTATCTAAATAGTATAAGTTATTATCATAACCACCACACGCCACATAGGGCACTCCTTGGTGATGTATAATCGTCGTGCTATTCATGGGTACCTCCGATGGAGAGAAACTCCACTTAACCTCACCTCGATCATTGAGGCAATATAGAGCTCCATCGCTATTGGCAGCCAACGTCTCATCGCTGCCGTCACCATCAAGATCTCCACAATATATATCTTGATTGAAATACCCAGAAAGTTTGTTCTCCCACTGCAATTCTCCATCAAAGTTATAACACAATAGAGCACCATTGTAGCTGCTAGCCATAATAAAAGGTTTGTTGTTAATTTGAGCCGTCGTAACCTTGGAGATGGTGTAAGGTGTAATAATGCTCTTTATAGGCTCCGCCTTAATACTCTGCGCCGAAGAGATAACTAGCATAGAGACAATAATTTTTAATGGGTTCATGGGGTAGTAATTTTGGTTATAAAGACAAATTTAGTCAAAAATAATCATTATAACAATATATTTTTTGTAAATTTGCTTAAATTATAACTACTAACAACCAAACATCTATCACTTATGAATACAAAAACTCTACTCGCATTAGGAGGCTGCACTCTTAGTGCGGTAGCAGCCATGGCAGCAGAAAAGCCAAACCTTCTTATCATACACACCGACGAGCATAGCTTCAGGACTTTAAGTTGCTATCAAGCGCTGCTTCCCGAAGAGCAAGCTTTCGTATGGGGTAAAGGGGTGAACTCGACAACGCCCAATATTGATAAAATTGCTAAGGCTGGCGCTATCTGCACTAGTTATTATTGTGCAACGCCTGTGTCGACGCCATCACGCGCATCGCTCATATCGGGTCTCTACCCTGAGTTTACAGGAGCTCCGGTGAATGGTGACTACATCCGTGAAGATATCCCAACTTTGGGTACAATACTTAGAGATAATGGCTACTCTACTTCATACGTTGGTAAGTGGCATCTAGCTGGAGATGACTTCAAGTACACATTCGGTATTAAATATAATGGTGGATTTGACGACAATCGCTATATGATGACGGGAGGTCATGCACCCTACCTTCAAATCAAAGATGGGGAGATTATCGCCTCTGGATTGGGCTCCGATGCAGCGGAGAAGATTCCAGCAGATGAGCTAGTTCACTACACAGATTTCTTTACGGATAAGGGTTTGGAGATTATGGAGCGTGATAAGGATAAGCCATTCTGCTTGATGGTCTCTATTCCTGATCCACATACTCCCGACTATGCGCGTCCCCCATATCACACTATGTATGAGGATATGCAACCTCAAGCACCCTCGACCATGACCGAAGAGATTTATAATAATCGTCCTAATTGGGCTAGTGCGGGTAAAAATCTGCGAAGTGAGTTTGACCCCGAAGCGCTTAAGCAATATTTAGGCATGGTTAAGCATATTGATGATAATGTAGGGCGCATGATCTCATTCCTTGAGGAGAATGGGTTAATGGAGAACACAATTGTTGTCTTCACCTCAGATCATGGCGATATGTTCTTTGAGCATAGTCGCATGAATAAAGGTGTCCCTTATGAGGCTTCGGCACGAGTTCCTTTCGTCATTAGCTATCCCGATAAGATCCCCGCAGGAAAGGTGATCTCGACGAGCTATGTAAATACTGACTTCACACCAACCATGCTCGCTCTTATGGGTATTGAGAGTGATGTGTACTTCCATGGCGAGGATACGTCAAAAGATCTAACAAGCAAGAAAAAGAGTGTAGACAAGCCTCGTTTTGTATATTTCAGAGCAGTTGGGGGCAGCTGGGCGTCGGCAGTTGAGGGTCAATATAAACTTGTGCTCGATAGAAAAGATGTGCCATACCTCTTTGATCTGGAGAGTGATCCATTTGAGGTGAATAACATCGCTGAGGAGCCTAAGTATCGCAAGATCGCTTCTCGAATGAAAGAGGAGCTTCTCAAAAGATTAGAGGAGGTTGATACCCCTAACAGAGCATATAACACTGGAAATTTATAAAATAAATATTATGAAGAAAATCCTATTTATGACACTATGTGCAGCTACTATCTCATTGACGAGTTGTAGCGAGAAAGAGCAAAACCCATTCTTCACCGAGTGGACAACACCATTTGGCGTTCCACCATTCGATGAGATTAAAAATGAGCACTTCCTGCCAGCTATAACCGAGGGTATGAAGATCGAGGTAGCAGAGATCGAAGCTATAGTTAATAATAGTGAGGCTCCAACATTCGAGAATACTATTCTCCCTTATACAACGTCGGGTGAGCTTCTTAGCAATGTAAGAACTATATTTTCAGGCCTTACAGGTACCGAGATGACTCCAGAGCTAGAAGAGTTGCAGGGGACTATTAGTGGATTGTTAACTACACACAGCAGTAATATCTCACTTAATGAGGGTCTATTTCAGCGTATAAAGGCAGTATATGATGGTCGCGAGGCAGCTGGCCTCGATCCAATGCAGATGCGTCTTACGGAGAAGGTCTACACTAGCTTTGAGAGAAATGGAGCAAACCTTAGCCCTGAGCAGAAAGAGGTTCTCCGCGATATTGATAGCAAGCTCTCTAAGCTCTCTATCAAATTTGGTATGAATCTACGTAACGACAACACTAATTTCATTCTAGTTGTAGATAACAAAGAGGACCTAGCAGGTCTTCCAGAGTCATCTATCTCTGCGGCGGCAGTTGAGGCAGAGGCGCGTGGCGAAGCAGGCAAGTGGGTGTTTACCCTCGATAAGCCTTCACTCATTCCATTCCTTCAATACTCAGAGAAGCGTGAGCTTCGCGAGAAGTTGTATAATGGGTATCTAGAGCGTGCCAATAATGACGATGAGAACGACAATAAGAAGGTGTTGAGCGATATCGCAAATCTTCGTTTGGAGCGTGCAAAATTGATGGGATATACCTCACATGCAGATTTCGTGTTGAGTCAAAATATGTCTAAAGAGCCAGAGGCTGTATATGATCTCCTTGAGGCGCTATGGACTCCAGCCGTTTCTCGTGCTAAGGAGGAGCTTAAGGAGATGAAAAAGATCAAAGGCGATGACGACTTTAAATCTTGGGACTGGTGGTATTATGCCGAGAAGCTACGTGCCGAGAAGTATGACCTTAATGAAGATGATATTCGTCCATACTTTGCATTGGAGAGTGTTCTTCAAGGCTGTTTTGATCTTACCACAAAGTTGTATGGTATCACCTATAAGGATATCACTGCAACAACTCCACTATATAACAAGGAGAATAAAGTATTTGAGGTAACCGACAAGGATGGTTCTCACCTAGGTGTTGTATATTTCGACTTCCACCCACGCTCAAGCAAGCGCGTTGGTGCGTGGTGTGGCTCATTCCGTGGTCAGAAATATGATAAGGATGGTAACTTTATCACCCCTATCGTCACAATTGTTTGTAACTTTACTAAGCCCGTTGGTGATGCACCAGCACTTATTAGCCTCGATGAGGTGGAGACACTCTTCCACGAATATGGACATGGGCTACATGGTCTCTTCCGCGATGTGAAATACTCTTCTCTCTCTAGTGTGGAGCGCGACTTTGTGGAGCTACCCTCACAAATTATGGAGAATTGGGCTTTGGAGCCAGAGGTTTTGGCGACATATGCTAAACACTATCAGACAGGTGAGGTGATTCCAGCAGAACTTGTGGCAAAGATCCAAAACTCAGCTCTATTTAATCAAGGATTTGCCACAGTTGAGTATCTAGCTGCATCACTATTGGATATGGAGTATCACACACTTGAGCAGAGTGGTGAGATCAACGTTCCAGAGTTCGAGAAGGCTGCGCTAAGCAAATATGGCGCAATGGACGAGATAGCACCCCGCTACCGTTCAACATATTTCCAACACATCTTCAATAGCGGTTACTCGGCAGGTTACTACAGCTACATCTGGGCTGAGGTGCTCGACGCGGATGCATATAATGCATTTGTCGAGAGTGGTGATCTCTACAACACCGATATTGCAGCGAAATTCCGCGAGGAGGTTCTCTCCAAGGGCGGCCAAGCTGATGGATCAGTTTTATATTATAACTTCCGTGGTCAAGAGCCATCACGTGAGCCATTGATGAAGAATCGAGGGTTGATATAGTACCTGCTTGTAGGGTTGTAAAAGAGGCTGTTCTAAAACGAAAGTTTAGAACAGCCTTTTTTACTTCCCTCAAATTCTGAGGATAGTGAATGTAAATATTTTTTGCTATATTCGCATAATGAACTAAAATGAATAGAGAGAAATTATAATGAAGGTATTAATTATTGAGGATGAAGTAGCACTTGCCCAGACAATAGTGCGTGCATTGAGTAGTGATGGCTATACGGTTGAGGTGGCATATACATTCGAGCAGGCTCGTTCCAAGATTGGGCTTTTTGAGTATGATTGTATTCTGTTGGATGTTATGTTGCCCGATGGAAGTGGGCTTGATATATTGAGGGAACTTAGGTTGATGAATAAATTGGGTGGGGTGATAATTATTTCAGCTAAGGATTCGATCGATGATAAGGTCTCTGGTTTAAATATGGGTGCTGATGATTATCTTGCAAAGCCTTTTCATCTTTCGGAACTTACGGCACGTGTCGCTAGTATCATTCGCCGAAATGGTAATAGTGGTTCGAATATAATATCAATTGATAATGTGGAGATTTGTCTTGATAAGTCGCAGGTCATTGTTGATGAGAAGTTACTTGACTTGAGCCGCAAGGAGTATGATATACTTCTTCATTTTGCAATGCGTCAAGGACATATAATTAGCAAGGAGAATCTTGCAGAGGCTGTATGGGGTGATTTTATCGACCAAGCAGATAATTTTGATTTTATCTATACACACATGAAAAATTTGCGTCGTAAGCTCACCGCAGCGGGGGCGAAATTGGAGATTAAGGCAATATATGGCTTTGGATATAAACTTAATTAGAAGATAATATGCGATTTATTAATTATATTATATTGCGTGTTTCATTATGGCTTTCAGTGGTAATAGCTGTATGGTCTATACTTTTTTTCTATATTATTGTAGATGAGGTGAATGATGAGACCGATGATGTCTTGGAAGATTATTCGGCAATGATAATTCAGAGTTTTTTGGCGGGTGAACCAATCCCAAATGCTGATAATAGATCAAATAATAGCTACTCACTTCGTTCCGTATGTCCCGATAGTGTAGAGATTGTTAGAGCAAAACAGGGCTTCTTTAATGAGACAATTTATGTAGAATATAAGCGCGAAGATGAACCTGCGCGAGTACAAAGGCAGCTATTTTGCGATGCCGCAGATAATTATTTTGAAGTGACGGTACTCACACCAACAATTGATAATAGCGACCTAATAGATGCTATTTGGCGTTCACTGGCGATCCTCTTTGCGTTATTACTTATAACAATGCTTCTTATTAACATTGTGGCAATTAGGGGCGGTCTAAAGCCTCTTGATAGGTTTATGAAGTGGCTTCATGGGAGTGATCTGCAAAGTTGTACCGTGCCTACGGTGCAAGAGAGTAATATTAAGGAGATTAAAGAATTAAGTGCAGCGATAGAGTCATTTGCTAAACGGGGTAAGCGAGCTTTTGAGCAGCAACAAGAGTTTATTGGTAATGCTTCACATGAGTTGCAAACTCCCATTGCAATATGTCAGAATAGATTGGAGCTGCTCTGTGAGAGTGGACTCAGTGAGCAGCAAATGGGTGATGTGGCTGAGTGTCTTATGACTCTTTCTCGCTTGTCGAAGCTGAATAAATCATTGCTGATGCTCTCTAAGATTGAGAACGGCGGGTTTGAAAATAGTGATATTGATATCAATACTCTTGTTCGTAAGAATGTAGATACGATAGTTGAACTATACGAATATCGCAATATTAAATTAACACTACAGGAGCGAGGTCGTTGCACGATAGTGGCAAATGAGGTGTTATCATCAATATTGATTATTAATTTAATCAAAAATAGCTATTCGCATAATGTGGATGGTGGTGATATTTCGATAGAGATTGATACTAATATGCTTACTATCACTAATACTTCTGACTCAACAGCTTTGGATAGTGAAAAAATATTTAGTCGGTTTTATCAAGGTAGATCAAAGAGTGGGTTCTCTGGGTTGGGGTTGCCCATTGTGCAATCTATATGCAAGTTGTATGACTTTAATATAAGTTATTCGTATACCGATAAACGACATCATTTTCAAATTAATTTTAAATAATTTCGCATTTTTATCAATTCTTCAGTTTCTCTTCAGAATTGGGCTCTACCTTTGTGACAGAATTAAAAACAATTTAAAAGAGAATATTATGAAAAAGTTATTATTTGCAATTGTTGCAACACTTTGTACAATCGCTACACTCTCTGCCGAGGAGAGAGTTATTGACCAACAAGCGCTACCGAAGTTGGCACAAACATTTATCTCGACACACTATGCTGCCGACAAAGTTTCAATCGCTACGATGGAGCGTGGCATGTTTGATACAGATTATAAAGTGATCCTTACGAGTGGTGTAAAGATCGAGTTTGACCAAAGAGGAAATTGGACAGAGATTGAAGGAAAACGCAATAGCGAGGTTCCTATGGCGGTAGTTCCATCTGAAATTGTTAACCATGTAAGCCAAAACTTCCCTGCAAATAAAATCATGCAAATAGACCGTGATAAGCGCTATGTAGACATTGAACTTGATAATGGCTTGGAGTTGAAATTTAATGCAGCAGGTAAACTCATAGAGGTAGATAACTAAAGGGAGTGAAATTATTAAAATAAAATTAAGATGAAAAGATTATTTATAAGCCTATTGGCGACCACTATAGCAGTACTTGCGTTTGCATCATGCGAGAAAGAGACAGAGAGTGTTATAGATTTTAATGCATTACCATCTGTAGCGCAAACAACCATCATTACCCATTTCGATAAGGAGCAAATAATGCTTATTATTTATGATAATGAGCTATTTGACAAAGAGTATTCGGTAACATTCTTTGATGGTACAGTAATTCAATTTGAGAAAAGTGGTAATTGGGAGAGTGTAGAGTCAAATATTACAGGAGTGCCTACGACCATTTTGCCAGAAAAGATCGCTGAGTATTTAGCATTATATTATGCTGACCAAAAAGTATTGGAAATTGAGAAAGATATTGATGGCTATGAGGTTCGACTTGCTAATACAATTGAATTAGAGTTCAATCTTTCTGGTAATCTTGTAGGGGTAGATTAGAGCTTTATATTTAACTTGAGGAAGAATAATTTTCTCCCTCAAGTTAATTTACATCTACCAATTGTCGAAGCCTGCCGATTTGTGGGTTACTTCGATCATTATAACATCTTGCTTTTTAAGGGTGAGTTCGCTTTTAACACTTTTGCTAGTGAACATATTTTTCATTGAGAAGAGACCCTTGTCGCTTGATAGGTTGAGTGTAGCATCGCTGTTGCCGATGTTGAGGATGCAGAGGATTGTTGTGTTGTCGTCCTTTGCATATGAGCGCCATAGGCAACCCTCAGTTGAGCATGAGTTTGTCTCGGCTACCATTACGCGAGGAGCACTTCCAGCGCTCTTTAGTATCTCGTCGTTCTTTGCGAGGAACTCATCTACGCTATCCACCTTAAGGAGTGTGCCCTTTGATGCTGTTAGAGTGGTGGAGAGTGGCTCACCATACTCATTTTTCTTAAGACTCTTGCTATCTAGTAGAATGGTACCTCCATTATCTAAATAGCTCTGTAGGGCAGCTAGCTCGCTCTCTGTCACAAACTCTGTCTCACGAACCATGATGACGCTCCATGAGTCGTTGTCTTGATCCTTGATTACCTTCTCGGTGGCAAATCCAACAGGGGTGCCGCTAAAGAAGAGAGGTGTATAGAGGTCGAGCATGGTGGCAACATATTTAGTATTCTTAATGGCAGATACCTTAGAGTAGAATATGCGCGATGGGCGCTCTGTATCTTGAAGTGTTGCAATCTCTGGCGAGAAGGCATTCATATTCATATATGTCTTGGTAACTTCGTTAGCGACGCTAGGCTGCTGAGCAACTGATGCGACATAGGCTAAGTCCATCGCTGTATTCCACTTCTTGTCTCCGCGTAGGTCGTAGCGGATTCCTCCATCTGCTTCGCGTGCCCAGAACCATGAGTAGCTGATACCCATTCCTTGGAGTGTCGCTAGCCAATATGCTGCGCGTGCATATCCCGGTGTTAGGTAGATGTCTCTCCAGCCGGCAGAGGATAGATAGTGTGACTCTGAGTTTACGTTGGTCTTGCCCGGTGAAACAGACTCAAAGAAGTCATAGCCTATACCCACCTCAAACCAATTGAAGCAGTAGTCGCTCTCCCAAGCTTCGGCACTAGTGCTACGCATCATGCGGCCTTGTATCTTGGCGTCGTTACCAAGAATGTCGCCAAGGTTAACGAGAGACTCAAAGTCGAGACCATGGTCGCGAATATCCTCTCTGAACATGCGAGGGATTAGCTTGATGTGGATAACAGCCTCTAGGTCATATTTGCGAATGCCATCACGAAGGAATGTGAACCACTCCACGACGCGATCTTGGTTGAATGTCATCCAGTCATAGCCCATTGGCTCGGTGCGATATTTGCCATCAAATGGAATCTCTATTGTGACGTCGTTGAATGAGGCGAAGGATGTTCCCCAAAGCTCATTTAAACGCTCTATGTTGCCATGTTTTGCCTCTAGCCATGTTTTGAACTTGTCGATAGTGTAGTGCGAAACGATGCCTGTAGCCCATACATCTTTCATTGTGAACCAGTGTGGTTCATTAGAGAGGATATAGCCTTGGTCGGTGGTCAGCCTATCTTTTACTAATGGTACAACTGTCTTAAAGGTGGTGCTCCACGCCTCTCTGATTAGAGGATTATCGATATCATATTTGGTGAAGTGGCGACCTCCATCGTTGACATTCGGATCTTGTTCCATGATTGATTGAGGAGGATTGCCATGCCATAGGAGGATGTAGCCGGAGTTACCATTATCGGAGTTGATACGCTTGTTGCCAGATGCCGTAAGCTCACCTGTAACTAGATCAACATCACCTAGGCTCATGCGGCCGTGGTTCACCTGTCCACAATAATCATTGTCAAGGAATGTGGGTTTAGTGAAGTAGTCGTTGATAAATACTGGGCGACCATTACTTACGAATTGACTTCCTTCAAGTTTGATTGATTTCCAATCAATCTTAGGTACTTCACGACGTAGAACATCGCCATTGATAACTGCCGTGATCTCCTCGATAGCTGTGTCAAGAAGTTTCTCAATCTCGCCACGCTCGAAGTCGGGAAGCTCACGCGCTAAGCGTCCAGCGTCGTCAGCAAAGGCTGCCCATGTAGTATATTGATATGCATTCTTCGAGACATTCTTTTCGTCCCATGCAGCATACTGAAGAAAGGTCTCGGCCATCCATACTGCACACTCCTCGCGCTGTGTGTCGATCTCTTGCTTTTGAGCCTCTTTGATAAGCTTCTCAAGCTTTGAGATCTTTTTCTTGCAATCTTTCTCGGAGGGTTGTGCATATCCTGCAAGCGCTAGCAGCGATAAGCATCCCACGATAACAAGTTTTTTTAGATTCATAGTGTTATTTTTTATTAGTTAGTAATGTCTAAATCCCATGAGATTCATATCTTGGATGACTCCATCCTTCATCCATTTTAAATCATCTCCATCTGTGACCCTTCCAATTGCATATAGTGGAGCTCCAAATGCCTTAAAATACTCCTTTTGGAGCTTTTCGGCATGCGTGGCAGAGGCTGTTAGCAGAAGTTTGTAATCTTCGCCACCGCAGAGAGCCGAGTGAAGATCAACGGAGGTAGGTATTGAGCTAAGTTCAATCGTTGCCCCAACGCCAGATGCAGAGAGAATATGTCGCAGGTCTGAGGCGACGCCATCCGATATATCCATCATGGCATGCACTTCGTGCCGTCCTCCCAGCCACTCTCCCTCGGTGACTTGTGGCTCTGGTCGCTTATGTATTGTCGCTAATGGAGATGTGTAGTGGCCATCGAAGATGTCGTGAAGGCCTGCGGCAGACTCCCCTAAAGAGCCATTAACTAGTATGATATCTTGTCTTTGAGCATCTTTTCGTCGTTTTATATTGTTCGTGTCTCCTCGACCAATGGCAGTAACATTAATGCTTAAGGCTCCTTTTGAGGCTGTAGTATCTCCTCCGATAAGTGCTACCCCATATTTTTGAGATAGCGCATGATACCCTCTCATAAACTCCTCTATATACTCCCCCATAAGCTCCTTTGGGACAGAGATAGAGAGGAGAGTTGCCACAGGACGCACGCCCATTGAGGCGACATCACTCAAATTCACAGCGAGCGACTTGTAGCCTAAATCGAAGGATGAAGTGGAGCTACGTAGAAAGTGTATATCCTCTATAAGCATGTCGGAGGTGAATACAAGCGACTCTTCCCCCAAAGTGAGTATGGCGCAATCATCGCCTATCCCCTCGAAGAAATTGTTAGGTATTGATGAAAATAATCCCTTTATCTGATCTATTAATCCAAATTCTGTCATTAATGTTATAAGATATGTAGACAAAGGTACTAAATTTTTTCATTATAGCCGGTTTTTTTCTATCTTTGTGGCGTAAAAGAGCAGATGACAATTATGAGAATATTAATACTCAATGGCCCAAATCTTAATTTGCAGGGCACACGTAACGTAGAGATATATGGATCAACAACATTTGAGGAGTATGTAAAAATCCTTAAGGAGCGCTATTTAGATGTGGAGTTTTGTTATTTTCAATCTAATATCGAAGGTGAGTTGATAGATCAGATTCACGCTTCGGTAGGTGCTTACGATGGGGTTGTCATCAATGCCGGTGGTTATACACACACCTCGGTCGCGTTGCGTGATGCTATCTCAGCTGTTTCGACACCTGTAGTGGAGGTTCATATCTCCTCGATTCTTTCACGTGAGGAGTTTCGCCATGTTTCAATGATAGCTCCTGTTGTAGTGGGGTCAATCATGGGCTTTGGGCTAGACTCTTATCGCTTAGGTGTGGAGGCTCTTATTGCAAAATTGAATATTATTTAGACGAGATTATATGTTAAGAATGAAAAAGACAAAGATTGTTGCGACAATCTCAGACTTTAGATGTGGAGAAGAGATCATAAAGAATCTTTATGATGCAGGAATGGATGTGGTGCGTGTTAATTCAGCGCATGTAACAGAGGCAAGTGCCTCTAAGATTGTGGAAAATGTCCACAAGGTAAATCCCGCCATCCCAGTTATGATTGATACTAAAGGTCCTGAGATTCGTGTGACAACCCTTGCTGAGGAGTTTGATGGTGCCATTGAATATCAAGTGGGAGATAAAGTTACGGTGCGTGGTACGGCTACAGCGGAGCCAACACGACGTGATACTATTTTTATGAATGTCCCTACAATCGTTGACGATATTTCGGTGGGTGATAGAATGCTTATTGCGGATGGTGCTCTTGAGATTGAGGTTTTGGAGAAGAGTGAGAATGAACTTCTTTGTGTATTCACTATCGCAGGTGTGCTTAAGTCTCGCAAGAGTGTAAATGTGCCGGGTGTGAGCATTGCGCTACCATCGATCACAGAGAAAGATCGCCGCTTCATTCTATGGGCTATCGACAATGATGTTGACTTTATTGCGCACTCATTTGTTCGCAGCGCAGCCGATGTGAAGGCAGTTCAAGATGTTCTAGATGAGCATAATAGTAAAATCAAGATCATCTCTAAGATTGAAAATCAAGAGGGTATTGACAATATTGATGCAATCATCGAGGCATCGTATGGTATCATGGTGGCTCGTGGAGATCTTGGAGTGGAGCTCCCCGCAGAGAAAATTCCGGGGATTCAGCGCATGATTGTAGAGCGTTGTACCGCAGCAAAGCGTCCGGTTATTATCGCTACTCAGATGCTCTATTCGATGGTAAATTCAGCTCGCCCAACTCGTGCAGAGGTTAGCGACGTTGCTAGTGCCATCTATGAGCGAGTGGATGCAATCATGCTTAGTGATGAGACAGCTATGGGTAACTTCCCAGTGGAGGCTGTTGCAACTATGGCACGTATCGCACGCGAGATAGAGAGTGATGAGCAGCACTTTGCCCCAATGGTGGATATTGATATGGTTTCGGTAAATCATGAGATCACAGCACAGCTGGCTCGTTCGGCAGTTCGCGCATGTAGCAATCTTAATGTGCGTTATGTGATTCTCGATACTCAAACAGGTAGAACCGGTCGTTACCTTGCTGCCTTCCGCGGTCGCAAAACAGTTATGGCAGTCTGTTACACTCGCCATGCGCAACGCATCTTGGCTCTATCGTATGGTGTGGTCGCTATTCTACGTTCGCGTCATAGTGACAAATATCACTTTATAACAGATGCGCTAGACTTTATGTCGAACTATGTAAGGCTCAATGATTCAGATATTGTAGTGGTAGTTGGTGGTAGCTTTGGCGCAGGCCGCGGCGGATCATATGTCGAGATATCGCGTGTGGAGGAGTTGCGAGAGCGCGAGAACTATTTGGAGGAGTAATCTAAAGTAATAAGTAATATAGATAGGGTAGAGGGTGGCTATAAGTCTCCCTCTACTCTATTTATACGCCTTTGACGAGCAAAGTCGAATGAGTAATAGCCTCCGCCAGTTATGAAAAATAGTATGTAAATTAGTGTGTACAGTGAGTTTAATTCTATGGTGAGCGACGAGAGGGTCCCATAGTATATTATCATGCTTGCTATAGTGCCCAAAATTAGCATCGCGGCGGTTGGTCGGACCCAGCGGCCGATGATTAGAAGAAGTGCGCAGAGAACCTCTACAAATGAGAATGCGACATACCATGTTGCGGCGCCCATGCCCCAAAGTTGATGGTAGGCATCGATGACAACATTGTAATTTTGCATTTTTGCAACATTGTGCATGAGTAGTGCTCCACCAACAATAATACGTAAATATAGTATCGTCCAATCGTTGGTGTAAGGTGATGATTCTGTGCTTTTTTGCTTCTCTTTCATTGAATCTAATTTTGCTGTATTTAAAGTATCAAATAGGGTGCCACAGCCTCTGAAGGGAATAAAAAAAGAAAAAAATAGATTGAAAAATTTGCAAGTTAAAAAAACTTGTCTTATCTTTGCACTCGCTTTCGAGCAACGGATTGAGCTATGGTGTAACGGTAACACAGCTGATTTTGGTTCAGTCGTTCCAGGTTCGAATCCTGGTAGCTCAACACCAAGTGGGGAGATGTCGTTTTCCTCAATAGAGTGGGTGTTCAAATAATGAACACCCACTTTTTTATTAGACGAATTTAAATAAAAAAGCGGAATAGAGTCCGCACCAGTTCTGTATTATGTTAAGTAGAAGATTG
Source organism: Rikenellaceae bacterium (assembly GCA_047172325.1). Classification (GTDB taxonomy): domain Bacteria; phylum Bacteroidota; class Bacteroidia; order Bacteroidales; family Rikenellaceae; genus Alistipes. The sequence goes on along the minus strand of JBCQWG010000001.1, from coordinate 71,225 downwards.
CTTCGCATCAAGGCCTTGAAGTCACTTTATGCTCACCTCCAGACGGAGAGTGACAATATGATTGCATCCGAGAAGAGTATGTTAGGTTCAATAGATAAGGCCTATGACCTCTATTTCCAAATGTTGCTACTCCCTGTAGAGGTAGCACGTTATGCTGAAGCACGCCAAGAGTTGGCAAAGGAGAAGAAGTTACCTACTTACGAAGATCTTAACCCAAATCGTAAATTTATTGATTGTGCTGTAATCAATCTTATTGCTAATAGTGATTCGGTGAATGATTATGTTGCACGACGTAAGCTAACATGGTCTCAAGATACGGATCTCATCAAGAGTATCTATAGTTCACTACTTGAGAGTGAGAGTTACAAGAGCTATATGATAAGCTCAGAGAGCTCCATTAAGGAGGATGTAGCGCTTCTTGAAGACTTCTTCTTTAAGGATATGCAGGAGTGTGAGGCTCTCGATGAGGCGCTTGAGGATCTCTCTATCATGTGGGATAATGATTTGAGCTTTGTGCTACCTCTAATTGCGCGCACCCTCTCTTCGATTCGTCCTTCTCACACTGAGTTGAAGGTCATGTCGAAGTACAAGAGCGATGAGGAGCTAGATTTTGTCCGTACACTTTTCCAAAAGTCGCTTATTAACTATAACCAGAACCAAGCATATATTGAGAAGTTCACTAGCAACTGGGACCTAGATCGTATTGTCTTTATGGATAACCTCATCATGAATATGGCAATGACCGAGCTTACGTCGTTCCCATCAGTACCCATTAAGGTTACCATGGATGAGTATATTGAGATTGCTAAGGCCTATTCTACTCCGGGAAGTAGCACCTTTATCAATGGAGTCTTGGACCGTGTGGTAAATGATCTTACAGTGGAGGGTCGGATTGTAAAAAGTGGAAGAGGTCTTATCTAGAAGAGATATTGTAAAAATATAAAAAGAAACTATGAGAAGTGAGTATATTCCATTTGTAGAGGAGCTAATAGAGCTCTGTATTAAGGAGGATATTGGTGATGGCGATCACACATCGTTGTGTTGTATTCCTGCAACGGAGCAGGGTAAAATGCGCCTTTTATGCAAGCAGGAGGGTGTTCTAGCGGGTGTTGAGGTTGCACAAATGGTCCTTAACCGTTTGGATCCAGAGATGCGCTTTGAGAAATTGCTTTCGGATGGCGCTGTAGTAAAGCCCGGAGATGTTGCTTTCTACGTCTCTGGACGTCTTCAATCGCTTCTGCAAGCGGAGCGCGTATTGCTCAACATCATGCAGCGTATGAGTGGTGTGGCAACGCAAACGGCAAAGTATGTCAAGCAGCTCGATGGTCTGCATACAAAGGTTCTTGACACACGTAAGACTACGCCCGGAATGCGCGTTCTCGATAAGATGGCTGTGAAGATCGGAGGAGGAGAGAATCACCGCATGGGTCTTTTTGATATGATTCTACTCAAAGATAACCACATTGATTTTGCGGGAGGTGTTCAGAAGGCAGTTCGTGGAGCGAAAGAGTATTTAGCGGCAAAAGGTAAAAATATTCCTATCGAGTGTGAGGTTCGCACAATGCAGGATATTGATGATGTTTTTGCTGCGGGTGGTGTTGATCGTATCATGTTTGATAACTTCTCACCAGAGCTCACAGCGGAGGCTGTAGCTAAGGTTGCAGGTCGTTGTGAAACGGAGTCTAGCGGTGGAATAACATTTGATACTCTACGCACATATGCTCAGTCGGGTGTTGACTTTATATCGGTCGGAGCACTCACTCATCAAATAAAATCTCTTGATATGTCGCTAAAAGCTGTCGAAGAGTAGTTTTAGACGTTGCACCTCATCCTCTGGATGGGGTGTTACTCTTTTTAGGGGGTATTCTAACCCCATAGCCTCATATTTATGTGTTGCCATATCATGGTAGGGTAGTAGCTCAATCTGCTCAATGACGGAGTATTGTTTAAGGTGAGAGGCTAACTCTCTAAGTAGCGTCTCATCATCTGTATATGTTGGCAGGAGAACGTGTCTAATCCAGCACTTTATATTATGCTGCTCAAGATAATCCAGAAACTCTAGAACTCTTTGAAGCTCCCCTCTGCCTGTTATCTCTAGAAATTGGTCTGCATCAATTGATTTTATATCAAGCAAGACTAAATCGCACTCAGATAGTGCTCTTTTAGCTGCATCGTTGAGGATTACCCCCGATGTATCTAGCGCAGTATGAATCCCCTCCTTGTGGCACAACTCAAAGATCTTGGCAACCTCTTCGGCTTGCATGAGTGGCTCTCCGCCAGATATCGTTACACCGCCACTTTTAATAAAGTTTCGATATTTAAGGATCTCCTCGACAACTTCGGAGGGAGATCTCTCGAAGGATGCATCTTTAAGCTGCCATGTGTCGGGATTATGGCAATATAAACAGCGCAGTGGACACCCCTGCGCAAACACTACGAAGCGTATGCCGGGGCCATCCACTGTGCCAAAACTCTCATATGAGTGTATCTTCATTAGATCTTACTGCTTACGGTACGCGAGATAACATCGAGTTGCTGCTCTCTGGTGAGGCGAATGAAGTTCACAGCATATCCAGAGACGCGAATTGTGAGCTGCGGATAGTTCTCAGGGTGCTCCATTGCATCTATGAGTAGCTCACGGTTAAAGACATTGACGTTGAGATGCTGACCACCATTTGGAGTGAAGTAACCATCCATCATATTTACTAAGTTTGTTATGCGCACCAGCTCGTCACGCCCCAATGCGTTAGGGGCAATCGCAAAAGTGTATGAGATGCCATCGTGCGCATGGTGGAATGGAAGCTTCGCAACAGAGGCTAAAGAGGCCAAAGCACCATGCGTATCGCGCCCATTCATCGGATTAGCACCCGGCGCAAATGGAGTACCCGCCTCACGGCCACAAGGGGTAGCACCAGTCTTTTTGCCATAGACAACATTTGAGGTGATCGTCAAGATGGATTGTGTAGGTTTCGCATTGCGATATGTCTCATGCTGACGGAGGTAATCCATAAACTCTTCAGTTATGGCCACGGCAATATTGTCTGTTGCATCGCAGTTGTTTCCAAATGGGATATAATCGCCCTCTCGCTCAAAATCTATAGCTAAGCCTCGCTCATCACGAATAATACGTACTTTGCTATCGCGAATAGCTGCTAATGAGTCGGTTACAATTGAGAGCCCTGCGATACCTGTTGCGCGTATACGTTCAACATCTAGGTCGTGAAGGGCCATCTCGTAGGCCTCGTAGGAGTATTTATCGTGCATGTAATGGATAATCTTCAAGGCATTAACGTAGACCTTAGCTAGCCATCTCATCATCGCTGAGAACTTAGCCACAACATCATCATACTCAAGGTACTCCCCGGTGACTGGTGCAAAGGCGGGAGCCACCTGAACTCCACTCTTCTCATCACGACCACCATTGATAGCATACAATAGACATTTAGCAAGATTCGCACGAGCACCAAATAGCTGCATCTGCTTACCTATCTTCATTGGAGAAACACAACATGCGATACCATAGTCATCACCATAGTCTGGACGCATAAGATCATCATTTTCATATTGAATAGATGATGTGTCGATAGAGACCTTGGCACAGAACTCTTTCCATGGCTCTGGAGATGCAGCGGACCATAATATAGTGAGGTTTGGCTCTGGCGCAGCCCCCAAATTGTAGAGTGTATGTAGATATCTAAATGAGGTGCGTGTAACAAGTGTGCGCCCATCTATGCCCTGACCACCTAAGCTCTCTGTCACCCACACTGGATCTCCTGAGAAGAGGTCGTTATACTCCGGTGTGCGTAGGAAACGTATGATGCGAAGTTTGATTATGAATTGATCTATTAACTCCTGCGCTTCCTGCTCTGTTAGGATGCCTGCCGCAATATCCTTCTCGATGAATATATCGAGGAAGGTCGATGTGCGACCTATAGACATCGCTGCACCATCTTGATCCTTGGTTGCTGCGAGGTATGATAGATATACAAATTGAACCGCCTCGCGAGCATCTTTAGCAGGTCGAGTCACATCGAAGCCATATGCAGCGCACATCTTAACAAAGCTCTTGAGTGCTGCAATCTGCTCGCTTATCTCCTCTCGTTGTTGAATTATCTCAACGGTGATCTCTTGGATGTCGAGTCGTAACATCTGTCGCTTTTTATCCTCTATAAGGATATCAGTGCCATAGAGGGCTACTCGACGATAATCACCGATGATACGACCTCGACCATAGGCATCAGGCAGCCCCGTGATGATTGCCGACTTGCGAGCTGCTATCATCTCATCGGTGTATGCCGAGAAGACACCCTCATTATGGGTTTTACGGTAGCGTGTGAAGATCTCCTTGGTCATGGGGTCCATCTGGTAGCCATAGGCCTTAAGAGCATTCTCAACCATGCGCCATCCACCTCGCGGATAGATACCACGCTTAAGAGGTGCATCGGTCTGTAGGCCTACAATAACCTCATTTTCTTTATCTATATAACCCGCTCCATAGGCATCAATGCCTGATGGGATCTTTGTTTCACTATCGTAAACACCCTTTTTACGCTCCACTTTGAACATCTCAGTGAGCTTATTCCACACAGTACGTGTGCGTTGTGTTGACTCCTCTAAGAATTTATCATCGCCTAAATAAGGGGTGTAATTTGATTGAATAAAGTTGCGCACATTGATCTCGTGCTTCCACTCTGTACCTTGGAATTGATCCCAGCTTTTGCTATAAAATTTCATTTCTTAACTTATTGGATATGATTTCGTCGCAAAGATACTCTTTTCTGAGGAGAAAATAGCTCTTTGTAGGCATATTATTTGCAATACCACCTTCTATAAATTGATTAAATAATTTTAAATTATGACCTCTAAATTTACACTTCCAGAGCTGAAATATAGTGCAGATGCACTTGCTCCGATCATTAGTCAAAAGACGATAGAACTCCATTATGGGAAACATCTACAAGGTTATCTAGATAATTTAAATAATCTATTGATGAATAGTGGATCGAAGCCAACAACCCTCGAAGAGATCATCTCTTCGGCAAGTGGACCATTGTTTAATAATGGGGCTCAGGTGTGGAACCACATCTTTTATTTTGATACGCTATCAGCTGATGGCAAGTCAGCACCTTCGGGGGCTCTTTTGCGTGCCATAGAGCTCTTTTATGGCTCATTTGAAGAATTTAAAGAGGAGTTCGAGAGAGAGGGAGCATCACTCTTTGGTTCGGGTTGGGTGTGGCTATCGAAGAATAAACAGGATGAATTAACCATTACGAAAGAGTCTAATGCTGGAAATCCACTTCGCGGAGGACTTACGCCCCTGCTTACATTTGATGTGTGGGAGCATGCCTATTATGTCGATTATGAGAATCGTCGCGCGGAACATCTCTCAAAAATGTGGGATATCGTCGATTGGGCAGTGGTGGAGAGTAGGTTCAATAAGTAGTGTAAAGCAAGAGGGAGGGACCTTTAAGTCTCCTCCCTCTTAATCGTATATCCTAGAAATTTCCGCGACCTGTATCTTTCCACCAGTCTTGAGCCATCTCCTGCTCACGTAGTGGGTCGTAGTTTGGATTTGGTGTTGGCATCTCTGCGCCAATATCCTCTCTCCATTGGTGTAGATCTCGAAGTAGCTCTGCTGCGATCTCTGGTTTTGCTGTTGAGATCTCGACAACTTCACCCTTATCGTTAACTACGTCATACATCTCTATGCTACCATCAAGGAAGTTCTCGATAAGTTTGTAGTTACCCTTGCGGATAGCACCCATTGGGCTGCGAGTCCACATATTTGTTGGGAAGTGCCAGTGCACTGCTTCACGATCGAGCGACTCAACTTCGCCTTTGAATAGCGAAACAAGGCTAAGACCATCGTCTGCTTGATCCTTTGGAGCGGTACCATTACCAAGCTCTACGAATGTTGAGAAGAGGTCGTAGTTAATAATAAGCTCGTCGCAAGTGGTTCCCGCTGCAACTTTGCCCGGCCACTTTACGATGAATGGGATGTGGATACCACCTTCGTAGAGGTCACCCTTTTGGCTGCGATATGGATCATTGCAACCAGCCAATGGCGTAGCGAGCATCATATCATCTTCCAATCCTCCATTATCAGAGGCAATGATAACAATGGTATTCTCCTCTAAGCCAAGCTTTTCTAGTTCTGTTAGAACCATATCTACGGAGCTGTCAACCATATCAATCATAGATAGGTACTCTGGATGCCAATCGGTGATTCCTGTTTTGCGAATCTTCTGGCTATAGTAGTCGGTAAGTTGTTTTGGAGCTGTTAGTGGAGCATGTACAAGGAAGTGAGATACGCACAACATAAATGGCTTATCTTGGTTCTTGCGCATAAACTCAATAGATTGAGCGGTGATTTGACCCGCCTGCTGGTAGTTGTATTGCTTAGCATAGGCTTTAAGCTCAGGGTCGGTTACCTCGATGTCGCAACCGCCAAAGCCCTCTAGCTCTGGAGTGCGTCCTGCATGCCACTTACCAAAGATGCCACAGTCGTAGCCTGCATCTGTTAGGATATCTGCATATGTCTCAATCTCCTCTGGAAGCTCTTGGCGGAACTCTGGAGATTGTAACTTTGCATATGGACGGTCGTTACATCCAAGAACCTCCCATACCTTGTGGCGAGCAGTGTTCTGTCCAGAGAGAATACTTGTTCTGGTAGCTGAGCTCACAGGGGAAGCATATGCCTGAGAGAACATCATACCCTCTTTGGCGAAGTTGTCAATGACAGGAGTCTCTGCAAGTGGATTGCCGTAGCATCCAAGGTCGTTGATACCCATATCATCAATTATGATAAAGATGATGTTGGGGTTCTCAGGCTGCTTTGCAGGTTTAGCATAAGTCGATTGGATTGTAGCGCACGAGAGCGTCAATAAACCCAGTGTCGAGATTGAAGGTTTCATAAGGTTAGGTTTTAATTTATGTTAGTTTTTATATTACCTCAGATGTCTGATGTTATTCACTTTGCAAATATACTAATAATATCTTAGAAAGCAAAAAAAACATAAGTGCATGACAGCGGCAAACGTATGAAAAAAGTTTCTCATCGCGCTCATGCCGCGCGGCACCAAGCGAAGCTTGGATCCAAAAACTATCGTTTTTGACCTTTTGTATTGCGCTTATGTGATGGGGCTTTGCCCTACGATTGATGTATTACAAAGATCTTATGAAAATAAATTTTCTTTCGCTCTTTATAATACATCAATCTATGTCAACCTACGGTTGCCATCACCCCATCAGCGAGGTTAACCTCGGATTGGGTTTAAATGCCTGAAGGCATTTAAAAAATTAAAGGTGTTAAAATAGTTATCACGAATAAATTCGCATAACTATTTTAACACCTTTAATTTCATAGCGCAGCTATAAGCCTAATCCGCAAGAAGAAGAATAGCTCCGCAGGGAGCACCCTGCCCGCCGGAGGCATACGAAACTTTTTTCATGCGTTACACCAGTTTCAATTCAGCTTTAATAGCTTCGATCTTGCCGTTAAGTTCGTTGTATACTTGGTCATATTGCTCAACTGATGCTAGTGGAGCCTTCACGCCGAAGTAGAACTTGATCTTTGGCTCGGTACCTGAAGGGCGTACTGAAACGATTGTTCCATCTTCGGTGAACCATTGAAGTACATTTGAAGAGTCTTGATCTATTTTGATTGTCTCGCCACTCTCGATCATTGTTGTTTCGAGTGATTTGAAGTCGTTGATCTTAATGATAGGTGATCCGAGGAGTGACTTTGGAGGATTTGCACGGAAGTCAACCATCATCTTCTGAATCTCCTCAGCTCCCTCTTTGCCTTTGCGGACAACAGAGACAAGTCCTTCGAGGAAGAAGCCATATTTCACATATAGCTCTTGCAACCACTCGAAGAGTGTTACGCCCATTGTCTCCTTAGCCCAAGCAGCAGCCTCAGCAGCTAGAGAACATGCAGAGACAGCATCTTTGTCGCGGACGAAATCGCCGGCAAGGTAGCCAAAGCTCTCTTCGCCGCCACCGATATATGTTGCGATACCCTCATTCTCGCGAATAAGTTTAGCTATATATTTAAATCCTGTGAGACAGTCGTAGCACTTCACACCGAAGTGAGTAGCTACAGCATTTGCCATCTGAGAGGTTACGATAGTCTTAACGATATATTGGTTGCCATCAAGCTTGTTTAGCTCAGCCCAGCGTGTTAGTTGGTAGCTAAGGATAAGAGCTAATGTTTGGTTTCCATTGAGGAGTACATACTCTCCCTGCTTGTTGCGAAGTGCTACACCGATGCGATCTGCGTCGGGGTCTGTCGCTAGTACGAGGTCTGCTCCTTCACGTGCTGCGGTCTCGATGGCGATTGCCATTGTTTTGCGCTCCTCTGGGTTTGGAGATTCAACGGTGGGGAAGTTACCATCAACTATAGCTTGCTCCTCGACAAGTGTTACATTGGTGAAGCCGTAGTTGCGTAGAGAGTCTGGAACTAGCTTCACACCAGAGCCGTGGATTGGGGTGTAGATAATCTTCATGTCGTGGTGCTTTGCCACAGCCTCTGGCGAGAGTGATAGGGAGAGAACCTTATCGAGATATATTTTGTCAAACTCGCTATCTAATATGATAATTTTATCTAGGTTCTCACCTGTTTTAATCATCGAAACATCTGTGATCTTGTTCACCTCCTCGATAATATTCTTGTCATGAGGGTCGGTAACCTGAGATCCATCGCTCCAATATGCTTTGTAACCGTTATACTCTTTAGGGTTGTGAGAGGCTGTTACTACGACTCCTGAGTGGCACTTTAATTCGCGAATTGCGAAGCTTAATTCGGGTGTAGGACGTAGAGCGTCGAAGAGGTAAACCTCGAAGCCATTTGAGGCAAAAATGTTAGCTGTATGCTCTGCAAAAAGGCGAGAGTTATTGCGAGAATCGTGCGCCACGGCAACACGGATTGTCTCACCCTCAAAATTATGCTTAAGATAGGTTGCTAAACCTTGTGTAGCAGCACCTACAGTGTATATATTCATGCGGTTTGAACCAACACCCATAATACCGCGTAGGCCACCTGTACCAAACTCTAGATCTTTGTAGAAGCTCTCTATAAGCTCAGTCATATTATTGTCAATCAGCTCTTTAACCTGAGCTTTGGTCTGCTCATCATAAGCACCATCCAACCAAGTCTGAGCCTTGGCAAGAACTATTTTGTTCAAATCTGTTGTCATTTTATCTTTGTTTTTAAATTATATATTACTACCTTTGTGTTAAAGGTAAAAAAGTTACGACAAAAGTAGAAAAAAAAAGTAAAATATGCTAATGAATTGTAATAAAAGAGAGTAAATAAATTGCCTCTTAATTGCTATACAAAAATAAAGTGAAAAAAAAAGGTTTTTCAGATGTTTTTTTTTACTTTTTTTTTATCATCTTTGCAGTGTCGTTAAAAGAATATTACCCTGTACACATGTTACAAAATATACAGACATACACGAAGGTATGGCAGGAATGTCTTAGCCTAATTCAGACTCAAACCACCGAGGAGGAGTTTGTACGTTGGTTTAAGCCTATCGTACCTTTAGAATTTGATGGAAGCATCCTGCGTTTGGGTGTTCCCAATAAAGATCATGTCTACCATTTGGAGGGTAAATATATTCCAGTGTTGCGTCCAATCATCGAGCGATATTATGGACACCAGACTAGACTTTTTTATGCTGTGCCAAAGGGAGGGGAGTCAGTTTCGACTAATGCAGACCTCTCGACGATCAAGCGATATAATACTCAAACTAGTACCGATAACATCAAGAATCCATTTGTGATTCCCGGTATCAAGAAGATTAACATTGATCCAAACCTCAATTCGATCTATACCTTTGAGAATTTTATTGAGGGTGAATGTAATCGTTTGTCGCGCTCGGCAGGTATGGCTGTCTCGGCTAATCCCGGTAACACACCGTTTAATCCACTATATATATATGGAAATTCGGGTTTGGGTAAGACTCATATCGTTCAAGCTATAGGTCATGAGGTGCGTATGCGCCATCCAGAGCTCACTGTTCTATATGTGTCGATGAATAAGTTTCAGGCGCAATTCCAGACAGCTTATAAGGATGGTTCAATTCCAGATTTTATCCACTTCTATCAAACTATTGATGTCTTGATAATAGATGATATTCAGGAGTTGACGGGTAAAACCGGTACTCAGAATGCGTTCTTCAATATTTTTAACCAGTTACAACTCTCAGGAAAGCAGATTATCCTCACTTCGGATAAGGCACCAGTTGAGCTTAAGGATATTGAGCAGAGGCTTCTAACTCGTTTTAAGTGGGGCTTTGCGACGCAGGTGAACCTACCTGATTATGAAACAAAAGTTAAGATTATTCGCTCTAAGGCTAAGCGTCAGAATGCAATAATCCCAGAGGATGTAATTGATTTCTTGGCAAATAATATCACAGCAAATGTGCGTGAGATTGAGGGAGCGCTCTCATCTCTAATCGCAAATGCATCCTTCTTGAATAGAAAAATTACTATCTCGCTAGCTAAAGAGATTTTGAAGATCTATGTGAGAATAAATAAGCGAGAGATATCAATAGATTCGATCGTCGCGACAGTTGGAGAGTTTATGAATATCTCACTGGAGGCAATCAACTCTAAGGCTCGCACACGAGATGTGGCTCAAGCTCGTCAAATAGCGATGTATTTAGCTAAGAAACATACCAAGTCGCCATTGGCTACAATTGGATCTGCTATAGGTGGTCGAAATCATGCGACAGTGCTTCACGCTTGTAAGGCGGTGACCAATCTTATGGAGACCGACAAGATGTTCTTGCGTAATGTGACAGAAATTGAAAAGGTATTTTTAGGATAATGATGGTTGGAGCTCTGCTCTGACCATTATTTTTAATATAGTATAGCATGGATCAGCCTAAGATAGAACGATTGTTGCGTTTGATGAAACTGCTGACTGCCAATAACTCCTACTCGGTGGATGAGTTGGCCGAAAGGCTATCTATGTCGCGCCGGACCATCTATCGCTATATTGATACCTTTCGTGAGGCTGGTTTCGTAATCAAGAAGAGAGGGGAGTATATTAGACTCGATAAGGAGTCTCCTCATTTTAAAGATATCTCACAGCTAGTCCACTTCACCGAGGAGGAGGCTATTATCTTGCGTCGTGCAATAGAGAGTATAGACGATACAAATCTATTGAAACACAATCTGAAGAGTAAATTATATTCGGTGTACGATAGTGGCGTGTTGGCGGATACTGTTGTCAAGGGTAAGAACTCAGCTAATGTGCATGCATTGATAGAGGCTATCGAGCAGCAGCAGAGCGTGACCCTTGTGGGTTATCAATCGGCTCATGGTGGTGTGGTGAGGGATAGATATGTCGAGCCATTTGCCTTTACTACAAACTATGTTCAGGTGTGGTGCTATGATCTTGAAAGCAATAGTAATAAACTCTTTAAACTCTCGCGTATAGCCTTTGTTAAGTGTTGTGATGAGCCATGGCGCTATGGTGATCGGCATAAGGAGGGTTTTATTGATATCTTTAGGATCACCTCCAATGAACCAATCCGTGTTAGGTTAGAGCTGGGCATCCTCTCCTACAATCTTCTTCTGGAGGAGTATCCTCTTGCAGAGCTAGATCTTACAGCGCTGGGCTCAGATCGTTACATGTTGGATACTATGGTCTCTGGCTACCAAGGAGTAGGCCGTTTTGTAATGGGCCTTTTGGATGATGTTCGGGTGGTTGACTCTCCGGATTTTATGGAATATTTAAAAAATCAGATAAAAAAATTGTAATTTTTAATCTTGTGTCACAACCTGTCACAGATAAGCTGTTTCTTTGTAGTGTTAAATAAATCTAACTAAAGAGAATGATTATGGGAACAGCTTACAAGATGAAGTGCAAGTATTGTGGTACTCGCTTCGATTACTCTGCCGATCAGAGTTATGGGTTAATGCAACAGTGTGTTGGATGTGGGGATTATGTCGAATTGGACTCTCCAATTCGGTGTCCGGCATGTCAAAAGCGGCTTAATACGACACAGCGAGAGTTTAATGAGCAGGTTGAGATTGTTACTATATGGGATTAATCGAAAAAAAAGTGATCTAAATAGTATTTTTGATAATTAATTTACTATCTTTGGGGTTACAGTTTATAAAAAAATAGATCATGGCAAAACTACAAGTGGGGGAGATGGTTCCTGAATTTGAGGTGACAACGCAGGATGGAGCAAAGTTTGGTCTTGAGGAGTTGAAGGCGGAGAGAACAATTCTATACTTCTATCCAAAGGATAATACTTCAGGCTGCACTATTGAGGCAAAGAATTTGCGCGATGGAAGAGATGAACTTGTGAAAAATGGTTTTCGCATTGTGGGCGTGAGTCCAGATAGTGAGAGGAGCCACAAGAATTTCTGCGCTAAGCATGAACTCAACTTCACTCTACTCTCTGATCCCGACAAGATCCTATGTGAGGCTTTCGGTGTTTGGGTAGAGAAGTCAATGTATGGACGTAAGTACATGGGTGTATTACGAACAACATTTGTAGTGGATGCTATGGGTCGCGTGGAGCGAGTATTTGAGAAGGTAGATACGAAAAATCATTATCAACAGATTCTCAAGGAGTATAACTTGGCTTAATGCTTGATTTATACTCATTTAACAATAAATTGAAATAAGTAAACTAGAAATATGGCAACAAAAGTTGAAGCAAACAGCGATAAACTCAAAGTGTTGAGTGCTGTAATGGATAAAATAGAGAAGGATTTTGGTAAAGGTTCTATCATGCGCATGAGCTCTAAGGAGGTGACAGAGGTACCTGTGATTCCGTCAGGATCGGTTACCCTTGATTTAGCTCTTGGAGTGGGTGGATATCCGAAGGGACGTGTTATCGAGATCTATGGACCGGAGTCATCTGGTAAGACAACATTAGCAATACATGCAATTGCAGAGGCGCAGAAGCTAGGAGGTATTGCAGCATTTATTGATGCAGAGCACGCCTTTGATAGTTATTATGCTCAGAAGTTGGGAGTTGATGTTGACAACCTACTTATATCGCAACCCGACAATGGAGAGCAGGCGCTAGAGATTGCAGATTCATTGATTCGTTCAAGTGCGATAGATATTATTGTGATTGACTCTGTGGCAGCTCTTACACCAAAGGCTGAGATCGAGGGAGAGATGGGTGATTCAAAGATGGGTCTTCAAGCTCGTTTGATGTCACAAGCACTTCGCAAGCTTACCTCAAGTATAGCTAAGACGAAGACTGTTTGTGTCTTTATCAATCAGCTCCGTGATAAGATTGGTGTGGTTTATGGTAATCCAGAGACTACCACTGGAGGAAATGCACTTAAGTTTTATGCGAGTGTACGTATAGATATTCGTCGTGTATCAGTTATTAAAGATGGTGAAAATCAACTAGGTACACGTACCAGAGTCAAAGTCGTTAAGAATAAGGTTGCACCTCCGTTCAAACGTGCTGAGTTTGATATCATGTTTGGAGAGGGTATCTCGAAGATTGGGGAGATCATTGATCTTGGCGTAGATCTTGGAGTAATCAAGAAGGCTGGTTCATGGTTCTCATATGGAGAGCGTAAAATTGGTCAGGGTCGAGACTCTGTGAAGGAGTTATTGAGTACGGACGAAGCTGTTCGAGAGGAGATTGAGACAAAGGTTCGTGATTTGATGAAAAAAGAAAAGATGTAGATTATGGAATATACTGCTCAGGATGAAGTAGTTATTGCTGAAATGTGGGAAGATCTCCAGCGATCGTGCGAGAAGATTTGCAAGAGCGAGGAGGATTGGGACTTCATTAAGCGAGCAATGTTCCTCGCAAAAGAGGCACATAAGGGGGTACGGCGCCGTTCAGGTGAGCCGTATCTTCTGCATCCTATTGCGGTAGCTAAGATAGCAGTTGATGAGATAGGTCTTGGGGTCAAGGCGGTAGTAGCATCTCTGCTTCATGATGTGGTGGAGGATACCGAGTATACGGTCGAAGATATGGAGCGTATATTTGGGGCGAAGATCGCAACGATGGTTGATGGCCTCACTAAGATGTCGGGAGTATTCAACACCGATGCATCGGAGCAAGCGGAGTATTTCCGCAAGGTGTTGTTAACCCTTTCGGACGATGTGAGAGTGATCTTAATCAAGATTGCCGACCGCCTTCACAATATGCGTACATTAGGATCAATGCCTCATAATAAGCAGATTAAGATCACTAGTGAGACTTTTTACCTCTTTGCACCTCTCGCTCATAGGCTAGGCCTTTACACAATAAAAAGTGAGTTAGAGGATCTCTGCATGAAGTATAGGTTCCCTGCTCAGTATGAGGGAATCGTAAATAAATTAAGCGAGACTGAGGGCAGTAGAAAGGAGTTTATAGATAAATTTACAGCTCCCATTATAGATGCCTTAGATCGCTATGGATTTGATTATAAGATTGAGGGGCGCGTGAAGAGCGTCTATTCCATATGGAGTAAGATGCAACGCAAGCAGATCTCCTTTGAGGAGATCTATGATCTCTTTGCTGTGAGAGTGGTGTTTCAATCCTCTCCTTTTCCTTCGGAGAAGACACAGTGTTGGCAGATATACTCCTCAATAACAGATATATATACACCTAAGCCGGATCGCCTACGTGACTGGATTAGTATACCAAAGGATAATGGCTATGAGGCGCTTCACTCTACGGTGATGGGTCCAGATGGTATCTGGGTAGAGGTGCAGATTCGCACTCAACGTATGGATGACATCGCGGAGCGTGGCTTTGCGGCTCATTGGAAATATAAGAAGACGACACTCTCGAATGACGATAGCGAGTTTGATAACTGGCTTAAGAAGATCAGAGCGGCTTTAAATTCACCAACAGATAGTGCGATTGATTTCCTCGATAATTTTAAATTGTCGTTATATACCTCTGAGATATTGGTGTTTACACCCAAAGGGGAGTCCCGTAGTATGCCTAATGGCTCTACGGCATTGGACTTTGCGTATGACATACATACTAAGATCGGTAATAGCGCCATCGCCGCTAAGATCAACCATAAGATACAGCCTATATCAACGCCAATCCAGAGCGGAGATCAGATCGAGATAGTAACATCAGAGAATGTGAGGCCACAATCAGATTGGTTGTCTTTTGTCACTACGGCAAAGGCTGTTCAATCCGTCAATAATTTCTTGAAGCGAGAGCATCAAAACAATGTTGAACGCGGTATGAGCATCTTTGAGGAGGAGCTAGCGCGACTTAAGATACCTTTGGCCGCAGGACTTATTCGCAAGATATTACCCGCCTATGAGTCAGCGACAAAAGATGAGTTCTATAGTAAGGTTGGCGCAGAGATAATTAAGCTGGATCAGTTGGAGCGAATTATAAAGGCCTCATCTCGTAATAAGGTCTCTAAGTTCTGGAGCCTCTTTATAAGCGATAAATCAAGTGATAAGGGTGCACAGCAGGAAGAGGCAACAGAGGAGAAGAGCTCTAATGGTGCCGCTGAGCTAGTTATTGCAGAGTGCTGCAAGCCTATTCCCGGAGATAGCGTGGTAGGGTATAGAGACCCCATTAGCGCTAAGATATTTGTGCATAAGTCGACTTGTGATGAGTTGACGCGTCTGGGTGCACAGTTTGGTAAGAATATCATCAAGGATGAGATCAAATGGTCTCAACATAAGCGTATGTCGTATCTATGTAGCGTCTCAATACGAGGAATAGATAGAATTGGTCTTATGTTAGATCTAACTAAGGTAGTAACAGCAGATTTCAACACCAACATGAGTGAAGTTAGCGTAAAGAGTCATGATGGAGTCTTTGAGGGCTCTATAAGCCTCTATGTGAAGAATGCTGAGTCCTTGCGCGTGCTTATGGAGAAGATGCAGCAGATAGAGGGTATAGAGAGTGTTAAACGAGATATGAATTAATAAGCGACATTGTGTATGGAAGAGGGATTTGATATTTCGCATTTGAAGTGGTTAATAATGTTTGCAGTATTTGTGCTATATAGATTCTTTAGTGCAAAGCCACCAAAGGTAGATCAAGAGGAGCCAATGAGCGAAGAGCTTCAGTGGCCCATTCAAGAGGTGGAGCAAGGGGTGGAGCAAGAGATGAAGCAAGGAGGTGTGAAGCAAGAGGTGAAACCGAAGGCGGTGCAGACTCCGAATGTGAGCTTCAAAGGAGACCTATCGAGGTCGGATATAGAGGAGCAGTCGCATGAAGATAGTGCGTCAATCGCGGAAGAATTTGACCTGCAAAAAGCGGTCATTATGTCTGAAATTTTAACAAGAAAATATGATGAATAGAGTGGTGGAAAACCACTCTATTTTTAGTAAAAAAAAGAGAGAATAATGGCAACGATTTTTACACGAATTATTGAGGGTGAAATCCCCTGTTATAAAGTGGCAGAGGATGACCAATTTTTTGCATTTTTGGATATCAATCCACTGCGTGCAGGACACACTTTAGTGGTGCCAAAAGTGGAGCAAGATTACATCTTTGACCTCGAAGATGAGACCCTAGCAGGGCTCATGATTTTCGCAAAAAGGGTAGCTGCACAGATCGCCGCGAAGATAGAGTGCAAAAGGGTAGCGGTTGTGGTTATTGGGTTAGAAGTTCCCCATGCACACATCCATTTAATTCCAATTTCTAGTGAGGGAGATGTTGATTTTGGTGCTGAAAGGGCTAAATTTACTCCAGAAGAGTTTCAGAAAATTGCAGAGCTTATTTCTTTGTAGATAGTTATTACATACAACGTAAGTCGTTTATAAATAGGCGGGTAGGGTGTTGATCCCTACCCGCCTATTTTGCAATTTAACATAATGTAATCATTGTCCCTATTTGTATCGTTTTCACTCTGTGTGATAATGTTTTTACTTTAATTTTGTCATCAAAATAGAGTAAAACGGAGATGATATTTACAGATGTTGGGTAATTAACATTTGTAATGATGCATTGTTTTGACAAATATATGTAATATTGAGGGTTAATTATTGTGTATTATTACATTTGTTAATATCGTATGTGGCGGTAATCAAGCCCCTTATTTGCAGCAAAACACGAAAGTTAAATCATTGAAAATATAATAATATATCATTATAAATCAGTTATTTATGTAATTTATATAATGTATTAGACTATGTCTATACAGCTATTAAGACCGTTTTGTGGCGTATATCTATATATTATGACATATAGATACCTATAACTGCTAATAAATCAGTATTTTGCAATAAATAACCTATTGTAGCTATTTATATTCTATTTCTATGATTATTTAACAGAATATAAAATTGACAAATGTAAAAATTATCAACACAACTATTTTAGTTACAATTGTATATAAAATTTGTTTTACAAAAGAAAAATATTTATATTTGTGAAAAATATCGAATATGAAGGAAAAAATCGTTCAATTGATGAAAAGTGAGGCTTTGACAACAAGTCGCCTTGCTGAGATTTTAGAGGTGCAGCCCTCTGGAATTTCCCATATCGTGTCGGGTCGTAATAAGCCCGGATTTGATCTGCTGAGGAAGATTCTCAAACGCTTTCCTCAGATTAATCCAGATTGGCTTTTGTTGGATTCCCCCACTATGTATCGGCAAGATTTTGAAAAGTCGATATCTGAAAATGCAGAGGGCGTAGATCTATCCCCCATCAATCTCTTCGATTTTGGAGGTGTAGATAGTATGGATTCCTCCCCAATCAAGGGAGATAATTTAGGTGGTTTTTCAGCGGCATCCAAGCCTCAAAATCAGCCTCAGAATGGGGCAATTTCTGGTGCGAAAAGAGCCTCTGTAGAGCGCATAATTATTCTCTATTCAGATGGCACTTTTAGCACATATAATTCGGGTCAATAGTGGGTAAAATTTTACCTCACTTTACAGTAGATTTCCGTTAGTTTATTGCACATCTCAGCCCACGAAAATCTCTTGCGTTCTTCGATGAGATTTTGACTAAATCGGTCGAGATTATCATCGCTCCAAGTGCGAGCTATGGCATCTGCAACAGAGTTAAAAGTTGGCTGACATACGTATCCAACTTTGTCGTGAGGTACGATCTCAGGAAGCCCTCCGACATTTGTGACAATCATAGGTGTGGAGAAGTTATATGCTATTTGAGTCACTCCACTCTGAGTTGCGGTGTGGTAAGGTAGTACCACAAAGTCAGCTGCCGAGAAGTAATGTTTTACCATGTCGTCAGCAACGAAACCCTCGTGAAGGATCACATCATCTTTTATATCGCCTCTTTCGATCTGAGATATGTATTTATCTTTAGAGGAGTAAAATTCACCTGCTATAATCAATTTACGCCCGTTGCACTTCCCCTCAGCCTTAAGCTTACTCCAAGCCTCTAAAAGTATATCAAGCCCTTTATATTCGCGAATAAGCCCGAAAAACATAGCGTAACGTTGCGTAGGATCCACTCCAATCTCTCTGCATGCCTCTTCTCGATCGACACGTGTTCCAAAGTTCTCGAACATAGGATGCGGTGAGAATATAGCGGGGTGGTTGGTATACTCCTTTAATTCGCTATGCACCTGCTCTGACATATATACGTAGCCATCTACAGCACGCAAGAAGTAGTAGTTGCACGGGTGGTCAATTAGATGACTCTCATGTGGTTTTACATTGTCAATTTGGCAGATTACCTTCGTGTGTCTATTTTTGCGAGCAATACGCGCGATAGTTCCAAAGCATGGAGCCATAAAGGGTGTCCAATACTTAAGGAGTACGAAATCGGGGCACTCACGTCTGATCTGGCGACCAATCTTGATCCAGTTGAAGGGATTCATCGTATTGATGCAGCGTACAATGTTGAGATCCTTTGGTGTAGGTGTGTCAAGAGTCTGACTTTTGCCCGGAAACAATAGCTGTGGGTATTGCACTGTAAATGTTTTGATGTCAACCTCGTCCCCACGGCTCTGAAATTCGCGAGCCATAGTCTCCATAATTGATGCTAATCCGCCTCTATATGGGTGTGCGGGTCCCACTATTGTAATCTTCATATCGGTAATGCTTTATACAAAAGTAGCGATTTTTTCGTTAATAGACAAAAAAATAAGTTGCGAATATCCTCCGCAACTTATTTTCAAGCTTATACCTCTTCTTATTTATTCTCAGGGCGCATCATAACCTTTATGATATTTTCATTGTCGATAATTGTTTGCATCATTGCTTTGACGTCATCGATGGTGATCGACTCGATTATTGCGCGACCCTCCTTAGAGGTGTCGTAACCATATGTGTAGTATTCGTGAATATATCCAGTCCACGCACTGTTACGCTCCAACATATTATCGAAATTCTTAAGCATAAACTCACGTGTCTTAGTCATCTGCTCCTCTGAAGGGCCCTTTGTAGCCATGTCGTTGAGTTCTGCTATGATAATATCGCAAAGCTCATCTGCTTGCTCGTCATTGGTGTCGAAGTAGATCTGCAATGCGTATGCTGGTACGGGAAGAGCTTTAATGTTAACACTAACACTTACTCCATAGGTGCCACCCTTCTCCTCGCGGATTGATGTGAGGTATCTATTGTTAAGGGCTGCTGATAGGAACTGAGCGACATATTGGTTGCGAAGATTGAACTTGTAATCACCCGAAAGCATATATAGTACGCTCACCTTGGGCTGTGTCATGTTTACATTAATCTTCTCGTCAACTTCACCGTTAACTACTCTCACCTTGTCATCTTTTAGTGCTATAGGAGTGCCATTTGTTGGGAGTGATCCGATATACTTTTCAACTAAAGGCTTGAGTGTTTCAAGGTCAACATTACCAGTTATCACAAAGCGGAATGAGTCTGCATCGGAGTAGAGAGCCTCGAAGATAGCTGGTAGGCGGTCGAAGTCGACATCATCCAAGAACTCTGTGGAGAGTGCTTGCTTACGATGATTATCACCATAGATAGTTTTTGTAGCAAACTCTGAGAAGATATTATCTGGATTGTTCATTACATTCTTCGCATAGTCATAGAGCTGCTTCATTGATGTATTGAAGTCATCTTCGCTGAAGCGTGGAGTAGTTAGATTTAGATATATAAGTTGTAGCATTGTCTCAATATCTTTCACTGAGCTAGAGCCACTAATGCCATTTGTGTAGTCCGAGGTGAAGAGAGCTGCTGAAGCATTCTTGCCAGAGAGCTGCTTTTGAAGCTCTATTGCAGAGAACTCCGAGACACCAGAGTTGCCTAGAATCATTGTGAGTACAGAGGCGGTGTTGTAATCTGCATCTGAGATGAGAGCATAGCCACCATAAGCTTTTGCACTAAGTTGAACCTCATCGGATTTGAACTTAGATGGGCGCACAACAACCTCAATGCCATTTGATAGGGTCCACTCTATTGTGCCCATCTCCTCGTTGGTCTTCTCCTTCTTGATAGGTGAGCCCTTTAGTTCTACGCTAGGGTCAATTAGAGGTACTTTAACCACATTATCCTCGTATGCCTCTACCTCCATTGCAGCAACCTTCGCGATTGTTGCTAGGATGTCCGCCTCAGTTGGGTTTACTAGGCCCTCACGCTCTGGAGCATTGACGATGATGGTTTGATTCAATGGAGAGATAGCTTGTTGAACCATTGTGTTGATATCCGTCACGGTCAACATATTTAGGATCATGCTATCCATCTTGAACTCAGTCTCAGCATCAGGAATAGGGGTGTTCTTTGAGAAGTGATCGAGGTAGCGCTGCACATAAGCGTTATTGAGTTGATCCCCGCTGTTGTTGTATTGTTGCTCTATGGATTGCATCAAGTTGGCTTGAGCGCGTTCAAACTCACCTATATTGAAACCATAGCGACGAGTCTTCTCCATCTCAATGGCAAGTGCCTCGAAGCCCTCGTTGAGCTTGCCGTCAGGTGTAACCAGACTATACATTACGCTCTCAAGGGTTGGGATAATGCCAATGGAGCCAATTCCCATTGAAGCATATGTGAATGGAGCATCTGGCTTCATTGCGATCTCTTGTAGGCGCTCGTTTTGCATTGTTACAATCAACGCTTTAGCGATATTCTGTAACTCATATACACCAAGGTTATTATACTCATTTGGCATAGCCTCACCCTTGATGAAGAGAGAAATGGAGGATTTAGTCATCTCAGGATCTGTATATATCGAGACGATAGGTTCTTCATTTGGTAGAACCTTGATAACCTCTTTTTGAGGAGCATCGGCCGCAGGTGTGGGTAGATCAGCCATAAGTGTCTGGATCTTAGCCTCGATTTGATCCACGTCGATATCTCCAACAATAACTATCGCTTGGTTGTCGGGGCGATACCAAGATTCGTAGAAGCGAATAAGTGCATCATGCTCGAATGTCTCAAGATCTTCAAGATAACCAATGAGGTTGCGGTGTTCGTAGCGGGTGCCATGTCCAAGGCTCTTAACCATCTCGATCACCGAACGCCAATCAGCATTGTCACGAGTACGTAGCTCCTCTTTGATTACGCCACGCTCCGAGTCGATCTCCTCAGCATGTGGATCTATAAAGCTAGACCAGTCGTGGAGGATAAGGAGAGCTGAATCTATTACACCCTC
Organism: Rikenellaceae bacterium; assembly: GCA_047172325.1. GTDB lineage: Bacteria > Bacteroidota > Bacteroidia > Bacteroidales > Rikenellaceae > Alistipes. The sequence continues at coordinate 49,728 of JBCQWG010000001.1, read as the reverse complement.
ACGTGAAACTGGTACATCTTTGATGAGGTATGTCGTTTGATCCCATCCTGTGCCTGCATTTAGGTTTGTTCCAAACTTAACACCGATCTTTTCGAGATACTCGATCATCTCTTTGCCGGGCATATTCACAGTTCCGTTGAATGCCATATGCTCTAGGAAGTGAGCTAATCCCTGTTGGTCGTCCTCCTCTTGGATTGCTCCAACATCTGTAAGGATGTAGAAATCGGCCTGCCCTTTAGGTTTTGCATTGTGACGGATGTAGTAGGTGAGGCCCGATGGAACCTTACCGATTCTAACATCTTTGTCAAATGGGATGGGCTCCATAGGGTTGAATTGAGCCATCACATTGGTTGCTGCGAATAACATCGCTACAACACTGAGAATTAATCTTTTCATTTTGCTTTAATTATTTATTAGGATTTTCTAAATTTTCTCTATCTGGTCGATACTCTAATATATCTCCCGGTTGACAATCTAAAATACGGCATATTGCCTCAAGAGTAGAGAAGCGAACAGCCTTAGCGCGCCCATTCTTCAAGATAGATAGGTTGGCAGGGGTGATATCTATCTTTGCGGCCAATTCACCAAGTGACATTTTGCGCTTGGCCATCATTACATCAACGTTTATTATTATTGCCATATCTCTAGATTGTTAGTTTTTGCTCCTCGCTTAGCGAGTGTGTAATTGCGAAAAGTTCGCCCATAAATAGAATAAGAACACCAAGCATAATGATCCAGTAATCAGGGCTATATGATGTGTCGACATTTAATCCACTCCCCTCAAGGAGTTTTGCTGCTTGAATGTTTGTTTGCCATGAGGCCAATGCGATGAGAAATTCGCTACATATTAATATTGCACCTATCCAACGAACACGTCTTAAATTTGATTTGTCAATACCCTTCTCTTCGATAATCGAGCGACGTACCGAGAGAATGATGCGAGCAATAAGCACCATGATCCATACTAGAGCGATACCCATTGCAAGAATGGCAATTTTGAATAATGGGTGCTCACTAACGATTTTAAACGGAGGTTGCTCTTTATCTGGATTCTCCTCTACAAATAAGCTGATAGCATCGCCATAGGCTGTTATATTGAATTGTGATTCATTGTTGGTTAGTGGTATGATGTTTTGATCCTTTTCAAGCTTAATTGAGTTGAGGTAAAATACATTTTTGTGACCCGAAGCAGGATCATATTGCATATCAGCTATTTTGTAGCCCATTTCAAAACCATCTTTGAAGTCAGATAGATTATTGATAATAGATAATGCAATAACTACGATGAAGCTAATGTAGAGCACCATCAACCTTTTTGCTATAGATTTATTATTTGTCATAAGAATAGTGATATGATTTATTTCACAAAGATATATAAAAAACATGAATAACAAATAATATTTATTGTTTTTCGATATATTTTTTATGAAAAAAAGTGTTCAGCATTTCGCTGAACACTTTTAAAACTATTCTTTAGAAGGTGATTAGTTGATTCCCTTCATCATTTTGCTAAGCCATGGCCCTAATAGGAATAGGCAAATTGTGGCGATAGCAGTTATGGCCGATACAAACCAGAATACATTTACAGGTTGTCCAATTGCTACTTCAACAGCTCCCGATAGCTTCTCCGCTTGAGATGCTCCAAAGTTACCCGCAGCAAATGAGAACATCCAAACACCCATAAGAGTTGATGTCAATTTAGGCGGTGAGAGTTTTGTAATCATCGAAAGACCAATTGGCGAGATACATAACTCACCTATTGTGAAGAGTAGGTAGACACCTGTGAGCCATAGTGGAGATACTTTGACGATGCCCTCTCCACCATTCGAGATAGTATCAGCTACAGCCATTACAGCTGCACCAATGGATAGAAGCAACATTCCCCAAGCAAATTTGAAAGGTGTCTTTGGATTCAACTTAACTTTATCCAGCGCAACCCACAAAAGAGAGAATATAGGGGCTAACATCACAATAAAGATAGCATTGATAGCTTGGAACCACGATGCTGGAATCTCAAAACCGAAGATCATACGATTGGTATTTTCTAGCGCAAATACGTTGAATGTTGTACCTGCCTGCTCGAAACCAACCCAGAAGAAGATATTGAAGAATGCAAGGACCAGAATCACTGCTACACGCATCCACTGGTCAGAATTTTCTGTTCCACGGATAATGGATGTGATAAGATAAGCACCACCTGCGAGACCAACCGCATAGGTAATAATGGTTTGAGCCATACTAGGCATAGCATTCCAGCCAGCCAAGAATCCAATTGTTCCACCCGTAAGAGCAACTACAAAACAAATTATACGGCTCCAATCAGCTTTGTTTAGTGATGTACGCTCAGGGTCTGATTTAGGAGCTAAACCAATGTGTCCCAATGTCTTTTCAGCACGCATAATAAACCAAGCTACACCGATTAACATTCCAATACCAGCCGAAAGGTAACCATACTCCCACGAAACACTCTCTCCTAAATAACCAGCAACCAATGGCGCGATAAATGCACCAAGGTTGATACCCATGTAGAAGATTGTAAAACCACCATCTTTGCGAGGGTCGTTGTCGTCGTAAAGTTGACCAACCATTGTTGAGATATTTGGTTTGAAGAAACCATTACCCAAGATCAATACGCCTAGACCAATGAAGAACCAAAATTGGCGAGCTTCCATATTGTCGCCTGTCATCGCAGCAAAGGCTAGCATAAATTGACCAGCTGCCATTGTTAGACCACCAATGTAGATTGTTGCTCTTTGTCCTAACATCTTGTCGGCCAAGACGCCACCAATTAGAGGTGTTACATAAACTAAGAATGTGAAGATTCCATAGATTGTAAATGCCTCCTCTTTACTTAATCCAAAGCCTCCTGCATTGATTCCCGCCATAAGGAATAATACCAATAGTGCACGCATTCCATAATAGCTGAAACGCTCCCACATCTCGGTGGCGAAAAGTGTTGACAATCCCATTGGGTGTCCAAAAAATGTTGCCTGTTTATTTGCCATCTTATCAAATAATTAAAAAAAATCTAAATTTAACATACTGTAAGCCACCTGTAATAGTGGTTATGTTGCAAAAATAATAAAAAATGCCGTTAAAAACAAATTTTTTTTAATTTGTAAGATGCTATTTCTCGATATTTGCTTTTTCAAGATTATATCCATGTTTCTTGTCGGCTGCTTTGAGAGCAATGGCAATGCAAAGTGATATTACAGCAATACCGGTGAAGATAATCATAGGTAGTGTGTAGTCGTAGATGTTACCATCTGTAGATGTTCCAACGATACAATACTTCTCCAAGACATTTCCAATAAGAGTTGGGATTCCCCAAAGACCAATATTCTGAATGAAGAAGATAAGTGCATAGGCGGTACCTAGCTGGTGTGCAGGGAAGATTTTAGCGACTGAAGGCCACATTGCTGAAGGTACTAGAGAGAATGCAACGCCCAAGATAAGCATCAATCCTACGGCAACCCAAGCTGAGTGAATTGAAGGTATTGCATAGATGCAGTGCACAAAGATGAGCATTGCTGCACCTAGTGCCATAATGCTTGCTGCCTTGCCACGTTTGTCGATGTAGCTGCCGAAGATTGGCGTTAAGATCAAGGCACCTAATGCGGGAGAGCCTGCAATAAATCCTGCCCAATCAGCATTGACACCATATTTGAGTATCATTAGCTCCGTTGCAAACTTCTGGAATGGGAATACGCAAGAGTAGAAGAGCACACATAGGATTGCGATAAGCCAGAATCCTTGATTCTTGACAACGCTCACCACATCTTTAAATGAGAACTTCTCCTCATCCTCATCACTAGACTGATCCTCTGTTATCTGCTTATCTAGTCTCTTATCCCACATAGAGAAGATAAAGAAGGCTAAAGTGCCACCCAGCAGTAAGATTATACCAATTAATATAGGAGTGGTTATGCCCAAGCGAGTTGCAATGGGTAGTGCTAAAGCATATGCTGCCTGAGAACCAATGCGGGCTAAAGCGACCTGAACGCCCATTGCTGTAGCCATCTCTTTACCCTTAAACCACTTTGCAATAACCTTTGTTACGGTGATTCCAGCAACCTCCGCTCCAACGCCAAATATTGCATATCCAATAAATGCAACATTTACGCTTAGGCTATAACCAAAAATCATTGTTGGATTGCCAACTAGAGCTGTGAGACCATAATATTGTAGAACTGTACCTGCAACCATAAGTATGGTGGCTAACTTACCGGTGAAGCGTACTCCAAATTTATCAAGAATGAAACCTCCCCATATTAGCATTAAGAGGAATACATTGAGGAAGCTGTAACCACCCGTGTAGTAACCATAGTCGCTACTGCTCCACCCCATGTTACTCTCCAATATACCCTTCATTGGAGCCATAACGTCATTTACGAAGTATGCTGCCATCATTGTGAAGGCAACTACTCCCAAGGCTCCCCAGCGCATTGTTGCAGAGTCGTTTAGTCTTTGTGTTGTCTGTTTATTCATAATATTTCATTAAGTGTTAGTTGTCGTGAAATATGTACTCCTCTAAGACTTCGTAAGCTTTGGTTATACCTAACTCTCCTGCTTTAGAGATGTCGATACACCCTTTTCGGGTATCTTTCATATATATCTGTATAACGCCACGATTGTAGTATGCTTCGGCAAATGAGGGGTATATATCTATTGCTTTCGAGTAATCGTCGTAGGCCTCAGGCAATCTACCTGATAGCGCTAATAGATTGGCTCTATTATAGTATGAATATGCAAACTCCGGATAGAGCTTAATTACTTTGTTGAGATCTGAGAGCGCCTCATCGTAGTTGTAGCTTCGAGTCTGATTGTTGTTATTTAGCTGGTTGGCAGGGTCAGAGTCAATAGATATACGTTGATATGAGTTGTCGATCGAGGAGATGAAATCAATCATTTCAGCCTGTGTCGTTGAGCGATTTAGGTAGAGGAATGGATTTGTGGGGTTGATCTTAATAGCTGCTGAATAGGTATTTACGGAGTTTGTATATTGCTTGATAAGACCTTGAGATATAGCGCTTTCGAAGAGGGCCTCCCAGCTGTCTGGATTTTCGCGTAGCTTATCGGCATAGCTTTTATTAATCTCTACGAGCTCCGCTGGTGAGATATTACTTTTCCCCTCATTTAGGGTCAACATATTGTTGTTGAATGATTCAACGAAGCTCTCCATATGTTCGCTGTGGTATCCATGTACCATTGGGAGAGATGTCGAGTCGAGGTGATTAAATGTGAAGCGGAAGAGTGGTATAAGTATGAGGGAGTTGCTTTTGCCTCCCTGCAATGAGAGGTTTTCAAATCTGCTCCCTGAGAAGTTGCTGTCGAATGAAAGGAGTTTATCGAAACGATATGTGGTGTCGGAGTATATTGAATAGGTGCTATCTTGAAGCTTAGATTTGTGCTCTGCAATTTTACGCTCTGCGATATTTCGATCTCTCTTAGCAGCAGTTGATTTATTAAGCATAAAACGTATATCGCTACGATATAGATAGGCATTCGCAAAGTCTGGATAGAGCTCAATGGCCTTTGTGTAATCCTCCTCGGCGCTCTCAATCTCTCCTAATTGGGTGAGAAGGTTTGCACGGTAGAAATATGCTAATACATTATTGGGTGAGTAGTCAACAACCTTGTTATAATCCTCTAATGCCATATTGTAGTCTCCCACCTGCGAGCGAACTATTGCACGATTGAAGAAACTTAGTGAGTTTGTTGAATCTAGCTCAATTACTCGATCAAGGTCACTTAGCGCCAGTAGAGGTCGTTTTGTATCGTTATATACCAATGAGCGATTGAAAAAGCTTAGGAGATATGTTGAGTCATTGGCAATAGATCTATCAAAATCTAACTCCGCCTTCTCTAGCTTTCCCTGCTGAAGGTAGATTGTTCCGCGTCTGTTATACGCTGTTGGGCTCTCCCTGTTTGTGCGTACAGCAATATCGAAATTCTCCATTGCCATAAGTGTATCTTGAAGCTGGAGGTAGCAGATACCGCGGTTGACGTAGGCATCTGCCACTAGCTTTTCATATTTTATAAATTCGTCAAAATCTTTTATTGCCTCCTCCGCTTGTTGGTTAAGTAGGCGAGTTACACCACGGCTGTAGTATGGGTTTGGCATATCGGGACGCAGCTCGATGGCCTCCTCAAAGTCGCGTAATGCATCATCGTAATTACCTAATCTCGATCTTGTTATTGCTCGATTAACATAGGCGCCCGTAAATACAGGATTCTTCTCAATAGCTATCGAAAAGTCGGCATCTGCCCCCAGCAGGTCGTTGAGATTATATTTGGCAATACCACGTAGGAAGTAGGCTTCGTAGGCGTTATCATCGAAACGTAGAAGTGAGTTTAGGACATCAATCGCTCCACGATAGTCGTTATTAATCATGTTGTTGCGTCCAACCCAGTAGAAATAATCTTTGTTGTATTGCGCTTTAAGCGAAAGGGCACTTGTGAGGATAACCGTAAAGGCTACTATTGCCGTTATGATGGTGCGTCTCTTTAACATAATCTATTTTTTCTATTCCTCTGAATTAACGTTATAGCCTACATCTATATTATTCGTCGTAGCCAAATCTTTTGAGGTGACGATCACTATTGCGCCAATCCTCCATAACTTTTACATGAAGCTGTAGGAATACTTTTTTATCGAGGAATGTCTCCATATCCATTCGAGCCTGTGTTCCTACGCGTTTTAGCTTCTCTCCTTTGTGTCCAATGATGATTCCTTTTTGAGAGTCGCGAGCTACATATATTGTGGCAGAGATACGATCTATGTTAGCCTCCTCTTTGTACTCTTCAATTGCAACTTCGCAACAATATGGGATCTCCTTGTCGTAGTTCGTTAAGATCTTCTCGCGGATAATCTCCGTGGCGAAGAAGCGGAGAGTCTTATCGGTGAGGGTATCTTTTGGGTAGAATGGCTCCCCCTCTGGAAGTTGCTCTACAATATGGTCGAAGAGTCCACCAATATTAAAACTCTCTTTAGCGGAAGCTGGTACAATAAAGGCATTCGGAAGCTTCTGCTGCCACTGAGCAACCAATATCTCAAGTGCCTCTGGTGTTGTGAGGTCAATTTTATTGATAACTAAGATCGTTGGTGTTGAGCTATTTGCAATTCTTTGAATTATCTCCTCAGAGCGGTCACTCTTCTCAACGGTGTCGGTTACATAAATAAGGATGTCGGCATCCGATACAGCACCTGTCACAAAGCGCATCATAGACTCTTGTAACTTATAATTGGGTTTTAGTATTCCCGGAGTGTCGGAGTATACTATTTGGAAGTCGTCACCATTGACGATACCCATAATTCTGTGACGTGTAGTCTGTGCCTTCGAGGTGATGATCGAAAGTCTCTCACCCACTAATGCATTCATTAGTGTTGATTTACCCACATTGGGGTTGCCGATAATATTTACAAATCCTGATTTGTGTCGCTCCATTATTTAATTAATTGGTTAATACTTAAAGTGGGTGATACTCAAAATAAGCATCACCCCTATCTTGTTGAGAGTTACCCTCTCATAAATTTTATTTACGTCTGCCTTTGGCCATATTTGGCATCTTCATCTTGCCTCCTGCAACCATCTTCATCATCTTGCGAGTATCGTCAAATTGCTTTATTAGGCGGTTGACATCGGCAAGGGTAGTGCCGCTACCTTTTGCAATTCTCTCTCGACGCTTGACGTTGATGATCTCTGGTTTCTCGCGCTCCTCTGGAGTCATCGAGTAGATGATCGCCTCGGTCTGCTTAAATGCGTCATCTGGGATGTCGACATCTTTAATCGCCTTACCCACTCCGGGGATCATGCCTGCAAGATCTTTGAGGTTACCCATCTTCTTGATTTGGGCGATCTGCGCTAGGAAATCATTGAAATCAAATTGATTCTTTACGATCTTCTTCTTGAGCTTGCGAGCCTCCTCTTCGTCGTAGTGCTCTTGCGCACGCTCAACAAGTGAGATTACATCACCCATACCCAAGATACGGTCAGCCATACGCTCAGGGTGGAATGGCTGAAGAGCATCCATCTTCTCACCACTCGATATAAACTTAAGTGGTTTCTTCACCACCGAACGGATCGAAATTGCAGCACCACCGCGAGTATCACCATCTAGCTTCGTTAGAACAACACCATCGAAATCTAACCTTTCGTTAAATTCGCGAGCTGTGTTCACTGCATCTTGACCCGTCATGGAGTCAACCACAAATAGTGTCTCGGAGGGGTTTACAGCAGCTTTAATCGCTGTTATCTCCTGCATCATCGCCTCATCAACAGCTAGACGACCAGCGGTATCGACAATGACCGTGTTATAGCCATTCTCGCGAGCATATTTAATTGCATTCTGGGCAATCTCAACAGGGTTGGTGTTACCCGCTTCGGTATATACCTCTACGCCAATCTGCTCTCCAAGGACCTTAAGTTGGTCAATTGCAGCGGGACGATATACGTCACCAGCAACCACCATAACCTTACGATTGCGTTTTGTCTTTAGAAGTAGTGCAAGTTTGCCGGTGAATGTTGTCTTACCGGAACCTTGAAGTCCTGCTATTAAGACCACTGCGGGGGAGCCTTCCAGTGTGATATCAACGGTGCTACCACCCATCAACTGAGCAAGTTCGTCACGCATGATCTTGGTCATCATCTGACCCGGCTTCACCGATTTGAGTACATCAGCACCAATGGCTTTTTGTTTAACATCATCGGTAAAGGTCTTGGCTACCTTGTAGTTAACGTCGGCATCAATGAGCGCACGACGGATCTCTTTGAGAGTCTCGGCAACATTTATTTCGCTGATTTTACCCTCACCTTTGAGGATTTTAAACGAGCGTTCTAATCTATCTGTTAAGTTTTCAAACATATAAATATATCATTTAAGGAGCAAAAGTAGCAAAAATTAGAGAGAATATCTAATTTAAAAGCTATAAACTCTTTACTTTCTGCATAAATTTATCTCTATCTACTATAAATCGTGTGTGCTGACCCTCTCCGATAAGTGTTTCTGTGTCATATGCTTCAACCTTGAAACTTATCATGCGACCCTCGACAGCAGTTACAGTTGCAATAGCTGAGATCTGAGCACCAATGCCAGAGGCTTTAATATGAGAGGAGGTCATAGAGGTACCAACTGTTGTTGACCCCTCTGGGAGCTCTGCTCCAACTGCATTCATTGCAGCATTCTCCATTAAGGCAATCATTGCAGGGGTTGCAAAAACATCTAAGTCGCCAGAGCCCAATGAGATAGCTGTATTTGAGGTGTTGACCTCTGTAGTACTTTTTGCAGTTAATCCAATTTCTAACATGTTATTATGTAATATTTATTGCTTAAAAATAGTTATATTTGCACAAAGGTAGTTAATTTAATTAAATTATGAAACGTTATATCGTACTCATTATACTCTTATCGGCGATTTGCTCTATGGCAATGGCTCAAGAGCCGCAGCCCAAAGGTCATTGGCATCAAGAGTGGATTGAGCTCGATGGTGAGCGCATAGCTCATATTCATATACTTCCCGTTTATGTCTTTTCGAAGGGTATTGATAAGCGCAAATATTGGCTCTTGGTAAATGCCGTACAGAAGGTCTATCCACTTGCTCAAACAGCAAAAAAGATGATGGCAGATATGGAGTATGAGTTGGCTAGCCTAGAGACAGAGAAGCAACAAAAGGAGTATGTAAAAGAGGTATACCAAGCAATTATTGCTGAGTATACCCCCGTATTAAAAAAGATGACTCGCACCCAAGGTAGAGTGCTCTTGCGTTTGATAGATCGTGAAACCGAATATACCGCCTACAACATCGTACACGAGTTTAGAGGTCGTTTCTTAGCTGGTTTCTGGCAAGGAGTCTCTAAAATATTTGGCCAAGACCTCAAAGCAGAGTATGGTGAATCCGACGAAGATAAGATCATCGAACAGATTGTCATCTACTATGAGGCTGGTCTTCTCTAGTTATTACATTCTTTCAGGTACCGATATTCCCATTAGAGCCATACCGCTCTTGATGATGCGTGACACTTGGTCGGCAAGTTGCAAGCGGAGTTTGCGAACCTCCTCACGCTCCTCTTTAAGGATGGAGTGGTCGTGGTAATATCCGTTGAACTCTTTTGCTAGATCGTATACATAGGAACCAATCATTGATGGAGCGAAATTCTCGCCAGCTGCTTTAACAGCATTGGGGTAGTCTGCAATCATCTTTATTAGGTTGATGTCATCGGCCTCTAGATCCACCGTGGCACCTCCCTCAAATGTGATTCCCGCTTGATCCGCTTTACGTTTAATTGAGCAGATGCGAGCATGTGTGTATTGGATGAATGGACCTGTGTTACCATTAAAGTCGATAGACTCTTTCGGGTCAAAGAGCATGGTCTTTTTAGGGTCTACTTTTAGGATGAAATATTTTAGAGCGCCCATACCAACGGTTGTTGTTATCTCTGTTATCTCCTCCTCTGAGCAGCCATCGAGCTTACCTGCCTCCTGCGAGATTTCGCGAGCGGATGATACCATATCAGCAATAAGGTCATCGGCATCAACGACAGTTCCCTCACGAGATTTCATCTTTCCTTCGGGTAGCTCAACCATACCATATGAAAGGTGGGTGATATTATCGCTCCAATCATATCCCAACTTCTTTAGGACAAGTTTAAGCACTTGGAAGTGGTAGTTCTGCTCATTACCTACTACATAGATTAGGTCGTCAAGGTTGTTCTCCTCGAAGCGACTAAAAGCTGTGCCTAGATCTTGGGTCATGTAGACCGAAGTTCCATCACTACGAAGGAGTAACTTTTGATCTAGACCATCACTCTCTAGGTCAATCCACACTGAGTTGTCATCTTTGCGGAAGAAGACCCCTTTGCTGAGTCCTTCATCGACAATGCTTTTGCCTAGCAGATATGTTTGTGACTCGTGATATACCTTATCGAAGGAGACGCCAAGAGCTTTGTAGGTTACATCAAACCCATCATATACCCAGCCATTCATCATCTCCCAGAGGCCATATACTTCTGGATCTTTTGCCTCCCATTTACGTAACATATCCTGAGCTTCGAGGATCATTGGAGCACTCTTTTTAGCCTCCTCCTCGCTTATTCCGCTCGCTACAAGCTCTTTGATTTCGGCTTTGTAGTGTTTGTCAAATTCAACATAATACTTACCTACAAGGTGGTCACCCTTCATTGATGACGACTCTGGAGTCTCTCCACCGCCATACTTTTTCCATGCCAGCATTGACTTGCAAATATGTATTCCGCGGTCGTTAACCAAGTTTGCTTTGATTACTTTATGGCCGTTAGCCTCTAATATTTGAGCTACGGAGTATCCCAAAAGGTTATTGCGTATGTGACCTAGGTGGAGAGGTTTATTGGTGTTGGGTGATGAGTACTCAACCATTACCGTGCGACCACTCGACGGCGCGTGACCAAAATTAGGAGTGGAGTAGCTCTGCTCGAAGCAAGAGGCCCAAAAAGAGGGAGACAGAGATAGATTAAGGAAGCCCTTTACAACGTTGAATCCTGAAAATTCGGAGTTGTTTGCTATAATGTGCTCTCCAACTTGGGTGGCAGTAGCTTCGGGCGCCATGCGGCTACGGCGAAGCAGTGGGAATACAACAAGGGTGTAATCTCCCTCAAACTCTTTACGTGTCTTTTGGATCTGCACCTCCTCAATTGGAAGCTCTCCATAGAGTGCTGCTAGGGAGGAAGCAGCTACTTTTGTGATAAATGACTCTATATTCATTATTGTTAATTAATTACATGTGAGGCGACAAAGGTATGGATTTTTTTTGAATTTTCAAGCTTTTGGTTAGATGCAAAAAAAACGTCCAACAATTAAGTTGGACGAGAATCGCTTTTAGAGAAGTATATTTTAGTAAATATCTAACAATAAGCTGTCGATTCAATAATTAGAGAACTTTAACGTTTACAGCTTGCTCGCCATTGTTTCCATTTGCAAGTTCAAACTCTACTGCTTGATTCTCTACGAGTGATTTGAATCCCTCTGATTGGATGCCAGAAAAGTGAACGAAATACTCTTTTCCATTTTCACTTGTTACGAAACCGTAACCTTTTTTGCTGTCAAACCATTTAACTGTACCTGTCATAAAATAAATTGTTAATTGTTAAAAACCTATACAAAGTAAGTCAAAAAGTGGTTATAAACCAAATATTTTGTCATTAAATAATGTTTGGGATAGATATTAATTTGAAAAATACTTTAAATTTAGAGCCTAAATATTACGCAGACTGTATATTTAACTCATTTATCACCCTTTTTACTTACACTCTATAATTATATTATTTTTTATTTTTTTATCTTTTTTGTTCTGTTGTTTTGATAATAATTTACTCTAACAAACTAAATATATAACTATTCAATGTTTGGTCATGTCTGTTTTCTGCTATCTGATGCAGTGTAAATCATTGACCTTTTTGAGAGAAGAGGGGGTTGTTGGATAGTCGATAAACTATGCAACAACCCCCTCTTTATAGATTAAATATTAGTGTCGATTAGTTGTAAGCGCTCTCGCCATGCTCGTAGATGTCAAGACCCTCTTCCTCAACTCTAGCATCAACTCTCATACCCTTGATTAGGTCGATACCCTTGAATAGGATGAATCCTGTTGCAAGACCCCAAGCCATGTATGCGAATGCTCCAATACATTGAACACTGAAGAATGAAACTTCACCTGCGATAAGACCAGACTCTGTTGCGAATACACCTGTAAGGATTGTTCCAAGAGTACCACAAACACCGTGTACTGAGATTGCACCAACTGGATCATCAACTTTAAGAAGGTTATCGAAGAACTCTACTGCAAATACCATTACGATACTACAGATTGCACCGATTGCTACGGCTCCAGCAGGTGAAACAAGGTTACATCCAGCTGTGATACCAACCAAACCTGCCAAGATACCATTGAGAACCAAACTCAAAGATGGCTTACCATATTTGATCCATGCGATGATTAGTGCACATACACCACCCGCTGCTGCTGCAAGGTTTGTTGTAAGGAATGTGTTTGCAATTCCAAGTGCATTCTCGCCACCTGCTGCTGCAAGCTGTGAACCGGGGTTGAAACCGAACCATCCGAACCAAAGTAGGAATACACCAAGTGCAGCCATTGTGAGGTTGTGTCCGGGGATTGCATGAGCCTTACCGTTGCGATATTTGCCGATACGTGGACCAACAACCCAAGCACCCATAAGAGCTAACCATCCACCAAGTGAGTGTACGATGGCAGAACCAGCGAAGTCGTTGAAGCCCATCTCTGCGAGCCAGCCGCCGCCCCATGCCCAGTGACCTGAGATTGGATAGATGATAGCACCGATTGCTACAGAGTAGATAAGGTATGAGCTAAATTTAGTACGCTCCGCGATAGCTCCCGATACGATTGTTGCAGCTGTAGCACAGAACATTGTCTGGAAACATAGATCTGCTGCTGGTGCAATTGAAGTTCCGTCGAACTCGCCACCAAGTAGACCTAGGCAGAAGATTCCACCACCATACATCAATGCGTAACCAATAAACCAATACATGATTGAACCAACTGAGAAGTCCAATACGTTTTTCATCAAAATATTCGTAGTATTCTTAGTGCGAGTAAAACCTGCCTCGACCAGTGAAAAACCTGCCTGCATGATAAATACAAGCATTGCTGCGATTAACATCCATACTGTATCTAAGGATGCAGCCAATTCTGCAATTGTCATTGTTGTCTCTTCCATGATTCTCTATTTTTTTGCTTTTTTCTCTCTAACTTCAACATATTGTGTAGATTCGTAGCTTGCGCCCAAACGAATGCGGTGTGCCTCCTCAACAGGGTAGACAAAGATGCGACCATCGCCAATCTCACCTGTGTGAGCAGCCTCTGCAATAGCGTTTACGACAGGTTTAACACTCTCGTCGCTAAGTACAATTGAGATCTGGATACGCTCAATGTAACTTGTGTCGTAGACAACACCACGATAGATTCTCTCTTGACGAGACTTACCTACGCCGCGTACATCGGTGTATGAGAACCATTCGATGCCCTCTGCAACCATTGCTTCGCGAACATCCTCAAACTTTGTCTTGCGGATAATTGCTTCGATTTTTTTCATGATAAAAAAGATGATTATTGTGTTTATAAAAATTCAGATTAGAAACTTATAGATGTTCCGAAAAGAAGGAAGATAGTATCTGCTGTAGGGTTGACGATACCTGAAACGAATACTGGAAGTTCAAATTTGTCGGTGATTGCAATAGAGTTTGAAGCAGTTGCAGAGAGGCTACATACACCGAAGTCATCAGCATAAGCGCCTGCTGCTGGAGTGATACCAACACCTAGATCCAAGCCAACCTCGCCAACTGTAATAGGGTAGTCAAAGGTGATGTAAGTAGAGTAGTCTGAGTCAGCGCCAGCAATCATAGTATTTACTCCTACTGAAAGAGGGAAGCTCTCACCGAAGGTATAAGACAAAGATGCCTCATAGAAGTGATCTCCAGCAAAGTATGGTGCAGCAGCGCCATCCCACCAGTAGTTTGTTACCATAAGAGAAAGGTTACCAACAGAGTATGATAGGTAGAAATCAACCTCGCTAAGTGAAGGTGTAGTCTCTGTTGCTGTGCTTCCCCACACACCAAGTGCAAAGTTGCCTGCTCCAAGCTCTGCATATGGTTGAACGCTTGCTGCTGAAGTGTAAGCACCACGCCATACGTATGAGCTAACAAGGTCTGCTCCACCGCTTAGGGTAACTTGAGCTGATGCTGATGTGAATGTTGCGCAAAGCGCTACTGCCAAAAGGCCTAATGTAACTTTTAAACTTTTCATAACTTTATAGAATTAATGGTTAATAAATACATGTGTTTATAGAGGAGATACCCTTTTGAGGTTCTCCTAATAAATTATAAAAGTGTTGTTGTGGTAGGTGTTAGATGTCTAAATCTGAGAGTCTGCTAGAGGCTATCGTCACTTGTCGTTGATCGGCAAATGCGCTAAGACGTATAAAGCCTTTGCCACCCGGACCAAATCTCTCGCCCGGTGATGATAGAATCTTGCAATCGATGAGCAATTTGTCAAAAAGCTGCCAAGAACTCTCGTAGGGCGACTCAACCCAAATGAATGGTGAGTTAACTCCGCCCCAGAAGTTAAGTCTTGTAGTTTGAAGAGCTGAGCGTAGGAGAGAGGCGTTGTGCATGTAGTACTCTACATTTTCACGTATGCTCTCTTGACCTTGCGTCGTGTAGAGTGACTCGGCACCCCTCTGTACGATGTATGAAGGGGTGTAGTTCTTTATCTCTTGTCGGCGGCGCCAAATTTCGTTGAGCGTAGCACCTTTATTGGCACTGAAAGAGAATCCCTGAAGCTCTTTTGGTATGACGGTGTAACCGCAGTGTAGCCCTGTGAACCCGGCACACTTCGAGTAGCTACGTAGCTCAATGGCGCAACGACGTGCCCCTTTGACCTCGTAGATGCTGTGAGGTGTTACTCCATCGGTTATAAATGCTTCGTAGGTGGCATCGAAAATGATAAGTATATTATTTTCGAGCGCATACGTAACCCACTTCTCAAGAGTCTTTCGACTCATGGTGCAACCTGTAGGGTCGTTTGGGTAGCAGAGATATATCACCTCTGGAGACTCATTAAGCATCTGCGGCATGAAGTCATTCTCCTTAGTGCAATCCATATATAAGAAGTGTCCCCATCTGCCTTCAGAATCTATCTCGCCAGCTCGGTTCGCAATAACGTTCGCCTCTAAATATGTTTGATATATTGGGTCGGTTACTGCAATTCTATTATCTACACATAAAATGTCACCTATTGCGGCAAGCTCCGACTTTGTACCGTCGTTTATAAAAATCTCGCTGCTGTCGATTTTGATTTTGTGAGCTTTGAAGTCATGCTTTGCAATTGCATCAATCAAGAAGCTATAGCCTTCTACAGGTCCTCTACCGCGAAATGTTTCAGTTATAGAGAACTCATTGAGAGCTTTGCTCATTGCCTCAATTACACATGGAGCCAAGGGTCGAACTACATCACCGCGATTGAGTTCTATAATCTTTGTTTGGGGGTTAACCGCTTTAAAGATTGAAACTCGGTGATTGATCTTCTCCTGCACATTGTCGTGTGCAATCTTCAAAAATTGAGAGTTTATAAGTATCATGTGCCCTTGCTTTGCTTTTGTTATGCAAAGTTAGCAACTTTTACTTAAAAAAGCACTCTTTTGATTACAAAAAAATAATTAATAAAAATTTAAAAGAACGTTTTTGAGCGTCGACACTCAAAATGAACTGAGGTACCCTGTTTTTTACCACATTGCAAAGGTATGGACAATGTTTTCATTCTGAACAAAAGTTTTAGTATAGATTTATTAAATTATTTTTCTAATTTAAAATTTATGTTAATATTGGATATCTACTATAAAATTAATAATTTAAATCTGGTTTTTTTGTAAAAATGATATTTTTAATTATCTTTGCGATATTATAATAATTTAAAAAGTTAGATGGAAGAGTATAAGATTGACGAGTTGGATACTAAGATTCTCCAATATATTGCTAATAATTCGCGTATCTCATTTTTAGAGGTTGCGCGTTTGTGTAATGTTTCTGGTGCTGCGGTGCATCAAAGAGTGCAGAGAATGACCAACTTAAAGGTTATTACAGGTTCGCAATTTACTCTAGATATGACCAAGGTTGGCTTCGATACTTGTGCCTATGTGAGTCTCAGCTTCGACCAAGCTAGTCGTCTCGACTCCATTGTGGAGGCTATAGAGAAGGTTCCAGAGGTTGTTGAGTGTTATCATACATTGGGCCTTTTTGACATTCTTGTAAAGATATATGCGCGTAGTAATAGTCACCTGTTGCGTATTATTCAGACTCAGCTAAAGCCCCTTGGTGTAATCCGTTCGGAGACTACTATCTCATGTAGGAAGAGTTTTGCTCGTCAGTTACCTTTTGATGATGAGTCAAAAGATTAAAAATCGCTTATATATAATATAGGTATACATAGCTATGTCGGCAATCTATTTTCATATTCCGTTTTGTAAGCGTTTGTGTGGTTACTGCGATTTCTTTAAGAGCGTTAAATTGCATTATCTTCAGCCAACATTGGAGGTTATGGAGCGAGAGCTTATCGCAGAAAGATCATTCTTAACGGATCATAATATTGAGACGATATATTTTGGTGGAGGTACTCCGTCTCTAGTCGATCCAGCTGCTATTAAGCATCTTATAGATGTTGTTAAGGGTCATTATTGTGTGGAATCTCTTAGTGAGGTTACTCTAGAGGTCAATCCCGATGATATCTCACACTCATACCTTGAGGGGTTGCGTGCAGCGGGGGTTAATAGGTTGAGTATAGGTATTCAATCTTTTGATGATGAAGAGCTTCGCTTTATGAATAGACGCCATAATGGAGCGCAGGCTGTCGAGGCGGTGCGTTTGGCGCAGAGTGTAGGTTTTGATAATATCACAATAGATCTTATTTTTGGTGTGGAGGGCTTTGGTGTAGATATCTTGGAGAGATCTCTTTCGATGGCTCTGTCGCTGGGTGTTCAACATATTTCGGCTTATCACCTCACAATTGAGAGTGGTACGCCTTTTGCGAGGCGGGTAGCTAAGGGTGATTTTAAGGCTGTCGATGATTCGATAAGTCAAATAGAGTATGCGTTGATAGACAAGGTGCTAACTGCTGCAAATTTTGAACACTATGAGGTCTCCAATTATGCTTTGAGTGGATATCATTCACGTCATAACTCCTCCTATTGGCAAGGAGTGCAATATTTAGGTATTGGTCCCGGAGCTCATTCATATAATGGTCTGCAACGTCGATATGTGGAGGGCTCGATTGAGAGTTATCTTAAGCAGAGTGAGTGTATCTATCAAGTCGAAGAGCTATCAATGATTGATCGCTATAATGAGTATGTGATGACCTCTTTGCGCTGTTGTGAGGGAGTTGATTTAGAGTATATGCGTGGCGTGTTCCCCTCTTGGATATATGCATTTATGCTTGATGCTGCAAATAATTGGTTAGTAGAGGGTAAGCTATGTTGTGAAAGGGGCAGATTATATATACCCATAAAGCACTTTATGATTTCGGATTTGATTATTGAATCACTCTTTTATTGCAGTGTGTAAATGTTTGGCACATAGTATTTTATCTTGTTTTATAATAAATTGGCTCTATCTTTGTTTAGTTTGAGTATTGGGATAGATGTTATAACTGTGTAATATTTTTATCATATTTTGGGTTTAATTGGGTATATTTTTGTACCTTTGTCCCCCAAGGAATCAGTTGGTTAGATCATAATCACTTGCACTGTTTAAAATTTATAATAAAATAATAATATTATGAGTAACGTAAAGTTAACCCCCGATCATCTTTTTGAGGTAAGCTGGGAGGTTTGTAACAAGGTTGGCGGTATTCACACCGTTATTGCAACCAAAGCATTGACAGTTAATAAAAAGTTGGGCGATAAGTATATGCTCATTGGTCCAGATCTTTCGCACGAGGGAGGAAATCCAGAGTTCGAGGAGGATACAGAGCTTTTGAAGACATGGCGTCAAAGCCTTTATGCTGATGGATTGCGTGTTCGTATTGGTCGTTGGAATGTAGCTGGCAAGCCCATAGTTATTCTTATTGACTTTACTTCGATCTTCTCACGAAAAGATGAAATCTTAAAGACCTTGTGGGACTCTTACAATGTAGATTCACTCTCAGGTCAGTGGGATTATGTAGAGTCGATCCTATTTGGATATGTTTCAGGTATGGTTATCGCCTCTTATGCAGATCACTTCTGCTCGTCGACAGATAAGGTTGCTGCTCACTTCCATGAGTGGATGACAGTATCTGGTGGCCTATATCTTCGCAAGTACTCGCCTTACGTAGCAACACTATTTACAACACATGCTACAGTTATGGGCCGTTGCATAGCTGGTAACCGCTTGCCACTTTATAATGATCTCAATAAGTTTAATGCTGACGAGTTGGCTCGTCAATTTAATGTTGCCGCTAAGCACTCTATCGAGAAGGTTGCTGCATCGTTCCATGATGCATTCCTCACAGTGAGTGAGATCACCGCTGCGGAGTGTAAAGCTCTTTTGGGTCGTGAGGTGGATTGTGTTACGCCTAATGGTTTCGAGAATGATTTCGTTTGGGAAGCAGATGAATATCAAACAAAGCGTGCAGATGCTCGTGCAAAGATGATTGCAGTAGCAGAGGCAACATATCAATCGAAGTTTGAGGGTGATCCACTTATCATTGGTACGAGTGGTCGCTATGAGTATCGCAATAAGGGTATTGATCTTTTCCTAGAGTCACTTAAGGCATTGGCAGCTGATCCATCGCTAAAGCGTGAGATCTTAGCTTATATCACAGTACCTGCTGGGAATTATGGTGCTCGTGCCGACCTAAAAGCTCATTTGGCTAATTCGGACTCTCCAATTGATCCATCTCAACCTAAGTCTACTACTCACTATTTGGAGAATCAATATGGTGATCCAATTTTGAGTTCTATCTCAGACTCATCTTTGGCAGCATCAGATTCAAAGGTTAAGGTTATCTTCGTTCCGACATATCTCAATAACCGTGATGGTATCTATAACCTAAGTTACTATGAGATGCTCTCTGGAATTGATATGACTGTATACCCATCATACTACGAGCCATGGGGGTACACTCCATTGGAGTCTGTAGCATTCTCTATTCCTACAATAACAACAACTTTGGCTGGTTTCGGAGTGTGGGTAAATGGCATCACTCGTCATGATGGTGTTGAGGTTATCAAGCGTGATGATTATAATGATGGCGCCGTAATTGGTGATCTAGCGGACTCTATTCGTCGCTTTGCAGCACTCGGAGAGGAGCGTATTGCAGAGCTTCGCGAGAATGCTAAGCAAGTTGCTAACACTGCTCTTTGGGAGAATCTCTTTGCATCATATGAGCAGGCCTATTCGATCGCTCTAGAGAACTCGATTGCTCGCACAAAACGTGCAGTGCGTGAGGATTTCACAGCTACTGATCCAACAATATCACTTGATTCAGCCTCTTCTGGTCAGACTACTCCTCATTGGAGCCGTATGATGGTTGAGCGTATTTTGCCTGAGCGTTTGCGTTGCCTTGAGGAGATCACTCGTAACTTATGGTGGAGTTGGACTGCGGGAGCTCGTGATCTATTTGAGTATATCGATATTGATTTGTGGGCTGAGGTTGAGCGTAATCCTATTGCTCTTCTAGATAAGTTGTCATGGCAGAGAATGTTGGAGTTGGAGAAGGATGCTAAGTTCTTGGAGATGATGGATGTAGTTTACGCCTCATTCAAGGAGTATATGTCAGAGAAGCCAGAGCCATCAATGCCAACAATTGCATATTTCTCAATGGAGTATGGTCTTCACTCATCTCTTAAGATCTACTCTGGAGGTTTGGGTATCTTGGCTGGTGATTACCTCAAGGAGGCATCTGACCGTAATGTACCTATGGTTGCAGTGGGTCTATTATATCGCTATGGATATTTTACTCAACGTCTATCGGCGCAAGGCTCTCAAGAGGCTACCTATGAGGCACAAAACTTCTCGAAACTTCCTATCTCTCCTATGCGTGATAGTGATGGTAATTGGGTGAAGGTTGTCGTAGGTCTTCCGGGTCGTAACGTAGAGGCTCACGTATGGCGTTGTCAAGTGGGTCGCGTTGATCTTTTGTTACTTGATACTGACCATGAAGCTAACCTACCAGAGGATAAGCAAATTACCCATCACCTATATGGTGGCGATTGGGAGAATCGTCTAAAGCAAGAGATTCTTCTCGGTATCGGTGGTAGCCGCTTGTTGCGTCAAATTGGCATCAAGCAGCAGGTTTATCACTGCAATGAGGGTCACGCAGCATTTATTGGTGTTGAGCGCCTTCGTGCACTTGTTCGCGATAAGGGTCTTAACTTCACTGAGGCGTTGGAGGTTGTTCGCTCTTCATCGCTCTTCACTACCCATACACCAGTGCCAGCAGGACATGATGCATTCCCAGAGTATATGATTCGTCAATATATGTCTCACTATCCAGATGAGTTGGGTATTAGCTGGGATCAATATATTAACTTGGGTAAGGCTCATCACGGTGATCCTAACGAGAAGTTCTCGATGTCTGTTTTGGCATGTAATATGTCACAAGAGGTTAATGGTGTGTCATGGCTTCATGGAGAGGTCTCTAAGGAGATCTTGGCTGAGATGTGGCCCGGTTACTTCAAAAGCGAGTTGCACATAGGTTATGTAACCAATGGTGTTCACTTCCCAACATGGATTGCATCTAACTTGCGTCGTCTTTACACTAAGCACTTTGCATCTGGATTTGAGGGTCATACCTATAATATCCCAGAGTGGCAGGGTGTACACAATATTCCAGATGAGGAGCTTTGGGCTGCACGCATGGAGCTTAAGGAGCGTCTTATCAAACATATTCGCAATCGCTATAGCGATCCATCGAAGGTGCGTTTGGACTCTCCAAGTCAAATGGTTCGCATCCAAGAGAGTCTCGATCCAAAGATCCTTACTATCGGTTTTGCGCGTCGTTTTGCAACGTATAAGCGTGCACACTTGTTGTTCACTAACTTAGATCGTTTGTCTGCAATTGTGAATAATCCAGAGCGCCCTGTTCAGTTCGTATTTGCTGGTAAGGCTCACCCAAATGATATTCCGGGACAAGATCTAATCAAGCGTATCGTTGAGGTGTCGTCAATGCCACAGTTTGTTGGTAAGATTATCTTCTTGCAGAACTATGATATGGAGCTTGCTCGTCGCATGGTTCAAGGAGTTGACGTATGGCTCAATACACCAACTCGTCCATTGGAGGCTTCGGGTACTTCGGGTGAGAAGTGTGTAATGAATGGTGTTCTTCAATTCTCTGTTCTTGATGGATGGTATGTTGAGGGTTATCGTGAGGGTGCTGGTTGGATGTTGCCAATGGAGCGCACATATGAAAATCAGGCTCATCAGGATGAACTTGATGCAGAGATGGTATACTCTACAATTGAGGATGAGATCGCACCTTTATATTATAATAGGGAGCCTGAAAGCGATATGCCACGTGAGTGGTTGGGTGCAGTTAAGCGTTGCGTAGCAGACATTGCATCGAACTTTACAATGAATAGAATGATTATCGACTATGAGGATCGTTTCTATAATAAGTTAGCTCAGCGCAAGGCAATAATGGTTGAAAATAACTACGCTTTAGCTCGCGAGATTGCAGCATGGAAACGTGGTGTGGTATCGGTTTGGGATAAAATTAAGGTCGTAGATGTAAAGCAAATTAAGCTTGATAGCGAACAGGTATATGTAGGTACGCCATATCACTTTGAGGTAACTTTGAGCCTCTCTAAGCTCTCTGCGGAGGATGTTGGTGTGGAGATCGTTATCGCTAATCAGATTGAATATGGTCAGAATGCTAACGTTGTTGAAAGCATTGATCTTAAACCTGTTGGCGCGGATGGAAACCTTCAGACTTATGCGCTCGATTATACGCCATCGCAGACGGGAACTTTCGATGTTGCGATCAGGGTTTATCCAAAAAATGAGAATCTGCCACATAGAATGGACTTCTCTTTGGTGAAATGGATATAAGAGTTTATGAAAAAAAACCGGAAAACATTTGTTTTCTTGGCTTTTTTTATTTAATTTTGAGAAATAATTTAAATATATAGCGATGGGAGCATTAACATTTGATAAAAATGAGCTTTGTAACCTTGAGTATTCCTTGCAGCGAGAGATGCTTGCAACGGATCGTCGAGGTGGTTATATGAGTACAACAATTGTATGTTGTAATACTCGCAAGTACCATGGTCTAATTGTGTCACCAATTGATGATAGCGATCGCGCTTTTGTGCTACTTTCATCTTTGGATGAGACTATAATCCAAGAGGGGCAACGTTTCAACCTTGCTCTACACCGTTTTGCGGGAGTTTATGAGCCACGTGGCCATAAGTATATTACTGATTTTGCCTATACGCCAACACCGAGTATTACCTATAGAGTAGGTGATATTGTTCTACGTAAGGAGCTTTTATGGATTCATAAGCGCACTCAACTTATGGTGCGTTATACTTTGGAGGAGAGTCAAGCAGATAGTGTTACACTTCAATTGCGTCCATTCTTAGCTTTCCGCGATCGTCACGCGTTGTCGAAAGCGAATATGCAGGCTGATGGAAAGTCATACCCTGTTGTGAGCGGTGTTAAGTGTAAGCTCTACGATGGCTTCCCTTGGTTATATATGCAAGTTAGCCAGAAGGAGTTTGAGTATGTGCCAGCTCCAGATTGGTATTATGATTTTGAGTATCAGCAGGAGGCTGCTCGTGGATATGATGCTTATGAGGATCTTCTCACTCCGGGTTATTTCGAGTTGGAGTTGAAGAGGGGAGAGAGTGTTATCTTCTCAGCCTCTACCGATGAGGTCTTCTCGGCAGATGTAATTAAAGAGGCATTTGACCTCTCGATAGAGCGTCGCACACATAAGATTGATTTCTTGTCATGTTTGCATCACTCAGCTCGTCAATTTATCGTGCGTCGCGCAGATGGTCGTACAGAGACTGTCGCGGGTTATCCATGGTATGGAGTTGTCGGTCGTCACTCAATGTTCTCTCTTCCCGGACTTACGCTTGAGCAGGGATATGTTAAGGATTGCACGGACGTTATAGATAAGGTTGTGGGTCAATTCAATACTGATACACTTCAGCAGACATTCCATCCATACCATTCGGTGGATGCTCTATTGTGGCTTTTCCGCTCATTGCAAGCTTTGGATAAGCACATTGGTCGCGAAGAGGTGTGGAAGCTTTACGGCAGCACCATGATAGCGATTTTGGAGATGTATAGAGTTGGTGTTGGCAATAGAGTTGCCCTTCATGATAATGGTCTTATCTGGGCTTGGTCCAATGAGGAGCCAATATTCTGGAAGGATACAACTGTAGCTAAGGGCTTGTCGAAGTCTCGTAATGGATATCAAGTTGAGGTTAATGCGCTGTGGTATAATGCAGTATGCTATACTCTCTCGATGGCTGAAGAGTTCAATAACAAAGCTTTTGTCGAGGAGTGGGGACATATGCCACTTAAGACAAAGAGCTCTTTCCTCAATAGATTCTGGTGTAACTCAGGATGGTTGGCTGATTCAGTCAATTATGAATCTAGAAATGAGTCGATCCATGTCAATATGATCGTTGCATGTGCACTAGATTATAAGATGTTATCGGAGGTTGAGCAGATTGATGTGATTCGTACCGTTCAGCAGCATTTGCTCACACCAAAGGGTCTTCGCTCCGTATCGCCATTGAGTCCAGTGTATGGTCGTGGCTTTGTGAAGGATACAAATAGTGTCTCTGTGTGGGTATGGCCATTGGCTCTCTATGTAAAGGCATGTTTCGATATTAGTGGTGAGACCTTCTTGGCAGATGCTAAGAAGATACTGAATAATTTTAAAGATGAGATTCAGACTTATGGTATTGGTTCGATAAGTGAGTACTTTGATTCAGATCCACCGCATAAGTCTCTAGGTGCAATTTCGCATGCGGCAAGTGTCGCTTTAGTGTTGGAGATTGTGGATATGATTAATGCATGGGAGGCTAAAGCTACTCCAGTGAAGCCAAAAAGAGCTCCTCGTACCGCTAAGCCAAAGAGTGCAACAGCGGCAAAAGCTAAACCAACGACAACAGCAGCAGCAAAAAAAACTAAAGCAACAAAGGTAACAAAGGTAACAAAAGCAACAAAGAAGATGAACGAATAAAAAAACAATAAAATAGAGTAATTATGAGAGTGCTAATGTTCGGTTGGGAGTTTCCACCACATATTGCAGGAGGTTTAGGCACTGCGTGTTATGGAATGACGCGAGGCTTAGCTCGTAATGACGTCGAGGTTATCTTTGTGGTGCCCCGCGCCTATGGCGATGAAGACCAGCGTTTTATAAAAGTAGTAAATGCAAGCGATGTAGAGGCTCAGTTTGGAGATGTTAATAGTGGTGGTGAGGATATTGTATCGAAGCTTACCTTTATTCATATTGATTCAAATATGGTTCCTTACATCTCACCAGAGGAGTATAAAAGTTATCATGATGAATTTGTGTTGTCTGGACGTAAAACATGGTCGACAACAGATATTTGGAGTAGACGTTATACGTTTTCTGGAAAATATGGTGCTAACCTCATGGAGGAGGTTGCTCGTTATGCAATTGTTGCAGCGCAAGTAGCTCGCGAGTTAGAGGGT
This sequence comes from Rikenellaceae bacterium, assembly GCA_047172325.1. Classification (GTDB taxonomy): domain Bacteria; phylum Bacteroidota; class Bacteroidia; order Bacteroidales; family Rikenellaceae; genus Alistipes. The sequence continues at coordinate 24,513 of JBCQWG010000001.1, read as the reverse complement.
CAATTCGATGTTATTCATGCACATGACTGGTTAACTTATTATGCTGGAATTGCAGCTAAACAGGTCTCCGGAAAGCCGCTAGTTGTTCATATGCATGCTACAGAGTATGACCGTAGTGGTGAGAACGTTAACACTCAAGTATATGATATTGAACGCACTGGAATGTCGGCTGCGGATCGTGTAATTGCAGTAAGTAACCTTACGCGTAAGATTGTTGTCGAGAAGTATGGCATTGCTGCAAATAAGGTGATAACAGTTCATAATGCAGTTCGCTTTGCTGAGAATGAGGATGCATTGCCAGTGAGAGGTGTCAAGGATAAGATTGTTACATTCTTGGGACGTATCACATATCAAAAAGGCCCTGATTACTTCGTAGAGGCCGCAGCAAAGGTTCTAAAGCGTGTGCCAAATGTGCGATTTGTAATGGCGGGAAGCGGAGATATGATGAATCATATTATTCGTCGCGTGGCAGCATTGGGCATTGCGGATCGTTTCCATTTTACGGGATTCTTGCGCGGTGAAGATGTTTATAAGATGTTCCAACTCTCGGATGTATATATCATGCCATCTGTATCTGAGCCATTTGGTATCTCACCACTTGAGGCGATGCGCTCTAATGTGCCAGTTATAATCTCTAAACAGAGTGGTGTGGCAGAGGTTTTGGATTATGCACTAAAAGTTGACTATTGGGATGTGGATGCTATGGCCGATGCGATTTATGGTCTTATTACATATCCAGCTCTTGGAAATATGTTTGCACAGAAGGGTCTTGAAGAGGTGACAGGTCTCAAATGGAATAATGCAGCTTCGAAGATCAAGAGGGTCTATCAAGAGGCAATAGAAGAGATAAACAAGTAAAAACAGATAAGATATGAAAACAGTTTGTCTATATTTTCAGGTTCATCAACCATGGCGTCTGAAAACATACCGTTTCTTCAACATGGGTAAAGATCATAGCTATCTTGATGATATGCTAAATCGCTCTATTATGCAGAAAATCGCTCGCGAGTGTTATCTGCCAATGAATGCACTTATCCTCTCTCTTATTGAGGGAAGTGGGGGTAAATTTAAGTGCTCATTCTCAATCACCGGTATTGCAATTGAGCAGTTCAAGGCATATGCGCCAGAGGTGTTGGAGTCATTTAAGGCTCTTGCAAAGACCGGTAGCGTGGAGTTCCTTGCGGAGACCTACTCTCACTCGCTAGCATCTATGCAGAGTGAGGAGGATTTTGCAGAGGAGGTTTCTCGTCATGCAGCCCTTATCAAGAGTGAGTTTGGAGTTAAGCCAACAGCATTCCGTAATACTGAGCTTATTTATTCAGATCAGATCGGTGAGTGGGTTGCTAAGATGGGCTTCAAAACGATGTTGGCTGAGGGTGCTCGCCACGTCTTAGGATGGAAGTCTCCTAACTATGTCTATGCTAATTCAATGAATCAGAAGCTTAGAGTTTTGCTTCGCAACTATAAACTCTCTGACGATATCGCTTTCCGCTTCTCGGATCAAGGTTGGGGAGAGTATCCTCTAACTGCGGAGAAGTATGTAAGTTGGCTTTTGGCTGATGACCAGCAGGGTGATATGATTAATCTATTTATGGATTATGAAACATTTGGAGAGCATCAAAAGGCTACAACAGGTATCTTCGAGTTCTTTAAGGCGTTGCCAGAGGCTGCCCTAGCAACTAAATCTTTGGAGTTTGCAACAGTTTCAGCTGCTGCCAAGAAGCATCAACCAGTTTCAGTTCTCTACTCGCCTCACGTAATGTCATGGGCAGATGAGGAGCGCGATGTTACTGCATGGTTGGGTAATGATCTTCAGAATGAGGCATTTGCTAAGATCTATGCTTTGCGCGACAAGGTGAAGAGTCTAAAGGATGATAATTTTGCTCATGTATTTAGATTTATGCAGACTTCGGATCACTTCTACTATATGGCTACAAAATGGCTCTCTGATGGTGATGTTCACTCATATTTCAACCCTTATGACTCATCATATGATGCATTCATTAACTATATGAATGTGTTGGCAGATTTAGAGATTGAGGTAGATAAAGTTCTTGAGGCTGCTGTAGAGGCATAGGAAATAATTTAAGATATGTAAAAAAATTACCCATTGTGATACAGTGGGTAATTTTTTTATAGTTATATATTGTTACTATTTTTCTTTAAAATCAGATTATATTAAACCGTGTTATTCTCTTTTGTTAAAGTGTGTAATAAATAGGGTCTATTGTTCATATTAAGAGTCAATTATAGAGCGAAAATAGTTTGTAAAAAAATTTGTTTTTAAAGATTTCTTTTCTAACTTTGTATCAGAAATAATTACCGCTATGAACGCAAATATCGTTAAAATACATTGTTGGCATGCTTTACAATTCAAAAAATCGTAAGGGAAGCAGCCTCTGTATGTATAATAGCTTAAGTATTTAATAATAAATTATATTAATGAGTCCTGTCGCAACTTGCGGTAGGACTCATTTTTCATTTTACAATAATATTCAGCGATGAAAAGTTATCAAGTAGATTCAAATGGTTATTATGGGGAGTTTGGAGGAGCATATATTCCTGAGATCCTCCACAAAGTTGTAAGCGAGCTCCAAGAGAGTTACCTGCGTGTAATTGGCGATGAGGAGTTCCTTGCCGAGTTCAATGCGCTTTTGCGCGACTATGTGGGACGTCCATCACCGCTATACTTTGCTCGAAGACTCTCAGAGCGATATGGTTGCAAGATATACCTTAAGAGAGAGGATCTTAACCATACAGGTGCTCATAAGATCAATAATACTATTGGTCAGATCTTGCTAGCGCGTAGAATGGGCAAGAGACGTATTATAGCAGAGACGGGTGCTGGTCAGCATGGTGTCGCGACAGCTACTGTTTGCGCATTGATGAATATGGAGTGTATTGTCTATATGGGAAAAACAGATATAGAGCGACAGCATATTAATGTAGAGAAGATGAAGATGTTGGGGGCGACTGTGATTCCTGTTACGTCGGGAAATATGACGCTTAAGGATGCAACCAATGAAGCGATTCGTGATTGGTGTTGTAATCCATCGGACACATTTTATATCATTGGTTCGACCGTTGGACCTCATCCATACCCTGATATGGTAGCGCGTCTTCAATCCGTTATTAGCGAGGAGATTAAGCGTCAAATTCAAGAGAAAGAGGGGCGTGACTATCCAGATTATTTGGTGGCGTGTGTCGGTGGCGGTAGTAATGCTGCGGGTACGATATATCACTTTATAGATGATGATCGTGTCAATATTGTGTTGGCTGAGGCTGGTGGCTTGGGTGTTGACAGCGGTGAGACAGCTGCGACAATTCAAATCGGAAAGATGGGTATTATTCATGGATCGAGAACGTTTGTGATGCAAGATGAGGATGGTCAGATTGTTGAACCATATTCAATTTCGGCAGGCTTGGATTATCCGGGTATCGGTCCTATTCATGCAAACCTTGCGGATAAGGGACGTGCAAAGATCATCGCGGTCAATGACGATGAGGCTATTGCAGCGGCATACGAACTTACGCAGCTTGAGGGAATTGTACCTGCCTTGGAGTCGGCTCATGCCTTGGGTGTTTTCAAGAAGATGACATTTAAGCCAGATGACGTTATCGTGTTAACGGTGTCGGGGCGTGGCGATAAAGATATCGAGACATATTTGGATAACTATAAAAAGTGAAGTGATGAAGAGTTATACTTATAAAACAAATAGTCGCCAGATTATAGGTGACATTCATACACCAGTAAATATCTATCTTAAGGTGCGTGATCTATACCCTCAGTCAGCACTTATGGAGAGTTCTGATTATCATGCAGGGGAAAATTCAGTTTCGTATGTAGCTCTCTCGCCCATTGCCTCGATAGCGGTTAATAGGGGAGTGGTCAAGGCGACCTATCCAGATGGTAGTTGCGAGGAGTATCCTTTGAGCGAAGAGCGAAGCATAGAGCAGGCCATAGATAACTTTCTGGGCCGCTTCTCAGTTAGTGGAGAGTGTAGCGAGGTGTGTGGCCTTTATGGATATACCACCTTTAATGCCGTTAAATACTTTGAGAATATTGCAGTTAAGGAGAGTAGTGATGATATGAATGATGCCCCCGATGTTCTCTACATTCTCTATAAATATATTATTCGCTTCAACCCTTTCCGCAATGAACTAACGCTCGTTGAGATGCTTTCAGAGGGGGAGAAGAGTGATCTAAGTCGAATTGAGCAGGCGATCAACAATCGCAACTTCTCGTCATATGACTTTTCGATCACAGGCGAGGCCTATAGCACCTTGACCGATGAGGAGCATAAGGCAAATGTCCGTCGTGGAATTGCTCATTGCTTGCGTGGTGATGTATTCCAAATAGTTCTTTCACGTCGTTTTATTCAACCATATGCAGGTGATGACTTTAAGGTTTATCGAGCACTGCGTAGTGTCAATCCCTCGCCATATCTATTCTACTTTGATTTTGGAGGTTTCCGTATTTTTGGCTCCTCTCCAGAGACGCATTGTAAGGTTAGTGGAGCGGATGCATATATTGACCCCATTGCAGGAACCACAAAGCGTACCGGTGACACCATGCGCGATAGGGAGCTAGCAGATGCTCTCTTAGCTGATCCCAAGGAGAATGCGGAGCATGTGATGTTGGTTGATCTGGCAAGAAATGATCTGAGTCGAAATTGCCATGATGTGAAGTTGCTTTTTTATAAGGAGCCTCAATATTATAGTCATGTTATTCACTTGGTGAGTAGGGTTTCGGGAAAACTTGATGAGGGTGTTTCGCCTCTCAAATGTTTTGTTGACACCTTTCCCGCAGGCACTCTTAGTGGAGCTCCCAAGGTTCGAGCCATGCAGCTTATAAGTGAGATAGAGCCTCATAACCGTGGTGCATATGGTGGTTGCATTGGTTTTATTGGTTTCAATGGAGATCTCAATCAGGCAATTACTATTCGTACCTTCGTGAGTCGCAATAATGAGTTGTGGTTGCAAGCGGGAGGTGGGGTCGTTGCGCGAAGCAGTGATGAGTATGAATTGCAGGAGGTAAACAATAAACTGGGGGCCTTGAAGCGAGCTATTGCTTTGGCTTGTGAACTTAAAAATTAGAGGTGATGAAGATACTACTTATAGATAACTACGACTCATTCACTTATAATCTTCTGCATATGGTCAAGGATCTTGGCTACACCGATGTAGATGTATATCGAAATGATAAGATTATGCTTGATGATGTAGACAAATATGATAAAATAATTCTATCCCCCGGTCCGGGTATCCCCTCTGAGGCGGGTCTATTATTGCAGATCATTGAGCGTTATGCACCCTCAAAGAGTATTCTAGGAGTCTGCTTAGGGCACCAAGCTATTGGAGAGGTGTTTGGAGCTCTCTTGGAGAATCTAACCGACGTATATCATGGTGTGCAGACGCCAATTTCGATCACCCCTGAGTGCGTGATCTTCGAGGGGCTGGATGCTGAGCAGCAGGTTGGTCGCTACCATTCATGGGTTGTTAGCCCAGATAATTTCCCTGATTGCTTAGAGGTCTTGGCAAGTAGTGCGGAGGGGCAGATCATGGCATTGAGACATCGACAATATGATGTTCATGGCATTCAGTTTCACCCGGAATCTGTCTTAACGCCACAAGGTAGAGAAATGATGAATAACTTTTTAAAACATTAAGTGAAGATGAAAAATATATTGTATAATCTCTTTGAACATCGCTACTTAGGACGTAGTGAGGCGCGTGATATTTTGCAAAATATTGCTCTGGGTAAGTATAACGATGCTCAGATAGCTTCGCTTATTACCGTCTTTTTGATGCGTAATATCTCCGTTGAGGAGTTGTGTGGATTCCGTGATGCACTTCTTGATATGTGTATCCCAGTTGATTTGGATGAGTACTCTCCAATTGATATTGTAGGAACGGGAGGCGATGGTAAAAATACATTTAATATCTCCACGGCGGCTTGTTTCGTGGTGGCAGGTGCGGGATATTCGGTGGTGAAGCATGGTAACTATGGAGCAACCTCTGTTAGTGGAGCGAGTAATGTTGTCGAGCAGCATGGAGTCAAGTTTACTACAGATGTAGATAAAATACGTCGTTCCATCGAGCAGACAAATATCGCCTACCTTCATGCACCACTATTTAACCCAGCATTGAAGGCGGTAGCCCCTGTGCGTAAGGCATTGGGTGTGAGGACGTTTTTTAATATGTTGGGGCCCCTTGTGAATCCATCTAAGCCTCGCTATCAGCTTTTGGGAGTTTATAATCTGCCATTGTTGCGTCTCTATAGTTACACCTATCAGGCGAGTGGCATAAATCACGCAGTGGTGCATAGCCTTGATGGATATGATGAGATCTCGTTGACCTCTGATTTTAAGGTTGCTACAGTGAATAATGAGAAGATATATTCACCAGAGTCGTTAGGATTTGATCGCTATAAGGAGGAGCAACTCTTTGGGGGTGATACCCCTGAGCAGGCAGCAAAGATTTTTAGTTCGGTTTTAAATCGCACGTCGAGCGCAGCACAGCGGGATGTAGTGTTGATTAATGCAGCCTTTGCTATTAATGTACGATGCCCAGAGAAGAGTATCGAGGAGTGTATAGCATTGGCCAAGGAGTCTTTGGAGAGCGGTCGTGCTGAGGCTACATTTAAAAAGTTCTTAGAGTTAAATAGTTAATTATAACGATTTCGATGAAGGATATTTTAACAGAGATAATAGCAAATAAGAGGCTTGAGGTGGCACGCGATAAGTCTCGCGTGGCACTTGGTGAGTTGATTGCCGCATCACGCGATCTGCCCGCAGTGCGCTCGATGAGTAGATCGTTGATCTCATCACCGAGTGGCATTATTGCGGAGTTTAAGCGTCGTTCACCCTCTAAGGGGTGGATTAATCAGGATGCTGATGCCTCTCTTATTCCAGCCTCGTATGCGGCAGCAGGGGCGGCAGCACTATCCATTTTGACCGATATAGATTATTTCGGAGGGTCACTAAAGGATATTGAAATAGCTCGACCAATGGCTGATGTGCCAATTTTGCGCAAGGAGTTTGTGGTTGATGAGTATCAAATATATCAGGCTCGTTTGGTGGGTGCTGATGCAATTTTGCTTATTGCCTCAGCGTTATCTCGTGAGCAGTGCGACCAATTTGTAGAGAGGGCTTGCGAGCTAGGTTTAGAGGTGCTTTTGGAGTTGCATAGCGCGGAGGAGCTCGATTACATTCATCCAAAAGTAACGATGGTAGGAGTTAATAATCGTAATTTGGGAACCTTTCATACAGATGTAGCTAACTCGTTTAAGATGTCTGAGTGGTTGCCATCGAATGTGGTTAAGATCTCGGAGAGTGGCATTTCGAATCCAGATACTGTTAGCTCTCTTCGTGAGGCGGGATATCGTGGGTTTCTTATAGGTGAAAACTTTATGCGAACAGAGAATCCCGGAGCCTCTTTGGAGGAGTTTATAGGGTTGATAAAGTAGAGCGAGAGATGATAGGCGATAAGATAATAAAGGTGTGTGGAATGAGAGAGGGTGATAACATTCTCGCAGTGGAGATGTTAGGTGTTGATCTAATGGGCTTCATCTTCTACCCTAAATCACCTCGTTATATCTCTTCGACTCCCTCAATAATGCCAACATCAGCTAAGAGGGTAGGTGTATTTGTAAATGAGTCGATGAGCAATATTGTTAGTCGCGTGGAGAGTTTCAACCTCGACTATGTGCAGCTTCATGGCGCTGAGAGTGTAGATCTATGTCGAGAGTTGTCGAGATATGGAGTGAAGGTGATAAAGGCCTTTTCGATTGATTCGCACTTTGATTTTCACACCGTTGGTCCTTATCTAGATCATTGTGATCTCTTTGTTTTTGACACGAAGTGTGATAGCGTAGGTGGTTCAGGACGACAATTTAATTGGTCACAGCTGCATGAGTATAGTGGTAAAACGCCATTTTTGCTGAGTGGAGGCATATCGGCAGATAGTAGTGAGGATATAGCAAAGTTCGAACATCCACAGTTAGTGGGGTATGATCTCAATAGTTGCTTTGAGAGTGCTCCTGCAATGAAGGATGTAGAGTTGTTAAAATTGTTTTTTGAAAAATTAAAATTAAAATATGAATAGAATAAATCAACTTTTTGAGAGTGCGCAGCGTGATCTTCTCTCGATCTACTTCTGTGCAGGTGCTCCTCGACTCGATAATACGTGTGAGGTGATTGAGGCATTGGAGAGTGCCGGGGTAAGCATGGTGGAGATAGGTATTCCATTTAGTGATCCAATGGCAGATGGTGTTGTGATTCAAGATGCTGCAACGCAGGCTCTTCGCAATGGAATGTCATTGAGGTTGCTCTTTAGTCAGTTGCGCGATATTCGTTCGAGAGTCTCGATTCCTTTGATCCTGATGGGCTATTTGAACCCAATCATGCAGTATGGATTTGAGAACTTTTGTAAAAGCTGTAAGGAGTGCGGCGTAGATGGGGTGATTATTCCTGACCTTCCTTTCCGTGACTATCAACAAGAGTATAGATCTGTCGCTGAGCGATATGACCTTAAGGTGATTATGTTAATCACACCTGAGACAAGTGCCGAGCGCATAGAGGAGATAGATCAAAATACAAGTGGTTTCATCTATATGGTCTCGTCGGCTGCAACAACAGGTGCCCAGAGTGATTTCAATAGCTCTAAGATTGCTTATTTCAATAAGATTGATGCTATGCAGCTACGTAATCCTCGTATGATTGGTTTCGGTATATCCAATAAAGCTACATTTGAGGCTGCGTGCCAGAATGCGCGAGGAGGTATTATAGGTAGTCGCTTTGTGACACTATTAAGTGAGGAGGTTGACCCTAAGCGCGCAATTGAGCGTTTGAAGGAGTCGTTAGTATAAGAAAAATAATAATAATAAAATAAGATAATGATACGTTTAGCAATTCAAGCAAAAGGCCGCCTAAATGAGGATAGTATAGCACTATTAAAGGAGGCAGGCATCTACATTTCAACAAGTAAACGCAAACTTCTAACCGTGAGCGATAGCTTCGATCTAGAGGCTCTATTTCTCCGCGATGATGACATCCCACAAGCTGTAGCGATGGGTGTTGCTGATATCGGAGTGGTAGGTCTAAATGAGGTTGAGGAGAAGGGCTTCGACGTGGAGGTAGTTCATAAATTAGGTTGGGGTAGCTGCCGTCTATCGCTTGCCATTCCAAAGGAGGATGAATATTCTGGTGTCCAGTATTTCAATGGAAAACGTATTGCCACCTCTTACCCTAAGATCTTGCGCAAGTACCTAGAGTCTAAAGGTGTAGAGGCAGAGATCCATGAGATTGCTGGATCGGTGGAGATTGCACCATCGGTAGGTATGGCAGATGTAATTTTTGATATTGTGAGCTCTGGAGGTACTCTCGTCTCGAATGGTCTTAAGGAGGTTGAAACAGCACTTTATTCGGAGGCTGTAATCATTGCGAGTAAGTCATTAAGTGAGGAGAAGCGTCAATTGCTCTCTCAGATTCTATTTCGCGTCTCGGCCGTTGAGCGCAGTCGCGGGCTGAAATATGTATTGTTGAACCTTCCGGACGCTAAAATTGAGGATGCTGTTAAGATCCTTCCCGGAATGAAGTCTCCAACGATTCTACCTCTTGCGCAGCAGGGATGGAGCTCGATGCATGTGGTAATTAGTGAACGAGAGTTGTGGGGAAAGATAGAGGAGCTCAAAGCTATTGGAGCAGAAGATATTTTAGTGTTGTCACTTGAAAAAATGATCCCTTAATGGAGACTATTGTAAAACCATCAAAGGAGCAGTGGAGAGCTCTTGCAGCACGTCCTCTAGCTGAGCGTTCACAGATTGGACCTTTAGTGTCGGGTATCATAGAACGTGTTCGCAGAGATGGTGATGAGGCTTTGCGCAGCTTATCCAGAGAGATTGATCGTGTAGATCTTCAAGAGATCTTGGTCTCTCCTTCAGAGATCGCAGCGTCAGAGGCAGCTATAGGTGCAGAGCTGAAGGCTGCAATCGAGCTTGCCGCAGATAATATCTCTCGTTTTCATGCTGCTCAAAAGGCTCCAGTGGTGGATATTGAGACCACCCAAGGGGTGCGATGTGTGCAGCGGGCTGTTGCTATTCAGCGTGTTGGTCTATATATTCCCGGAGGCTCCGCTCCGCTCTTCTCAACGGTGTTAATGTTGGCACTTCCTGCAAAGATTGCTGGGTGTGTAGAGGTAATTTTGTGTACACCTCCTAGCAAGGAGGGTGGGGTAGCTCCCGCAATCCTATATGCAGCAAAGATTTGTGGTGTAGATAAGGTGTTTAAAGTTGGTGGAGCTCAGGCGATAGCAGCAATGGCCTACGGCACTGAGACGATTCCATCTGTGGATAAGATCTTCGGTCCCGGTAACCAATATGTAACTGAAGCTAAGCAGCAGGTGGCCTCTCAGGTTGTTGCTGTCGATATGCCCGCGGGTCCTTCGGAGGTTCTTGTGATGGCAGATAGCAGTGCAAATGCCTCTTATGTGGCTTCGGATCTTCTCTCGCAAGCGGAGCATGGCGCCGATAGTCAGGCTATCTTGGTTTGTGACTCGGTGGGGTTTGCTGCTGAAGTCTCAGCGTGCATTGAGTCTCAGCTTTCAGCGCTTGAGCGTTGTGATATTGCAACTAAGGCTTTGGAAAGCAGTCGACTTATAGTTCTTGATTCGCGCTCTGATTTAATAGAGTTTGCAAATATGTACGCAGCGGAGCATCTTATAATTTCGATGGAGGATGCTTGGTCTGTAGCTAGTGAGATTACCGCTGCTGGAAGTGTATTTATAGGTAACTACACCCCTGAGAGTGCTGGCGATTATGCCTCTGGTACGAATCATACGTTGCCAACTTATGGATGGGCTCGTAGCTATAGTGGCGTTAATTTAGATAGTTTTATGCGTAAGATGACAATTCAAGAGATAACGCCGCAGGGTCTTAAGGCAATTGGTGGAGCAATCGAGACGATGGCCTCAGCTGAGGGGTTGACAGCCCACCGTAATGCAGTAACAATCAGATTAAAAGATATTTAGTCATGGATATTAAAGAGTTAGTTCGCGAAAATATTAAGAATTTGGCACCCTATTCAACTGCCCGTGATGATTATCAAGGGGGAGAGTTAGGTATCTTTCTTGATGCTAATGAGAACCCATATCAAAATGGATATAATCGCTATCCAGATCCGCATCAGCGAGAGTTAAAGAAGATTATATCTGAGCTGAAAGGTGTGCCCACCACGCAGATTTTTATTGGAAATGGTAGTGATGAACCCATTGACCTGCTCTATCGCGTCTTCTGTGATCCCGGTGTGCATAATGCAGTTTCGATTGCACCGACCTATGGTATGTATCGTGTCTCGGCCGATATAAATAATGTTGAGATGCGTGAGGTGGCTCTCAACTCAGATTTTTCGCTTAATTGTCAAGCTATTCTAGATGCTTGCGATAAGCAGAGTAGATTGTTGTTTTTATGTTCGCCTAATAATCCTACAGCAAATCTACTTGCAAGTGAGGATGTTGAGTATCTGATAAACAACTTTACAGGTATTGTTGTTGTCGATGAGGCCTATATAGATTTTGCTCAGAGTGAAGGCTTCTTGCCACAGCTATCTCAGTTCGAGAATCTTGTAGTTCTACAGACACTCTCTAAGGCGTGGGGCATGGCAGGTTTGCGATTGGGGTTAGCATTTGCCTCTGAGTATATCGTAGAGCTTATGTCAAGGGTAAAATACCCATACAACATAAATGTTGTTACTCAAAAGTTGGTCGCAGAGCTGCTTCAAGCAGATCTATCGCCAATTGTTGCGGAGTTAGTGGAGCAGCGAGAGATAGTGGCTAAAGCAATCTCTGAGGCACGAGTTGTAAAGCGTGTATGGCCTAGTGATGCTAACTTTCTGTTGGTGGAGGTGGATGACCCTGTTTCAATATATAACACACTCATTGAGGAGCGTATAATTGTTCGTGATCGTTCGCGAGTGAGAGGGTGTGAGGGGTGTCTAAGAGTTACTATTGGCACCCCAGAGGAGAATGATCGTTTAAGAAAGATAATCAATCAACTATGAAAAAAGTATTAATTATAGATCGTGATGGAACAATTATCGTTGAGCCACCGATAGATTATCAAGTCGATAGTCTAGAGAAGTTAGAGTTTAGAGCGGGTGCAATAACAGCATTGAGTCGTATTGCAGATCTTGACTTTGAGTTGGTTATGGCTAGTAACCAAGATGGGTTAGGTACAGATAGCTTCCCGGAGGAGACTTTCCATCCTGCACAAAATAAGATGTTGCAGACGCTTCGTTCGGAGGGTGTTGAGTTCGATGATATTTTAATTGATCCATCCTTTCCGGAGGAGAACTCTCCAAATAGGAAGCCGGGCATAGGTATGTTTGGAAAGTATCTCGGTGGAGAGTATGATTTAGCTTCGAGTTATGTTATTGGAGATAGGTTAACCGATGTGCAATTAGCTAAGAATCTGGGTGCTAAGGCAATCTATCTATCTAATAGAGCGAAAGGCGTTGAAGAGTTGTCACAAGCGGGATTGGAGGATGTATGCCTTTTGGTGAGTGAGGATTGGAATGAAATATATACACATCTACGTCTATTGGAGCGTCGTGTAAGGGTGTCGCGTAATACGGCAGAGACGAAGATTGATCTTACCTTGGATCTCGATGGAGGCTTAGTCTCCAAGATTGATACGGGTTTGAAGTTCTTCGACCATATGTTAGATCAAATTGTGCATCATGCGGGAGTCTCACTGCAAATTGATGTTGATGGAGACCTTGAGGTGGATGAGCATCATACAATGGAGGATCTAGCTATTGTCTTGGGAGAGGCATTTTATATGGCATTAGGCTCTAAGCGAGGCATAGGAAGGTATGGCTTTGCTCTACCTATGGATGAGTGTCGAGCAATGGCCTTGATTGATTTTGGAGGTCGTATTGATTTCGATTGGCAGGTGGAGTTTGCGCGCGAGATGATAGGTGACACTCCTACAGAGATGTTTAGCCACTTCTTTAAGAGTTTTGCAGCTGCGGCTCACTGTAATCTTCATCTCTCGGCAGTTGGTGAGAATGAGCACCATAAAATTGAGGGTGTGTTTAAGGCGTTTGCACGTGCTATAAGGGCGGCAATATCGCGTCAAGGTTTTGGTTTTGAACTTCCAAGTAGCAAGGGAATATTATGATAGCGGTAATTGATTATGATACTGGTAACCTGCGTTCGGTTGCCAATGCTTTAAGTCGTCTAGGGGCAGAATTTTGCGTTACAGATGATGCTGCTCAGATTGTGGCAGCAGAGCGAGTGCTTCTACCCGGAGTGGGGGAGGCGCAGAGCGCTATGACGAAGTTGCGTGAGCGCGGTTTGGTAGATGTGATACGCTCGCTGAATCAACCTGTGTTGGGTATCTGCATTGGAGTGCAGTTGATGTGTCGTTATAGTGAGGAGGGAGATACTCAATGTATGGGTATCTTCGATAGCTCAGTGCGTCGTTTTCCTGCCTATATGGGGCTTAAGGTGCCACATATGGGATGGAATAGTATTGAGAATCTGCAATCTCCACTTTTTGATGGAGTAGACGAGGGTAGTTATATATATTATGTTCATTCGTTTGCTCCGGAGCTATCGAAGCAGACTATTGCTACAACTTCGTATGGTGTAGATTTTAGTGCTGCATTAAAGTGTGACAATTTTTATGGAACTCAGTTTCACCCTGAGAAGAGTGGTGATATTGGCTCCCAAATATTAAATAACTTTCTGAAAATATGATAACTATAATTCCAGCAATCGATATTATAGATGGAGAGTGTGTTCGTCTCACTCGCGGTGATTATGACCAAAAGAGCTCATACTATAAGGATCCCTTGGAGGTGGCGCTTCGTTATGAGGAGTGTGGCTTAAAGAGACTTCACTTGGTTGATCTCGATGGAGCTAAAAGCAAACAACCGGTAAACTTAAAGGTGCTCGAAAGAGTCGCTACACGCACAAATTTTGATATTCAGCTGGGTGGCGGAATCAAGAGCCGCGAGGCGTTGCGAGATGTCTTTAATGCGGGTGCGTCGCGTGCTATCTGTGGTAGTGTTGCTGTGACTGCGCCAGAGCTCTTTGAGGAGTGGTTAACGGAGTTTGGCCCAGAAAAGATTATTTTGGGTGCCGATACAAAGGATGGAAAGGTGGCTATAGGTGGTTGGCTAGAGTCCTCCGAGGTAGGTGTTGAGCAGATCATAGAGCGTTTTAGTGGTGCTGGTCTGAGTCAAGTTATTTGCACTGATATCGCTAAGGATGGTATGTTGCAGGGACCTTCAACTCCGCTTTATGTGTCGCTTCAGGAGCGTTTTCCTCTCCTTGATATTACGGTTAGTGGTGGTATATCCTCACTCGATGATATTCTTTCACTCGATGAACTTAAGTTGCGTAGTGTGATCGTGGGGAAGGCTATTTATGAGGGTCGAATCTCGTTTGAGGAGTTAAGAAAATTAGCAGAGGGATCATGTTAGCAAAGAGAATTATTCCATGTCTTGATATCAAGGATGGTAAAACGGTAAAGGGGATTAACTTCGTTGGGCTTCAAGATGTTGGAGATCCAGTTGAGTTGGGTCGTCGCTATGCAGAGGAGGGTGCCGATGAGTTGGTATATCTCGATATAAGTGCTACGCATGAGGGTCGAAAGACATTCACCGATTTGGTGGAACGTATTGCTGCGGCAATCAATATTCCATTTACAGTTGGTGGTGGCATTAGCACTGTGGAGGATGCAGGCAGGATGCTTCATGCGGGTGCAGATAAAGTCTCGGTGAACTCGGCAGCTGTTCGCAACCCTCAGCTAATTAGTGATTTGGCGGCTAAGTATGGCAGTCAATTTGTGGTTGTTGCCATTGATGCAAAGAGAATTGATGGTCGTTGGATAGTGACAACGCATGGTGGCCGCACTCCAACCGATAAAGAGCTGTTTAGTTGGGCGAGAGAGGCGCAGCAGAGAGGTGCAGGAGAGATTCTATTCACCTCGATGGATCATGATGGCACCCGTAATGGTTACCCTTGTGACACCTTTGCAGCGCTATCTGCGGAGCTTTCAATACCTATTATTGCCTCTGGTGGAGCGGGTTCGGTTCAGAATATAGCTGATGTCCTAAGCGAGGGAGAGGCAGATGCAGCGCTTGCTGCAAGTATTTTTCACTATGGTGAGATAACGGTAAGACGTTTAAAAGAGGAGTTATTAAAACAAAATATAGTAGTACGATTATGATTCAATTTAATGAACTGTCAACAGCTAAGAGCTGTGAGGGTCTTGTGCCTGTAATTATTCAAGATGATAGCACTTTGAAAGTGTTGATGTTGGGATATATGAACCAAGAGGCATATGAGAAGAGTGTAGCTGAGGGGAAAGTGACCTTCTTCAGTAGAACAAAGGGTCGCCTATGGACCAAGGGTGAGACGAGCGGAAATTTCTTAAATATCTGCTCTATAGCTAAAGATTGCGATGATGACACCCTGCTTATTCGAGTAAATCCTATTGGCCCAACTTGCCACACGGGAACCACTAGTTGCTTTGGTGGCCGTGAGAATGAGGGTTTCATCCGTTTCCTCGATAGCTTCATTCAGCGTCGCCATGAGGAGATGCCAGAGGGCTCTTACACAACTCATCTATTCAATAAGGGTATTAATAAGATTGCACAAAAAGTTGGAGAAGAGGCTGTTGAGACTGTTATTGAAGCAATTGACTGCAATGATGAGCGACTTCTCTATGAGGCATCAGATCTAATGTATCACTATTTGGTGTTGCTTGCAGCTAAAGGTATGACTCTTGCGGATATTGAAGAGGAGCTCGCAAAGCGCCATAAGTAAGATTGTTATACGATGGGACGTATTGCTCGATCACTACTCGACGTTGTAGGCCAAACGCCTATTGTTGAGTTGAATAATTATGTACGTATAAATGCCCTTGCAGCTCACCTTATAGCAAAAGTTGAGTCGTTTAACCCTGCCGGTAGTATTAAAGATAGGGTAGCTAAAGCCATGGTAGAGGATCTTGAGCAAAGGGGTTTGTTGTTGCCCGGAGCCACCATTATAGAGCCCACGAGTGGTAACACAGGTATTGGTCTTGCGATGGTAGCAGCAGCTAAGGGGTATAGATTGATCCTTACAATGCCTGAGACGATGAGCATTGAGCGCCGGCGGCTGCTCGCAGCACTAGGAGCAGAGCTTCATCTCACCGCAGCAGAGCGAGGGATGAGTGGTGCAATAGAGCGTGCGACAGAGTTGTGCGAGCAGATTCAAGGATCAGTTATACCAAACCAATTTGAGAATCCAGTAAATCCCTCTGTGCACTATACCACTACGGCAGAGGAGATTTGGCGGGATACAGATGGAGCAGTCGATATCCTTGTTGCAGGCGTAGGCACAGGAGGCACTATAAGTGGTATTGGAGCACGTCTGAAGGAGCTGAATCCAAATATTAAGGTCGTAGCGGTGGAGCCCGCCTCCTCTCCAGTTCTTAGTGGAGGTGTGGCTGGGGCTCACTCCATTCAGGGTATTGGAGCTGGGTTTATACCAAAGAATTATAATGCAGCAGTGGTGGATAGGGTAGTATGTATTGAAGATGCTGCTGCTATCATCACTGCTCATCAGTTAGCTCTCGTTGAGGGTCTACTTGTTGGAATCTCCTCTGGAGCAGCGTTGTGTGCAGCACATAGACTTGCGCAGGAGCCTTCTAACTGCGCAAAGCGGATAGTTATTATTATGCCTGATAGCGGAGAGCGTTATCTTTCGAAATAGATTAGTGGATTATGGATAGAATAATATTTGATAGCTGTGATCGTCTTATGAATTGCCATCGTGATGCCAACTGGAAGGGTGGTCACCTACCTCCATCGCGAGAGGCCTTGTCTGAGGCTGTTAGCTTAATTGCAGAGGTCTTTTTCCCAGAGTACCTTATGGATAGTAGTGAGGCTCTCTCCTCTTTCCGTGTTTCGGTGAACCTCGAAAAGATCTATATGATTATGATAGATCAAATAGAGCGAGCAATGCGTTTTGAGGGGATTGATATGTTAGAGGTTGATTTAAAGCAGATAACCGAACGTTTTATACTCTCCCTCGCGGAGATAAAGGAGTTGCTTGCAACAGATGTAGAGGCTATGTATCGTGCAGATCCAGCGGCACGCTCCTATGCGGAGGTCGTTTTATGTTATCCTTCGATTTTAGCTATGACCCACTATCGTATCGCTCATAGCCTACAGCTGCTTAGTGTTCCTATAATTCCACGAATTATATCGGAGCAAGCTCATTCGAAATGTGGTATTGACATCCATCCGGGTGCAACCATAGAGGGCCACTTTGCAATAGACCATGGCACGGGCGTGGTAATTGGTGAGACAACCATTATAGGGAAGAGTGTAGTTATCTATCAAGGTGTTACCCTCGGAGCTAGAGGTTTTAGATTTGATGAAAATGGTGATCCTATTAATATCCCACGTCACCCAATCATAGAGGATAATGTAAGAATATACTCTAATTCATCTATTCTAGGTCGTATCACAATAGGCCATGATTCAATAATAGGTGGTAATATGTGGATTGATAAGGATGTTGCTCCACACTCAAAATTAACAAAATCGATTTATTTATAAAAGTTTCATATAATATCATGGTAATACTAACCCAATCCTGATAACTTTGGCTGCTCTTTATTATAATTAAGTAAAACTTAAAGTAAAATAAAGAATGGCATCAATAAAAACCAAATTCAGACCATCCAAAGTAACAGGTAAAGAGGGGGTAATATATTATCAAATTATCCGTAATAGAGTAATTCGCCAAATAGCAACCGAGTATAGAATATACTCCTCTGAGTGGGATGAGGAGGGTTCGAGGGTTGCTTTGTCGCAATCTGAAGTCGAGCGGAATAAAATCTTAACAACCATCAAAGAGCGCATTAAGCTTGATGTGAATGGCTTAATCACCTGACTTCGTCATTGCATACCCCAGAAATCCTCATCGAATAATCTCTCGATTTTCTTGTGGCGTTGCATTACCATCGTTTTTAATATGACTTCGCCACTTAGAGGTAGTTTTATCTTTAGTGTGGTAATAGTCTTCGCCATTGCCAAAACTTTGTCGACGCTCAGAGCTATCTGTGCGGATTTCAACCTGCGCTCTAACTCCTTGTAGACCTTCAGTGCCACGAAGCAGATGTGAGCCTCGATTCTGCGCCTAGTGAAGTGAAACATTGGGCGTACTTCAATCTTCGACTTAGCAATCCTAAAGGCTCGCTCTACGTTCCAATGATTATGATATGCTGTGTAGACCTATTCGGTGGGGATTGTGGTGTTGGTAAGGTAGCCTTTCAATCCATCCCAACGTGCATCTTCGGCAATTTTTGAGATACTCCACCGTAGCGGCTTTACTCACGGGAAAGGCGAGGCGTGAGAGGATTAATTGGCGCAAAGTTGTAATGTGCTGATATGTAATAATTTAATTTTTTTTAGTGTTTTTTGAGTGACGAAGTCAGGTAGGGTGAACTCTGTTTGTTGTATCATATTTAAGTTATTAGCAATAGCAAAGATAGCAGATTTTTTATTACATTTGCAAATCTAACTATCTACAACTTTAAACAAATGAATAGAACGATTAAACTATTTTTAACAATTTGCACAATATCAATATGCAATATCCCTATTCAGGCTCAACACGCTGGCTTGATTGAGGACCGAATAATGGATGGTGAGATTGAAGAATTTATACAAACATTCTACAAGGATACGTGGAAGACCGACGAGAAACAGGTCGATATATATACTTGTCGGAATACTTAAATGAATTGTTTAAAATTGATTATGAATCAAAGGTCGAATACCTCTCTGATGGCAAACCTGTATTCTTAGATACACCAAAACCAGATTTCGACCCATTTATTAAAGCTCAAGATACTTCCGACGATTTAAAAGTAGAGTTAAAAAGCATACTCAAACGAGAGTACGCCAGTGGAAAAGCGATGTCAAAAGCCATCATCTTGGTCAATGTTTTCCGCTTTGGTGAAGACATACAGATGAAATACAACCTAATAACCGAGAGAGGTCGATGGGTTGTTGACAATGTCATATATGAGACAGATGGCAAAGAGACTTTTAACTTCCAAAAATATATGAAATAAAAGATGATCTCTCAAGTTATTTTTTATAAACACTCCTTTAACTCTTTATGTATTGCGTTGGCTTTTAGCGATGTAACTAACTTTCCGACTCTACTCCTCACGCACCTCTACCTCGCAATCAGGCATATATTCGGCAAACCAATCATAAACTTCTTGTGACGATAGCTGCTTGTAATTATCTGCCCGAACTGTGCCTATAATCACTATCTTTTTGATCTTCACATCAGCTAATCGCTGTGGTATTTGCGGCCTTCCGACAATGGATCCATAACTCACTACCACCTTTTCATCTGTATCCTTATCATTAACCTCCTCAACCTCTTTGGTTTGTTCCAAATATATAGATCTCGAACGCAGAGTCAATAGGTCTATTGACTCAATAAAAAACAACGATTGAGGGAATGAGCTAGAGGAGTTAAGATCTAACTCCAAATTGTCATAATGTTTGGGCATCTCGATGGTATTGGCACTCTCAACCTCGTAGAGATACCATCCGATTTTAGGTGTCAACATAAATTTTTTGCGGTTCTGCTCCAACCCAAAGAATCCTGCGCAGAGTTCCAACTCAAATGTCATTTGTCTAACTTCATCAATAAATTTAATTGGCACTCGCACGACCTCATCGGGGAGGGAGCCAAGCGACACCTCACTAAGATTACTTCGCTCACCACCTCTTAGATAGGGGTAAAACTTAACGATCCACCCATCGACATATTTCGGACTTCCATAGAGCTCTTTAGTGTGATACTTAAACATATAACGCCAAAATAGCTTGTCGACATCGCCCGATGCGGAGCGTGCGATCTCCTCCAATAGAGGGATAATCTCAGCTGTCCACCACTCCAAGTCATACTTCGATAGCTCTTTTGTGCGCCTGATAATCTCTTGCCAATCCTCCACCGTGCCGTGTAGCTGGATTTCGGGAATACCGCATACAGCTCGAATAACTGTGTAGCGGAAATAGCTCTTCATCGAATTGAGAATTGTAGCCTGCGATGCCACTCGCTCTGCCGAGGTGGTGGTAGAGAAGTTGCACTCAAGTAGCTCGGCGATATTACCCTTTGTGTTTTTGCCTACTAATGTCGAGAAGTCGCCCACAAAACCGCTCCAATCCTCCTCTGTCGGGAGTTTGTTTGTTGTTATCACGAGCTCTTTCTGCTTGTCAAAGTCTACAAATTCACACCTCAGAGCCTCGCTATTCGCCTCTACGTGGTTGGAGAAACCTTGACAGATCAAGAGCCATATCACATCTGGTGAAATTGCAAATGGACGATGAGAGGCATACGCCTCGAACATACCCATAAAGAGTGAATTATAGCCAAAATTCACCATATTTTCAGGCAGCTTGCTATGAGCCAAGATAGTTGGATTGTAGCTCTCGATATATTGCAGCGTATCTACATTATCCATTATCAACTTACGCAAAAGCTCCTCTCTACTTAACTCAACAAGAGTCTCCGTTGGCTTAGATAACTTCTCTACCTTAATCTTTCGTGGGCGTTCTGCCCCACAAATAGGAGTTATAGGTAGCATTATTAGGGATAATACGATACAGCCAAATATTCTGAGATTTAATTGGGGCTTCATAATTAGTTGGTTTTATCGGTTTTCTGCAAGGTAGATAATTTTCTTTTTACTTTATTTCATCCTCTACCGTAAGGATATCGGGGGAGCTAAAAAACTCAATTTTAGAGCGTGGAATCTCTACATATTTCACAACTTCGCCCGACTGAGTAAAGACCAATAGACAGAAAGAGTCGTGGAGGCTTACTTTGTTAATATTTTTTTGCAAATCTCGTGGAATAGCCTTGATATTAAGGCTGTTGGGGTTATCATATGGTTTTACAACATAGATTGTATCCCAACTAAAATCAGCAATATCCTTTAACTCTATTGGATGGTGTGACTCGCTAATCTTGCGCTCCAAATCAAAATCCCTATTTGTTTGGCATCCACAACAAAGAATGAGGCAGACTATTAAAATTGCTATGTTTTTCATCTCGATAATTTATTTACAGATAAAATAACGATGGTTCTTTGCGAGGTTCTGCGTAAGCACCTATAAACTTCTTCTCAGCCATTTTGTAGAGCATACCGCCCCATTCACGGGCATCGTAAGGGCACACCGCAATGCAGTGGGCGCACTTGATACACTTGTCGCTGTCGGTCGATGGTTTGGGCGAGCCGATTGCTCCAACTGGGCAGGCAGCGGCACAGATTCCACATAGATCTTTATCTTTTTTCACCGCCTTGATGCATTTGCTTTTGTTGGTGCGTGGGGTGAGCGGATTGCCACCTTTCGGAATTTTATATGGGTTGTTACCCGGCACTTGCAGAGGTTCATAGGTCGGCATAATAAGGGCCGCCTTAGCTCCAAACTCCTTAGCCTTTTGCACATCACTCTCGTCAGGACGTCGAAAAGCCACCTTCGGGAATATAGAGTGCTCAGCAACAAAAGCGCCTGCTGCAACGGGCACAAAACCGCACTGGGTAACAATATCGCTCAGCTCCAAAAGGGCATCATCATACTCACGATTGCCATATACAGCCACTAGAATTGCCCTCGCCCCCTCGCTCTTGAACTTACGAATCTGCTCCGCAGCAATGGCAGGCACACGCCCAGCATAGACAGGAATCGCAAAAATTGCCATATCCTCTTTAGCTATAGTGGTCGCCTCAACATTCATCTTAATGAGCGGAAAATCCACTGCCTCAACATTAGCCACAACCGAAGCAACACCCTCAGCAATCGCCTCAACAACCCTCTTAGTAGTGCCCGCAGCACTGAAATATACTTTATTTAGTTTCATATCTTATAGTTTTTATATCACCATCAACTTATTACTCTTCTTATAGAACTTCGCAGATATTGCAAGAGTGCATTTGATTATTTAACAATAATCAACTCATCCATTTTCATATTATTGAGGTACAAAGCCGACGAAACAACCGTTGGCGACCCATCTTTGTCCCACTCAAAATCTCTTTCGAATGAGATTGTATCTTTTGTTCCATCGCCCCAATAGATTTCGAATGAGTCGTTCCAATCTTTTGCACCATCAAACTCACCAAAGACCAACACATAGTCATTGCCATATTTGGCGATTGTAATGCCTGTTAGAACAGCGCGGTAAGCTCTTGTGTTCGGTGTACTAGAATCAAACGTTATCTCTGTTGATGCCTCCTCGAATTGAGCATTAAGATAGTAGGTTGAATCTTGATATTCGATATAAATATTATCATCTATAATATTATTAGCTGCGCTTGGGGATAGCAGGTCATTACCCTGATTATCTTGAACATACATGTTTATATTCAGTGGGGCAACATCCCACTCTATATCATTGTTTATAGTTTCATCACAACCAACCAAAGCCGTTGTTACTACGAGTAGCAGGCTATATAAAAATATTCTCATATCAAATGTTCTGATAGTAGATATCGCCTAGATGATCTAGGAAGAGATCTGATCGGGTTTTACTTAATCCTCCGCCGGGGGTGAAGGTTAGCTCGCCAAAGTAGACTTTACCATTGGTTTCATAGAGATCTACACGAACAAATGGATGACCCTTAGAGAGAGCTTGGCACATCTCTACCATCTCTTTAAGTTGCTTAGGTTTTGGGATTGTGGTGTCTATGAGTCTATTTGAGACATTCATAAATTCGGGGTGCTCTACCCATTCTGGCGAAAAGACAGCTGAGCCCTTACCAGACTTTGATCCTCGGTTGGTCATAACCTAAACATAAGAGACATAGCCATTGAAACAAAACCACTTATAGTCGATCAATGACGACGAAATAGCACCTACTTCGGGGTCATTTTCGAGCAGCTCCTCGGCTATTATCTTAGGCTCAATAAGACGGTAGTGCAGTTGGGCACTACTAATGCCGTAGACTTTTCTAAGCATACGATTTAAAAGCTTGCGTGTAGCGTGAATATCTAGGGTGCTCTTATCATTAACGATCACTACCTTACCTGCTGCGTTATTGGTTTTGAGGATAAACTTGTCGGGCAGAGCGTCAAAATCAATATCCTTAGCATTATCCCAAACACCGTATAGCTTGACCAAATTGCTCTCAAAACCTCTCTCTTTGATATGTTCGCGCACTAAATATTTATCGGCAAGTTTACTCCAAAGATCAATATTACCATTTATTTTCAACATGCAAATAATCTCGTTGAAGTTCTTAGGATTATCAAAATCCATCTCCTTCTTAAATTGTCGTCTATAACCTCTCTTTACTAATTTTTTAGGATTTTTACGTCCCAAATAGTGCTTATAGGGAATAGGAATCTGCCATCGTAGCGTTGTCAAAAGTTGATTGCATCTCTTCTTAAAAGTATTCATAATTGGGAATAGATTTTACTGGTATAATTAAAAAAGCTCTTTCTTTCTGTTAGAAAGCATTTAAGTTTAATACTGCACATCGCCAGTTATAAGCTGATGAGCTGTGAATATTTTACATCTTTATGGTCACGAGTCTATAAAGAGTGGTAAAAAAAACATCCAACAAGCTTGACAGACAACAAACAAATGCAATATTACGAATAATTGGTGACTTTCGCAAATTCAAAGACTCTTTAAACAAAGTTATAAAAATTATGCTGAATTCTAGAATTGGATTGAGTCGTTTCGCTATAACTAGCTTATTATCAATATTGTTATTTTGGTGAAAAGCTCGAATCCTACATATGAGACTACATATAGCCTGATTTTAAGGTCGTTTCCACGACTGCAAAGGTAGACAATATTTCTGTAAAAACAGGGCTTTTTTGCCTCAAGTTTTACAAATCGTGTTTACTAGGATTGGTGGCGAAAATGTAGACATCATAAAAGACTACATAACGAAAACACCGAGATACTTTCCATTCAATTTGGAGAATATCTCGGTGTTATTCGTTTAGGAAGTCTGAGCCTGCCAATCATTCAGCAGTCGGTTTTGTAGCTTCGCACTTGGCTTGAAAACTACCACCCTCTTTGTGGGTCTGGACTCCATCTGCCCAGAATGGACGTTGTAGTATCGCCTTTCTGGTTGCTGCTTTGTACTCAGCTTACCAATACCTGTTATATTGACCGTTTCGCCTTGACATAAAGTTTGGGCGATGATCTCAACAAAGGCATCTACTACTTCATTTATCTCCGACTGGGAGTAGCCACTCTCTAATTTATTAGAGAGCTTCATCATTATCTCTCTGTTATTCATACCTACCTATTTTGATTGTATGAATAACGCTTGCATAGAGGTTTCGTGTGAACTTGAACACGGCCATCTTGCAGGATGCTTTGTACAGCATTATATATAGGTAGGCTTTCTACCCCTGCAATCCTCATCGCCTCTATGACCATTGTGTTCTCGATAAGGCGGAGGTATTC